>NZ_SLYP02000001.1:1822500-2422500 GCF_004341505.2 Sphingomonas sp. JUb134
GCCCAGGTAAACGGCGGCCGTAACTATAACGGTCCTAAGGTAGCGAAATTCCTTGTCGGGTAAGTTCCGACCTGCACGAATGGCGTAACGACTTCCCCACTGTCTCCAGGACATGCTCAGCGAAATTGAATTCTCCGTGAAGATGCGGAGTACCCGCGGTTAGACGGAAAGACCCCGTGCACCTTTACTGCAGCTTCAGAGTGGCAGTGGACAAGAACTGTGTAGAATAGGTGGGAGGCTTTGAAGCACCGGCGCCAGCTGGTGTGGAGCCATCAAGTGAAATACCACCCTGTTGTTGTTTACTGTCTAACCTCGAACCATGAAACTGGTTCAGGGACCCTCTGTGGCGGGTAGTTTGACTGGGGCGGTCGCCTCCTAAAGAGTAACGGAGGCGCGCGAAGGTTGGCTCAGGTCGGTTGGAAACCGACTGTTAGAGTGCAATGGCATAAGCCAGCCTGACTGCGAGACTGACAAGTCGAGCAGAGACGAAAGTCGGTCATAGTGATCCGGTGGTCCCTCGTGGAAGGGCCATCGCTCAACGGATAAAAGGTACGCCGGGGATAACAGGCTGATAACCCCCAAGAGCTCATATCGACGGGGTTGTTTGGCACCTCGATGTCGGCTCATCACATCCTGGGGCTGGAGCAGGTCCCAAGGGTTTGGCTGTTCGCCAATTAAAGTGGTACGTGAGCTGGGTTCAGAACGTCGCGAGACAGTTTGGTCCCTATCTGCCGTGGGCGTCGAAATTTGAGAGGAGTTGACCCTAGTACGAGAGGACCGGGTTGAACGTACCTCTGGTGTACCTGTCGTCGTGCCAACGGCGCAGCAGGGTAGCTATGTACGGACGGGATAACCGCTGAAAGCATCTAAGCGGGAAGCCTCCCTCGAGATAAGATTTCTTAGGACGGTCGGAGACCACGACCTTGATAGATCGGATGTGGAAGCGCGGTAACGCGTGTAGCTAACCGATACTAATTGTCCTATTCGCGCTTGAAGAGTCCCACCATCAACGACAACCCTGGTTGTCCAAGATGTGGATGTACCCTCAGCCTTAACATCGATTTGAAAAACTTGTGTGCACCGGCTTCATTGCTTGGTGGCTATAGCGTCTGTGACCCACCCGATCCCATCCCGAACTCGGCCGTGAAACCAGACCGCGCCAATGGTACTATCGCTCAAGCGATGGAAGAGTAGGTCGTCGCCAGGCATTGAAGCCCGTGCACACACAACCCATTCACAATGCAATGCACCCTGGCGCGGGGTGGAGCAGCCCGGTAGCTCGTCAGGCTCATAACCTGAAGGTCACAGGTTCAAATCCTGTCCCCGCAACCACACACCAAAGCCCGCTTGGTCTAACGACCTCGCGGGCTTTCGTGCGTCTGGGGCACTCGAAATGGCCTCACCGCCGATGCGGTCGCGCCGGGCCCCGCACGACTCCTCAGCCGAGCCAGCGCCATGCAGCGCGCTCACCCAACTGGACCCGGCCTCCGTCGGGGCGCGAAGAGGGCTTCTGGAAGACAGGAGCGCCCTGGATCTCCGGGTACCTCGGCCGGTCGGGCGTCCGGCGGTGGTGGCGACTTCGCGAAGGATCCTCGGGGAGCTGCTGCTTCGTCTTAAGCGCCTGGTCAGGCTACGCGACTTCCTGTGCTGCCAGATGTGAATCGGAGTGGCGTTAGTGGCACCGGTAGCCATTGGACGAGCGAGAGAACCTCCGCCTGGGTAACGCATCGGCAGATTTGTCGTGCGGCCGAAATCAATCTGTGACATCTACGTGAATTCTAGTTGGCTTATTAATCAACGCCCGATAATGGGAGCGCTACCGTGGAGAGCCGCCCGGTAAGCGGTGGCAGCCACTGGCATGGGGAGGACTTTTGCAATGATTTCTCGCTGGCATCGTTCACGCTCGGTGCAGGCAGCGGCGCTTCGGATGGGCGCCTCCGCGGTGGCACTGGCCGCGGTGGGGTCGGCACTGCCGGCCTGGGCACAGGTTCAGCAGGATACGCCCGACGCGACTCAGCAGGCTGCTGGGCCGGAGGCGGAAGCCGCTGGCGGTGATGAGATCGTGGTGACCGGCCGTCGCGCCGCGCTGGAGGCCGCGGACGACCGCAAGCGCCGCAGCGAGACCATCGTCGACTCCGTCGTGGCGGACGACGCGGGCAAGCTGCCCGACAATTCGATCACCGAAGTGTTGCAGCGCGTCTCGGGCGTGTCGATCGTCCGCTTCTCGGCGTTGAACGATCCCGATCACTTCTCCGCACAGGGTTCGGGCGTGCAGGTGCGCGGTCTGTCGGGCGTGGCTTCGCGCCTCAACGGCCGCGAGATCTTCAGCGCAAACGGCGGTCGTGCGCTGCTGTGGGGCGACGTCACGCCCGAACTGATGAGCGCCGTGGACGTCTACAAGGCGTCGACCGCGGACCTGATCGAGGGCGGCACCGGTGGCCAGATCGACCTGCGCACGCGTCTGCCGTTCGACTATCGCGACCAGGACCTCCACATCGCGGCGACCGGCGAGCTCAGCCTGGGCGACCTGGCGCAGAATGCCGACTACGCCGGGTCTATCCTTGTCTCGAAGAACTTTCAGACGGGCATCGGCGACATCGGTGTCATGGTCGATGTGGCGCGCAGCCGCTTCACCCAGCTGTCGCAGTTCTTCCGCGTCGAGCCCTATTTCCGCACCCGCCTGGAAGGGGACGATTACTACGTCCCGGGCGGCTATGCGTACGGCGACGAGCGTTTCCAGCGTGATCGCACCGGCATCTACGGCGCTGTCCAGTGGTCGCCGTCGGACGCCTTCACCCTGACGGGCACGTTCTTCCAGTCGCGCTACGAGAACCTGTCGAGCGACTATGGCGCGCAGGTCGCGTCGCAGGTGCTGGCGGTGAACCCGTCCGAATCGCAGTTCGACGAGAACGGCCTGCTGGTTTCCAGCCCGTCGGTGTTCGTGCGCGACCAGAGCACCTTCCTGCCGAGCGGCGGCTCGATCGTCAGCGGCGGCAACAAGGGCGTCTGGGATAGCGAAACCGTCACCCGCGACTATTCGCTGGCCGCGCAGTTCACCCCGGCCGACAGCCCGCTGTCGATCAAGGGTGCGATCCAGCGCGTTGAGTCTACCAATGAGCTCAACCGCCTCGACGTGTTCCGCGACCTCAACTTCCCGACCAGCTTCGGCTTCGACCTTTCGGGCGATCTGCCGGTCGTCAGCGTGCCCGCAGGGTCGCAGGCGATCTTTAACGATCCGTCGAACTATCTCTGGTCGGCGTCGATGCCGCACAACGAGAACAACAAGGGGCGGCTCGACTCCGCGAACCTCGACCTCGAGTACAGCTTCGACGACAGCTTCTTCCGTTCGGTGAAGGCTGGCGCCCGCTGGTCGGAGCGGACCGAGCGCGACTACAACAACGGCTACAACTGGGCGGCACTCGGCCGCGGCTGGAATGGCGATCCGCAGCTCACCTTCGCCAATGCGGCGCCGGGTGACATCGAGCGGCACACCTTCAAGAACTTCTTCCGTGGCGACGCGGTCATTCCCGGCGAACTGCTGTTCCCGTCCTATGATCTGGTCAGCCGCCTGGATCGCGAAGAGCTCACCCATTCGCCGCCGGCCGGCTTCTGCGGTCCGCAGTTCGTGCCGGCTCCCACGCCGGAAAACCCGAATGCGGTGACCACGCCGCCGCTATGGAACAACTGCTCGGCTTCGGGCCAGCTGCCGACCACCGGCTATGGCGGCCAGAGCGGTATTCGCCCGGTCGGGTTCGTCCTGCCGGACGATCTGACCGAATACCGCACCGAGACCTGGGCCGGCTACGCACTGGCGCGGTTCGGACGGGAAGGCGGTGCCTTCTCCGGTAACGTCGGCGCGCGTCTGGTGCACATCGACAACAACAGCAGCGGCTATTTCCAGCAGAACGTCGTCACGTTCATCAACAGCGCCGGCCAGACCGTGACGCTGGCCCAGGAAGCGAATGTCGTGTCCGATGGCGCGAAGTTCACCCGGGTGCTGCCGTCGGTGAACCTCGAATATGCGCTGGCCGACACGGTCAAGCTCCGCGGCGGCTACAACATCACCTTGGACAACCAGAGCTTCACCGCGCTGCGTTCCTCGGGCACGCTGGGCGTGGCGACCTCGACCAACCCCGTGTCGGGCCAGCCCGGCATTTTCACCAACTTCACCTTTGAGAGTGGGGATCCGACGCTCAAGCCGACCACGGCGCACAACTTCGATCTGTCGCTGGAATATTACGGTCCGAACGGCCGCAGCTTCCACATTGCGCCGTTCTACAAGCGGTTGCTCGACACGGCGGTGTTTTCGCTGACGCAGGTGCCGGTCAATGTGGTGTTCCAAGACGGTACCAGCATCGACACGACGGCGTCCGCAAGCATCTACCGCAACTCGGACGAGGCGGCAGAGATCAAGGGCATCGAAGTCGGCGGACGGTATTTCTTCGACATGCTGCCCGGTTGGCTCTCCGGCATCGGTGTCGAGGCGAACTACACGTTCATCGACAGCAAGAACCCGGGTGACGTCTATCGCGACATCAACGGCGCGATCCACAATGATGCGCCGCTGGCCGGCCTGTCGAAGCACAATGTGAACGCGACCTTCCTGTACGAAAAGGATCCGTTCTCGCTGCGTATCGCCTATACCTGGCGGTCGAAGTACCTGCAGTCGACCAATGCGTCCGGCACCAACCCGACCTACGCGTTCTACAGCGCGCCGGGCGTGATCTACAATCCGACCACCGGTGCGACCGGACCGGATGCGGGCACGCAGATCGCGCTGCCGACGTACAGCGACTCCTATGGCCAGCTCGACGCGGGCATCCGCTTCAAGGTGAACGACAACTTCTCGTTTGGGATCCAGGGGCAGAACCTCACCAACGCCACCCAGCGCACGCTGATGGGCGGCTATCCCGGCGGCAAGCTGGTCGGCCGCAGCTGGTTCCAGAGCGATCGCCGCATCGCAACCAGCATCAGCCTGGTGTTCTGACCTAGTGGTGGCGCCGGGATACACCCCGGCGCCACTCCTGCTGCGATAGAGGGGCGCCATGCGCAAACGCTTGCTGATCGTCGGCGGCGGTACGGCCGGCTGGCTTACCGCGGGCTACCTCGCCAAGCGGCTGAGCACCGACCTGCCCGGCGGGGCCGCCATCACGCTGGTGGAGTCGCCGGAAATCGGCATCCTCGGGGTAGGCGAGGGGACCTTTCCCACCATTCGCCGGACGCTGAAGACGATCGGCATCAGCGAGGTCGACCTCGTCCGCAAGTGCGGTGCGAGCTTCAAGCAGGGCGCCAAGTTCGCGCACTGGCGCTTCACGCCCGGGGCGCCCGGCCCGGATCATTACACCCACCCGTTCCAGCTGGCCCAGGCGGACAACGGCCTGGATCTGCTGCCCTATTGGCTGCTGGGCCACGGGGGCGAGGCGAACTGGGACGAGGTGTGCAGCCCGCAGAAGAAGGCGGCGGATGCGCACCGTGCGCCCAAGCTGCCGAGCCACCCCGATTACGTGGCGCCGTTGAACTATGCCTTCCACTTCGACGCCGTCGCGCTGGCCGGGCTGTTGCGGGACAAGGCGGTGGAGAATGGCGTCACCCACCTGATGGATCGCGTGACGCAGGTCCATGTCGGCGAGGACGGCGCGATCGCCGGCGTCGACACCGAAGCCAACGGCCGTCTTGACGCCGATCTCTACATCGACTGCACCGGCTTCCGCGCCGAGCTGATCGGTAAGGCGCTCGGCCAGCCGTACCGGTCGCGCCGCGACGTGCTATTCTGCGACAGTGCACTGGCAATCCAGGTGCCGTACCGGGACGAACGCGAGCCCATCGTCTCCTACACGCTCGCAACCGCGCAGGAGGCGGGCTGGATGTGGGACATCGGCCTCGATCGCCGTCGCGGCATCGGCCATGTCTTTTCCTCCGCCCACACCGATGACACGCGCGCCGAGGAGCTGTTGCGCGCCTATGTCGGCGACGTCGGCGGTGACCAGGAGGTCCGCAAGATCCGCTTCGAGGCGGGCTATCGCGAGACCAACTGGCACAAGAACTGCGTCGCCATCGGCCTGTCGAGCGGCTTCTTCGAGCCGCTGGAGGCGACCGGCATCGTCTTTTCGGAAGTGGCCGCGGGCCTGGTTGCCAACCTGTTCCCCTGGGGCGGCGACCACGAGACGTCGGCGCGCCAGTTCAACGCCAACATGCTCCAGCGCTACGAACGTGCGCGCGATTTCATCAAGCTGCATTACTGCATCTCGGAGCGCCGCGATTCCGAGTTCTGGCGCGACAATGTCGCCGCATCCTCGATCCCGGACAGCCTGCACGACCTGCTCGACCGCTGGCGCTTCCGCCCGCCGACCGAGATCGACATCGACACGAACGTCGACATCTTCACCGAGGCGAGCTGGCAATATGTCCTGTACGGCATGGGCTGGAAGACCGATCTGTCCGCCCGCGCCGGTGCCTACCGCTACGTCGAGGACGCGCGCCGCGCCTTTGCGGAGGTGGAGCGGCAGGCGGCGTTCGCGATCGCCAACCTGCCGAGCAACCGCCAGCTGATCGACTACGCCCGCACACGCAGCTTCGGCCCCCCGCAGGGCGTCGCGAGATGACGGCGAAGCCGCTCGACCGGGTCGTCATCGTGGGCGGCGGGGCGGCCGGGTGGATGACCGCCGCGGTGCTCGCGCGGCTGACGGCGGCGGGCACGTCGGTGACGCTGGTCGAATCCGAGGAGATCGGCACCGTCGGCGTGGGCGAGGCGACGATCCCGCCGCTCCTGGATTTCAACCGCTTCCTCGGCATCGACGAGGACGCCTTCGTTCGCGCGACCGGGGCGACGTTCAAGCTGGGCATTGAGTTCGTCGACTGGGCGCGCCGCGGGGAGCGGTACCTCCACCCGTTCGGCACGTTCGGCCGGGACGTCCAAGGGATCAAGTTCCACCAGCTCTGGCTCCGGCAGGCGCGGGTGGACCCACCGATCGCGGACACCGGATCGTTGCACGATTACTGCCTGGCGTCGGTGGCGGCACGGATGGCGCGGTTCACCCGGCCGAGCGGCGATCCGGCCGCGGTGCTTTCGTCTTTGCGCTACGCCTTTCACTTCGACGCCGCGCTCTATGCCCGCTTCCTGCGCGGCATCGCCGAGCGGGGAGGCGTCGTGCGGGTCGAGGGGCGGGTCGCCCAGATTGATCTCGCGCCGGAAGACGGCTTCATCCGCGCGGTGCAGCTTGCGGACGGGCGCCGGATCGAAGGCGATCTGTTCGTGGATTGCAGCGGCTTCCGGTCGCTGCTGCTCGGCGAAGCGCTGGGCGTTCCCTTCACCAGCTGGCAGCGCTGGCTCCCTTGCGACCGGGCGCTGGCGGTGCCGAGCGCTTCTGCGGGCCCGCTGCTACCGTATACCCGCGCGACGGCGGAGCGGGCGGGCTGGCGCTGGCGTATCCCGCTCCAGCACCGCACCGGCAATGGCCATGTCTATGCCAGCGCCTTTGCCAGCGACGCGGAGGCCGCCGACACGCTGCTCCAGGGACTTGACGGCGCGCCTGCTGCCGAGCCGCGCCCGCTGCGCTTCGTCGCCGGCATGCGGGAGCGCCTGTGGGAGCGCAATTGCATCGCGATCGGGCTGGCGGGCGGGTTCCTGGAGCCGCTGGAATCGACCAGCATCCACCTGATCCAGTCCGGCATTACCCGTCTGATCAGCCTGTTTCCCGACAATGGTCATGCCCCGGTCGAGCGGGAGGCCTATAACCGGCTTGCCCGGGCCGAGTATGAGCAGGTCCGGGACTTCCTGATCCTCCACTATCACGCCACGGAGCGCGACGATTCGGACTTCTGGCGCCATTGTCGCACCACGCCGCCGCCGGACAGCCTGGCGTACAAACTCGAGCTCTGGCGCGCTCGCGGCCGCGTGCTGCCCGAGGCGGGCAGCCTCTTCACCGAGGACAGCTGGATCGCGGTGCTGATGGGCCAGGCGGGCGCGCCCGCGTCCGTTGACCCGCTGGTCGCGACGCTGCCCGTCCAGGAGACGCGACGCTTCCTGCACCACCTGCGCACGGTCATCGGCCAGACCGCCGCGGCCATGCCCGCCCACGACCAGTTCATCGCCCGTCACTGCGCGGCATGATTCAGTTGGAGAGACCCATCATGACCTTCGCCCTCCGTCATGCCGGGGTCGCCGTCGCGGCACTGGCACTCGCCGCCTCACCGGCGGCGGCGCAGTCCCGCCAGATCAGCGTCGATGTCAGCAAGGCCGGTGCCCCGATCGACCGGGCGTTCGACCTGTCGGTCGGCGCGGATTACGCCGGCACGCTGATCCGCGATGACAGCCTGGCGCAGCTCAAGACGACGGTGGACGAGCTCGGCTTCCGCTACATCCGCTTCCACGCGATCTTCCACGACGATCTCGGCACCGTGAAGGTCGTGAACGGCAAAACGGTGTACGACTGGACCAGGCTCGACCAGCTGATCGACGCCTTGCTCGCCCGGCGCATCAAGCCGTTCGTCGAACTCGGTTTTACGCCCACCGCCATGGCGACGTCCAAGCAGACCTTGTTCTACTGGAAGGGCAACACCTCGCACCCGGAGCCCAAGGCGTGGGCGGCGCTGGTCGACGCCTTCGTGCGCCATGTCCGCGAACGTTATGGCGAGGACGAGGTGCGCAGCTGGTTCTTCGAGGTCTGGAACGAGCCCAATCTCGACGGCTTCTGGGAAAAGGCCGACCAGAAGGTCTATTTCGAACTCTATGAGTCGAGCGCGCGGACGATCAAGGCGATCGATCCCGCGCTGCGCGTCGGCGGCCCGGCGACGGCAGGCGCGGCCTGGGTGCCCGAGCTGCTCGCGCTCACCGCCTCGCGCAACATCCCGATCGATTTCGTAACCACCCACACCTATGGCGTGGACGGCGGGTTCCTCGACGAGAAGGGGCAGGACGACAACAAGTTGTCGACGAACCCGGATTCGGTCGTCGGCGACGTGCGCAAGGTTCGCGCGCAGATCGACGCCACGCAGTATCGCGGCATGCCGCTCTATTTCACCGAGTGGAGCGCCAGCTATAATCCACGCGACCCGGTGCACGACAGCTACGTGAGCGGTCCATTCATCCTGACCAAGTTGCGCGCCACCCGCGGCATCGCCCAGGGCATGAGCTACTGGGCGTATAGCGACCTGTTCGAGGAAGCCGGCCCGCCGCCCACGCCCTTCCACGGAGGTTTCGGCCTGATGAACCGCGAAGGCATCCGCAAGCCGGCATGGTTCGCGTACAAATATCTGAACGCGGTGAAGGGCAGGGAGATTGCCACCGGCGACACCGAGGCGCTGGGGGCTACCGAAGGTGGCAAGACCAACGTCGTGCTCTGGGCATGGCGCCAGCCGGAGCAGAAGGTGAGCAACCGCCCGTTCTTCACCAAGGTGCTGCCAGCCAAGCCGGACCAGCCCGCCGAATTGCGCTTCGCCGGCCTCCAGCCGGGTCGCTATCGGGTCGCGGTTCGGCGCGTCGGCTTCAAGGTGAACGACGCGCACACCCGCTACCTGGAGATGGGCTCCCCCAAGGATCTGAGCGCCGCACAGCTTGCCGAGCTGCAGACGTTGACGCGCGATCTGCCCGAGAAGCAGACGACCGTGCAGGTCGGACGCGACGGCCGGCACGCGATGACGGTGAAGATGCGCAGCAACGACGTGGTGCTCGTGTCGGTCGAGGCGGCCGGCGCCGCGCAGCAATAGCGTTCAGCGAGAGAGCAACATGACCGTGAACCGCCGCGAAACTTTCCTGTTGGCGCTCGCTTCGGCTGGCGCGACGCTGCCGGGCGGGGCTCTGGTGACGGCCAAGGCTGCGCCTTCCTCCACGCGCGCGCGCTGGGGGGGCACTGTCGAGGGGCAGCGCCGGGCCGATCTCGGCAATGGCACCTACCTCAATCCGGTGCTGGCCGGCGATCGGCCCGACCCGAACGTGCTGAAGGACGGGGACGACTATTATGCCGCCTTCTCGTCGTTCCTCTACTATCCGGGCGTGCCGATCTGGCATTCGCGCGACCTGGTGAACTGGACGCCGGTGACCGCCGCGCTGAACGCGCCGATCGGCAACGTCTGGGCGCTCGACATCGCGAAGCACGGCGGCCGCTACTTCATCTACATCCCCGTCTTGGACGACAACGACCCGGGCCGCGCCCTCAAGACCTATGTCATCCACGCACCCAGCATGAAGGGGCCTTGGAGCGACCCGATCGACATGCGGATCGATGGCCTCATCGATCCGGGCCATGCGGTGGGTGAGGACGGCAAGCGCTACCTGTTCTTCAACGGCGGCAACCGGGTGCAGCTGAGCGACGATGGCCTCTCGGCGGTCGGCAAGGTCGAGCATGTGTACGGGGGCTGGCCGATCCCCGAGAACTGGATCATCGAAGGTTTTGCGCTCGAAGGGCCGAAGATCACGCGCAAGGACGGCTGGTTCTACATGTTCTCCGGCCAGGGCGGCACCGCCGGCCCGCCGACCAGCCACATGGTGGTGGTCGCCCGATCACGTTCGATCGACGGCCCCTGGGAGAATTGCCCGCACAACCCGGTCGTGCGCACCGTCAGTCGCGAGGAGCCCTGGTGGTCGCGCGGCCATGCGACCGCGATCGAGGGGCCGAACGGCAACTGGTGGCTGGTCTACCACGGCTATGAGAACGGCCTGCGCACGCTGGGCCGCCAGATGCTGCTGGAGCCGATCCAATGGACCGCCGACGGCTGGCCGCGCGCCACGGGGGGCGACCTGTCGCGGCCGCTGCCCAAACCGGGCGGCGCGGGCGGCGCCCACGGACAGCCGCTGTCGGGCTTCGGCCCGGACGCGATCGGGAACAAGCTGACCTTCTGGGCACCGCGTCCGGGCTATCTCGATCGCGCGCGCATCGCCGGCGGCGCGCTGACGCTGACGGGGCAGGGGACCGGTCCGGCGGATGCCTCGCCACTGCTGTTCGTGGCCGGCGACCGCTCCTACGAGGTGCGAGTAGAGCTGGAGCTGGATGGCGCAACCCAGGCCGGCCTGATCCTGTTCTACAACGAGAAGCTGTTCTGCGGCCTCGGCGTCGGGCCGGAGAAGCTCCACGCCTATCGCATCGGCCAGGAGGAACGCTGGCCCGCCGGCGCGCCGATCGACACGCGCCGCCTGCACCTGCGGCTGGTGAACGACGAGAATGTCGTCACCTTCTACTACAGCCGCGACGGGAAGCGCTGGACCAAGGAGCGCTCGTTCGAAGTCGCCGGCTACAACCACAATGTCGCGGACGGCTTCCTCAGCTTGCGACCCGGCCTCTACGCGGCGGGCGAGGGCAAGGCGAGGTTCCGCAATCTGACCTATCGCGCGTTGCAGGGGGTAAGCGACAGCGTCCGTCCGTGATCCGGCGGCACCCCCTCGCTGGAGGCGGGGTGCCGATGCCGCTTCAGCGCGGCGGACGTGCCAGTGCCTCGGCGATGGCCTTGCGTGCGACGGGGGCCATTCGCGCATAGCCGGCCGCGTTCGGATGCAGGCCGTCGCCGGTATAGGCCTCGGCCAGCATGCCGCGCGCGTCCGCCAGCGGTGCCGCATAGTCGGCAAAGGCGTAGCCCCGCGCCGCCGCCAGCGCGCGCAATCCGTCGTTGATCGCGCGCAGGGTCGCCGGCGGACGCTCCTTGGTCATGTACCCGCGATCCTTGCCATAGTCGTTCACCGGCAGCAGCGCCCCCAACACGACGCGGATGCCCCGCGCGTCGGCGATGTCGGCCATGGCGGTGATGTTCGCGAGGATCGTCTCGGGTGTCTCAATTTGCAGGAAGCCGGACACGTCGTTGGTGCCGCCCAGGATCACCACGGCAGCAGGGCGCAGCGCCACGACATCCTGTTCGAAGCGCACCAGCATCTGCGCCGTCACCTGCGCACCGATGCCGCGATTGACGTAGGGTTTGCTGGGAAAGGCCTTGGCAAGGTCCCAGCCATCGGTGATCGAATCGCCCAGGAAAACGACCCGCTGCTCGCCGCGCGCCGGCGGGGGCATTGCGGCGTTGGCCGGGGCGTAGAGATAGCGCTCGCCAAAGTCCTGCATCAGCGAAGGGACCAGCTTCTCGCGGAATGGCCCGCCCCATGGTCCCCAGTCGCGCGTCTCGGTGACGGTGCGGCGCTCGGGGCTGCTCTGATAATGCGGTTCGTCGGCGGCAACGAGCAGCACCGCGCCGGCAAGCAGCAGCGCGATCCGCTTCATGCCGGCAGCACGCCCAGTCGCCGGGCATAGGCGGCGAACAGGTCGGGCCAGGCGGCCGCCGGCACCGTCTTGGGAAGGCGAACGCCAAAGCCGTGGCCGCCCTTGTCGAAGCCGTGGAACTCGGTCTCGCGCTGCTGGTCGAGCATCGCCTGGTACAGAGCAATGCTGTTGGCGATCGGCACCAGCCCGTCGTCGCTGGCATGCGCCAGGAAGATCGGCGGCGTGGTGGCGGTGACGCGCGTCTCGACCGAGGCGGTCCGCCGCAGCGCTTCGTCCGCGTTCTGCCCGAGCAGCGAGTCCCGCGATCCGCCGTGGGTGAAGGGCGCCGAGAGGCTGACCACCGGATAGATCAGCCCGGCAAGGTCGGGCCGGGCCGACTGCTGGTCGGCAGCGTCGACCGGTGCATAAGTCCGCTCGTCGTGCCGCGTCGCTAGACTGCCGGCGAGATGCCCGCCGGCCGAGAAGCCGAGCGCCGCCACGCGCTTGGGATCGACTCCATAGGTCGCCGCACGCGCCCGGATCACGCGCATCGCCCGCTGCGCATCCTGCAAGGGCACCAGCGCGCGATCGGCCCAGCCTTCGCCCGGCAGGCGATAGCTCAGGATGAAGCAGGTGACGCCGCGCGCGTTGAGCCAGCGCGCCTGTTCCTCACCCTCGTTGTCGATCGCGAGGAAGCCGTAGCCCCCGCCCGGCACCAGCAGCACCGCCGTGCCGTTGGGCGAGGGCGCACGCCGCACCATCAGCGTTGCCCGGTCGATGCCGGTCAGCCAGCGATCGTTGAAGCCCGGGTCCTTGGACTGTTGCGCGACCTTGCCCACCGGCAGGCGGGCGGGGGTGCCCGGCGCCTTGCCGGGCCACAGCTGGATCGTCTCCCCCCAGGCGATCGGCGCGGCATGCGCCGTTGCGCCGACGAAGGGGAGGACGGCGGCCGCTGCGAGTACCTCGCGACGCGACGGCGTCATCACTTCGCCTCGCCGCCTGCGGGGCACACCGCGCCCGCAGGATCGGTCGCGAGCCGGATGTCCGAAATTGCGACGGAGAAGGGCGCGGAGGCGTCGAGCGCGAACGGGGTCGAGACCTTGTCCACCGTCGCGCCGGCAGCGCGGAAGCACTTCAACGGTACACGCAGCACATGCCAGCCGGCGCTCCTGTCGAGCGTCGAAGCGATATCCACCCGGCCGCCGCCCAGCGCCAGCCCGATCGCACCGGTCGGCGCCTTGTCTAGGCGATAGGTGACCTGCAGGTTCAGGTCGCCGTTGGTTTCACGCGTGAGGGCGAGCTCCGGGCCGGAGATCTGCGCCGTCCCCTTGTTCTTCCAAGTCAGTTGCACCGCACCCTCCTGGGCGGTGGCGCTGTCGACCGCCGCTCGGCCGATCGCGGGATCGAGCGACAGCTGGAAGGGCGCCGGCACCCGGCCGCGCGCAAAGAACAGGCTGGTGTTGGCGAGGCTGGCGTCGATGCCGGCGACCTCGCTCAGCGCGGGCACCGTGCCCCCCTTGGCGTAGCTCAGGCCATAGCCGAACGGGAACAGCGGGTCGTAGCCGGGCGCGCCGCGGTTCAACACGAACTGCGCGGCCGTCTTGGGCCAGCTGAAGGCGAGCTTGCCGGTGAAGTCCTTCTTGCCGCCGACCAGCACGTCGGCGACGCCGGCGCCTTCCGATCCCGGGAACCAGGCGGCCACGAACGCATCCGACTGGTTGAGCTCCGGGTTCACCCACATCGGGCGGCCCGACAGGAACACCGACACCGTCGGCACGCCGGCGGCCTTCAGCTTCTTAAGCAGCGCCAGCGCCTGCTTGTCGCCCGCCTCGAACTCCAGCGAGCGAACGTCGCCGCGCATCTCGGCATAGGGCTGCTCGCCGAACACCACGATCGCGACATCGGGCTTGGTGGTGAAGCTGCCGTCCGCCGAAAGCGTCGCGGTGCCGCTGCCGGCCTTGGCCGCGGCTGCGATCCCGGCGTAGATCGAGGTTGCGCCGGGGAAGTCGGCGTTGGTGTTGCCGTCGCCCTGCCACGAGAGCGTCCAGCCGCCCGACTGGCGGCCGATGTCGTCTGCCGCTTCACCGGCGACGAGGATGTTGGCGCCCGCCTTCACCGGCAGCACACCATTGTTCTTGAGCAGCACGAGGCTCTTCGCCACCGCCTCGCGCGCCACCGCGCGGTGCTCGGCCGATCCGATCACCTGCGGACGGCTTTCATAGGGGCGCGGCGCGTCGAACAGCCCCAGCTTCATCTTCACGCGCAGGATGCGACGCACCGCATCGTCGATGCGCGCCATCGGGATGGTCCCCGCCTTCGCCGCGGCGAGGGTGGTGGTGTAGAGGCCCTTCCAGCTGTCCGGCGCCATCGCCATGTCGAGGCCCGCGTTGAAGGTCGCGGGGCAGTTCTCGTTGGTGCAGCCCTGGATCTGGCCATGGCCGTTCCAGTCGCCGACGACGAACCCGTCGAAGCCCATGCGCCCCTTCAGCACGTCCGTCAGCAGCGACTTGTTGCCGTGCATCTTGGTGCCGTTCCAGCTCGAGAAGCTGGCCATCACCGTCATGGTGCCGGCGTTCACCGCCGCCGGATAGCCGGCATTGTGGGTCGCGATAAGGGTCGCCTCGTCGACCTGGGTGTCGCCCTGGTCGATGCCGTCCTTGGTGCCGCCGTCGCCCAGGAAGTGCTTCACGCTGGCCGAAACATGCCCCTTTTGAATGCCCCAGTTCGCGGGCTTGCCCTGCAGCCCCTCGACCATTGCGCCAGCATAGGAGGCGACGACTGCGGGATCTTCCGAATAGCCCTCATAGGCGCGGCCCCAGCGATCGTCCTGGGGCACCGCCAGCGTCGGGCCGAATGCCCAGTCGATGCCTGCTGCCGCCGTCTCGGCTGCGGTCGCTTCGCCGATGCGGCGGATCAGCGCCGGGTCCCGCATCGCGCCCAACGCGCTGTTGTGCGGAAAGATCGTCGCGCCGACCACGTTGTTGTTGCCGTGTACCGCATCGATGCCGAACATCAGCGGGATGGCGACGTGCCCTGGCCGCTGCTCCAGCGCGACCGCATTGAACGCACGCGACGTCGCGACCCAGGGGGCCGCGGGGGAGCGATCGGGAGCGCCAATCGGCGGCGAGCTGCCGCCCGCCAGGATCGAGCCGAGCGGATAGGTGCGCAGGTCCTCTGGCGTGATCGAGGCGGTGTCCGCCTGGATCATCTGACCGATCTTTTCTTCGAGGGAGAGCTTGGCGAGCAGTGCCGTGATCTTCGCCTCGGTCTTGGCGTCCACCAGCGCGGCCGGGCTCTTCGCCTCGGGCCAGCGTGCCGGATCGGCGACCTGTGCTGCCGTTCCGCTTGCCACCATCCCCATCAGGGCGGCGACCGCCCAATAGCCCACGCGACGCATTCCATTCCTCTCCGGCTTTGCCCGCTCTCAACAAGAGCACAGGTCTGATACCGCTATCTACACTTGCTGCTTTGCAGATGCATCAGATGCGCCCGCGCGTCTATGGCTGCCCGCTAGGAATGATCCCCGAAGCGAGGAGGGGAAGCCTGACGAAATCTGACGTTCCTAAGACGTCGGGCGCATTGCACATCGGACATGTCACCAACACCGCAGAAGACGGGCATGAGCGGTCCAAGTGTGACTCCCGTCGGTCGTTATCACTTTAATCAGACCGTTCATCGGTTGTGTTAGCGATATCCGGCATGCCATAGACAGCAGCAAGGGCAGCAAGAGCCTAAGAACAACCAAGTGGGGAAGGCGGGGGATGATGGCGCGTATGCACTTGATGCAAACAGCCATGGTCGCGCTCGCCCTGTGCGCTGGTGTCCACGTCAGCGCTCGACCCGCTGCTTCCCAGGCTTCTCCGTACGAGTGGCGCAACGTCACGGTCGGCGGCGGGGGCTTTGCGCCCGGGATCGTGTTCAGCACCGTCGAGCGCAGGCTCGCTTACCTGCGCACGGACATGGGCGGCGCCTATCGCTGGGATGCGGCCAAGGCGCGCTGGCTGCCGCTGCAGGACGACGAAAGCGAGCCCAGCTACATGGGCATCGAGAGCATCGCCCCCGATCCGGTGGACCCGGACGTCGTCTACATGGCGGCAGGCATGAGCGCGCGGATGCCGGCGGCGATCTTTCGCTCCGCCGATCGCGGCGTCAGCTGGCGCAAGACGGCGGTACCGTTCGCGATGGGCGGCAACGAGGACGGCCGCGGCATGGGCGAACGGCTCGCGATCGATCCGAACGCGCCCGCCACCCTGTTCTTCGGCTCGCGCCACGACGGCCTGTGGCGCAGCGACGATTCGGCAGCGACCTGGCAGAAGGTGGTGAGCTTCCCGCTCCCGGGCCTCGGCAAGCCTGCTCGCCCGCGCACGACCCACGGCGGACTTTCCTTCGTCCTGTTCGATCGCGCCAGGCGCGGCCGCATCTATGTGGCGAGCGCAGACCCGGGCGCGCAGCACCTGTTCCGGTCGGACGACGGCGGCAACGACTGGCACGCTGTCGCGGGAGGGCCATCCCCCGATCTCCTGCCGGTCAAGGCGGCGGTTGGCCGCGATGGCGTCCTCACCATCACCTACTGTGACTATATCGGGCCCAATGGCATCAAGCGCGGCGAAGTCTGGCGGTACGATCCGGCCAAGAAAGCCTGGCACGACGTGACGCCGGTTAAGGGGGCGGCGGCCGTGCCCGGCGGCTACATGGGCGTGGCGGTCGCGGCGAGCGATCCGAACATCATCGCGGTCGCCACGGTGAACCGCTATCAGGGTGGCGATACGGTTTGGCGCTCGGCGGATGCCGGGCGGACGTGGCAGGAACTCTCGGGCACCAGCACGCGCGACGTGTCCGCCACGCCATTCCTCGACTTCGACAAGAAGGCCGACTTCGGTCACTGGATCGCCGGGCTTGCGATCGACCCGTTCGACGCGAACCACGCGGCGTATGTCACCGGCGCGACGATGTACGCCACCAACGGCTTCAACCAAGCCGGCACCATGCGCTGGGCGCCATGGACCAAGGGAATCGAGCAGACTGCGGTGATCACCCTCCTCAGCCCCACGGGCGGCGCGCACCTCGTCTCCGGGTTCGGCGATCTCGGCGGTTTCCGCCACGACGACCTCACCGTCTCGCCGCCGCGGGTCCACCTCAATCCGTTTCTCACCAACACCAACTCGCTCGATTACGCCGGCAAGGCGCCGGCGGTGCTGGTGCGCAGCGGCAACACGCACAAGCCGGTGGTGCCGGACACCTCGCTTGCCTGGTCCGGCGATGGCGGGACGAACTGGCAGCCGCTGCGCGTTCCGCCAAGCGAATCCACCGACGGCGCGCCCCCACCCGAACGCACCGGCAACGCCGCGATCACCGTCTCGGCTGACGGCGGCACCTTCGTGGTGGAGACTGCCCGACCCATCCTGACCCGCGACCGCGGCAAGACCTGGCTGGCGGTCCAGGGCCTGCCCTCGCGCGTCCGCGTGACCGCGGACAAGGCCGATCCCCGCCGTTTCTATGCCCTCGATTTTGCCGCGAACCATCTGGTGCGCAGCGACGATGGCGGCGCCACCTTCAAGCCCGTCGCGAGCACCGGTCTTCCCGTCGATCTGTCCGGCGCCCGCGCGATTGGGCGTGAGGCGGCCAACCCGCTGGTCGCGACGCCAGGCCGGGCAGGGGCCTTGTGGCTGCTGGTTGGAAGCGACCTCTACCGCTCGACCGACTTCGGCGAGCGTTGGGAACGCGCCACCACCGGCATCGCCATTTCGCGCTACGGCCTCGGCAAGGGAGCGCCTGGCGCGAAATGGCCCGCGCTCTACGCCATCGGCCAGCTCGGGGCGACGAAGGGCGTGTTCCGCTCGCTCGATGGCGGGGCGGGGTGGCAACGTATCAACGACGATGCGCATCAATGGGGTCTGCGCCTGCGCATGGTGAGCGGCGACCCGCGGCAGTTCGGCCGGGTCTATGTGGCGACCGACGGACGCGGGATCCTGTACGGCGATCCGAAAGAGGGGGTGAAGTGAACGTTTTCAAACTAGGCACGGCGCTTATCGCGCTCGCGAGTGCCACCACCGTAGCCGCACAGGCCGGCCCGGCAACCGAGTTGCCGCGGCTGGAGACCCGCAACGGGCGCCACGCCTTTATCGTTGACGGCGCGCCCTATCTGATGCTCGCGGCGCAGGCCAACAACTCCAGCAACTACCCCGCCATGCTCGCCGAGGTGTGGCCGACGCTCGACCGGATCAACGCCAACACGCTCGAGATCCCGATCGCCTGGCAGCAGGTCGAACCGGTCGAGGGGCAGTTCGACCTCTCGTTCCTACAGGTGCTGCTCGACCAGGCACGCGCGCACGACAAGCGCATCGTCCTGCTCTGGTTTGGCACCTGGAAGAACACTAGCTACGCCTACACCCCCGACTGGGTGAAGCTGAACCCCGGCCGCTTTCCGCGCATGAAGACGCGCGACGGCAAGGATCATGGCGTGCTCAGCGCCCATGGCGAACAGACTTTGGCGGCGGACACGCGCGCCTTCGTCAAGGTCATGGAATATTTGCGGGATCACGACCAGCAGAACACCGTCATCCTGGTGCAGCCACAGAATGAGACGGGCAGCTACCGCAACCCGCGCGACTTCGGTCCCACCGGCAACCGCCTGTTCGCGCAGCAGATCCCTGCCGCACTTGCCCGTAAAACCGGAAAGTCCGGGACCTGGTCGCAGGCTTTCGGCGCCCAGGCGGATCGCGCCTTCAACACCTGGTATGTCGCTTCCTACGTCAATGCGATGGCGGTGGCGGGCAAGAAGGTGAAGCCGCTGCCGATGTACGTGAACGCATCGCTCGCCGGGCCGTCGAACGTGCCCGACCCGGATGGTGTGGCGAGCGGCGGGCCGCAGCAGGACGTGCTCGACATCTGGAAGGCCGCCGCCCCGGCAATCGACTTCCAGGCGCCCGACATCTACGATCGCAAGAGCGAGAACATTGTCCAGTATCTCGACAAGTACGCGCGCCCCGACAATGCGCTGATGGTGCCGGAGATCGGCAACGGGAAGGAGTTCGCCCGCTTCTTCTACCCGACGATCGGCCTCGGCGGGATCGGCTTTGGGCCCTTCGGCATGGACGACACCGGTTACTTCAACTACCCGCTCGGCTCCGACCGGCTCGACAAGGAGACGCTCGACGCCTTCGCCTTGCCGTACAGGGCGGTGGGTTCGATCATGCGCGACTGGGCCCGGATCGCCGCCACCCGCCCGACCTGGGGCGCGGCCAAGCCCGACGACGGCGCCGCTGTTTCCACCGTCCTGGGCGGCTGGAAGATCACCGGCAGCTGGGGCGAGTGGCAGTTCGGCAACAAGGAGTGGACCTGGTTGAAGTCCGAGCCGGCACCCTGGGCGTCGCAGCCGATCGGCGGCCTCGCGGTGGCCCAGATGTCCGACACCGAATTCCTGCTGGTGGGCGATCACGTCCGCGTCCGCTTCGAGTCCGAGACGCCTGGCGCCATGGTGCTGCGGATCGAGGAAGGCAGCTTCGCCGAGGGCAAGTGGGTGATGAAGCGGGTGTGGAACGGCGATCAGACCGATTATGGAATCAACCTGATCGACCGGCCGCAGGTATTGAAGATCACGACGGGCCGCGCGCGCTGAATGCGCGGCCAGAGGGGATGCAGATAGCTATGATTATGAGCAAGGTTTTCGTCTCGGCGCTGTTGGTCGGAAGCGCGATCGCCTCGCCTGCGCTGGCGCAGAGCGGCGCGTTCCAGAAGATTGCCGGCGGCGTGGCGGTGACGCCGGCGTCCGGCCCGTCCGCGCGCGTCGAGGTGACGGTGCATGGGGATGGCATCATCCACGTCGTCGCCACGCCGCGCGACATGGCGAGCGGCCCGCTGGTACCCAGCCTGATGGCGCCCAGTCCGCCCGCCGCCGGCAAGTTCACGGTCCAGGAGCAGGGTGGCTACGTCACCCTCGCGGCCGCCAAGTCGACGGCACAGATCGCGCTCGCGACTGGCGAGGTGCGCTTCCTCGACGCGGCCGGCAACGTGCTGCTGAACGAGGCGGGCGCCGCCACCTTCGCCCGGACCACTGCCGACGGTAAGCCGTTCGTCACCGTCTCCCAGCAGTTCAACCGCGGCACCGACGAGGGTGTCTACGGCCTCGGCCAGCACCAGAATGCCTACATGGACAATCTGGGCGAGGACGTCGAACTCGCGCAGCACAACATGGACATCGGCGTGCCGTTCCTGGTCTCCACCAAGGGCTACGGCCTGTTGTGGGACAACAACTCGATCACCCGCTTCGGCAATCCCAAGCCCTACCAGTTCGTAGGCGAGGGGATGAAGGTCTCGTCCGGTGGCAAGCCGGGCTGGAAGGCCGAGTATTTCTTGGACGGCAAGCCCGTGGTGACCCGCCAGGAAGCGACGATCAACTACCAGTACATCAAGGATCAGGCCAACTGGCCCGAGGCGGCCAAGGCGAAGACCGAGGCGGCGACGGGCGGACAGAACACCGCCGGCAATGCTGTGCAGAAGCAGACGGTGATCTGGACCGGCGACGTGATGCCGACCAGCACCGGCACCCACCGCTTCCAGCTCTACGGATCGAGCTATTTCAAGGTCTTCGTCGACGGCAAGGAAGTGCTGAACCGCTGGCGGCAGAACTGGAACCCTTGGTACGCCAATTTCGACGTGCCGATGACCGCCGGCAAGGCCGCCAACGTCCGCATCGAATGGGAGCCCAACGCCGGCTACATGGCGCTGCTGCACAGCGATCCGCTACCCGTGCAGGACCGCAACTCGATCTGGTTCACCAGCGAAGTGGGGCAGGCCAAGAATTACTGGTTCATCCCGGGCGGCAGCATCGACGGCGCGATCGCCGGCTATCGCCAGTTGACCGGCAAGTCCGAGATGATGCCTAAGTGGGCGTACGGCTTCTGGCAGTCGCGCCAGCGGTACGACACGCAGGACGAGGTGACCGGCGTCGTCGCCAAGTACCGCGAGCTCAAGATCCCGCTCGACAACATCGTGCTCGACTGGCGCTATTGGCGCGACGACGATTGGGGCAGCCACCGCTTCGATGCGACGCGCTTCGCCGATCCGAAGAAGATGATCGACACGGTGCACGCCGACCACGCGCGCTTCATGATCTCGGTCTGGCCGAAATTCTATCCGACCACCGACACCTACAAGGAGCTCGAGGCCGCCGGTGCGGTGTACAAGGGCAACCTGGAAATGGGGAACAAGGACTGGGTCGGCTCCGGCTATGCCAGCACCTTCTACGATCCCTATTCGCCGGAAGGTCGCCGCCTCTTCTGGAAGCAGATCGAGGAGCGGCTGGCGAAGCTCGGCACCGACGCCTGGTGGGCGGATGCCAGCGAGCCGGACATGCATTCCAACCTCTCGATCGAAGAGCGCATCAAGACGATGGGGCCGAACGCCATCGGACCGGCGACGCAGTATTTCAACAGCTTCCCGCTGATGAACGCCAAGGCGTTCTACGACGGCTGGACCTCGTTCAAGCCGGACGTGCGCCCGTTCCTGCTCACCCGCTCGGGCTTCGGCGGCTTGCAGCGCTACAGCTCGGCGATTTGGTCCGGCGACATCGCCAGCCGCTGGTTCGACCTGAAGGCGCAGATCTCGGCAGGCGTGAACGCCTCCATGTCGGGCATCCCCAACTGGACGCACGACATCGGCGGCTTCGCGCTGGAGGATCGCTACGCCACCAAGACGCCGAAGCCGGCGGATCTCGACGAATGGCGTGAACTCAACCTGCGCTGGTTCCAGTTCGGCGCGTTCAGTCCGCTGTTTCGCAGCCATGGCGAATTTCCGTATCGCGAGATCTACGAGATCAGCCCGGAAGGCTCGCCGATGCGGCAGTCGATGGTCTGGTACGACCAGCTTCGCTACCGCCTGATGCCGTATATCTACACGGTGGGCGCCGACACCTACATGAAGGACGGCAGCATCATGCGGGCGCTCGCAGCCGACTTCCCGCAGGACAAGGTCGCGCGGGATCTCGCCGACGAGTATCTCTTCGGCGATGCATTCCTTGTCGCGCCCGTCGTCGAATACAAGGCGCGCAGCCGGCAGGTGTATTTCCCCGGCACGGGCATCTGGTACGATTTCTCCTCGGGCCAGACCTATCGCGGCGGCCAGACGGCGACCGTCGCGGCGCCGGCGGAGCGCATGCCGCTGTTCGTCCGCGCCGGCGCCATCGTGCCGATGGGGCCGGTGATGCAATATACCAATCAGGATCGTAGCGCCCCGCTGACGATCACGGTGTATACGGGCGCCGATGGCAGCTTCTCGCTCTACGAGGACGACGGCACCAGCACCGCGTACAAGCAAGGCGCGTTCAGCCGTATCCCCATCCGCTACGACGAGCGCACCGGCGCGGTGACGCTCGGCGCACGCGAAGGGAAGGGCTGGACCGGTATGCCCGCCAGCCGCGCGATCCGCATTCGCTGGGTGAGCGAAGGCAAGCCGGTGACCGATACCGACGCGTATGACGCGCAGGTGACGTACACCGGCCGCGCCCTCACGATCCCGCGGAAGTAATTCGGCAACCCAATCCTCCCCATCTTTGATGGGGAGGGGGACCGCCGCCAGAGGCGGTGGTGGAGGGGCGGAGCCACAAGCGCCACGCCGCGGCCTCCCCTCCACCATGCTACGCTAGGTTCCCCTCCTCAGCAGAACTGGAGAGGAGCGGAATGTCCACAAGTGGTGGGAAGCGGACCGACTGCTTTTGGATCGTAGCCGTAGGTAAGCCGACTACGCCCGAACGAGCGCGAACCCCTCTTCCGTCCCCATCATGTTGCCTTCATCGCGAAGTTCTCTGGCCAACTCTTTGGTAAGAACCACGCCGCTGACGGTGATCCGCGACCAATCCGGGTAGTGCTCTTGGACGTTCCAGACTGACCGGAGTATGGCCTCATGCCCGGTCTCCCCGCCTTCCGGCGCAAATAGGGCGCTGCCGGCATCAAGATCAGACTGCTTCTTGAACCAGCGGCGATTTGCGTCGCTCTCCACGATCCAAACCGCGCCTGCTTTTTGACGTTGGAATGCGGGTTCGAAGATGATCGAGATTTCCATCCGGGCGTTCTGCGCGACGGGAAGGCGGTTCGCAATGGCAGGTGTTGAGCCGGTGGAAGCCTAACCGCATGTCCGAGATTGGGCGGAAGCCGCCACGTCGTTATCACCCGCAGGCGGAGAGCTATAAGATCTCGACGTCGTGGTGGAAGCGAACGTTGCGCATATGGATTTCTGGCTCCGCGGAGGGGCGGGTGGGATTGCCGCTGCACTCAAACTTCCCTTTGTGGAAGGACTCGCGCCACCTCAAACGAATCCCACTCCCTCCAGCTTCACTACCGGGACGAAACCGTCGCCCCGCGGCACAGTGAGTGCCAGCCCGTCCGCCCGCTGGGCCATCGTCACCGGCCCACCGCCCAGCAGCGTCGCCCGCGCAACCCGCCCGTTCCACCGCCCGCGTCCAAGCGCCGCAATCGTCACCGGCCGTGTCGGTCGCTTCAGGAACAGCACGTACAGCGCACCCTTGTTCACCGTGAACCGCACGTCCCGCTCGTCGAAGCCCTTGAACGCGCCTTCGTTCTGCATCCCTGCGCTAAGCTGCGTCGGGCCTTCGCCATACACGCGCCACGGCCGCGAGCCGAAGATCGCCTCGTCGTTCACCGCCATCCAGCCGGCGAGATCGTCGAGGATCCGCTCCTCCTCCGCGTCGATGCTGCCATCCCCGCGCTGCGGCACGGAAAGCAGCAGGTTGCCGTTCTTCGACACCACGTCGGCCAGCCGCTGCACCACGTCCTCGGCGCTCTTGTAGCTTTTGTCGGTGAAGCGGCTGCGGTTGTAGAACCAGTCCCCGATGCACGTGTCGGTCTGCCACGGCTCGTCCCACAGCCGGTCGGAAAAGCCGCGCTCGACATCCTGCACCACGCCGAACCGGGCATAAGGCTTCAACTGCTTGGCGGTGAGCACCACGTCGATGTTGCCGTGCCACGCGATCGAGCGGTTGTAGTAGTGCGCCGCCGCCTCAATCCCGGTCTGGCCGAACGGCAACTCGTAGTTGTCGAAGTAGCAGAGATCCGGGCGATACTTCTCGATCAGCTCCTGCTGGCGGAGCAGCCATTGCCGCACGAAGCGGCGATCGTGCGGGGGGGGCGTCTCGATCCACTGGCCGTCGTGCTGGTCGTGCCAAGCATTCATCGCCACGATGCTGTCGATCCCGTCGGGTGCCACCATATGGCGCCCGGTGTAGAGCTCCTGCGGGTCGAGCCCTTCCCACCATTGCCCGCGTCCGTCGGCCTTCGTCAGCCGGTACGCGTCATAGCGCTCGCCCTTGCGGGGGCCGACCGGATCATAGCCATAGGCCGGCTGGTACCAGTGCCATGCGTGCGAGATATGGTTCGACACGCCGAACCGCAGCCCGGCCCGCCGCGCCGCACGTTCCCAGATGCCGACCACATCGCGCTTCGGCCCGATCGCGGTCGCATTCCACGCGTGGTGGCTGCTGTCGAAACAGTCCAGGTTGTCGTGATGGCAAGCGAGCGACACGAAATACTTGGCCCCCGCCCGGACGAAGCGCTGCATCAGCGCCTCCGGCTCCCAAGCTGCGGCGGTCCAGCGCGGGAACAGGTCCTTCATCCCGAACTCGGCTGGATGGCCATAGGTCTTGCGGTGGAAGTCGGCCATCGGGTGGCCCTGCATGTACAGGAACCGGCCGTACCAATCGCCCTGCTCGGGCACCGCCTGCGGCCCCCAGTGCGACCAGATGCCGAACTTCGCGTCGCGGAACCACTCGGGGTACCGGTAATGCTGCACCAGCGACGGCCAGTTCGGCTGCACCCGTTCGCCCCGCGCGGCGATCAGGGCAGGGGCCGCCAACGCGGCAGCGATCACGGTACGCCGCGATGGTCCTTCGGTCACTTCGTCCTCCCCCGCTTCGAGAGCGCCGGCACGAACCGTGCGTTCCGAAAGATCGTTCATCGCGGCACGCCCGTTGCTTGAGTAATGCGTCGGGGCTGCTCCGCCGCTCCTGTTCCTGGCGTATGGACGCGCGACGGACAAGGCGATAGCGCTATCAAGCTGCTACTGCACTAGGCGCGTGTTCCCAGCCGTTTTCCCGCGACGGCTTCTTGCCGCGTCGGCCGCCGCGAGACAGCAACAAAAGGGGAGGGGCATGAGGATCATCGGAACGGCCATCGCGGCGGCAGCGACGCTTGCGACGCCGGTGGCGGCGGCGCAGGAGACCGCGGTGCCGCGGATCGTCACGCGGGACGGCCGCCACGCGTTGATCGTCGACGGCGCACCCTTTCTCATCCTGGGCGCGCAGGTGAACAACTCCAGTGCGTGGCCGTCCGCGATGGCAAAGGTCTGGCCGACCATGGAAGCGCTGCACGTCAACACGGTAGAGGTGCCGATCGCCTGGGAGCAGATCGAGGCCAAGGAGGGGGTGTTCGACTTCTCCTATCTCGATCTGTTGCTGGCACAGGCACGCGAGCGGAAGCTGCGCCTCGTCCTGTTGTGGTTCGGTACGTGGAAGAACACCAACCCGCAGTATACGCCGGCCTGGGTGAAGCTGGACAACAAGCGCTTCCCCCGGATGCGCGCGCCGGACGGGACCAACCACTATGCCCTGTCGCCGTTCGGGCGCGAGACGCTCGCCGCCGATCGCCGTGCCTTTACCGCCTTCATCGGCCACCTGAAAGAAGCCGATCCGCAGAATACGGTGGTGATGGTGCAGGTGCAGAACGAGCCCGGCTCCTATGGCCTGCCGCGCGACCACTCGCCCGAAGCGAACGCCGCCTTCGCCGGCCCCGTGCCCGCCGCATTGCTGCGCCGGATGAAGAAGCGGCCGGGGGACTGGGCCACGGTGTTCGGCCGCGACGCCGATCTGTATTTTCACGCCTGGCACGTCGCACGCTACATCGATCAGGTCGCGGCGGCAGGGAAGGCGGTCAAGCCGATCCCGATGTATGTCAACGCGGCGCTTCCCGGCGATCCGTTCACCTACCAGGAGCCGAAAAGCTACGCGAGCGGCGGACCGGCCAACACCGTGATCGACGTGTACAAGGCCGCGGCCCCGCACCTGGATGCGCTGGCGCCCGACATCTACAACCCCGATCACAAAGCCTACCGGGGCTTCCTCGATGCCTATGACCGGCCGGACAATCCGCTGTTCGTGCCGGAAACCGGCCACGCTAAGGAGTATGCCCGCTACTTCTTCGAGGCGATCGGGTGTGGCGCGATCGGCTGGGCGCCGTTCGGCTTGGACGGCAACCGGTATCTTTCCACGCTGCCGCTGACGGCCAAGCTGAACGACGAGGCCATCGCGCCGTTTGCGGCGCACTTTGCCTTGTTCCGACCCATCGCGCGGCTGTGGGCAAGGCTCGCCTTGGATAGCAAGACATGGGGCGCGGCCGAACCCAATGACCCGGCCGATGAGCACAAGCAGGTGATGCAGCTCGGGAAATATGTCGCCACCGCCACCTTCGGTCGCCCCGACTTCGGCATGGCGCCGCCCAAGGGCAATCCCGACCCTTCCGGCGGGGTCGCGATCGCCGAACTCGCGCCGGACGAGTATCTGGTTACGGGATTTCGTGGGCGGGTCGACTTTGATCTGGCGGACAAGCGCGCCGCCAATCTCATCTACGATCGTATCGAGCAAGGCCATTACGATGAGGGGGGCCGATGGGTGTTCGAGCGCGTGTGGAACGGCGATCAGGCGGACTGGGGGCTGAACTTCACCGCGGCCCCGCAATTGCTGCGGGTGAAGCTTGCCAGCTATCCGAAGCGATAGTGCGGGGAGCGAAGCGGGGATGCAGACGCGTTCGTCCTTGACGGCGATCGCGCCGGTCATGCCGTCCGTCTAGACCGAACGACGTTCGAGCTCCGCGGTCTGGCGGTGCCAGCGAACACCGCCCGGAGCACGTCCCGTTGCCCCCGGCGGGGCGCTTACTCGATGCTGCAGGCCAGATTGGCGACAGTGCTCGCCAGCGGTGAGGCCCGTCGAAGCTACATGAAAAGCAGCATCTAGGGATTTCATCCACGCGCGGTATCGCGGGTAAAACGTATACCATCCGTTTTGGTGCAGTCTCGTCGACCCTATTCCGATCGCAGAGCGGACGTTCCATTGTTCTAAGCGGTTAACTTATTTCAGCTCGGTGTAGCTGAGGGTCCTAAGTCCCGTTCCCGCGCCTGACGCCTCGACCGATATTGACATATTCTTGCCGCCTGCGAGCATTGGTCGAAAACAGGGAGACGGATGATGATTCAGGGAGGCCCCACTGCAGCTCGGCAATAGCCTGATGGCGGCCCGCATCCGCGGAAAGGATTGGTCATCGACCGTTTTGGGGCCGCGGCCGCAATGGCCACTGGAACTTACCACGACGCTGGGCCTGATCCTCGACTCTGCCTTTCCGCAAAGCCTGCTCTGGGGCGACGACTTCGTCACCTTCTTCAACGACGCCTACACGGTCATCTTGGGCAAAAAGCCCGATGCACTAGGGCGTCCCTATCGGGAGATCTGGGCGGAGGCTTGGGACGAGGTCAGCGGGATCGTCAACGCAGCGATGCGCGGCGAGGCGAGCTTTCACGAGAACCTGCCGCTGGAGCTAGATCGGGGCAGCGGCCCACAAAAGGGCTGGTGGACCTTCTCCGTTTCGCCGGTGCGCTATGCCAACGATGAGGTGGGCGGCGTTCTCGTCACCGCGTGGGAGACGACCAAGCTGGTCCTTGCAGAGCGCGAAGCCGTGCGTCAGGCGAAGGAACTGGAGCGGTTCAGCGCCCTCGTGCCCGAGATGCTCTGGGTAACGCGGGTTCCGAACCACGTTGCCTGGGCCAACCAGCGGATGATCGACTTCCTCGGCGTCGATCCGACGACCATCGGTGACGATTGGCCATCCATCGTCCACCAGGACGACGTGCAGGCCATCCGCCTGCGCTTCGAAAAGGCGCTCTCCCGGCGCACGACCTTCGAAAGCCGTCATCGGCTGCGGCGGAACGATGGCCAGTATCGCTGGGTGCTGGTGCGGTCCGAACCCGTGCTGGACGCAGATGGTGACATCGAGGGCTGGTACAGTGCCGCGACCGATGTGCACGATTGGCATGTCGCCATGGAGTCGATCCACTCCAAGGAGGAGTTGTTCGAAACCTTCGCACATTCCAGCCACAAGGTGCTCTGGATCGTCGATCTCGAAACCCAGCAGATCGACTATCTGGCCGGCGATACCACACATCTTTGGGGAGAACAGACAGCTTCCCAGCTCCGGAGCTGGAGCGACTGGCTGGGGACGGTCCATCCCGACGACCGGGACCGCCAGATCGATTTCCTGCCGCGCCTGCAGGCAGGCGAACTGATCTGCGAGGAATACGCGTGGTCGGCGGCGACGGGCAGATCCGCAAGATCCGGGAAACGCTGTTTGCGGTACCCGATCGGGAAGGCAGCATCCGCAGCGTCGGAGGCATCGCCGAGCGCATCGATGCGCAGGACCATCAGCAGATCTACCTGGTCGGCCTGGAGCCGGGTGAGGAGGCGCGCCTGGCCGGCCGTTTTTGGCGGCGCGGCTTCAAGCCCCGCACGTTCGAGACGATCGAGCAGTTCGTGAAGATCGCCACTGCTCTTCAGGCGGGCTGCATCCTGTTCAGCGTTCCCAGCGCTCCCAACAGCCTGGGGCGGATCCTGGGCGCCTTGGGGAACCGCCGTCGATCGTTCCGGATCATCGCGCTCACGCCCGAGCACGGCAATGCTCAGGAGGTCCGCTCCCTGATGAAGATGGGCGCGTTCGACGTGCTGCCCGGAACCGGGGGCGGGGAGGAGCAGCTCCTGCGGGCGGTGCGGGAGGCGCTGCACGCCGTGACCGAGCGGGAGGAAGCCAGCGCTCCCGGCGCACAGTCCGCCCGCGAGCGGCTCGCTGCATTGTCGCCGCGCGAGCGAGAGGTGCTCAGCCGGCTTCTCACCGGGTTGAGCAGCAAGCTGATCGCCAAGGAACTCGGGCTCAGCCCCCGCACCATCGAGGTGCATCGGGCCAACATCAAGGACAAGCTGCAGGTCGGGACCATGTCAGAGGCGATGGCGCTGGCCGCTTCGGCCGGCCTGGCCTGAGCGGCGGCCGGCCAGGGCAGGTGAAACTGGTTTCCAGAAAGTAAATGCCGGCGTGCGGTTCTACGTAGTCACTTAGGGGCTTGGTCCAATAGGATCGGCCTTTTCCCTCAAATACATAGATGTCCGGAGACGCGACTTTCCCGAACGCAAGTTCGTGCAAGACAGGGCGTGGTCTCCGCAGGCGGCGTGAGCCGTCGAAGGACGTGACCGGAGACCGTCGGATGGCGAGACTTCCGGGGCCAAGAGGGAGATGATGCGCCGTGAGCCCACAGACGAGTGACAATGTCGCTGCCGATGCCACCCCTGCTGGCACGACCAACTTCACTCCGGGAACGACGGACGTCGTAAAGCTCCCTTATACGCCCGCCGAGGTCACGGGCTTCGCGCGCGAGGGCGACGCGCTGGTGGTCCGCCTGCAGGACGGTGGCGCCGCGCGGGTCGAGAATTTCTACACGCCGGGTGCGGATAGCACGCCCAAGGACCTGTTGCTGCAGGGCAGCGACGGCCGCGTCTGGCTCGCGCGCGCGCCGGTAGGCAGCACCGAATTCAGCTTCATCGAAGTCGCCGCAGGCGACCAGCTGGTCGGCGGTGCGGTCGGTGCCGGCGCGGCCAGCGGCCTGGGCGCCTTCGCGGGCCCCCTCGCGGGCATCGCTGCCGGTTTCGCAGGCGGCCTGGTCGGCGGCGCGATCACCGGCGATGAGTCCGAAGACTCCGACGCTGATGCGGACTCCGACGCTGACGCGGATGCGGACGCTGACGCCGATGCGGATGCGGACGCTGACGCTGACGCTGACGCTGATGCGGACGCCGACGCTGACGCGGATGCTGACGCCGACGCCGACGCTGACGCGGATGCTGACGCCGACGCTGACGCTGACGCTGACGCTGACGCTGATGCGGACGCGGACGCCGATGCTGACGCGGATGCCGACGCGGATGCGGACGCTGACGCTGACGCCGACGCGGACGCGGACGCTGATGCCGATGCGGATGCCGACGCGGACGCTGACGCCGACGCGGACGCTGACGCTGATGCGGATGCCGACGCCGACGCGGATGCTGATGCGGACGCTGACGCTGACGCCGACGCGGATGCTGATGCTGATGCGGACGCTGACGCTGACGCGGATGCGGATGCGGATGCTGATGCGGATGCCGACGCTGATGCGGATGCTGATGCCGACGCTGATGCGGACGCTGACGCCGACGCGGATGCGGATGCGGATGCGGACGCGGACGCTGACGCTGATGCGGACGCCGACGCGGATGCTGATGCGGACGCTGACGCCGACGCGGACGCCGACGCGGATGCGGACGCTGACGCTGATGCGGACGCCGACGCCGATGCTGACGCGGATGCCGACGCGGATGCGGACGCTGACGCTGACGCTGACGCTGACGCCGACGCGGACGCGGATGCCGACGCGGACGCTGATGCCGATGCGGATGCCGACGCTGACGCCGACGCGGACGCCGATGCTGACGCTGACGCTGACGCGGATGCGGATGCGGACGCCGACGCTGATGCTGATGCCGACGCGGATGCGGACGCCGACGCTGACGCCGACGCTGATGCGGACGCCGATGCGGATGCTGACGCGGATGCGGACGCGGACGCGGACGCCGATGCGGATGCCGACGCTGACGCTGACGCTGACGCTGACGCTGATGCGGACGCCGATGCCGACGCGGATGCGGACGCGGATGCTGATGCGGACGCTGACGCTGATGCGGACGCTGACGCCGACGCGGATGCCGACGCGGATGCGGACGCTGACGCGGACGCTGACGCCGACGCGGACGCTGATGCTGATGCCGACGCGGACGCCGATGCGGATGCCGACGCTGACGCTGACGCTGATGCGGACGCCGATGCCGACGCGGATGCGGACGCGGATGCGGACGCGGACGCTTGTGAAGGGCGGTGACAAACCAGGCCACAGGACCGCCGGCGCAGTGCCGTCGGGGGCGGAGTAAAATCCGGCCAGTTGGTAAGCTGCTCCCTTTGCGGAGCGGCGGGGATGTTTGTCGTGGAGAGCTACGCAGCGGTCAGACGGTTTGTATTTGTCGAGGGGCATAGTCGCCGGGAAGCGGCGGAGGTGTTCGGGCTGAACCGGGATACGGTACGCAAGATGTGCCTGTATTCGGCGCCTCCTGGATACCGCCGGACGAAACCTCCGACCAAGCCGAAGCTCGGGACGCTGCTACCGGTTATCGACGCAATCCTGGCAGCCGACCGCGAGGCGCCGGGCAAGCAGCAGCACACGGCCAAGCGGATCTTTGAGCGGCTGCGCGACGAGCATGGCTATACGGGCGGCTACACGATGGTGAAGGACCATGTGCGGCTGTGCAGGGCCCGCGGGCGCGAGACCTTCGTGCCGCTGGCGCACCCGCCGGGGCATGCACAGGTCGACTTTGGCGAGGCGGTCGCGGTCGTCGGCGGGGAGCGGATGAAGATCCACTATTTCTGCATGTCGCTGCCGCAGTCGGATGCCTGCTTCTTCAAGGCGTATCCGCGCGAGACGACCGAGGCGTTTCTTGACGGGCACGTGTCGGCATTCGCGTTCTTCGGGGGCGTGCCGCTGTCCATCCTCTACGACAACACAACCATCGCCGTGGCAAAGATCTGCGGCGATGGAACGCGCGAGCGCACACGCGCCTTCACCGAGTTGGTCAGCCACTACCTGTTTCAGGACCGTTTTGCGCGTCCAGCGCGAGGCAACGACAAAGGCAAGGTCGAGGGGCTGGTGAAGTTTGCGCGCAACAACTTCATGGTGCCCGTGCCGGTCGCTGCCAATTTCGATGTCCTGAACGCCAGGTTCGAGGAGTCCTGCCGTACGCGCCAGGGCGAGCATGCCGGTCAGCACGCGCAGACCATTGCCGAGCGGCTGGCGGCAGACGTATCGGCATTGCGCACGCTGCCGTCCGTACCACTGGAGCCATGCGAGAAACGCGCGGCGCGCGTGTCGTCGACCGCGATGGTGCGCTACCGGACCAACGACTATTCGGTGCCGACCGCGTACGGCTACCGCGACGTGATGGTGAAGGGGTTCGTCGACGAGGTCGTCATCATATGCGCGGGCGAAGAGATTGCCCGGCACGCGCGTTGCTACGACGAAGGCGTATTCGTCTCCAACCCACTGCACTATCTCGCGCTCATCGAGACCAAGCCCGGTGCGCTCGACCAGGCGGCAGCCCTTCAGGACTGGAACCTGCCGGACATCTTCCAGCATCTGCGCCACCTGCTCGAGGCCCGGATGGGCAACAAGGGTAAACGCGAGTTCATCCAGGTGCTGCGGCTGCTCGAGGCGATGCCGCTTCCCATCGTCACGGATGCCGTGACCGAGGCAGTCCAGTTGGGCGCACCTGGTTTTGACGCGGTAAAACTCATCGCGCTGGCGCGTATCGAGCGCCGTCCGCCGCGCCTGGATTTAGCGGCGTATCCGCACGTGCCCAAGATGGACGTCAAAACGACGTGCGCGGCCGACTATGCGGTGCTGGCAGCATGACGGACAAGGACGCCATGCCGGTGGGCACGACCGCAGGTACGCCACAGGTGCTGCTCGCCCATCATCTCAAACAACTCAAACTGCCAACCGTTCTGCGCGAGTACGAAAAGGTCGCGCGCGAATGCGCGCAAGGCGGGGTCGACCACACGCGCTACCTGTTGCGGCTTATCGAGTTGGAGCTCATCGACCGCGAGCGCCGGACCATCGAACGACGGATCCGCGCAGCCCGTTTCCCGGCTGTGAAGAGCTTCGACACCTTCGAGTTCACCGCCATCCCCAGCCTGAACAAGATGATGGTGGTCGAGCTCGCACGGTGCGAATATATCCTGCGCCGCGAGAACGTCATTGCGCTCGGCAACAGCGGGACAGGCAAGACGCATGTAGCCCTCGCGCTCGGCCTGGCGGCTTGCCAGAAGGGCTTCACAGTCGCCTTCACTACCGCGGCCTCGCTGGTGAACCAGTTGATGGAGGCGCGAGACGAGCGACGGCTGCTCAAGCTCCAACGCGAGATGGCGGCCGTGAAGCTGCTCGTCGTCGATGAACTCGGCTACGTCCCGTTGTCCCCGACCGGCGCCGAACTGCTCTTCGAGGTGCTGTCGCAGCGCTACGAGCGCGGCTCGACCATCATCACCTCCAACCTGCCGTTCGAGGACTGGACGCAGGTGCTCGCCTCCGAGCGGCTGACCGGCGCACTGCTCGACCGGCTCACCCACCATGCCACCATCCTGACCATGAACGGCGACAGCTATCGCCTCAAGCAGTCCACCGGACGCAAACGTCGCGGGGCGGAGCAAAACCAGGCCAGTGCCCTGTCCGACCCGGACACCGGTGAGATATTATCTTCCTGACCATCAGGCCGAGGACGGCAACGATATGAAAAGGGCCCCGATCGGGGCCCTTTTCATATCGTCAGCGCGCGCCTCAAGTGGCCTGCTTTTACTCCGCCCCGCTGGCCTGGTTTTGCTCCGCCGTTGACAATCGCGGGCCTCAACCGGGTCATGGCGCTGCCCGTCGATCACCCGGACCGTGAGTCCCGCGTGCACCTGCCCCATATCGCCGGCGATCTGACGGTGCGGGATGCAGTGTTCCGTTATGGCGACCCGCAGTCCCCGGCCGCCCTGACCGTCAGCCGGCTCCAGATCGCGGGCGGCGAGAAGATCGCGATCCTCGGGCGCAACGGAGCCGGTAAATCGACGCTCCTCCAGGCGCTGTCGGGTCTCCTGGAGCCGGTCTCGGGGGAGGTGCTCGTCGATGACGTAGCGCTGGGCCAGGTGGACCCGGCGGACGTGCGGCGTGACATCAGCCTGTTGTCGCAGCGCGCGCGGCTGTTCCATGGCACGATCCGCGACAATCTGCTCATGGGTGCGCCCCACGCCACCGACGAGGATATCCGCTCGGTGCTGGCGATCGTGGGGGCCGACGAGTTCGTCCGGCGCCTGCCGCGAGGGCTGGAGCATCTGATCTTCGAGGGCGGGTCCGGCCTCTCCGGGGGGCAGGTCCAGGCACTGCTGCTCGCGCGCCTGCTGATCCGCGATCCTCGCGTCATCCTGCTGGACGAACCCACCGCATCGATGGACGACGCCGCGGAGCGGAACTTCATCGCGCGCTTTCGGGATTGGAGTGCGCTGCGAACCGTGGTGATCGCCACCCACCGCACCCGCGCGCTGGAACTGGTCGACCGGCTGATCGTGGTGGAAGGCGGCCGCATCGTTGCTGACGGTCCTCGCGATGAGGTGCTGGAGCGGCTTCGCACGCCGCGGGCGCCGGCGAAGGTGGTGCCGGCGCGAAAGGATCGGATCTGATGGCGACGAGCGCCGACGTCCTGAATGGCGCCTGGGTGTTCGGCGATGCCGATGGTGCGCGGCTTGGCCGCGCGACGCGGCTGATCTGGGTGATCGTCGCGTGCATGGCCGCGCTGTTCGCCTGGGCGTATTTCGCTCGGCTGGACGAGGTGGCGACCGGGGCAGGGCGGGTGGTACCCTCCACGCGCGAGCAGGTGATCCAGTCGCTGGAAGGCGGTATCCTCGCAAAGCTGCTGGTGAAGCAGGACGACATCGTTCAGCCTGGCCAGATCCTGGCGCAGCTCGACCCGACCCAGAGTGCCTCGACCTTCGAGGAAAGTGCTGCCAAGTACCGCGCTGCGCTTGCCAGCGTCGCACGGCTGGAAGCGGAGGTCGGACAGACTGCTCCCATATTCCCGGCGGAACTCGATCCCTATCCCGAACTCAAGGCCAAGGAACTGCGCCTGTACCAGGCCCGACGGAGCAGCCTGGACAAGTCGCTCGCCTGGCTGCGCCGCTCGATCGCGTTGCTGACGAACGAGGTGCAGATCGGCCAGCGGCTGATCGCGGTCGGCGCGGCCAGCAACGTCGAGGTGCTGCGGCTGCAGCGGCAGCTTGCCGATCTGGAATTGAAGCAGGCCGACCTCACCTCCGAATATATCGTCCAGGCTCGCGAGGAGCTGGCAAAGGCGAACGCGGAAGTGGCGACGTTGTCGCCGGTGGTGAAGGGGCGGGCGGACACGCTTGCCCGCCTGACGTTGCGCTCCCCCGTGCGAGGGATCGTCAAGAACATCGAGGTGTCGACGATCGGCGGCGTCATCCCGCCCAACGGCCGTTTGATGGACATCGTGCCGCTGGACGACAAGCTCCTGGTGGAGGCGCGCATCTCGCCGCGGGACATCGCCTTCATCCACCCGAACCAGCCCGCCAGCGTCAAGATCACCGCCTATGACTATGCGATCTACGGCGGGTTGAAGGGGAAGGTCGCGACCATCTCGCCCGATACCATCAAGGACGAAGCAAAGCCCGACGTCGAATATTACCGCGTGCTGATCCGGACCGACAGTGACGCCCTGGTCAACAAGGCCGGTCGCCGTTTCCCGATCGTACCGGGGATGGTCGCGACCGCCGACATCCACACCGGCAGCAAGACCGTGTTCCAGTATCTCGTGAAGCCGTTCAACCGGGGGCGGGAGGCGTTGCGGGAGCGGTGAGCGTGCTCGGGCTTTGGTTGGGGGCGGCAAGCCTGTTCCTGTCGCCGCAACTGGAGACCCCGATGCCGCCACGGCTGATGCCCAACGAAGCCCAGCGACCCGCACCCTTGCGCATCCCGCGCGGCCGCCAGACCTTCGACGCGCGCGAGGCGCTGAACGGGTCCACCAGCAGCCGGCGGCGCTGCACCGACGTGCCCGATGCCTATTGGGTTCCGGTCCGCGGCGGCGGTGCCTGCATCCGCACCTATCCGGCCGGCAACCCGCGCGCCGGCGGCACGATGCTGGTGTACCTGCCGGGTGACGTGCTGCTGCGCGGACGCGGCGGCGTCCGATTGATCGCGGGGAGCTATGCGCGGCGCTCTCCGGCCGACATTCGGCAGGAAATGGCCGGCTGGTCTCGCGACGGCGGCACGCCCGCGATCTTCCTCGCGCGGCCCGGCCTCTACGGATCTTCGGGCAATCATGGCGCGAGGCGGCGGTTGGACGAGGTGCGGCTCGTCGACGGTGCGCTCGATCGGATCAAGGCGCGGTATCGGGTGTCGCGCTTCATCCTTGCGGGGCATTCCGGGGGCGGGCACCTGGTTGCGGCGCTGCTCGACCGGCGGCGCGACATCGCCGGCGCATTCATCAGCTCGGGGCTGGTTTCGGCGGCAGAGGTGATGCGCGCCTACCAGAAACGGCGCGGGCCCGACGGCGGTCCCGTCGAGGGTCCGGCCGCGGTCTATGACCCGATTGCCCATGTTGGGGGGATTCCGAAGCCGGGACCCGACATCTTCGTCCTGTCGGACCCCGGCGACCGGGTCGTGCCCTTCCTCAGCCAACGCCACTATGTGGAGCGGCTGCGCAGCGCCGGGCTGCACCCCACCCACATCCTGCTGCGGGGTGAGGGACGTACCCGGCACCTGCTCGCCGAGCCGCTGAAGGCGGGCGCCGCACTCTATGCGCGGGGAGAGGACGCGGCTGCGATCAGCGCGGCGTTGCGCGCAATGGCACCGCTGCCGCCCGTGCCGGAGGAAGTGCGGAACTGAGCAGCGCGCGCGCGGCTGCGTCGCGCGCACCGCGGGTGGGGGCGCCCAGCACGGCCGCGATCCAGCGCCTGCCATGCCCATCGGTCACCGAAAGCAGCAGGTGATGGGCACGCGCGCCGACGCTGCCGGTGCGCAGCCCGTCGACGCCCGCCACCGTGCCGATCAGCCGGTTGGTGTTGGGATAGGTTGCCCCCTTCCACGCGAACCACGGCTTGGCCGAAAGCGCGTGGACGGCGGGCGCGTGGGTGAGCACATGGGCACCCAGCCGGATCGCATCGCCACCGGTGATCGCCTGACCCAGGCCGAGGCCGCTGGGGGAAGCGAAGCGGCTCGCCGTCATCCCGATCGCCCGCGCTCGCGCGTTCATTTCGGCGGTAAACGCCTCGGCCGATCCGCTATGCCACTCCGCCAGGGCGTGCGCCGCTTCGTTCGCCCCGACGATCGCGGTCGCGGCCATCAGCTCGCCGAGCGTCACGCGCTCCCCCGCCTCGAACCGCCAGCGGCTGTCCACCGTCGCAGCAGTGGGTGAGACGGAGATCGGCGCGTCCTCCGCAAGCTCGAGTTCGCGGCGGCGTTCATCGACGAGGCAGAGAGTGAGCAGCTTCGCCAGAGCCGCGGGGTGGTGCGCCGCATCGGTGTGTTCGGAGACGACCATGCGCTCCGCTTCCAGATCGTAGAGCAGCAGGCTCTGCGGCGGGGTTGTCTGCGGCGCCGGCGCCCGCAGCAGTGGGGCAGGGGGAGCGCTGCTTGCAGCCGCCTTGAGCCAGGCGACCAGCTCGTGGATGCGGCGGCTGTTCGATCCCTTGAACAGGACCACGTCGCCATCGCGAAGCTCGGCACGGACCGCTGCGCGAAGCCCCTCCAGGCTCTCCGCGTGCACGCCACGCTGCCCGCCCGGAAGCGCCTCCCAGAAGCCGTTCCACAAGGCGCCGACCGCATGCACGCGCGCGATCCGTTGGTCGACGGCGTCGGCGAGCTGGCGGTGGAGCGGTTCCTCGGCCTCGCCGAGTTCGGCCATCTCCCCCAGCACCGCCATGCGCCGCATGCCCGGACGCTGGGCGAGATCGGCCAGCGCGGCGGCCATGGAGGCAGGATTGGCGTTGTACGCATCGTCGATCAGCGTCACCCGCTTGCCGTCGATCACCAGCGGCAGCGTCTCGCCGCGGCCGGGGAGCGACCGGAAGCTCGCGAGCGCTTCGATCGCCGGTTCGATCGGCTGGCCCAGTGCCGCCACCGCGCCAAGGGCCGCCAGCGCGTTGAACGCCATGTGCTCGCCCGACGCGCCCAGCGTGAAGCGTACCTGGCGGCCGAATACTTCGGCTTCGACCTCCCGCGTTACACCGTCATAGGAGAGCAGCCGCAGCTCGCATCCGTCCGACCGGCCATAGTGGATCACCCGCAGCCGTCGCGCTCGGGCGGCGGCATGTACGATATCCCACTGGTCCATGTCGCGGTTGAGGATCGCGATGCCGCCGGGCGCCATGCCGAGGAAGATGGCGCTCTTGGTGCGGGCGATGTCGGCCACGCTGCTGCCGTTGGTCAGATGCGCGGGCGCGATGTTGGTGAAGATCGCGACGTCCGGCCGCGCCAGCCGCGCGCTGTGCGCCATGCGCCCGACCGCGAGCTCCAGCACGACGTGTTTGGCGTCGGCCGGAACCGAGGCGAGGTTCCAGGCGACGCCATGCGGCAGATTGGCGTTGTGGGCGCTGCGCCCGACCGTACCGAACGGCTCCAGCGCGTGGGCGAGCATCGCCACCGCCGTCGTCTTGCCGGCGCTTCCGGTGACGGCGAGCACGGGGACCGACAGTCGCTGGCGCGCCGCGCGTCCGAGTTCGAGGATGGCATTGCCCGTGTCGGCGACGCGCAGCACCGGCATGTGGGGCGGTAAGGCGCCTGGGTCGCCATCGGTGACGATTGCGGCCGGCGGCGGCGACAGGCTCGCAAGCGCGGCCGGGCGGATCCCGCGGCCGGTGTCCCTTGAGCGGACCACCGCCAGCTGGCCCGGGCGGTAGGTCGGCGGATGGATGCAGACGCCGCGTGCAGACCAGCCGGCGGGCGGCGGCACCTCCCAGCTGCCTCCGGTCGCCGCGACTAGGCGATCGGCGTCCCACAGGTCCGCCGGACCTGAGGGCGCTGCGAGCGGACGCAGCGGCTGACCCTGCGTGCGATAGTGGTGATAGGCGACCAGGCCGGAGAGATAATGCTCGACGTCGTCGATCCGCACCCGGAAGCCTTGGTGGCGGATGAAGAAGCTGCCGGCGATGCGGTCTGGGCGGGCGAAGTCCATCGCCAGCTCCGGCCAGAAATGCCCGTTCAGCAGGTGCCGCGCACGCGCCTCCAGCGCCTCGTTGAAGCGCGCGATGTCCACTTCGGCGAGCAGGTGGCGATGCTCCGGAAGCTCGGCGATGCGCGACAGCATCGCATGCGCGGCCATCATCAGTTCGAGCAGCGTAGGAAAGGTGGTGATCCGGTCCCGAACGAAGTCGAGGTAACCGGCGACGTTGCGGATGCCGAACTGGAAATAGCGCGCTTCCGGCCGCACCAGCGTCAGCTCGTTGGTGCAATAGCCGAGCCAGTGGTCGTGGTGCCGCCAATGCTCGGCCGCGATGAAGTGGTCGTAGGCGCGCTCCACCACCGCCAGCCAGCGCGGATCGCCGGTCAGCTGGTGAAGGCGCATCAGCGCGAAGGCAGCTTCGCCCTCATAGTAGATCGTGCGGAACGGCTGGACGACCGCCAGGTCGGGATAGTGCAGCACATGCGCGAAGGCACCGGTCGCCGGATCCTGCATGGAGCGGATGCCGAGCGCCAACTGCTCCATCAGGGCCAGATGGTCGCGGCAGCCGGTCGCCTGCGCATGGCGGGACAGTGCCAGGATCGCGACCGCGCTGCCGCCCAGCTTGATCTCGTCGCCCACGTCGACCAGGAACGCGGCCTCGCTGCCGTCCGCGAGCGTGGCCGGGCGGATCAGTTCGCGCACCAGATAGCCGAGCGCGCGCTCGATCGCGGCGGCGAGTTGCGGATCGCGCAGCATCTCCCAGGCCTCGATCATCGAATAGGTGGAGCTGGCATGGCGCAGCGCGTTGTAGGCGTCGATCTTTCGGTCGAAGCAGGGATGGTAGCCGTAGACGAAGCGGCCATCCTCCCCGACCTGTCGCGCAAGGTGGCCGGCGCCGCTGCGGACCAGTGCCGCCACGTCCTCCGGCGTCAGCGGGTCGAGCTGCCGCCGGCCGCGCTCGAGGCCGCTGTCGTGCAGGACGACGCAGGTGCCGTCCGCATCGGCGAATACCGCCTGGGTCGTGAACACGAACAACGGTTGATCGTCGGCAAAGTCGATCTGGGTCGCAGGCCCGTATTTGCGGCGCGCGTAGATGGTGAAGTTGCCCTCGTTCACCACCGCGTGGGCGATGGCGTTGCCGCCATAGAGCATGGCGTTGGCGTTCAGTTCCTGCTCCAGGAAGGCACGCTCGAACTCCGCGTCGAGCGCTATCCCGTAACGGAAATAATTGCGCTTGGTCTGGCGCAGGCTGGCCTTCAGCTTTGCCCAGCTGGTGGGTTCGACCTGGTCGACCCTCTCCACGCGCAGCCAGCGGGGAGGATCTCCCGCAGTCGCCGCCTCGATCTCTGCGGCCAGCCGCTTCCACGCCGCTTCCAGGCTCTCGCCGCGCGCGGTCAGGACCTGCGGTCTGCTGTTTCCCGAGCTGAAAGCGCCGAAGAGCGTGACCGTCGGGGGCGAACCCTGGGCCGCAGGCGTCCTCGTGTTCATGAGCCTGAAGAGGCTCGCCATCATTTCCGCGCTCGACATGCCAACATCCTGCAATCCAAACGGGAATTTGGCGAGCGCAGGTTTACGCAATGCTAAGACGGCGCCGTGCGCCATCGCGGCGAGTTGCATCGCAGGCGCGGCGTCCTACGTTGATCCCAGAAGCTTCGCGGAGCGGCCCTCCGAAGATCCTGCACTCGGTAGGCACCAGCTCGGCTGCGCCCAACTGAGCCAATCAAAAACTCCCGGGTGGTTGAGCGCGTCGTCGCCCGCGGAGAGGAAAGGGAGAATGTCTATCGCGACGTCTAGCGTCACCTTGTGGTTCGTCCTGCTGCTGCCGTTCGTGGGCAGTCTCGCGGTTGCCGGGCTTCCGACGCGAAGCCGCGACGCTGCAGCGTTGATCGCGGGAGCCGTCGCGCTCGCGGGCACGGTGCTGATGGCGGTGCTCTATCCGCAGGTCGCGAATGGAACCGGCCTCCAGACCGGTGTTTCCTGGCTGCCCTCGCTGGGGCTTGACATCATCCTCCGCCTGGACGGCCTCACCTGGATCTTCGCGATGCTCGTCCTCGCGATCGGCGTTCTCGTGATAGTCTATGCGCGCTACTACATGTCTCCGCGCGATCCGGTCCCGCGCTTCTTCTCGTTCCTGCTCGCCTTCATGGGCTCGATGCTCGCGCTGGTCCTGTCGGGCAACCTCGTGCAGCTGGCGTTTTTCTGGGAGTTGACCAGCCTCACCTCGTTCCTCCTCATTGGCTACTGGCACCAGAACGAAAGCGCGCGCAGCGCGGCCCGCATGGCGCTGGTCGTCACGGCAGCGGGCGGGCTGTGCCTGCTCGTCGGGGTTCTCCTGATCGGAAAGATCGTCGGGAGCTATGATCTCGATACGGTACTCGCCTCCGGGGACCGGATCCGCGCGAGCAGCCTCTACCTGCCGGCGTTGATCCTCATCCTGATCGGCGCGTTCACCAAGAGCGCGCAGTTCCCGTTCCACTTCTGGCTGCCCCACGCGATGGCGGCGCCCACGCCGGTTTCGGCCTACCTCCATTCGGCGACGATGGTGAAGGCAGGTATATTCCTGCTGATCCGGCTGTGGCCCGTGCTGGCCGGAAGCGAGGCGTGGTATCTGATCGTCACCAGCGTCGGACTGATCACGCTGATCCTGGGTGCCTGGGCGGCGATCTTCCAGCAGGATCTGAAAGGGCTGCTCGCCTACTCGACCATCAGCCACCTGGGCATCATCACCCTGCTGCTGGGGATCGGCAGCCCGCTTGCTGCCGTGGCTGCCATCTTCCACACGATCAACCACGCCACGTTCAAGGCGTCGCTGTTCATGGCGGCCGGCATCATCGATCACGAGGCCGGCACCCGCGACCTGCGCAAGCTGAGCGGGCTCTATCGGTTCATGCCGATTACCGCGACGCTGGCGATGGTCGCCGCGGCGGCGATGGCGGGCGTACCGCTGCTCAACGGCTTTCTCTCCAAGGAGATGCTGCTCGCGGAGGCGCTGGAGGAAACCAACGAGACGCTTCTCGACCAGGCGTTGCCGTATCTCGTTACCGTCGGCTTGATCTTCAGCGTGCTCTACTCGGTGCGCTTCATCCACCAGAGTTTCTTTGGTCCGCCGCCGACGAAACTGGAGCGGCGCCCGCACGAGGCACCACACTGGATGCGCTTGCCGATCGAGGTCTTGGTGCTTGCCTGCGTCGTCATCGGGATCTTGCCCGCCGTCACCATCGGCCCATTCCTCGACGTCGCGGTTCGCGCGGCACTGGGGGGAGGGACGCCGGAATACAGCCTCGCGATCTGGCACGGGTTCAGCAAACCCCTGCTGCTGAGCGTCATCGCGCTTGTGCTCGGCACGGCCGCCTATCTGGTTTTCGCGCGGGCTTTGAACGCCGCCGATGCAGTTCCCCTGCTCGGGCGACTGAGGGGGCGGCGCATGTTCGACGCGGTCCTTTCCGTGCTCGTCTCGAGCGCGCGATGGCTGGAGGATTGGCTGGGAACGCGCCGACTGCAGCCGCAGCTTCGCCTGATGGTGCTGGTCGCCTGTGCCGTGGCGCTGCTGCCCTTCCTGCGGCACGGCTACGCGCCGGGAACGGCGCCGCGGACCCTGATCGATCCCGGCTTCGCACTTATCTGGCTGATCGGCAGCGCCTGCGCCGTGGCCGGAGCCTGGCAGGCGAAATACCATCGGCTCGCCGCCGTAGTGCTGGTGTCGGGCACCGGGCTTGCCAGTTGCATCGGCTTCGTCTGGCTCTCGGCTCCCGACCTTGCCCTCACCCAGCTGCTCGTGGAGACGGTGACCACGGTCCTCCTTCTCCTGGGACTGCGCTGGCTCCCCAAGCGGCTGCCGGACAACTGGCCCGGCAAGCGCACGCCCGCGAGCGTCGTGCTGCGGCGGGGGAGCGACCTCCTGATCGCCGTTGCTGCGGGTGCGGGGGTCGCAGCCCTGGCCTATGCGATGATGACCCGTCCGCTTCCCGACGCCATCTCCCGCTTCTTCCTGGAGCGCTCCTATGCGGAGGGCGGGGGTCGCAACGTCGTCAACGTCATCCTGGTGGATTTCCGGGCATTCGACACGCTCGGTGAGATCACCGTGCTGGCGATCGTCGCGCTGACGGTGTTCTCGTTGCTGCGCCGCTTCCGGCCGGCCCGGGAGAGCGTCCGCGACCCCGAGCAGCAGCGCCTGCAGGACGCCTTCGACGAAGCGCATGCGGGACGCGCGCCGGGCGACACGGTGTCGGATTACCTGGTCGTCCCGCGGATCATCCTGGAGTGGGTCTTCCCCTTCATCGTCGTGATCGCGCTGTATCTCTTCCTGCGCGGGCACGACCTTCCCGGCGGCGGGTTCGCGGCCGGCGTCGCCATGTCGATCGCGCTGATCCTCCAGTACATGGCGGCAGGAACGCGCAGTGTGGAAGCGCGCCTGCGCGTTCGCCCGACCGACTGGATCGCGGCCGGCTTGTTGATCGCAGCTGCTACCGGCGCTGCGGCACTGCTCTTCGACCATCCGTTCCTCACGTCCTGGTTCCACTACCTGGAGGTGCCCCTGATCGGGAAAATCCCCTTGGCTACCGCGCTTCTGTTCGACCTCGGCGTGTTCCTGCTCGTCGTAGGGGCGACGGCGCTGATCCTGATCGCCATCGCACACCAGTCGATCCGCAGGCCGGTGCGCCCGCTGCGGGGCGGCGAGGAGACGGGGGTGGAGAAGCGCTGATGGAACTGGTTCTTGCCCTCGGCATCGGCATTCTCACCGCCTCGGGCGTCTGGTTGATCCTGCGCCCCCGAACCTTCCAGGTGATCCTGGGCCTGTCGCTCATCTCCTACGCGGTGAACATGTTCATCTACGCGATGGGGAGGCTCAAGGTGGATGCGCCGCCGATCGTGGGGTCAGGTGCGGTGGAAGCGTCGCGATACGATGATCCGCTCCCTCAGGCGCTGGTCCTGACGGCGATCGTGATCTCCTTCGCGATGACCGCCTTGCTGCTGGTCGTGTTGCTCGCATCGCGCGGCATCACCGGAACCGATCATGTCGACGGGGACGACGGCGAATGAGCGGCGGTTGGGCTGGGCACCTGATCATCGCTCCCATCCTGCTGCCGCTGGTCGCCGGCGCGGCCTTGCTGCTGCTCAAGGAGAAGCGACGCACGGCCAAGCGGGGCATCGCGCTCGGTACCACCGCGGCGCTCGTGCTCCTCTCGGTGCTGCTGCTCACGCGCGTGGCTCGGGCAGGGTTCGCCGGCGATCCCGCGACACTCGTTTATCGCATCGGCAACTGGCCGGCCCCCTTCGGCATCGTGCTGGTGCTGGACTGGCTGTCGGCGCTGATGCTGGTGCTCACAAGCTGTGTGGGGCTCGCGGCGCTGATCTATGCGGCGACCCGCTGGGACCAGGCCGGGCCTCGCTTCCACACCCTGTTCCTGTTTCAGTTGATGGGGCTCAACGGCGCCTTTCTGACAGGCGACCTGTTCAACCTGTTCGTCTTCTTCGAGGTGCTGTTGGCGGCGTCCTTCGGGTTGCTGCTGCACGGGTCGAGCAAGGCGCGCATCAAGGCAGCGCTCCATTATGTGGCGCTCAACGTCGCGACGTCGCTGCTTTTCCTCATCGGTGCCGCGCTAATCTATGGGGTGACCGGCACGCTCAACATGGCGCATCTGGTGTTGCAGGTGGCCGCTGTGAGCGACCAGGACCTGCCCATGCTGCAAGCCGGCATGGCGATCCTGAGCGTCGCGTTCCTGGTCAAGGCGGGGATGTGGCCCCTCGGCTTCTGGCTGCCGCGCACTTATGCCGCGGCGGCGCCTCCGGTGGCTGCCCTCTTCACCATCCTGAGCAAGGTCGGGGTCTATGCGGTGCTTCGGGTACCGTTGCTCCTTTTCGGCGCGGAGATCAGCCGGACCGCGGGCGCCGCCCAGCAATGGCTGTTCTTCGGCGGCGTGTGCACGATCGCGTTCGGCATCATCGGCGTTCTCGCCGCGCGCAGATTGTCGCGGATCGCCGGATACTCACTCACCATCTCGGCCGGAACGCTGCTGGCCGCGGTGGGCGCGGGGGAGGGCTCGGTTCTTGCCGGCGCGCTTTTCTACCTCGTGAGTTCGACCCTTGGCGTCGCCGCCTTCTACCTGTTGATCGAGCTCGTCGAGCGCCGGGATGCCGCGACGGCCGTGGGCGGCGAGCCCGTCTTCGACGACGAGTACGTCGGGCTGATGCCGATCGAGCAGGAGAGCGAGGTCGGAGTCGTCATCCCGGCATCGGTGGCGATCCTCGGCGGAGGCTTTGCCTTTTGCGTGCTGCTGATCGCGGGGCTGCCGCCGCTCTCCGGCTTCCTCGCCAAGTTCGCGATGATCGACGGCCTGCTGGACCTGCGGGATACGGTCGGCGCACCCGTCTGGTGGCTCATCGGCCTGATCGTCGGTTCCGGCCTCGCGACGTTGATCGCGACGACCCGCGCCGGCATCGACCTCATCTGGGCCCCTTCCGAGCGTCCCCAGCCGGCCTTGCGCGTGACCGAACTGCTGCCGGTGGGGCTGCTGCTTGGCATCTGCTTCGCCCTCACGATCTTCGCCGGGCCTGCGATGCGGTACATGGAGCGGACCAGCCAGTCGCTGGGAGACCGCCACGGCTATGTCGAGGCGGTGCTCGGGCCAGAGGCGGCGGGCCGATGAGGCGGTGGCTACCCTATCCGGGGCTCGCCCTCGCGCTGCTGCTGGTGTGGCTGCTGCTGTCGCAGTCGCTTTCGGTCGGCCAGTTGCTGCTCGGTTCGGGCGCCGCTCTGATCGGTAGCCACGCGATGGCAGTGCTGCGTCCGCCCCGCAGGCGGCGTGTCCGCCTGGCGCCGCTAGCGAAGCTCGGTGCCCTGGTCGCAATCGACGTGGTGCGCTCGAACCTGGCAGTGGCGGCGATCATCCTGTTCCCGCGGAAGGGCCGCGTATCCGGGTTCGTCCGCATCCCGCTGGAACTGACCGAACGCGGCGGGCTGGCGCTGCTCGCGCTGATCCTCACCGCCACGCCGGGCACCCTGTGGGTCGAATACGACCAGCGGAAGCGCATGCTGCTGCTCCACGTGCTGGACCTCATCGACGAAGAGGAGTGGGCGACCTTGATCAAGTCCCGCTACGAAGTTCTCCTGCTCCAGGCGTTCGAGGCATGACGACCCTGGCGCTCGCGCTTGCGATCACCGCCGCGCAGATCCTGCTAGGGCTGGCGGTGTTCTGCGCCTTCCTGCGCATGGCATGGGGACCGCGCGCGCAGGATCGCGTGCTCGGGCTCGATACCTTCTATACCAACGTGATGCTGCTGTTGCTGACCTTCGGCATTCAGACCGGGCGGACGCTCTACCTGGAGGCGGCGGTAATCATCGCGCTGCTCGGCTTCGTGGGAACCGTCGCCCTCGCCAAGTTCCTGATGCGCGGCGAGGTGATCGAATGATCCAGGCACCCGATTTGCCCGGATGGGCGGCGCTCATCGTTGCGCTGTTGGTCCTCTCCGGCGCCGCGGTGACCCTCGTGGGCTCGCTCGGCCTGCTGCGGCTCAGGACCTTCTACGAGCGGGTCCATGCGCCGACGCTCGGCAGCACGCTGGGCATGGCGCTGATCGTAGCCGCCTCCATCGTCTGCTTCTCGGTCCTGCGCGGCCGGCTTTCGGTCCACGAGATCGTCATCGCACTGTTCCTGACCTCCACGGCCCCGGTCGCGTTCATGCTGCTCGCCCGCTCGGCCTTGTACCGGGACCGGCGGGGGGACGTTTGAGCCTCCCGTGGGATGAGGAGGACGAGGGCGGCGAGGTGCCGGGACAGGACTAGCCTGCGGGCGGCCGGCGTCGGAGAACCGACGCCAGCGCTGTCTCAACCCAGCAGTTGCGCGATCGCTCCCGCGGTCACAGGGTGATAGCCAGCGCGTGCCTTATCGAAGATCCGTCGTGCGACCGGCATGCCCCAGTCGCCATGCGCCTTCAACGCGCGATAGACTGGCGTAATCAGCAGGTTGCGGCCGACGCTTGGCAGGAACTGTTCGGCCGAGGCGATCGCCGGCTGGTAGCGATTGCCGATCGCGAGCACGAGCCAGGCAGAGCGGATGTAGGCATTGGCCGACGTGGAAAGCCGGAACGCCTGATCGAGCTCGGCCAGGCGTGCTGCGCTCTGCTGGCGGGGCAGGCCGTTCAGGAACCGGAGCCACTCCTGCGTCGACCAGCGGCTCGCATCGATCGAAGCAAATGGCGCGCCGCCGTTCACGCGCTCCAGGATCTGGTCGATCTTCGCGAGTGTCGCCGACTTCACATGCACCGCATTGGCCGGAAGGCCGGGCTGGTACACCCACGCGTCGAGCTGCAGCTTCTCCTCCAGGGCGCTATCGCCCCGGATGAGGTTGGCGCGCAGGTCCTTCAGGAAGTTGGCGCTGGTCTGCGGCTGGAAGGCGTGCCGGTCGAAGTAGGAGCGCAGATAGGCGTCCCAGCGCCCACGTCCGACCGTGTATTCGATCGTCCGCAGGAAGGTCGACCCCTTGGTATAATCGAGCTGCCCGAAGGTCCCCTCCGGATCGCCATGCAGCCGCGTCTGTTCGGGCTTCGCCTCCTTCAGGTCGCGCTGGAGATCGTCCCACGACAGGTCGGCGAGCGTCGCTGCCCGCTCCTTGCCATAGAGCGCCTCGTCAATGCGGTTCTCGAAATAGGTGGTGAACCCTTCGTTGAGCCAGCTGTCGGACCAGGTCGCGTTGGTGACCAGATTGCCCGACCAGCTGTGCGCCAGCTCATGCGCGATCACGTCGACGTTGGACTTGTCGCCGGTGATGATCGTCGGGGTGGCGAAGGTGAGGGTGGGGTTCTCCATGCCGCCGAATGGGAAGGAGGGCGGGAGGACGAGGACGTCGAAGCGGCCCCAGCGGTAGGCGCCGTAGAGTGCCTCCGCAGTGGTCACCATCTTGCCCGTGTCGGACAGTTCGGACGCCGTCCGGTCGAGATCGGTGGGCTCGGTGAAGACGCCCGTGCGGCCGTCCACGGCCCGGAAGCCGATGTCGCCGACCGCAAGCGCGATCAAATACGGCGGGACGTTGCGGTCCATGCGGAAGCGATAGCGGCGCAAGCCCTCGCCGGCAGCCTCGCCCTCGGGCGTCAGCCTCTCCCCGCTCATTACCGCCACCAGATCGGCCGGCACGGTGATCGACGCGCTCCAGCTCTGACGGATGCCGGGGCTGTCCTGGGTCGGGATCCAGCTGCGGTTGTTGATCGCCTGCCCCTGGCTGAACAGGTAGGGCTTGCGCTTGCCGGCGGTGAGCTCGGGCGGCAGCCAGCCGAGCGCCCGCGCGTCGGGGCGCGAGCTATAGGTGATGACGATCCGGCGGGCCTTGCCGATCGCCACGGTCAGCGGGGCGCCCTTGTACGGGTCCTCCGCCCCGACCGTCCATTTGAGCGGCTTCCCCGCTCCATCGGTGATGCGGCTGATGACCAGCCCCTTGTCGTCCAGCACGATTTCGCGCGCGTCCGGGCGCGCCAGGATGTCGAGGGTCGCGGTGCCCCGCATCGTGCGGCTCGCAAAGTCGGCGACGAGGTCGAGGTCGACATGCGTCACCCGCGCGATCTCCGGACGCGCATAGGTGAGCACGTCGCGCGCATCCGGCGTCGTCAGGGTCGGCGAGGGCGCGTCCGGCGCGGCCATGGCGGGCGCGGCGAGCAGGGCGGAAGCAAGGAGGAAGCGGCGCATGGGGATCCACTGTTCTGGTGAAGCCGCACGTGTCGCTGCTGACCGCTCCGCGCGCAAGGGCCGGCGCGACTTTGCGCTCCGCCCGCTCGCGCGTGCGCCTATGAGAACAGGCCCAGCGGCACCGCTTCGCCCATCTTCCGATAGCCCGCTTCGGACGGGTGGAGATGATCGCCGGAGTCGAGCGCCGGGGCGAGCCGATCCGGTTGGGCCGGGTCGCGCATCACCTTGTCGAAGTCGATGACCGCGTCGAACGTGCCGGAGGTGCGGATGAAGCGGTTGATCTCCTGTCGCGCCGCTTCGAGTTCGGGCGCCGGATGATAATAGCTGTTGCCCCCGAACGGCATGACCGTTCCGCCGATCAGCTTGATGCCATGGGCGTGCGCACGCTCGGCAAGCTGGCGGTAGGCGGCGGTGATTTGCCGCACCAGCGCGCGATGCTGCTCCGGGGTCGCTGGGGCGTCGCGGGTGAGGGTGCCGAGATCGTTGATCCCCTCCAGCACGATCGCCCAGCGGACGCCGCTGCGGGCGATCACATCCCGGTCGAAGCGGGCCATCAGATTGGGGCCGAGGCCGTCGAGAAGGATGCGGTTGCCGCCGATCCCCGCGTTGACCACGCCGATGCCTCGTGTCCGCGCTTCGCTCCGCAGCCGTTGCGCGAAGACGTCGGTCCAGCGGGTGTTCCGCTCCGGCTCGACACCATAGCCGTCCGTGATGGAGTCGCCGATCGCCACCACCGTGCCGACGTTCGTTGCGGCCGCCACCTCCACGTCGGCGATCAGGTACCACCGGGTGGTGGGCCGCGCGCCGGGCAGGTCCGTGTCCGCGACATGCTGGCCGGTCAGAAGGAAGCTCGTCGCGCGCGCGCCCGGATGGCCGGTCTGCGGTTCCGGTGCCTCGGGCAGGTAGAGGCTGATGGCGAGGTCCGCGCCGGGGGCGAGGTTCAGCGATACCGGATCCGAATAGATTTCCGCCCCGGCGGGGATCACCGCATCGGCGTGACCCGAGAAGGTGAGCGCCACGCCGCCTTCAATTCGGGGCGTCCCCGGCCTTGCCGCGCGGGCGACCTGCGCGGCGCCGATCGGCAGCGGACGCGTGCCAAAGCGGTTGGAAAACCGCACGCGGATCTCGCCTCCGCCTGCCGAGAGGCGGACCACCTGCCGCAGGGTGACGGCATGTGTCGCATCCGCCGGCAGCGCATTCTCGCCCTCCGGGATCATCTGTGCCGAGCCCCAGGTCGCGATCCAGCGGGTGGCGCTGGTGCGCGCGTCGGCGGCGCCGCCCGCCAGAAGAAGGGCGGCGGCCGCAATCGTCGTCTTCCAAGCTGTTGCCATCGGGTGGTTCCTCAATGCCGGGGTTGGTGGCGCATCAATGCGGATTGCCGGGCGCGTGGGGGAAGCTCTGCGCCTTGTACCAGGCGAGGTCGTGCTCGGGCGCCGCTACCCCGGCCGGGAGCGGCAGCCCGTTCACCGATTGCCAATAGGCAAGGCTCGCGTCGCGCCACCAGCGCGCCTCGCGCTCCTGGATGGAGAGGAAAGCTGCCGTTTTCTCCCAGCGTTCCGCATCCACTAGCGCGCGCAGTCCGTCCCACTCCCGCCGCATCGTCGCCACGGTGGCCACGCCGCGGTCGTAGCGGCGCACCATCCCCTCCCAAAGCGTCTCGCCGCTTTTCAGGCGATAGTCCCAGGGGAGGTGGTGGAACCACAGCAGCTCGCTCTCAGGGGTTGTGCGCGGGTTCGCATAGAGCTTCGCCACCGCCGGCGCATATTGCGCGACCGCGTTGCTGCCCGTCCGGCTGCGGTCGAAGCCGATCCCTTGGCGATCGGCGCGGTGATAGTAGACGGGATTCCATTCGGGCCGTTGCAGCTCGCTCACCCACGGTCCCGGCCCATAATGATGTCCGGTCGCCATGACGTGCGCGAGGCCCAAGGGCCCGGTATAGTCCACCACCGCCTCGCGCGAGCGCATCATCATGTCGACGACCGGGTCCACGACCCGCGGATCGGTGCCGAACGTCTGCTGCGCCCATTCGCGTGCTATGGCCGCCGCATCGAGCGACGGGTCCCATGCCAGCCGTCCGAATGCGTACCAGTTCGCCTGGTTGAACGTGCCCCCGGTCCAGTCGCGATCGTCGCCGATGTTCGCGACGCCGGCCATGCCGGTCAGCTGGTGGCGCTCGCTCTCGCCATCGACGACGCTCGCCACCGTCTCCCTGCCGCGCCCGGTCTTCGCCTCCAGCACCTCGGTGAACAGCGGTCCCAGATAGGCGAGGTGGGTCGCCTGCCCGAGGTACTCCTTGGTGATCTGGAACTCCATCATCAGCGGCGTCCTGGGCATGGCGCCGAACAGCGGATGGAAGGGCTCGCGCGGCTGGAAGTCGATGGCGCCGTTCTTCACCTGCACCATCACATTGTCGGCGAACTTGCCGTCTAGTGGCTTGAACTCGGTATAGGCCTGCTTGGCGCGGTCCTCCGGATCGGTGTCGGCGTAGACAAAGGCGCGCCACATCACGATGCCGCCATGCGGCTTTACCGCCGCAGCGAGCATGTTGGCGCCATCCGCATGGCTCGCGCCATAGTCGCGCGGACCCGGCTGCCCCTCGCTGTTCGCCTTGACGAGGAAGCCGCCGAAGTCGGGGATGGCGCGATAGATCTCGTCCGCCTTCGCCTTCCACCAGGCCGCAACGGCAGGGTCGCGCGGGTCCGCGGTCTTCAGGCCGCCTATCTCGATCGGTGCCGAAAACCGGGCGGAGAGATAGACGCGAATGCCCCAGGGACGGAACACGTCGGCCAGTGCCGCTGCCTTCGCGATATACGGCGCGGTGAGGCTGTCCGCCTTCGCATTGACGTTGTTCAGCACTGTGCCGTTGATGCCGATGGAGGCATTGGCGCGGGCATAGTCGGTGTAGCGAGGATCGCGGTAGTCCGGCAGCTTCCACCAGTCCCACAGCGACTCGCCCGAATAGCCACGCTCCACCGTGCCATCGAGGTTGTCCCAATGGTTGAGGACGCGCAGCTTCACCTTGGGTGCCGAGCGAAGCGTCGCACTGCCGATCTGCCCGCCGCTGGCGGCATGGCGGATCAGCGCGAAGGCGCCATACAGCACCCCTCGATCGGTGTTGCCCGTGACCAACAGCACCGGACGCCCGCCGAGCGAGACGGGGCGGACCAGATAGCCCTCATTGCCGAGGTCCGCGACCGGCAGACGGAGCGCCGAAACCGAGGGGTCGCTTGCCAGCGCTACCAATACCGGCAGGTTCGCGGCTGCGGGCAGATCACGACGAAGCTCGGCTTCGGCGAGCCGCAGCGTGGGGGTGTCGCCAAGGCGGGAGATCGCAATCGGCCCCTCGACCGGCGCCTGGGTGCGGAGCCAGAGGCGGTACCCGTCTTCCGCGGCGGCCGGTGCCGTCAGCAGGGCTGCCGTCACCGCGATGGCGCTGGCGCGCACCAGCGTCCTCATTGCCTTCATTCCTCGCTCTCCCCGTGCGCGGCGGTTGACAGCCCGCTGCGTCGCTGGCCATGGTAACGGTATCAGTTGAACAGGCAAGCCGCGCAAGACGGAGGCCGCAACCGGGAGCGGATCGTGACGCGCGCAGAATGGAAGATCGAGCGGAGCGACCGCCAGCCATTGGCGCGCTGCGGCTCTAAGATCCTCAATAGCCGCGCGGGCGAAGCGGTCGCCCGGCAGTATGGCTGCGATCGAATCTCCTCTGGCGCGCGTCCGATCGCGACACTGCGCAACTCGCAATCCACACGCATTCCGGCTGCGGGATGGGACGCGCGAGGCAGTCGCATCCGCCAATTGCATATCCTGACCCGCTCGAACGGCCGCGGCCTCCAACCCGTCGTGCTCAAAATCGCCTGAGGAACCCGATGCCCAAGATCGTCAAAGCCCGCGTCATCGTCACCAGCCCCCGGCGCAACTTCGTCACCCTCAAGATCGAGTGCGACGACGGCACCACCGGCGTGGGCGATGCCACGCTCAACGGCCGGGAACTCGCGGTCGCCAGCTATCTAGCCGAGCATGTGGTGCCCTGCCTGATCGGGCGCGAGGCGCACCAGATCGAGGACATCTGGCAGTATCTCTACAAGGGTGCGTATTGGCGGCGCGGGCCGGTCACCATGACCGCGATCGCGGCGGTCGACATGGCGCTGTGGGACATCAAGGGCAAGATCGCGGGGCTTCCCGTCTACCAGTTGCTCGGGGGTGCAGCGCGTGAGGGGTGCATGGTCTATGCCCATGCGAACGGAACGACGATCGACGATACGATCGCGGCAGCCAAGGCGGCAATGGATGCGGGGTACCTGGCCGTGCGCCTGCAATGCGGCGTGCCGGGGCTGCCCTCCACTTATGGCGTCGCCAAGCACGGCGAGCGCTATGAGCCTGCGGACGCGGACCTGCCGAGCGAGAGCGTGTGGTCGACCTCCAAATATCTGCGCGTCGTCCCCGAGCTGTTCCGGGTCGCGCGAGAGGAACTCGGCTGGGACGTTCACCTGCTGCACGACATCCACCACCGCCTGACGCCGATCGAGGCGGGGCGGCTCGGCCGGGACCTGGAGCCCTATCGTCCCTTCTGGTTGGAGGATGCGACCCCGGCCGAAAACCAGGACGCCTTCCGCCTGATCCGCCAGCACACCACCGCGCCGCTTGCCGTCGGCGAGATCTTCAACTCGATCTGGGACTGCAAGACGCTGATCGAGAACCAGTGGATCGACTATATCCGGGCGACCGTGGTCCATGCCGGCGGCATCACCCACATGCGCCGGATCGCGGCGCTCGCCGACCTCTATCAGGTGCGCACGGGCAGTCATGGCGCGACCGACCTCAGCCCCATCTGCATGGCCGCGGCGCTGCATTTCGGCCTTTCCATCCCGAACTTCGGCATTCAGGAGCACATGCCGCATACGGAGGAGACCGACCGCGTCTTCCCGCACGCCTATTCCTTCGCGAACGGGCTGATGCACCCGGGCGACAAGCCTGGCCTGGGCGTCGACATCGACGAGGAACTGGCCGGCACCCACGCGTACAAGCGCGCCTTTCTGCCGGTGAACCGGCTGGAGGACGGTACCTTGTGGAGCTGGTGAAGTGAGCGAGTTCACCCAGGCCGCCGCACAGGCGCCGGAAACCGCCGCGCACGCGGTGCGGTCGCCGCGCGGGCGCATCCGCTGGGTGATCTGTGGCCTCCTCTTCACCGCCGTCGTGCTCAGCTACATCGACCGGCTGGTGCTGGGCGTGCTGAAGCCGCAGCTGCAAGGCCTCTACGGCTGGACCAACTCCGGCTATGCCGACATCACCGGGTACTTCCAGGTCTTCTATGGCGTCGGCTTCCTGCTGTTCGGCTGGCTGATCGACCGGGTGGGGCCGCGATGGGGCTATCTGCTGGCGATGGGCAGCTGGACCGTCGGCCATTTCGCGCAGACGCTGGTCACCTCTACCGCCGGCTTCGTCGTCGCCCGCATCCCGCTCGCGTTCGGGGAGGCGGGGACCTATCCCTCCGCGCTCGCCGCCGCCTCGCAATGGTTCCCCAAGAAGGAACGCGCACTCGCGATCGGCATCTTCAACGCCGGCGCGAACGTGGGCGCGGTGGTGACACCGTTGCTGGTCGGCTTCATCGTCGCCGACCTGGTTCTCGACTGGCGCTGGGCGTTCATCGTCACCGGCCTCTTCAACATCGTCTGGCTCGTCGCCTGGTGGCGCCTCTATCATCCGCCGGGTCGCCATCCGCGCATCACGACGGAGGAGCGCGCCTGGATCGAGGCGGAGCCGGCGGACGACAACGGTCGCGCAGGCTTCCTGTCCGTGCTGCGTCATCGCGAGGCCTGGGCCTATATGGCCGGCCGCTTCCTGATCGATCCGGTATGGTGGACCTTCCTCTTCTGGCTGCCGGACTTTTTTCACACCCGCTACGGCTATGACCTCAAGAGCTTCGGCCCGCCGCTCGTCGCGATCTACATCCTGGCGGACCTGGGTGCGGTGGCGGGCGGCTGGTACTCGTCGCGCCAGCTGAAGCGGGGTGCCTCCGCGGGAAGCGCCCGCAAGCGCGCGATGTTCGTGTGTGCGCTCTTCGCCCTGCCGGTGATGTTTGCGGCACAGGCGAGCAGCATCTGGATCGCCGTCGCGCTGATCGGCCTCGCCTGCGCGGCGCACCAGGGTTTTTCGACCAACTTGTTCGCGCTGCCGGGGGACCAGTTCCCCCGCTATGCCCAGGGAACGTTGATCGGCCTGGGCGGCTTTGCGGGCGCGGTCGGCGGGTTCCTGGCCTCCAAGACGCTGGGTGCGCTGCTCGACAAGGTCGGCAGCTACGGCCCGTTCTTCGTCGCCTGCGGCGTCGCCTACCTGGTCGCGCTGCTGGTCTTCCACCTCCTCAACCCGCGCTACCGCGACGTGAAGATCGCGCAATGAGCCTTCTCCGCCGTCGCCGACCGAACAAGGGAACTGACGTGAAGCATATCGCTGCAAGCCTGGGTGCAACGCTCCTCATCGCCACGCCTGTTCTGGCCGAAACGCCGCGCCTCGAGCGCAATGGCGAGGCGACGCAGCTTATCGTCGACGGCAAGCCGATGCTCCTGATCGCGGGGGAACTGAGCAACTCGGCGGCCTCCAGCGCGACCTATATGGCGCCGCACTGGGCCAAGTTGCGCGCGATGAACCTCAACACGGTGCTCGCGCCGGTATCCTGGGAGCTGATCGAGCCGGTCGAGGGGCGGTTCGACTGGTCAAGCCTCGACTCCATGATCCGGGAGGCACGCGCCAACGACCTGAAGCTCGTGCTGCTCTGGTTCGGCGCCTACAAGAATTCCATGTCCACCTATGTGCCTGGTTGGGTGAAGCGCGATCAGGCGCGTTTCCCGCGGGCAGGGCTGCCCAACGGGCAGTCGGTGGAGATCCTGTCGACCTTTGGCGAGGAGATGATCCGAGCGGATGCCCGCGCATACGCGGCGATGCTTGCGCACCTGAAGGCGGTGGACGGCGACCGGAACACCGTCGTGATGGTGCAGGTGGAGAACGAGATCGGCATGCTGCCCGTGGCGCGGGACTATTCCCCCGCTGCCAATGCAGCCTTCGCGCAGCCGGTGCCGGCGGAGCTCACCACCTATCTCGTCCAGCACCGCGACACGCTGGTGCCGGAGATGAAGGCGATGTGGCTGGAGCGCGGTGCCCGCACCCAGGGCAGCTGGACGGAACTGTTCGGCGACGGCGATGCGGCGGCGGAGGTATTCACCGCGTGGCACTATGCCCGCTTCGCCGATGCGCTCGCCCGCGCGGGCAAGGCGGCCTATGCGCTGCCGATGTACGTGAACGTCGCGCTCAACCGGCCGGGGCGCGCTCCCGGACAATATCCGAGCGGCGGCCCGTTGCCGCACCTGATCGACGTGTGGAAGGCAGGGGCGCCCTCGATCGACCTGCTCGCGCCCGACATCTATTTCTCGAACTTCACCCAGATCGTCGATCGCTATCACCGGCCGGACAATCCCCTGTTCGTGCCGGAGGCGCACAACGCCGATAATCCGATCGTGCCGGCCAACGCCTTTTATGCCTTTGGCGAGCGGGATGCGATCGGCTTCGGGCCGTTCTCGATCGACTCCGTGGACGACGCGCCGGGCCAACTCGGGGCGGCATATGGCGTGCTGCAACAGCTCCAGCCACACATCCTGCAGGCGCAGGGCAGCGACCGGCTCGCCGGCTTCAAGCCGCGGCAGCGCTACGACGATTCGCTCGATTACGAGCCGCAGGTCCGGCGGGTGGGCAACTACCGCTTCACCGTCGCCTTCGCAGACATCGAGCGGCCTGCGATGACGCCGGAGACCGCCGGCTATGGCGGGATGGTGATCCAGATCGGAGCGGACGAGTATCTGATCGCGGGGCAGGGGATCACGGTCACGTTCGCCGGTGCGGGGGAGGGGCCGTCGCTTGCCGGGATCGAGCGCGCGGAAGAGGGCGTGTTCAACGCCGCCGGTCAGTGGGTGGCGGGACGCCTGCTGAACGGCGACCAGACGCACCAGGGGCGCCACATCCGGCTGCCGGCGGGGCAATGGGGGATCCAGAGAGTACGTTTGTACCGCTACCGGTGACGTGCCGCCGGCGGGGGGCCGAAGAGGTTGTCGTGTCTGCAAGGTGACACCGGGTTGCAATGCGGACATCGACAGCTACGTCGGGTAAAAAACGTGCTTGCGCTGGGTAGCGCTACCAGTAAAGCATAGCACATCCAGAAACGAGGGCGGTCCACGCCCCGGCTTCACAGGGAGAGGAACCCATGCGGACTGTACCGATTCGCCGCGCGAGCGGCTTTGCCGCGCTTTTGCTTACCACCGTCGCCTGGCCTGCAATGGCCCAGACCCAGGGAGAGCCCACCGCCTCTTCCTCGAGCAGCGCGACCACGGAAGCCGGCGCCCCGACCCAGGACGGCGCCGGGCAGACGCAGCCGACTGCGATCGACGACACGGCGCAGGCACCGGCGGACCCTTCTGCCACCGGCAATGAAGACATCGTCGTCACCGGCTACCGCGCATCCCTGCAGAGCCAGACCAACGCCAAGCGCAACTCGATCGGCTTCACCGACACGATCTTCGCCGAGGATATCGGCAAGTTCCCGGACACCAACATCGCGGAGTCGGTGAACCGCATCCCGGGCGTGACCATCAGCCGTGAAGTGACGGGCGAAGGCGCGAACGTGGCGATCCGCGGCCTCGGCACGAACTTCACGCGCGTGCTGCTGAACGGTGCGCCGGTTGCCATCGCGTCCGTGCGGTTCGATGCGCAGAGCACGAACCGCGAGGTCGATCTCGACCTGATCCCGACCGAGCTGTTCACGCAGCTGACCGTCAGCAAGTCGCCCACGGCCAGCCAGATCGAAGGCGGTGCTGCCGGTACCGTGAACCTGCGCTCGGCTCGGCCGTTCGACAATCCCAAGCCCTATATCAGCTACGGCCTCCAGGGTTCGAAGGTGAGCTCGGCCGACAAGTGGGGCTATCGTGGGCACGTCCTGGCGAGCGCCACGTTCGGCGACTTCGGCATCCTTGTCGGCGGCGCGGCGGTCAAGAACCGCTTCCGGGTCGACGGCTTCGAGACGATCGGCTGGACCAACCCGAACCTGACCGCCGCGCAGAGCAGCAGCCCGACCCGCAACAACACCGGCGGCGGCAACTGGACCATCCCCGGCACCGTCCCCGTCAACGCCGGCAACGGCCTGACCCCCGGCACGGTGATCGACCAGGCGTTTCTCCTCGCCAACAACCCGGGCGCCACGATCGAGCAACTCGACAACGGCCTGCTGCCGCGTCTTGGCCGCCCGCGTACCGAGATCGGGGAACGCACTCGCTACAATGGCCTGGTGTCCGTGGAATGGCGGCCGAGCGATGCGCTGCACTTCTATGTCGATGGCATGTACGCCAAGCGGGACACCGACTTCCAGCGTTCGGCAATGAACTGGGCGGTCCGCAACGGCGCCGCCATCCCGCTGAATACCACCTACGACAAGAGCGATTGCTCCGACGGCTGCACCGTCACTGGCGGCACCTTCGCGAACTCGCAGTTCTTCCTGGAGTACCGCCCGTACAAGGATCGCCAAGACTATTGGGGCGTCAATCCCGGCATGGAATTCGTGATCAACGATTTCATCAAGGGTGACCTGCAGGCGAACTACACGAAGAGCACCTTCCGTCGCGAAAGCCCGACGGTGCTCGTCATCACGCAGCCCAGCAGCGGCGTGACCGTGAACTACACCAACGACGGTGGCATTCCGGACATTTCGACCAACATCGACCTGAACGATCCGACCAACTTCGGCTGGGCTGGTGGCGGTCGCCTGAACCTGAACGGCGAAGAACGCGAGACCGAGACCAAGGGCGTCCGCGGCAGCCTGTTGTTCGGCGATGAGAGCCGGTTCAGCGTCCGGGTCGGTGCCGCCTATGACGACACCAGCCGGCGGATCACGCCGTTCGACAACACCAATCCGTGGCAAGCCGCGGTCTGCGGCAACAATCCCAACGTCGTTCTTCCTGGACCGAACCGGCAGCCGGTCTGCGATGGCGCGAACCTGCCCGGTACGGTGGCTCCTCCGGGCTACCCGACCTATCCGGGCTACGGCACCGGCTTCTCGGCCGGAGCGCCGCCGCTCAGCTATGGCGGTTCGCTCGTCCCGACTGCGGCAGTGCCGGGCTTCCTCATGCCCACCGGTGCCGGCTTCGTCACGGTGGACTGGAACAAGTTCAAGAATGCCACGGGCTATGAGGAGTTGCTTGCAGGCGCGACCGAAACCGGCTCGGGCAGCAGCGGCGCCAATGGCGGCCTGATCCGCGAAAAGGTGACCGGCACGTTCGTCGAGATGAACGGCGTGTTCGATGTGCGCGACGGCGACACGCTGCGCCTGAACGGCGGCCTCCGCTACGTCCGCACCGACCAGCGGGTCGGCGGCCGGACCACCATTCCGAACCCGCTGAACGTTCGCGGCGGCGTCACCTGCCCGGGAACGAGCCCGACGTTCGAACTCGACGGCTCCTGCTATCCGACGATCGTGAACTTTGCACGGACGCAGCGCCTCTATTCGAATTTCCTCCCGTCGGCCAGCATCGCCTACAGCTTCGGCGACAAGGCGGTGGCGCGTGCGTCGATCTCGCGGACGATGACGCGTCCGGATCCCAACCAGCTGCTGCCGGGCGCAAGCTTCACCTCGCCGTCGGCGGACGTGGGTACGCTCGGAAACAACGAGCTGGATCCGTACATCTCCGACAACATCGATCTCGGCTTCGAATATTACACGGGCGGCGAGGGCGTGATCGCGTTTGCGGCATTCCGCAAGTCGATCACCGGCTTCACGGTCAACGGCCTCACCACCGTGCCGTTCTCGACGCTGGCACCGTTCGGGATCACCTTCGCCTCACTCACGGCCGCGCAGCAGCAGGCCCTGATCGATCGCGCCGGCCCGGCAGGTATCCGGCCCGAAGAGGTTCCGATCCAGATCCAGCAGCAGGTGAACGCGGACGGCAAGCTCAAGGTCAACGGGCTCGAGTTCCAGGTCACCCAGCCGCTCGACTTCGTCACGCGCCTGGTTGGCGTCGAAGGCTTCGGCGTGCAGGGCAACCTGACGCTGATCGATCAGCGCGGTGAGGGGACCGTGCCGCCGGTCGCCCTAGGCGTGTCGCCGACCACCTACACGCTGACCGGCTATTATGAAGGGAACGGCCTGTCGGCGCGCCTGACGTATACCTACAACGAAGGCTCGGTGAACTCGGGCTTGAACCAGAACGGCATCCCGGAGGCCGCGATCATCGGTCGCAACTACGGTCAGCTCGATTTCTCGGGCAACATCGATCTCGGCAAGATCCTGGGCAACGATTATCTGCCAACGATCGTGGTCAACGTGATCAACATCAACAAGGAAGCGCAGAGCTCGTACTTCCAGTTCCCGAATGCGACGTTCAACGAATATAACCCGGGCCGCACCGTCCTGGTGGGTGTGCGCGGACGTTTCTAAACGCCGGTACCAGACTTAAAATGCACAACGCCGCCCCTCGAGGCGGCGTTGTCGTTTCCGGGGTTCCCGCTCCGGCGGACGCGCCGGTGGTCCGCCGATCTTCTATTCGCGCGCTGCCCTCCGCAGGTCAGCCGCGCCGGTCGAGGCGGATGGTCCGTCCTTCGCGGGCGGAGCGATAAATGGCCTCGACGATGCGCATGTCGCGCAGGCCTTCTTCGCCCGAGACGATCGGCTCACGGCCGGTGCGGACGCACTGGGCCAGATGGTCGAGCTGGCCGGCGAACTGCGTCTTGCCCGGACCCGGCGGCGGCGTCACCTCGCGCTCGCGTCCATCCTTGCCCAACCACATGCGCTGGCCGTCGTAGCGGGTCGCCGGCTCCAGCTCGATCCGGCCCTTGTCGCCCATCAGCAGGATGTGGTTCTGGTTGGCGCTGTACATGGACTGGCAGCTGCCGATCGCGCCCGAGGGGAACTCAAGCGTCCAGTCGAGGATGTCCTCGACCTCGGTGAACCGCGGGTCCTTGCGGTCGGTCGACTCCCGCGCGGTCACCGCCACGGGTTCCTCGCCGGTCATGTAGCGCGCGGCCTGCAGGCTGTAGATCCCCATGTCCATCAGCGAGCCGCCGCCCGCCATCGCCTTTTTCAGCCGCCACGCCGATGGATCGCCTTGGACGAAGCCGTGTTCGGACCGGACGTAGCGGATCTTTCCTGCTTCACCGGCGCGCGCCAGCCGCATGGCCTCCAGGTTGAACGGTTCGAAGTGGGAGCGATAGCCGATCATCAGCTTGCGGTTGGCGGCCTTGCAGGCCGCGATCATCGCCTCGCACTCTGCGACGGAGACGGCCATCGGCTTCTCGCACATCACGTGCTTGCCCGCCTGGGCGGCGCGGATCGTATATTCGGCGTGCATCGAATTAGGCAGGCAGACATACACGACGTCGACGTCCGGATTGTCGCGGATCTTGTCGAAGTTGGCGTAGGAGTAGATGGAGCGCGGGGACAGGCCGTGTTCGGCGGCCACCTTCTTTGCCTTGGCGGCGTCGCCGCTCACCACCGCTGCCAGGCGGCTGTGCTCGCAATTGGCGAATTGCGGGATGATGACGTTCAGGCCGTAGTAGCCGAGCCCTACGATCGCATAGCCCAAGGGGCGGTTCGGGCGCTCGGCCGCGAAGGCGCGGGGACTGAGGGCGAGTGTGGCGGCCGATAGGATGAGATCACGTCGTGCAACTTCCATAGCAGGCTCCCTGGCGTTCGGGTCGATCGATCGGGAAGGCGCACGCACAAGCGCAAAGCTAGGCGACTATCGGATGTTGCGGTGTGGCGCGTCCTCGGATGGGGCTTCGGGGCGAAGCTAGCAGCATCGGCGCCGCGGGGAAGGGGCATGCGCCCCAACCCGCGGTGGCCGATTGGCTCATCCGGGCGAGCGCACGCTCGCCCGGAGAAAGGCCTTGTCAGATGAAGCGGTTGATGAGGTTCTCGATCCGCTCCTGGCGGCCCGAGCGCGGCTGCGGGTCGATCGACTGATCGACCGCCAGGTCCGCGATTCCGGCCAGATCGAGGTCGGCGATCTTCTCGCCGAACGGGCCAGTCCAGCCGGCGTAGCGTTCCGCCTTGATCGCATCCAGGCGACCGTCCTCGATCAGGGCTGCGGCATTCAACAGGCCCTTGGCCACCACGTCGATCCCGCCGATGTGCCCATAGAAGAGATCGGCCGCGTCCATCGACTGGCGGCGGACCTTGGCGTCGAAGTTGAAGCCGCCGGTGGTGAAGCCCCCGGCGCGCAGGATCTCCAGCATCGCGAGCGTCATTTCCTCGACGGAGTTCGGGAATTGATCCGTGTCCCAGCCGTTCTGCGGGTCACCGCGGTTGGCGTCGATCGAGCCGAAGATCCCGAGCGCCCCCGCGGTCGCGATCTCGTGCTCGAAGGTGTGGCCGGACAGCGTGGCGTGGTTCGCCTCGATGTTGACGCGGACCTCGTTCTCCAGGCCATAGCGCTTCAGGAAGCCGTACACGGTCGCTGTGTCGAAGTCGTACTGGTGCTTGGTCGGCTCGTGCGGCTTCGGCTCGATCAGGATCGTGCCGGTGAAGCCGATCTTGTGCTTGTGCTCGACCACCAGGTTCAGGAAGCGGCCAAGGTTGTCGAGTTCCCGCTTCAGGTCGGTGTTGAGCAGCGTCTCATAGCCCTCGCGGCCGCCCCACAGCACATAGTTGGTGCCGCCGAGGCGATGGGTCGCCTCCAGCGCGTCGCGGACCTGCATCGCGCCGAACGCGAACACTTCCGGATCCGGGTTGGTCGCGCCCCCGGCGGCATATCGCGGGTGGCTGAACAGGTTGGCGGTGCCCCACAGCAGCTTGCGGCCGGAGGACGCCTGCAGCTTTTCCAGGTGATCGACGGCTTCGGCGAAATAGCGACGGTGCTCGGCGACGTTGGCGGCGTCCGCCATCACGTCGACGTCGTGGAAGCAGTAGAAGGGCACGTCCAGCTTCTGGAAGAAGTCGAACGCCACTTCGCGCTTCTGCGCCGCTGCGTTGCTGTCGTTGGCACCACGATGCCAGGGGCGGTTGAAGGTGCCGCCACCGAACACGTCGCTGCCGGGCCAGCAGAAGGTATGCCAGAAGCATGCGGCGAAGCGCAGATGCTCCTCCATCGTCTTGCCGAGCACGACGCGATTCTTGTCGTAGAAGCGATAGGCGAGTTCGTTCTCGCTATCGGGACCCTCGTAGCGGATCTGGGGAATGTCGGCGAAGAACTCGGCCATCACAGGTTCCTTATGCGGGGATAGGCGTCGCGGAAGGTGGCGCGCTTGGGGGCCAGGCGCTCGACGAGCGCTGGATCGGGTTCGATGACGTGGGCGACGGGCGGTGCCTGGCACACGTCTGCGGCGGTGCCGCCATCGACGGCAAGCTGGGCGAGACGGGCGGCACCCAAGGCGGGCCCGACTTCGCCGCCCTGCAGGTAGACAAGCGTCACGTCCATCGCCGCCGCAAGCGTCTCGCCCCAGTAGCGGGAACGGGCGCCACCCCCGATCACCGACAGGCGATCGATGGTGGTTCCGGCTTCGCGCAGGACGCGCACGCCGTCGGCTAGTGCGAAGCCGACGCCTTCCAGCACCGCCTGCGCTAGCCGTTCCGGGCTGGTGTCATGGTCGAGCCGCAGGAACGCACCGCGCACCTGCGCATCATTGTGCGGCGTCCGCTCACCGGAGAGGTAGGGGAGGAAGATCTCCGGCCCGGACGCCGGCCCGGCGCGTTCGGCGCGGGCAAACAGGTCGGCGGCACCGGCGGCGCCGGTCAGGCGAGCCACCCAATCGATGCAGGCCGCAGCCGACAGGTGGACCGCCATCTGGTGCCACATGGCCGGCAGGCAGTGGCAGAAGGCGTGGACTGCGCCGGCGACATTCGGCCGAAACTGGTCCGTCGCCACGAAGATGACGCCCGAAGTGCCGAGCGAGAGCAGGGCGTCCCCGTCGCGCACCGCGCCGACACCCGCAGCACCGGCGGCATTGTCGCCGCCGCCACCGGCGACCGGCACCTCGGTCATGCCCCACAGCGCCGCAATGTCGGGCAGCAGCCGGCCGGCAATGTCGCTACCCTCCACCAGCTGCGGCATCTGCGCCTCGGTGAGGCCCGTGGCCGCGAGCAGCGTGTCGCTCCAGCGCCGGCCGGCCACGTCGAGCCACAGGGTGCCCGCCGAATCCGACATGTCGGAAACCTTCTCACCGGTCATCTTCAGCCGGACATAGTCCTTGGGCAGCAGCACGGTGGCGATGCGGTCGAAGACCGCGGGCTCGTGGTGGCGGAGCCACTGGAGCTTGGGTGCCGTGAACCCCGGCATCGCAAGGTTGCCGGCGATCGCGTGCAGCTCCGGGACCGTTGCCTCGAGCTCCGCGCATTCCGCAAAGGAGCGGCCATCGTTCCAGAGGATCGCCGGCCGCAGCGGCGTGTCGTCCGCGCCCAAGACCGTCGCGCCGTGCATCTGGCCGGCGAGCCCGATGCCCCGCACGGCCCGCCGCACCGCCGGATCGATCGCCTGCACCGCCGCCGTGGTGGCATGCCACCAGGCGTCCGGATCCTGCTCCGACCAGAGCAGCTGGGGCCGTTGCACGCTGAGCGCGGCGGTACCCTGGCCAACGACTGCGCCGTGTTCGTCCAGCACCACCGCCTTGACGCCGGAGGTGCCGATATCGATGCCGAGGAACATGGGCCGATCAGTCCTTGAACGGATCGATCAGCTGGATCGTGCCGTCCGTGTTGAAGGTCAGTTCGGTCACCTTGGCCGAGCGCAGGTGGTTCTTATCGGATAGCTGGGTGTCGTGGTAGAACAACCACCAGCGGCCCTGGAACTCCACGATCGAGTGATGCGACGTCCAGCCCTGCACCGGCTTCAGGATGTGCCCCGTGTAGCGGAACGGCCCATAGGGCGAGTCCCCGATCGCATAGTTCAGGAAGTGCGTGTCACCCGTGGAGTAGGTGAAGTAGTATTTGCCGCCGCGCTTGAACGTCCACGCCGCCTCGAAGAAGCGCCGGTCGTGGTCGCCGCCCAGGACCGGCTTACCCGCCTCGTCCGTGATGATCACGTCGCGCGTGGCTTCGGCGAACTGCTTCATGTCCGCGGACATCCGCGCGATCTTGGGCGCGATCGCGGGCTTGTCGTCCTGCTTCAGGTCGGTGTCGCCGCCGTTCGGATCATAGCGGCCGTTGGTCCAGCGCTGGAGCTGGCCGCCCCAGATGCCGCCGAAATACATGTAGCTCGCGCCGTCCGTGTCGGTGAACACTGCCGGGTCGATCGAGTAGCTGCCGCGGATCGGCTCCTTCTCGGCCTTGAAAGGCCCGGTCGGCGACTTGGACGTGGCGACCCCGATGCGGAAGACCCCCTGTTTGTCGCGGGCCGGCATGTAGAGATAATAGGTGCCGTTCTTGTACGCAGCGTCCGGCGCCCAGGTCTGCTTGGAGGCCCAGGGAATGTCCTTCACGTCGATCGCGACCGGATGGACCGTCACCGGGCCGCCGACCCGATCCATGCTCAGCACATGATAGTCGTGCATGGCATATTGGTTGCCGAGGTCGTCGTCCGGGATCCCCGCATCGACGTCATGGCTGGGATAGACGTAGAGCTTGCCGTTGAAGACGTGCGCTGAGGGATCGGCGAAGAACTTGTCGGTCACCAGAGGCTGCGCCACGTACCGGCGCCCCTCCGGGCTGCGTGCTTCGGCGTGCGTCGCATGCTGAGCCGCCGTGTGGGTCTGCGCGCCGGCCAGCGTTGCCGTAGCGGCAATGGCGGCGGTCGCCAGACAGAGTTGTAGGCGCAGGCGCATTCAGGCTCTCCTTCCTCTTTTCGGACCTTCTTGCGAGGCCTCGGGCCGCTGACGCAACCTAGATAGCGCTACCATATTGCGGGATTTCGGCGCCTGCAAGGAGATTGCACACGCGCGTCGCTCTTGCCCATCCTGCCGCTTGCGTTCATGCCTGCGCGGTCTCGAACCTGGAATGCGCCAACCGCCCCATGGACCCGATCTCCGCCGCACCGACACGTTCTTCCCGCCGCGCGGGTTCGGCCCCCACCATCAGCGACGTCGCCAGGCGAGCCGGAGTGTCTCCGATGACGGTGTCGCGCGTCATCAACGGCGAGGCGAACGTCCGGCCGGCGACACGCGATGCCGTCAATGCAGCCATCTCGGAACTCAACTATGCGCCCAATCGGGCCGCCCGCAGCCTGGCCGGGGCAGGTCAGGTCCGGATCGGCCTGCTGTACAGTAACCCGAGCGCCGGCTTCCTGAGCGAGTTCCTGCTGGGTAGCCTGGACCAGGCGAGCCGCAGCGACGTCCAGATCGTCGTGGAGCGGTGCGAACTCGGCGAACATGAACTCGAGGTCGCCCAGCATCTGGTGCGCGGCGGCATCGACGGCATCATCCTGCCGCCTCCCTTGTGCGAGGCGCCGGCGTTGCTCTCGCTGCTTCGATCGGCGCGGATCCCGACGGTCGCCGTCGCCACCGGTCTGCCGGCAGAAAACCAGCTGGCGATCCGCATCGACGATCGCGAAGCCGCGGCGATGATGACCCGGCACATCATGGACCTGGGGCATCGCCGCATCGGGTTCATCGCGGGCAACCCCAACCTGTCCGCCAGTGCGCAGCGGCTCGAAGGTTTCCGGGAAGCGCTGGCCGCTGCCGGTATGGCCGAGGATCCGGCGCTGATCGTGGACGGCCTGTTCACCTACCGCTCCGGGCTGGATGCGGCCGAGCAGTTGCTGGACCTGCCGGAGCCGCCCACCGCAATTTTTTCCTCGAACGACGACATGGCGGCAGCGACGGTTGCGATCGCGCATCGCCGCGGCCTCGACGTGCCTGGTGACCTTACCGTCTGCGGCTTCGACGACACCACCTTGGCGACCGCGATCTGGCCGGAATTGACGACCATCCACCAGCCGATCGCCAACATGGCCCGCGCCGCGGTGGAGCTGCTTGTCGCCACTCTGCGCCAGCAGAAGCGGCTGGATGGCGCCGCAGAGCAGCAGGTTCTCGATTACACGCTGATCCGCCGTCAATCGGACGCGCCGCCGCGTCGCCGGCCACGCGCGCTCGGCGCTTGACGGCGGCCGGCAACTTGATAGCGATAACAGGTTAAGGCGGACGGGCAGTTGACCACCTCGCGCGTGGGCAGCCGCGGGGAGCAAGAAGCCGCACAAACGATCAATCCGGCGTGGGCCGGGCGAGGAGAGACGATGACTGACAGCTTTAGGGGACCGGGGCAGGGGGGGGCAGGCATCGCCACCAACCACGGCTTCATCGCCGCGATCGTGGCGGTGGCGACGATCGGCGGCTTCATGTTCGGCTATGATTCGGGCGTGATCAACGGCACGCAAAAGGGGCTGGAGTCGGCATTCGACCTCGGCCGCCTGGGCATCGGCGTCAATGTCGGCGCCATCCTTGTGGGCTCCGCCATCGGCGCCTTTGGCGCGGGACGGCTGGCCGACGCGATCGGTCGCCGCAACGTGATGATGCTGTCGGCGGTGCTGTTCCTGGTGAGCGCCGTGCTTGCCGGCGCGGCCAATGGTTCGCTGGTCTTCATCCTCGCCCGCATCGTCGGCGGCCTGGGCGTCGGCGCCGCGAGCGTCATCTCACCGGTCTATATCTCGGAAGTCACCCCGGCATCGATCCGTGGGCGGCTATCGAGCGTGCAGCAGGTGATGATCATCACCGGCCTTACCGGCGCGTTCGTCGCCAACTTCGTGCTGGCGCGCTATGCCGGTGGCTCGACGTCCGAGTTCTGGCTGGGCTTCCCGGCCTGGCGCTGGATGTTCTGGCTGCAGGCCATCCCGGCCGCCATCTATCTGCTGGCGCTGCTTGTCATCCCGGAAAGCCCGCGCTTCCTGGTTGCCAAGGGACGTGATGCGGACGCGCATGCGGTGCTCACCCGCCTGTTCGGCAGTGCGGAGGCCGACCGCAAGGTCGTCGAAATCCGCAACTCCCTCGCGGCCGACCATCACAAGCCCAAGCTGTCGGACCTCCGTGACAAGGCAACCGGCAAGATCCGTCCCATCCTGTGGGCCGGTATTGGCCTCGCGATCTTCCAGCAGCTCGTCGGCATCAACGTCGTCTTCTACTATGGCGCGGTGCTGTGGGAGGCGGTTGGCTTCACCGAGGACAACGCGCTCCAGATCAACATCCTGTCGGGCGTGCTGTCGATCGCAGCCTGCCTGTTCACGATCGCGACCGTCGATCGCATCGGTCGCAAGCCGCTGCTGCTCGTCGGGTCGGCCGGCATGGCCGTCACCCTGGCCGTGGTGGCCTATGCCTTTTCGACCGCAGTCACCGATGCGTCCGGCGCGGTTTCGCTGCCGGGCCACAACGGCATGATCGCGCTGGTCGCGGCCAACCTCTACGTGATCTTCTTCAACGCCAGCTGGGGCCCGGTCATGTGGGTGATGCTGGGTGAGATGTTCCCGAACCAGATCCGCGGTTCCGGCCTCGCGGTCTCGGGCTTCGCGCAGTGGATCGCCAATGCGGCGATCTCGGTGAGCTTCCCGGCGCTTGCCGTCTCGCCGGGCCTGGCCGTCACCTACTTTGGCTATGCGTTCTTCGCGGCCGTGTCGTTCTTCTTCGTGAAGGCGATGGTGAACGAGACCCGTGGCCGCGAGCTGGAGGACATGGCGGGCTAAGCCCTCCTGCTCGTCACCAACACAGAAAAAGGCGGGAGTACCACACCGGTACTCCCGCCTTTCTCATTTCTGGCGCCTGGGGAGGCTTACTTCCTCCAGGCGTAGGGACCGATCAGCGTTCCGACGAAGCCCGTCGCGACCTTGGTGCTCAGGAACCGCGCGTCCACATCCGCGGCCAGCGTCTTCCTGCCGGCCGTGCCCTCATAGTCGAACGCCATGGTCCCTCCATCGGCCCGGATCGTCAGCATCACGGGGTTTCCGAGCGATATTGGAGCCGAGGCGACCAGCCGCTCCTGGCCCTGGTCGGCCGTGTAGAGCGCCACGACCGGCTTGCCCCCGATCCGCGTCACGCCGAAGAACAGGTAGTTCCGGTCGCTCTGCATCGCCGCAAGGCCACCGCGCTCCCCGTCCGCCCCTGGATCGAAGCGCACCGTGGTGGTCACCGTGGCGACATGATGCTGTTGCCGCCGGCCAAGGAAGGCGGGCACGCCCGAGAGGTCCCCGATGGGCGTGCCGCGCTCGAGCACCAGGTCACCGGCCTTGAGGTGGTAGAAGGGGCGCTTGGGCGTGCGTACGCCGATCCATTGCATCGCCAGCTTGTCGCCCTCGAACTCGTCGACATAGCCGAAGTCGCCGGTCGTCGGCACCGGGCCGGGCGCCTGGGCCGGCAGCTTGGGCACCCTGCTTGCGAAGGGGATGGCCTCGCCCTTGGGCAGGATGATCGGCCAGCCGTCTTTCCAGGTGACAGGCAGAAGGAAGGTTTCGCGCCCGATGTTGTAGAAGTCGCCTTCATAGGGGCGCACGGCGAGGAAGGTCGCGAACCACTCTCCGTTCTGCGTCTTGACCAGCTTGGCGTGCCCCGCAGACGTGATCGGATTTGGACGTGCCGGATCGAGATCCCGCTGGGTCAGGATCGGGTTGTCCGCATAGGGTACGAAGGGGCCGCGCAGGTTCTTCGAACGCAACACCACCTGGGAATGGTTGACGCTGGTCCCGCCCTCGGCAGCGGTCAGATAATACCAGCCGTCCTTCTTCAGAATGTGCGGTCCCTCGATCCACACCGGCTTCTTGGAGATGTCGACACCGCCGTTCACCAGCTGCGTACTTTCGCTCACCATCTTGCCGGCGCGCCAGTCATATTCCTGGATCCAGATCGCGCGATGACCGTCGTAGCGCGGCGGTTCGGCGGGTGCTCGGTTGTTGACGATATAGGCGCGGTCGCCTTCCCAGAAGATCGAAGGATCGATCCCCTCGAACGGCAGCCAGATCGGCTTCGACCAGGGGCCGGCCGGATCCTTCGCCGTGATGACGAAGTTGCCGCCGCATTCCACGCAGGTGTTCGCGATGTAAAAGGTGCCGTCGTGGTACGAGATGTCGGGGGCGAACACCGCCTGCGAGGTCCGCATGCCGGTGAAGTCGAGCTGCTCCGGCCGATCGATCGCGTTGCCGATCTGCGTCCAGTTCACCAGGTCTTTCGAGCGGAAGATCGGCAGCCCCGGATAGTGCGCGAAGGAGGAGAGGACGAGATAATAGTCGTCGCCGACCCGCGTGACCGACGGATCGGGATAATAGCCGGAGAGGATCGGGTTGCGGTGCTGCCCCGCACGGACGGTCACCCGTTCCTGCGTATGGCCGTCGTAGGTGAAGCGGCTGAACCGAGCCGGCTCCGTCGCCAGCGCGGGAGAGCCGGCGGCGAGACCCGCCAGCGCCAGGGCAAGCGTGCGAAAATGCATGTCGATCCTCTCCGTAATCCTGTTCGGGACGAACTTGCTCTTATTGCTTGCTCGGTGCCGCTTTGGCCGCAGCGCTTTGGGTGGCGAGCTCGTGCGCAGCATGCGCCAGCTCGATCCACATCGCCCCTTCCGGGATCACATATTCGTTCTCGCCCCAGAAGAAGGGCCAGTCCTCATGGTTCTCGGGGAAGTCGGGCTTGATGATCAGAACGCCCGGAACCACGCCACCCGCAATGAAGGAGAAGTCGGCGCGGTTGTTGCCATAGGCGACTTCCTTGGAGACGGTGCCGACGCCGGAAACGAACGAAATGTCGGAGCCGGGGTGATGGCCGAGCAGGAACTCGATCCCGCGGAACACCGGATCGGCCGGCATGATCTCCGGGAACGCCTTGTGCAGCACATAGGCGTTGAGTGCCGACCCCAGAACGGCGCCGCTGCCCGCCCAGCCACCGGTGGTGATCGGCACGCCGAACGGATTGGCTGCTGCCCCCGTGCGGGTGGCCTCGGCATAGGTCCGCACTGCCGGGATCATGCCGTCGCGATAGCTCGCGGGCATGAAGGGCAGAGCCGCGACGGCGTCGCGCAGGTTCGACGCAAAGGTCTTCTCGATTGCCGGCCATGCCGCTTGGACGGCCGCGACATAGCGCTGGTCTTTGGTTGCGCGCAGCAATTCCACCGCGGCCGAGAAGCGCTCCGCCTCCAGCGGCCCACCGGTGGTGTTGCCATATTGGTAGAGATCGGGAGCATGCGACTGGTCCTCCGCCCAGGTGCGGGTCGCGATCGCCAGCGCCTTCCTCGAAAGCTCCGGATCGACTTCGGCCAGCGCCCGCGATGCTGCTGCCAGCCCGGCGATCGAGCCATAGTTGAGCGCCGATGCTTTGGTGGTGAACGCCCAGCGATCGTCCGGCGTGCCGCTGCGCCCCTTCCGCTCCTCGCCCAGCTTCAGGCTCGGGTCGTAGATCAGCCCGTCGGTCTTGGTCGATGCGTCGCCGAGGTGGGTATATTGGGCGACGTCGGGTTCGACGATGCCATGGATGGCGTGGCCGACCGCGTCGAACTGCGCGACCAGTTGCAGCGTACCGTGGCGGATCTGCTGGAGCAGGTCCGGGGTGCCGTCGGGGACATGCATCTCCGTGCGGCGGCGGCTCCAATCGACCGCGGTCGTGTCGCGCGTCGGCCGCCAGCGTTCCCAGCTGTCCACCAAGGAGCGGATCACCTGATATTGCGACTGGGTTCGGATGTCGAAGTCGCCCGCGTCGAACCAGCCGCCGACCGCCAGGCCGGGAATGTGCTCGCCCGGCTTGAAGCGGGTGTCGGTGGTCGGCCCCTGCGCATAGAGGTCGATGTGCTCATGGCTGACCGGCGCCTGGCGAGCGTCGTCCCGATGCGCCTCGCCGTGCCAGACGCGATAGCCCTCGTTGACGAACATATGGTCCATCGCGACGGGGAAGTAGACGTCCATCGTCGGGTGCCAGGCGCCCGCATAGGCATCCGCGGCGATCCGAAACGGGGCGGTGCGGGTGTCGCCATATTCCAGCACATAGAGGCCCGGCTGGCGCACGCCGCTGAAATCCAATTGCAGGTAGCTGTAGCGCAGATAGTCACCCCAGCGCTTTGCCGGCGAGACGCTGACGGGCGTCATGCGGCCATCTTCGCCGACGCGCAGCAGCCGCGCGGGCAGGGTGCGGCGGTCGTTGCGGTCGAGCTCGATCGTGGCGACCTTGCGCGCGTCGGGGGTGTAGCCGAGCTGCGAGTGGGCGATGACGGGAGGGCGGAGCCAGCCGGGCACGCTGTTCGGCTGGATCGTCCATTCGACCACGGTTCCCGTGCGGCCCGCCGGCAGCAGCGAGCGGAACACGAACCAGCCATTCTGCGCCTGGTTGCGGCCGTCGAACAGCTGCACCTCGACATTCGACTGGATCGACACGCGTCGGGCGGGGTCCTCCGGCGCAAGCACGAAGCGGTTGCCGCGCGCCATCGCCGTCGGTTCGGCGCCCGGACCTTCGGCGCGTCCGCTCGCCGCGTTGCGCTCGGACGTCCGGATCATGGCGTCGGCGGGGTAGAGCGGGAAGCCGCCGGTGCGGCCGTCGACCATATAGCTGTGGTGAAAATAGGCGGACGGCAGGAATTCCAGGTTGAAGCCTGCCTTGCCCGCGAGTGCCGCCGGCACCGGCTGGTCGAGGATCACCGACACCGCGACCGCCGCGCCGCGGTTTTCGGAGCGGATCCGGTAGTGCCATTGATGCTCCGGATACTCCAGTGTCACCGTGATCGCACCCGTCGCGGCGTCCACCTGTCGGTCCACCAGGCGTCCGATCGCGTCCCATTGGCCGGGAGTGGAGGACAGGCGGACATCACCGTTGGTGGCGATCCGTTTGCCCTGCTGGATGATCTCGACACCGCTGATCTTGGAGTCGGCGAACAGGCCGTCGTACCAATTGGAGAAGACCAGCACGTTGACCGCCGGCGCCTCGTAATAGCCGGCCCCACCCAGCTTCAGCTCGGGCGATGCCGTCGGCTGCAGGGTTTGAGCTTCTACGGGCGCAGCGCTTGCGAGCAGTGCTGCCAGCAGACAGAACACAGGTCTTCCCGCCATGACCATCCTCTCCTGATTGTCCCGGCACTCTTTGGCGCCTGTGCTCGACTATAGCGCTAACAACATCTTCTGCTAGCTGCATCTTGTCTTGAGAGTTGCAGAACGTCGAGGAGAGTAGCTCCTGTCGATAGCGCTATCAGAAGGGTTGAAGGGGAAGCGAATTACACCGGCGGTCTAGGCCGGATCGGCGCGCTCATCCTCCGCGCGGGGCGGCATCGCGATGCGGGTGTCGGTCAACGCCAGCTCGACCAGCAGCCGCATCGCGGCACTCGCGCCCGCCACGTCCTTCGCGACAATGGCATCATAGACGCGGGCATGATCGGGGATCGGGTCGCGGATCAAAGCGCGGGTGCGTTGCTTGAACTGCGTGGTCCAGGCGACGGCGGCGCCGATCGAGGATCCTAGAACCACCATCGCATCGTTGCCGGTCGCGTGCAGCAGCGCATCGTGGAAATCGCGATCTGCCGCCACGCCGGCTGGCGTCGCAAGCGAGTGCCGGCGCATGCCCTTCAGAGCGTCCCCCATGCGCTGCAGGTCCGCTCGGGTGCGCCGCTCGGCCGCAAACGCGGCGGCGGCAGGTTCGATCACCAGCCTCAGTTCGAAGAGGCTGCGCACCAGCCGCGCGTCCGGTTCTCCCGTGAACGCCCATGCGAGCACGTCCGGGTCGAGCAGGTTCCATCGCTCGCGCGGAAGGACATGGGTGCCGGTTTTGACACGGCTCTCTACCAGCCCCTTGGCGGTCAAGACCTGAACTGCCTCCCGATACGCGCCGCGGGAGACGTCCAGGGCCTCGGCCGCCGCGATCTCGCCGGTCAGCACGTCTCCCGGCTTGTACTGTCCCGAAAGGATCGCGACGCCCAGCTTGTGGGCGACGGCACCGCGAAGGCGCCGGCCAGGCCTGCGCGTGGACTCCCGGGATTTAGTGGTGGCCGGGGACGTGTCGGCAACTGCTTGCGGAAGATCTCTGCCTTCCGAGATCGCGGCTGCCCGCTGTACCATGTCGCTGCCGTCGCTCATCGGCTGCCCGGACGGAGGGGCGCAACGCGGACGGACGCTCGCCGCTGGATTGGAAGCTCGGGCGGGCAACTAAGGGCGCAGCTTTCCCGCCACGCCGGCAAAGCCGCATAGGTCGACAGCCGCATTCCGTTCTCCCAAATCTTCTGTTCTTGCGGCAAACCTGTCACGCAGGCGGCCAACCGGCAACCCGCCATCCGTCGCAGCAGGCGCCCTTCAGCTCCGCGCGGGCGGCGCGGTCGACTGGCGCTCGACCAGGACATGCTGGAGCACGCGGGAGCGTTCCTCCCCCGCCGGCGCAATGGTGCCGGCGCGCATTTCCCGGATCAGGAGCTGCAGCGCTTCGGCCGCGAGTTCCAGCACCGGCTGGCGGATCGTCGTGAGCGGGGGCCAGAGCGTCACCGCCGCCGTGGTGTCATCGAAGCCGGTGACGGTAAGGTCGGCCGGCACGTCCAGGTGCCGGCGATGCGCGACGGAAACGACGGCCGCGGCCATGTCGTCGTTGCTCGCGAAAATGGCGGTGGGCGGGGTGGGCGCATCCAGCAACTGCTCGCCCGCGACCAGGCCGGATGCATAGCTGAAATCGCCCTGGGCGATCTGAGCCTCGGCCGTCCCGGCTTCCCGCACCGCCTCCTGGAACCCGCTCAACCGCTCCGCACTCGCGGACTGGTCCGGATTGCCGAGGATGAAGCCGAGGCGGCGATGCCCCAGCTCGATCAGGTGGCGGGTCATGTCATAGGCAGCCCGGCGATTGTCGATGCCCACCGAAATGGCATCGGGTGCAGTCCCTCCGACGACCGCGACGGGCAGGTTCGCCGCGCGAAGCACCTGCCGTACGAGCGGCATCTCGCCCAGCGGCGGCGCCAGCAGGATCCCGCCGACGCCGGAGGCGATCAGCCCTTCGATCGCCTCCGGCGTCGGCGCTTTGCCGTCTTTGCCCTTGAGAAGGATCAGCTGCGCGGCGCGGGCCGACGCCTCCTCGAAGACGCCGCCGAGGAAATCGCTCATGAAGGCGGCGCTTGGATTGGAGTAGATGACGCCGATCCGGAGCTCGCGCGACGTCACCAGGCTCCGCGCCATCATGTTCGGCTTGTAGTTGAGCGCGCGAATGGCCTCGTTCACGCGTTCCCGGGTCTGATCGCGAACCCCGGAGTCGGCGTTGATGACGCGGGAGACGGTCATGGGCGACACGCCGGCCTGCTTGGCTACGTCGATGATGGTGACGCCACGCGTCCGTCGGGCGGTTTGTGCCAAGCTCTTCTCTGCGTTGCTGCCGGCGGACTTCGCCTGCGACCGTCGACCAGAGGACGTGCATCCCTGCAGGCGGCTTCGTCAATGCCGTCGCGCGCGTCTCTCTGCCGCGCAGCCCTTTACACCGCGACTTGCCTTCGCTCCGCCGGCCGGGCTACGAAGATGGTAACGTTACCGGGAGGGGCCGCACGGTGAGACGATTTCCGTATGTTCGGTGGACCATCATCGGGCTCTTCGTAGGCGCGATGGTTATCAACTATCTCACCCGCAGCATCCTGGGCGTCGCCGCACCCGCGATCATGGCCGAGCAGCATATCTCGTCCGCCCAATATTCGTGGATCACGGGCGCGTTCCAGCTCGGCATCATGTTTCAGCCGGTTGCGGGCTATCTGCTCGACCTGATCGGCCTGAAGGTCGGCTTCACCCTGTTCGTCGCGGTGTGGTCGCTGATCACCATGGGGCACGGCTTGGCGACCGGCTGGATGGGCTTTGCCGGCTTGCGCGGCGCATTGGGGCTGGTCGAGGGCTCTGCCCAGCCGGCCGGCATGAAGCTGGTCGCCGAGTGGTTTCCTGCGCGGGAGCGCGGCGTTGCCGGAGGGATCTACCAGATCGGGGCGTCCTTCGGCGCGGTGTTCGCGCCGCCGCTCGTCGCCTGGGCGGTGCTCAACCACAGTTGGCGTGCGGCGTTCTTTGTGGCCGGCGGGCTTGGGCTCCTGTGGGTGATCGCTTGGCTGCTCTGGTACGCGCCGCCCGGGCGACATCGCGCCCTGTCCGAGAGGGAGCGGACGCTCATCGTGGAAGGCCAGGAGGCAGCGCTTGCCAAGCGGCGCCGTCGCCCGCCGCTTCGGGAACTGCTTGGCCAGCGCAACCTCTGGGCGATCGCAGGCGCGCGCTTCCTGGCCGATCCGGTCTGGGGCATGCTGTCGCTGTGGATGCCGCTGTACCTCGTCCAGGCGCGTCACTTCGATCTCACCCAGATCGCGATGTTCGCCTGGCTGCCCTTTCTCGCGGCGGACCTCGGCTGCCTGTTCGGCCCTGCCGTGGTGGCTTGGCTCCAGCGGCGCGGTGTCTCTCTGGTGGATGCGCGTCGCGGCGCGTTCACGGTTGGTGCGGTGCTGATGATGGGCATGATGTTCGTTGGCACGGTGACCAGCCCCGTCGCGGCGGTCGCGCTCCTCTGCCTCGGCGGCTTCGCGCATCAGACGCTGTCGGTGACGGTGATCACCATGTCGTCCGACCTGTTTCCGCAGGACCAGGTGGCGACCGCCACCGGCGTGTCCGGGACTGCTGCCAACCTGGGCGTCCTGATCTTCACCCTCGTGCTGGGCTCGATGGTCGACCAGGTTGGCTATCAACCCTTCTTCATCCTCCTCGGCCTGCTCGACCTCCTCGGCGCTGCGCTGCTTTGGACGCTGGTTCGGAAAACCGCATGACCATCCGCAATCCCATCCTGCGGGGCTTCAACCCCGATCCGTCGATCGTCCGCGTGGAGGACGATTATTACATCGCCACCTCCACTTTCGAATGGTTCCCAGGCGTCCAGATCCACCACTCGCGTGATCTCGCCAACTGGCGTCTCGTCGCCCGTCCGCTTCGTCGCCCCAGCCAGCTCGACATGCGCGGCAATCCGGACTCCTGCGGGGTGTGGGCGCCGGACCTCAGCTACGCCGATGGTCGGTTCCACCTGATCTTCACCGATGTGAAGCGCTATGGGCGAACGACGGTGGACGGTGCGCGGGGGGCGTCGCTGCGCGACTTCCACAATTACTGGGTCTGGTGCGATCGGATCGATGGCGACTGGTCCGATCCCGTCCACCTCAACAGCAGCGGCTTCGATCCGGCGCTGTTTCACGACGACGACGGACGCAGCTGGCTGCTCAACATGCTGTGGGATCATCGGCCGGGCCGGCGCCGCTTCGCCGGCATCGTCGCGCAGGAGATGGATCTCCGCAGCGGCTGCCTGCTCGGGGAGCGCCGCGTGATCTTCGAGGGAACCTCGCTCGGCTTCACCGAGGGGCCGCACCTCTACAAGCGGGACGGCTGGTACCATCTCCTGGTCGCGGAAGGGGGGACCGAGCGGAACCATGCCGTCGTCATGGCCCGCTCGCGTTCGCTGTTCGGACCTTACGAGGTGCATCCCGACGGCCCCGTGCTCACGGCCCGCGGCCGGCCCGAGGCGCCTCTCCAGCGGGCCGGGCACGGCGACCTCGTCGAGACGCCCTCGGGCGAGACATGGATGACCTACCTCTGCGGCCGCCCCTTGCCGGCAAGCGACCGCTGCGTCCTAGGGCGGGAAAGCGCCACCCAGCCGATGCGCTGGGGCGCCGACGGATGGCTGCGCACGGTGGACGGGACGGGGGTACCGGTGGCGGAAGTAGCAGGGCCGGCGCACGCGGCTATCGGCCCGGTGCAAGAGGAGACCGAGTTCACCGGCTCGGCCCTGCCGGAGTCGTTTCAATGGCTCCGGACGCCCTATCCCGAGCAGCTGTTCAGCCTCGGTGCGCGTCCGGGATACCTGCGCCTCTACGGGCGCGAGACGATCGGCAGCCACTTCACCCAGTCGCTGGTCGCGCGGCGACAACAGGCGTTCCGCTACCATGCGCAGACCTGCGTCGAGTTCGAGCCCGAGCATTTCCAGCAGGGGGCCGGCCTGGTCTGCTATTACAACAGCACCAAATTCTACTTCCTCCACCTGACCGCCGACGATGGCGGCGAGCGCCAGGTCCAGGTACTGGCCGTCACGCCGCAGGGGGAGGGGAGCAGCCTCCTCACGCCGCCGATCCCGATGGGTCCAGGCGCCGTCGAGCTTCGCGTGGAGGTGGACCATGAGGCGCTGCGCTTCGGCTATCGCCTGGCAGGTGCCTTGGAGTGGTGCTGGCTACCAGAGACGTTCGACGCGAGCCTGTTGTCGGACGAGGCGACGCTGCCCGGCCTGCCGAACTTCACCGGCACCTTCGTCGGCATGGCGTGCCAGGACATGGCCGGCACCGGCCTTCCGGCCGACTTCCGCTACTTCCACTATGTCGAGCAGCCGGCGGCCGACCCGCTGCGGGAGCAGGCATCGGCACGCGCAGAGGTTCTGGGCTAGGCGCGCCGGATGCGGCGGAGTGGCTGCGCAGCGCGAGCTAGTGCAGCCGTGCCCCTCCTCAGGGTTTGCGCGTGGGCCTTACCTTGGTCTTCGGGACGAGGATCAGCGTGCGGCCCTCGACGCGCCACGAGGCGAGATCGGAGAGGAAGTTCATCCCCAGCACGTTCATGTCGCCGAGCGCCGGCGAGATCGCGACCTTGAGGTCGCGCGCCGTGATCGATCCCAGCTCGAGCCGCTTCACCGATCCGGTGCGCGCCTGGGCCAGGCCGTTCGCGGTCTGAAGCACCACTGGAACCAGACTGGAGCCGGAGCCTATGGCGGCCGCCTTTGCCGTGTCCTCGGAGATCGCGGTGATCGTCGCACCGCTGTCGACCAGCATCCGGCGCTCCACCCCGTTGATCGTCGCGCGTGCCCAGAAATGCCCGTCCGGCGACATCCGGATGCGAACCTCTCCGCCGGACACCTCCTGGCCGTTCACGCCGAGGCGCTCGGCGATGCGCGCCAAAGAAGGTTCGTAGGGCGCCTGCTGGAACAGGATGAACAGGCACAGCGCGAGCAAGCCGACCGAGAAAGCGAAGCGCACGATCGGCCCGATGAAGGGGATGCGCTGGATGAATGCGAGCGCCAGCGCCGCAAGCACCGCGTAAATCGCGATCTGCTGCCACTCGGTGCTGATGGTCATTCGGTGTAGCCCTTCATCCAGTCACGAACCCGAAGCCCGGGGTTTCGATCCGCAGCGTCTGTTCGGGACGATCAGAGCGGACTGTCGATGGACGCGGGCGGCTTGCTGAACCAGTGAGGCCCCGCCGGGGTCATGTAGAAACAATCCTCCAGCCGGACGCCGAACTTGCCGGGCAAGTAGAGGCCTGGCTCATTGGAGAAGCACATGCCGGCCGCGAGCGGGGTAGTCTCTCCGTGCACGAGGTTGACCGGTTCATGCCCGTCCATGCCGATGCCGTGGCCGGTGCGGTGGGAAAGGCCGGGCAGGCGGTAGCGCGGGCCATAGCCCTGCGCCTCGTAGAAGGTGCGCACGGCATTGTCGATGGTGCCGGCCGCGACGCCGATGCGCGCTGCCTGCAACGCCACCTGCTGTCCCTTCGCGACCGTTTCCCACACCCGGCGAACCTCAGGGCGGACGCTTCGGTAGGAGAAGGTGCGCGATACGTCGGATTCGTAGCCATGCACCGAGCAGCCGCAGTCCATCAGCAGCACTTCGCCCGGCGCGATCCGGTGCACCTGTCGACTGCCGTGCGGATAGGCGGAGGCCTCGCCCACCAGCGCCATCGAGAACGCCGGCTCGCCGCCGAGCTTGCGGGTTGCGGCGCTCATCAGCGCAGACACGTCACGGCCGGTCATGCCGGCCTCGACCCGCGCCCAGGTCCAGCGATAGGCGGCAAGCGTGACGTCGGTCGCCATCTGCATCAGCGCGATCTCGGCGGGGGACTTGATCATGCGCAGGCCGCTAACGATCGGGTCGGCCGACACGAGCCGCATGCCCGGCAGTCGCGTGCCGAGCCCGTCTGCCACGAAGAAGCGGGCGGTCTCCTCGATCCCCAGCCGCCCCTTGGCCAGGCCGCGCTCCTTCAGCCAGCCGGCGATCAGTGCCAGCGGGCTTTCATCCTCCTGCCAGACGCGTACCTCCGCCGCGACGTCGAGTGTCTCGCGGACCGAAGGTTCTTCGAAAAACGGGGTGACCACCAGCGCCTCGCCTTCGCGCGGAAGGACGGCCGCGGTCACGCGCTCGCTCCGGCCCCACTGAACGCCCGTGAAATAGGTCAGCGACGCGCCCGGCTCGACCACCACGGCGGCGATGTCGTGGCGGCGCATCAGTGCCTGCGCGCGCCCGATCCGCGCCAGCCGCTCGGCCGCATCGATCGGCTTCGCGGCCGTCGTGACGTCGCGGAGTTCCGACAGGTCCGGCTCCGCGGCGCGCAGGATCGCGCTGGAAGCTAGGACCGGAACGGTGAGGGCTGCGCCGACGAAGCTGCGGCGGGATAGGAGGGCGTGCATACCGGCTGGATAGGGTGCATTGCAGCGCCCCTGCAATGCACCCGCGCCGGGTCAGCGTCGATTTAGCGCCTCCGCCGCCACAGCCATGCGCCGATCGCCGCCACGCCGAGCGCGGTTGCTCCGGCCGCGGCCGCTGCGGCACGCCGCTGCTCGGGATTTCGCTGGCCGCCATCGATGCCGCTGGGCTCGCTGGGCGGATCGAACAGCGTGCCGCTGCCGTCCTCGCCGCGCTCGGCCTTGCGAGACCAGCGCTCCATGAAGCCGTTCATCATCGCCGCGCTCAGGTTCGGCACTGCGAACTGGCCGAGTTTCAGGGCAAGTGCGGGCGCGCCCAGCACGGTGGTGTTGCGGGGGTGCCGTGCAAGCCGGACCACCGCTTTTGCGACGGTCTCCGGTGCCAGTGACCCGGGCGGCATCGCAAGTCGGGCGCCCGTATAGTTGCCCGCGTGCCCGATCGCGGGCGTGTCGACGAACGTCGGATATACGTCGCAGATGTGGATCCGCGGGTTCTTCGAAAGCTCGCCGCGCAGCGCCTGGCTGAAGCCCCGCAACCCGAACTTGCTCGCCGAATAGGCGGCCGCGAACGGCGTCGCAAAGAAGCCGCCGATCGAGATCATGTTGACCCAGGTGCCGCGATCCTGCGCCAGGAAGATCGGCAGGACCGCGTGCGCCTCGTTCATGTGGCTGAGCAGGTTCGCCTCGATCACCCTCTGGTGGTCGGCGAGGGGAACGTCCTGGAACTTGCCGAGCACGCCCACGCCCACGCAGCTGAACCAGAGGTCTATGCCGCCCAGCCGCTCCCGCGCTTCCGCTGCGAAGTCCGCGACTGCGCGCGCGTCGGTCACGTCGACGGGAACGGCATCGGCCGTGCCGCCCGCGCCGCGGCAGCGCAGGGCGATGTCGTCCAACCCGGCTGTGCCCCGCGCGCCGAGCACCAGCCGAGCGCCCTGGCGTGCGAAGGCGACCGCAGTCGCGGCGCCGATGCCGCTCGATGCCCCGGTGATGACGACGCGAAGGGGCGCGCGGCTCATCGGCCGACCGCCTCCTTCACCTTCTCGGCCGCCTTGGCGAGCAGGCCCTTCTCCGCCTCCTCCGCCTCTTCCTTGGTCTTGAAGGCGGCGCCTTCGGGTTCGGCCGGCGGCGCATAGACCGAGAAGAGCTTCAGGTCGCCCGAGCCCTTGTTGATGATGTTGTGCTCCGATCCCTTGGGGACCACCACCATGTGGTTCTTGCCGGCCTTGGTCGAGTGACCATCGACGACGACCTGGGCCTCGCCCGAAACGATGAAGGTCGTCTGGTCGGCGGGATGAGTCTCGGTCCCGATCTCCTCGCCCGCCGGGATGCTCATCAGCACGATCTGCACCTTGCGGTCGCGATACACCTCCTTCTGCCAGAAGCTGTTCTTGGTCGCGAGGTCCACCATGTCCTTGTTGAAGATCGCCATTGGCCTGCTCCTGTGAAGTTGTGTTCGGGAAAGGGGACGAACGAAGGCCCGGACCGTTCCCGTGAACTGCGGATCGCGCGGCGCGATGGGGCGTTCGGGCTGCGCAGGGATGTTCGGGAGACCCGATGGTAACGCTCTTTCCCCAAGCGCATGTCAGCGACGCCGAGCGCGAGCACGGCCTCCGCCTGCTGGTGCGCGAAGCGGCGTTGTCCGGCGGTACCGCCGCGCTCACCACCGGCGTCATCCTCACCGCCTTCGCGCTGCACCTGGGTGCTTCGAACACGATGGTCGGGGTGCTCGCGAGTGCGCCGTTCCTCGCGCAGCTCCTGCAGCTTCCAGCCATCCTGCTGGTGGAGCGCCTGCGCACGCGCAAGCGGATCGCGGTCGTTACCAGCCTGATCGGCCGCGCGATGTTGGCGGTGATGGCGGTCACCGCCTTTTTCAGCGGAACGGTGCCGCTGTTGCTGTTCCTCGCCGCGCAGCTGGTCGTATGCGGGCTGGGTGCGATCGGGACCTGTGCCTGGAACGCCTGGCTCCGCGACCTGGCGCCGGAGGACCGGCTGGGGCGGGTGTTCGCGAAGCGTACGGCGTGGCTCACCGCCATCAGCCTCATCCTCGGCCTCGCCGCGGCGCTCGCGCTGCATCTGACGCCTGCCGGATCGCTGTCGCGCAACCTGGTCTTCGCCGGCATGTTCACGATCGGCTGCGTGACCGGGCTGATCAGCGCGCGCGTGGTCGCGGCCATGCCGGAGCCGGAAATGCCCGTCACCGACGGGCCGGTCCGTCTCAAGCGCCTGCTTACCCAGCCGTTCCGCGACCGGAACTTCGCCCGGCTGCTGGGCTTCGTCGCCAGCTGGCAGTTCGCGATCAACCTCGCCACGCCCTTCTTCACCGTCTTCATCGTTCGCCAGCTCCGCTTCGAAGTCAGCTTCGTGATGGTGCTGAGCGTGGTGAGCCAGGTGGCGAACCTGCTGGCGCTGCGATCCTGGGGCGTGCTCAGCGACCGCTTCGCCAACAAGTTGGTGATGGCCGTATGTGCGCCGGCCTATATCTTCGCCATCGTCGCCATGATCGGCGCGTCGCAGTTCGAGAACCGGACGCTGGTCGCCGCGTGGCTGGTGGCGCTGCACATGCTGATGGGTGCCGCCATCGCCGGCGTGACGCTCACTTCGACCAACATCGCGCTCAAGCTGTCCCCAAAGGGGAGCGCCACCGCCTATGTAGCGGCAAATGCGATGGTGACGGCAGTTGCTGCCGGCCTCGCGCCCATCCTCGGCGGCCTGCTCGCGGACTTCTTTGCCCGGCGGGAGCTCGAGCTGCTGCTCCGCTGGAGCGGCCCGAGCGGGACGCTGAGCCTGCCGCTCATCCTCACCAACTGGGACTTCTACTTCCTGATCGCGGGCCTGCTGGGCCTCTACGCGATCCACCGGCTCTCGCTGGTGGCGGAACATGGCGAGATCGAACGGCGCGAGATGGTGAACCAGCTGCTGTCGGAAACCCGGCGTGGCATCCGCAACATCTCCAGCGTTGCCGGACTGCGCGCGGCCACCGATCTGCCGGCGTCGCTGCTGCGCGACGCGCGACTGCGGCGGCGGCTCCGCCGCGCCCGGGCGAGGCGCGACGAGGCGCGCGCCGCCCGGCGAAGCGTCCCGCGCGGGGCGACGGAGGCAGTCGCCGGAGCCCGCAGAGTAATCCAGGTTACTTCAAGCCGGCCTGAACCGGTTTTTTGGTCCTTCGCGGGAACAGCGCCTTGCCTTCGGGGCTTGAGAGGCTGAACCGAGCGCCGGCAGGACGCCGCCTCGAACCTCACGGGAGAGGGAAGCGAATGGCAAACGTGCAGGACGCTCGGAGACCTTGGCGCGAACCCCTCAGCTCGCGCTCTCCCCTTGCCGCGGCGGGGTGCTGACCGCGATGGCCTATGTCCGCTACACGCCCGAGGTCGAAGCGATCCCGCCCGACGAGGACGAGACGATCGACGCGATCATCGCGGCGATGGGGAAGGGCGGGGAGGTAACCTGCCGCCGCTACGGCCGCTACGTCCGCGTCTCCCACGCGAAATCCCACGCACTGTTGCGGGGCGAGCTGCATGTACGCGACGATCTGCCCCCGGAGCTTGCCCAGGGCCTGTTCGCGAAACCGGGGCGCTATTCCGTGGTGGTGCGCATGGCGCAGGTGCCTGGCGAACTGCTGGACGATCGCCGTGTCTCCACGCCGCGCGGGCTTGCGATCAAGGTCCTGGGCGTCGGGGGCGAGAAGCTGGCAGGACATGATGCCGACACGCAGGACTTCGTGCTCGACACCGGCACCGTCTTCAACGCGCCCACCGCCCGCGCCTTTCTCGCCGCCATCAGCGCCACCGAAACCGCGACTGCGCTGCCGCAGGCGGTCAAGGCCGCCGTCTCGACTGCCGCCCGAGTGACCAATCGGGCGCTGAACGCGGTGGGGCTCAACAGCGCCAACCTCGACTTCTACGGCCATCCACGGCTTCACCCGCTCGCGGAGCCCTACTTCAGCCAATGTGCGCTCCGGTACGGTGACTTTGTCGCCAAGCTCGGCTTCTTCCCCGACGGCGACACGATGGCGGCGGTGCGGGCGAGGGGCATCGACTTCCACGATCCCGATGCGCTTCGGACGGCGATGATCGCCTGGTTCACCGAGAATGCGGCAGAGTTCGACGTCCGGGTGCAGCTGTGCACCGATCTGGAGCGGATGCCGGTGGAGGACGCCAGCGTCGACTGGCCGCAGGAAGAAAGCCCCTATCGTTCCGTCGCCCGTCTCGTGCTGCCGCCGCAGCCCGCCTGGAACGCGGTGCGCCATACCTTTGTCGACGAGCAACTGCTGTTCTGTCCGTCCCACAGCCTGGCCGCGCATCGGCCGCTCGGCAGCATCATGCGCGCGCGGTTGCGTGCCTATGAAGTGCTGGGCAACCGGCGCCGCGCCACCAACGGCTGTCCACTAGAGGAGCCCAAGGATCTGATGGCCATGCCCCAGGAAATCCCGAGCGCCGCGGCGCTCGCGACTTCGGCCCGCAAGGGCGCACCTGTCCCCTCATCCGCCGGGGTTCTGGTGGTCGGCGCCTTGGCGGCGCTGGTCGGTGCGGCTTGGTTCCGCAGCCGCAAGGATGAGGCAGCGCTTCGCGAGCGGACCGCCGAACGTCTTCGTACTCCAACCGGGGTGAACTGAACCCATGCGCATCCATCACCTCAACTGCGGCACCTGCTGTCCGGTCGGCGGACGGCTCTTCGACGGCAAGAGCGACAGCCCCTTCGGCCATCTCGTCTGCCACTGCCTGCTGATCGAGACGGACGCAGGCCTGGTCCTGGTCGACACCGGCTTCGGGACGCGCGACATCGCCCATCCGCTGCGGCGCCTGTCGCCGTTCTTCCTGACCCTCAACAACATCCAATTGCGTCGCGAGGAGACGGCCGTGGCCCAGGTACGCCGGCTGGGATTCGACCCCGCCGACGTTCGCCACATCCTCGTCACCCATCTCGATTTCGATCATGCCGGCGGCCTCGAAGACTTCCCCAACGCTGCCGTCCATGTGACGGCGCGCGAGAAGGAAGTTGCGGACGAGCGGGCAGGGGGCGCCTTTGTCGGCACCCGCCGCTATCGCCCACAGCAGTGGGACGAGATGCAGGACTGGCGTCTCTATCCACTGGGTGGAGGCGAGCGCTGGTTCGGCTTCGATGCCGTGCGGGACCTCCAGGGCCTGCCGCCCGAAATCCTGCTCGTCCCTCTCGCCGGCCACACCTGGGGGCATGCCGGGGTGGCGATCCGCGAGGATAGCGGCCGCTGGCTGCTCCACGCGGCCGACGCCTACTTCTACCGGGGCGAGGTCGGATCGGAGCGCTATTCCTGCACGCCGGCGCTGCGTGGCTACCAGCGGATGATGGAGGTGGATCGCGCCGCGCGCCTGCACAACCAGCAGCGCCTGCGCCGCCTGTCGCTGGATCACGGGGACGAGGTCCGCATCTTCTGCGCCCACGACCCTGTCGAGTTCGAGCTGCTCGCCTCCGGGCAGCGCTAATCCGAACCGCGGCGCCCTGGTCGGGGCGCCGCGTCGCGCCTAGTTGCTCGCCATCGGCACGGGGGCATCGGCGGGGATCAGCGCTTCCTCGCGCAGTTCCTCCCAGACGGCTGCCGGCACGGTCGCCGCCATCAGCCGCGCGTTTTCGCGAACCTTGTCCGGCCGCTTGGCTCCCGGGATGATCGCTGCCACGACGGGATGCGCGGCGCAGAACTGGAGCGCGGCAGAGCGGATGTCGGCGCCATGCCGCTCGCAGATGGCCGCAATCCGGTCCCGCTTCGCGATCATGTCGGCCGGCGCTTCCTGATATTCGAAGTTCCGCCCGCCGGCGAGCAGGCCGCTGTTGTAGGGGCCGCCCACCACCACATGCACGCCGCGTTCGGCACACAGTGGGAAGAGGCGATCGAGCGCCGGCTGGTTGAGCAGGCTGTAACGGCCGGCGAGCAGGAACACGTCGGGATCGGCCTGCTCGATTGCCCGCACGCAGGGCTCGGTGCGGTTCACCCCCAGGCCCCAGCCCTTGATCACGCCCTGGTCGCGCAGTTCGGCGAGCGCCCGGAACGCGCCCGTTCGGGCGATCTCGAACTGCTCTTCCCACGCGTCTCCCAGGTGGTCGGCAGCAAGGTCGTGCACGAACGCGATGTCGATCTGTGCGAGGCCCAGCCGCTGGTAGCTGTCCTCGATCGATCGCATGACCCCGTCATAGGAATAGTCGAGCTCGACCCGGAACGGCAGGCTCTCCTTGAACGGCGGGTTTTCGGGGTAGCTGGCGTCCGGCTGCAGCAGTCGCCCGACTTTGGTCGAAAGCACGAACTGCTCGCGGGGATAGCGGCGGAGGACCGTGCCGAACCGATGTTCGGAGAGCCCGCTGCCGTAGTGGGGCGCGGTGTCGAAATAGCGGACACCGCTATCCCAGGCGGCGACCAGTGCCGCCTCGGCCGTCGCCTCGTCCACGACGTCGAACATGTTGCCGAGCGGAGCGCCGCCGAAGCCGAGCGGGCCGGGGGGAGCGAAATGGGGCATGCGGATCCTCGGAAAAAGCTGAAAGGGGCACCGTCAAAGCGCGACGATCGGCAGGACGTTCCCGCAACGGTGCGGCCCCGCCGTCCGGATCCGCGCGACCAGATGCCGGTAGGCGTCGCGCTGATCTGGCGCGACGCCATGCCATTCTGCCGCCCTGCGCACCAGACGCAGCGGCAATCCGGTGGAAGACTCCACCTTCCGAACGCCCGCGTGGCTTCCGCCAGCCTGGCGTTCGGCCGGCTCAATCCAGCATTTCAATGTCCGGCAGATGCCAGCTGGCGTCAAAATACGGCGCCAAGGGTGCGTAGAGCCTGAAGTAGGTGAACCAGGCCCGGCCGGCGACGGTCGGCAGCCAGTTGGCCTCCGGCGCATCGGTGGGCGGCTCCGGCCCGAACACCAGGTCGACCGAACCGTCCGGGTTGGTAACCAGCTCGCTCCGGGAGCCGATCTCCGCCTTGTCGTACGGGGTGTCGATGAAGCAGCGGGTCTCGATGTCGTAGACCGCGACCGACCACCATTGCGCCGCCGGCACGTCGGCAGGGACGTGGAGCCGGTAGCGCCTGCCGCCGTCGAACCACTGGCCCTGCGCGTCACGATAGGCGGAAAGATAGGCTTGGCCCTGGCCCGGCGTGTGGGTGGTCATCCCTTCCGACAAACCCACCGCTTCGTAGAACCAGGACGCGCGCTCATCGAGCTGGGAATAATGCTCGCTCTGCTGGCTCATGGCGACATTGACCGCCCGATCCCAATGACCGCCATAGGCGGCCGTGTCGAAGCGCTTGTCGAAGGAGTTGGCGATCGCCATCAACTGGCCGATCCGCGCGCCTTCCTCCAGCGCCCGTGCCTGCCCGGCATCGGGGCGGAACGGCTTGCCCTTTTCGATGCCCAGCGGCTTCAGCATCGCCATGAACAGCCGATCCTCCTCCTTCACCGGCTCGATCTGAAGGATCTCGTTCAACCGTTCCCAATACGCCATGCCGACCGGCTGCGTGCCGCTCCACGGCCGGCCATCGGGATGGACGATGCGGGTCTTGCGCGGGTGGCCGACCTCGCTTGCCGGATAGACCTGATAGGCGTTCAGGATGCGTTCGGCCTCGGCCGGATCGGTGGTGAGGATGCGGAAGGCGTGGAAGACGTTGAACGTGTCCGAGCGTACCTCGTAATCCGCGCCGGCCTCGGGCGGGGCCTCCTGGCCCGGGCCCAGGATCACATAGCGGCCGCCCTTACCCAGGTCTGGTCCGGTCAGGCCGCAATCGCTCATCGACCGCTCCCAGAAATCACCGACGCCCCCCGCGGTCTCTCCCGCAGGAAAGTCGATGATGAGCGGGCCCGTCCGCTGCGTATTGGCGAAGCCGATCACATAGGGCGTTGTCGCATTGGCGGTGATCAGGCCCAGCTTGTCGCGCACCGACACATATTGGACGATGTCGCCGTCCTGCGCCCCGAACACGGTTTCGTGCTGGTTCTGCCACTGGGCGTAGGAGACGATCGGCAGCGCCCAGAGGTAGCATTGGCACGCACGCTGGAAATCGCGCTCCGCATAGAGCAAGTCGATCGTCGCCTGGTCCGGAAGCCCCTGCCGGTCGGGGGCGAGTGCTCCGATGCGACTGTTCTGCGCGCTATAGTGCTCCCCCGTGGCGGACGCAGACTGAAGAGCGGTGTTGGTCATGGCAGCTGATCCTTGACGAGGTCCGGGAGCACCCATTGCTTCTCGAAGAAGGGCTTTTCAGGTCCGTAGAGGCGGAACAGCACCTCGAAACCGCGGCCAGGAACGGTGGGTATCCAGTTGGCCTCTCTGCCCGCCGGCACATGGGGGCTGAACCACAGGTCCACCGAACCGTCGGGCTCCGCGACGATGCCGGGGCTGGTGGAGGCCCGGCTGGCGCGCGCCACGTTCCGGATCAGCGCGTGTGTCTCGCGGTCGTAGGCGGTGGCGGACCAGTACAGCGTCACCGGCGCATTGGCCGGCACACGCAGGCGATAGGTCTCCGATCCGTCCAATGCGTCACCTGCGGCGTCGCGGATCGCCATGAGATAATATTGGCCGGCACCGAGGTGCTTGGCGCTGAAATACGCCAGCGAGTAGCTCACCGCCCGACCGTCGATGGGGTAGGCCTCGGTGGAAGCGAAGAAGTTCGGCATGCCTTCGACGACTTCCGGCACTGCGGGCAATGCCCAGCGTGTGCCGGGCGCAAACGGCGGATCGAACACCGCCTCGTACCGCATGTCGAGATAGGCATGCGCCTCCTGCGCGGCGGCGTCGAACGTCTCCTCCAGGGCTCGCCCCGGATCGAAGGGTTCGCCCTTGCAGATCCCGAGCGTGCGTAGCGGATCGATCATCGCCTTGTCCCGCGTGAGCCAGGGCTCCTTCTCGACAATCCGGGCGAGCGAACGGAAGAAGTCGCGGTCATAGGGGATGGTGGAGTCGTAGAGGACTCCGGCCATGTCGAGATGGCGGGTCTCCGGCGGGCTGGCAGCCTGCGCCAGCGGATAGACCCGGATGCGCTTGCCATAGGCGACCGCCTGGGCAACGTCCGCCTCGCTGCCGCTTTTTACGTTCGAGCGCAGAATGGCATAGCTCTGGAAGGTGTCCGAAGGCACCGCGAAATAGCCGTCCGGCGCCGTGCCGACGTAACCGGGCGGGAGGATCAGATATTTGCCTCCAGCACCCTTGTCTGCACCGGCGAGGCCGACGTCCTCGAGTGCGTTCTGCTAGCAATCGTCGATGCTGCCGGTGATCGAGCCGCCTTCGGCCGCGGGGATCTCGACCACGACGGGCCCGTCCTTCGTATCGAAGAACGGATTGAAGTAGATGGTGTCCGGGTTTGGCGTCAGCGTCTGGTTCTGACCGTCGAGCAGGTGCGACCAGAACGGCACCTGGTTGGGGAGCCCGCCCGCCTTCAGGAACGCCTGGAGCATCAGGTCGAAATTGACGGCGGGCATGCCCCAGATGACCGCCTCGACCGCTCGTCGATACATCGCCCGCTGGAGGAGTTCGTCCGCAGAAAACTCAGGGCTTCGCATAGACTGTCCTCGCGTTGACCAGAGGCAGTCTAGCCGATGCGTTGCAAGGGCTGATCGGGAAAGACCCGGACAATAGCCGGGGCGGTCACGGAGCAAGCCGGCGTCGTCCTGTCGGCGGCCGTTGGGGGCTCCACCCGTTCGGCGCTTCGTGCGTCCGCGATGCTGCGCAGCGTCTGGAAGAGCGCGGGTTCTCCTGATCGGTGCGCGCTGAGATGGCGTGGCCGCGTGGAACTACCGGACCACGAGGAAATCCGCCTGCAGCGATGGAAGCGTCGTACCGGAGGCATCACGGGCCTCTGCCGGTCAGCCTCGGCGCTGGCATCCTCGGCGATCCTGTCGCCGATCTGGAGCCTTGTCGCCACCAGCAAAACTGGTGACCCCTACGGGAGGGGTGACTGACTTAAAAAATCAAAGTTTTTCAAACGATTTCTGAAGCGCACTTCCGCCGGCTGTACCTGTTCGCTGTACCAGCTTCACCGTCTAACTTAGGTGTGGAGGCACGGCTCGTAAAGCGGGATGGCCGAAAAGACCCACTAGCCGACATTCAGAGCGCCTTCCCGCTCCCCAACTCCAGCCGCTCGTTCATCATGCCGCTTTAGGCTTGCGGCGTTCCGCAGAGCAGCTCGGTATGGTTGAGTTTGGCCGATTGTGGCTGGTTTACGGACAGCGCCGATTGCCCGATATCAACAATTATCGGACAGACTCGAATTGGCGCGGGAGAGAGGCGAGACGCAGGTGCTCATGGCTGCCTTATATGCGACCGCCCCAGCCTACTGCCCAGAGCTGATGGACACCTCGCGCCGCTGACGAGAACCGGCAGACGGTGTGGGGCGGCTGTGTCCGACCCGTTCCAGCCGGTCTCCCTCCGCTGCCCGCCTACGCTTTACAGCCGGTCTGAGTTGGCTAGCGTAGCCCTGAGGGGATTGGCTTGGTACCTGAAATAGATAGTGATGACTTCGCACGACGCTTCGCGCTGCGACCTGGTCAGCTCATGTGGTTCTTGGGCGCGGGTGCGTCTGTTTCCGCAGGCGTGCCCACCGCCTGGGATATGACCTGGCAATTCAAGCAGATCCTCTATGCGGCCCAAAGGCGGGTGCCGCTTTCGACCATTGCCGACACCGGCAATCCGAGCGTGCGCGCGTTGCTCGACGCCCATGTCAGCGGATCGGGCAGCCTACCGCCTCCCGGCGCTCCGGACGAGTATGCGGCGCTCTTCGAAGCGGCCTACCCGGCCGAGAAGGACCGTAGGACGTTCATCGATGGCATGATCGGCGGTGCAAAGCCCGCTTATGGCCACCTGGCGCTCGCGGCCCTGCTGAAGGCAGGTCATGCTCATCTGATCTGGACCACGAACTTCGATCACCTTGTCGCGGATGCCTGTGCGCAGGCCTATGGCACCACCAAGTCTCTCAGCGTTGTGGCCCTCGACGCACCTAACCTAGCAGCCGAGCAGATTGCAGCGCAGCAATGGCCTATCGAGGTCAAGCTGCACGGAGATTTCAGGTCACGCCGGCTCAAGAACACGCCCGACGAGCTCCGGCAGCAGGATGCACAACTCAGAGAGGTCTTCGTCGACTCCTGCCGTCGGTACGGTCTGATCATCGGCGGCTATAGCGGACGCGATGCGTCCATCATGGACGCCCTCGAGGCCACACTCGAGCGCCCCGGCGCCTTTCCCGGCGGGTTGTTCTGGCTTCATCGCGGCGAGGACTCACCATTCGATCGCGTCAGCCAGCTGCTCGAACGCGCCCACACGGCTGGCGTCGACTGCGGGCTCGTCCGGATTGAGAATTTGGATGAAGCGCTACGCGATCTGGTGCGCCTGTTGCCTGACCTCGACACGACAGCGCTCGACAGCTTGGGTCAGAAGCAACGCTGGTGGACGGCCGCGCCGGCGCTGACCGGCAAACACAATTGGCCTCTGGTCCGATTGAACGGGATCGAGGTCGAGTCCATACCGACCAACGCCCGCCGCGTCGTTTGTGGGATCGGCGGGGCAGCAGATGTTCGGGATGCGATACTCGCGGCAAAGGCAGATCTGATTGCTACCCGCACCAGCGGAGGCGTCATCGGGTTCGGCTCGGACCAGGAGTTCCGCTGCGTCTTCGAACCTTACGATATCACGAACTTCGACCTGTCCGTGTTTGAGGATCGGCGACTGCGCTACGATTCCGGGGAACGAGGCTTGTTGCGAGAAGCGCTGGTTCGTGGGCTGTGCAATGCACATGGGCTTGATGCCCAGCGGCGACGCAACATCCATATCCTGGCCCCGCACGATCCGGATGATGAACATTGGGCTCCGCTTCGCAGCCTAGTGGGACCGGTCCGGGGTCAGATTGACGGTGGCAAGGTACGATGGCGCGAGGGGCTAGCGGTCCGTCTGGATTGGGCGGACGATCGCTTGTGGCTCTTGGTTGATCCCCGCATCGATACGGACGACGATGGCTCTGCGGCGAGCCGGGCCAAGGCAGCCGACTTCGCGCGTGAGCGAACCGCTCGCCGCTATAACCGCGACGCGGACAAGCTCATCGACTTCTGGACAGGCCTGTTTGCCGGAGAGAACGTCCGGGCTCTGGGGATCGGAGACGGGATCGACGCTTCCTTCACTGTGGGACGACGAACTGCGTTCTCGTACAGGGTGACGCCATGAGCAGCGAAGTCTCGCCCCATGTCTGGTACCCAGAACCGGAGCTCCTGTTCCATCCTGAGCGCACCGGCGACCGCGACATTCACCCGCTCCGCGGCCTCAAGCGTTTTGGCCCCTATTCCGCCTCGCAAGTACCCAGTCCTATCCGGGTCGCCACTATCGCACCAAGCGGAGAGTCCAACCGCCTGTTCGGCTTCATGCAAGAATTGCATCGGACCTTCTCGCCTCGCGAACGAACCGATTATCTTCCCGAATGGCCAGGTTTCTCGGCGGTGTTCAACACGCGGGTGACCGCCGCGCCGGCGAAGTGCCGGGTTGAGCTTGAGCCGGCACTGGACGCCGATCTGGCCGCGAGCCAAGCGCCCCATACCCTGCTAGCCGACCGCCTTATCCAAGCCGTTCGCTCCTTGGAGGCGTTCCGCACCGAGTTCGACGTTCTGTTCGTCTACCTGCCCGATCGCTGGGCGGCCGCCTTCTTCGGGCAGGACGATGACTTCGATCTGCACGACTACCTGAAAGCCTTCGCCGCGGTCCGCGGAATGCCGATCCAGATCGTGCGTGAAGGGCGCGCGCTCTCCTATCCATGTCGAGCGAGCGTGATGTGGCGGATCGGCCTTGCCATCTATGCCAAGGCTGGCGGCATTCCTTGGAAATTGGCCGACACCAAAGCGGAAACGGCCTTCATCGGCATCTCCTATGCCGTTCGTAACGACGACAGCGGCAGCCCACGGTTCGTGACCTGCTGCAGCCAGGTTTTCGACGAGGACGGGGCTGGACTGGAGTTCATTGCGTTCGACACCAACGAGATCCAGGTGCAACGCGAGAACCCGTTTCTGTCGCGTGCCGAGATGTTTCGAGTGATTACGCGGTCCCTCGAGCTGTACAGGCGGCGGCATGGGGGGCGCTCACCGCGGCGCGTGATGATCCACAAGACGACCGAGTTCAAAGATGACGAGGTCGCCGGTTGCTTTGAGGCGCTACCGGTCTGCGAAGCGGTTGATCTCATCCAGCTCGTCGATGAGGTCGGGTGGCGGGGTGTCTGGTGGGAGCAGGACCCCAACAACCCGCGCCGCAATGAGGCTGCTGCCTACCCGGTGAAGCGGGGAACGCTGCTACAGCTCGGCCCACGCGACGCACTGCTCTGGATACACGGCGCGGTAGACGGCTTGGGCAAGCGTCCGCACCTGCAGGGAGGGCGAGGCACCCCCAAGCCGATCCGCCTCGTCCGCCATGCCGGACACGGCTCGTGGGATGACACAGCCATGGCGGCGCTGGCGCTCTCCAAGATGAATTGGAACAATGACGGGCTCTACGATCCTCTGCCCGTGACCATGAGCTATGCCAAGGTGCTGGCTCGGGTACTCAAAAGGATGCCTCGATTGGGCAGTAGCCCGTTTCAGTTCCGGTTTTTCATGTGAACTGGCCATCAGGCCTAGCGCTTCCCCCGAAAGCCCAACGGAGGCATTCTGCGCTCGAGCGACCGGTCACTTATGCCCGGTACCCCTGATACTCGGTTAATCCGCTTCCCAGCTTATCCGGATTACCTGCGTCCTTATTAAGATAGGACGCCCATGTCTCGTCCGACTGGACGTGCATGACTAGATCCTACCAGTCAACGCTGTCCCGTCGCTCACCCTTGCTCACGAGGGTAGTGCGGCTCATGTGGGGTCTAAGGAGATCTGACGTGAGTGACAATACCCAAACAGCAGCGCCTGACGCCTCGGCCAAGCCGAAGAAGGGAAACGGCGGGTCAGCGAACAAATGGGGCGCCAAGGTGATCGCCTTGGGTTTCTGTATCCTGCCTTCCCTGCTGCTGCGCGCGCAACGCCGTCTCGGGCTCAATCCGACGCAATTGGCTGTGCTGATCCAGCTGGCGGACTTCTGGTGGGATGCCGGCCGCAAGCCGTTCCCGAAGAAGGCGGACCTTGCTCAGCGTCTCGGCCTGAGCGAACGGCAGGTGCAGCGGTACATCGCGGAATTGGAAGAGGCGGGGTTCGTGCGCCGTATCGAGCGGCGTGCTTCGCACCGTGGCAAGATTTCGAACGAGTATGACCTTCAGGGTTTGGTCGACAAGCTGGCCGAGATCGAACCCGACTTCCGGGAGGCAGCCGAGGATGCGCGGGCGAAGCGCGGTGCAGCGGCCCGGCCAGGTCTGCGCCGGCGGGGCAAGCCGGTCGCTACTGCCGCTTCAGAAGAGGCTTAAGTGGCCGTTCGCCTCAACAAGAAGGTCCTGTGCTTCATCGACGAATATGGGACGGCTGGGACCGCGCCGTTTCATCTCGGCGCGGTGTTCGTGCTGGCGAGCGAGGCTGGCCGGCTGGACAAGGGATTCAGCGATCTCCTCGAGGCGAACGCCAACGAGATCCACGCGGTGAACCTTACCGATGCCTATTTGCAAGGTCTGCTTGGTCGGCTGCGTGCTGGATCACACCTCGACCGAGTGGTCATGGTCAACCAGAAGTTTCCCGTTCAGGAAGGCGATCCGCCGGTTCTCTACGCTCAGGCGGTAGTGGAGACAGTGAAGATCGGCCTTAAGCGGTTTCGGCCGGTTCTGGGGAGGGACAGCGTCTCGAACGTGGACGTCATCACTGACGTAAACCAGCATAACAACTATCCGAGCTTCGCAGGTGAGCTCGAGCGAGCACGGCGAGACGATGGTCGTTTTCGGGGCGTCAATCGTGTCGTCCGATTGGACTCTGCGGCGTCTCGTCTGCTGCAGCTTGCTGACGTTGTCGCTTATGCCCGCAAGTGGATCGTTGCGGAGGAGTTCAATGCTCGAGGGCTGGGTGAGCGCTTCGGCATCGAGCTTCTCTGAAAAAAAGAGAGCCGCCCCGAAGGGCGGCTCAGAAAACTTGGCAGAGAGTGGTGGCCGGCAACCAAGACTTTTGGACCCTGGGTAGCCACGGCGCTCGCCCAACGCACGGCCGGGACAAGTCGCCTTACAGGTCTCCCTGCAACCCCCATGTACGCGGCTTGGAAGTCAGATACAAGGGGACGTCCGGACATCTCTGACCAGTACGTCGAGGGCAGCGTACCCTACCCTATAGGACGTTAATGTCTGGTAGCGCAAACGAGTGCCAGAGGATCATCGCGCAACGACGACCCCCGCCCTCTCTCCTGAACGAACGGCAGCTTACCGCGGCTCGCCCGAAAGCGGCCATTCCGCTTTCCACCCACATTGTTCGCAGCAATGTCTCTTGAAGGAACAGGGCGTGAACGCTATAGTTCGCGGGTGACCGCCATCCTGTCCGCTCTAATTGGCCGCGATGCCGGCGTGGAAGCGGAGATATTCCGGCTGCTGCGTGCGCTCGCGGATGAGCAGAGCTCCGATGATTGGCCCGCGGTCGAGCACATTGCGGTCGCCGCGCTTCGTCGTTTTCTGACGCGCCCACCAGCGGGATGGCAGGCTTCCTAATATCCTCTCCAGAAAAACAAACCTCTGGAGACGATCATGATAAACAAGAACACGGACTTCGCCTTGCTGCGGGTCGAAGCGATAGGTGACGTGTCAGCCGAGATGCGAGAGTTTCTCGCTCAGAGCGCAGAAAACTATATCGACAAGCGCCTGGGCGGCTGCGAGCGATTGCCAGCCTCCATTATCAAGAAGCTGGAACAATATTACACCAGTCCCTCCTTCGCGGGAGTGATGATTCAATTCCTCAATCGACATGTCGCGCTGGAGCGCTATTTGGTGGTAGAGCCGAGCGCAGGCGATGCGACGATTTCCAGATTGCTACCGGTGGGGAGCATCTCTTTCGATGTCTGGCCTCGAGCCGAACAGGTCATCAAGGCAGACTTTCTTGCGCTTGCGATCGATCACAGCGGCCCTGTCGCCGTAATTGGAAATCCGCCGTTCAGCGCCGCTGTGTCGTTCTTCAATCACGCGGCGTCGCAAGCCGAGGTGATCGCGATGATCCTGCCCAGGACATTCAGGAAGGATTCGGTGCTCAGCAGGCTCGATCGTAGATTTCACCTAGTGGGGGAGATTGACGTGCCCGCCGACGCCTTCTTGCGCGCAGGTGAGCCCTACGATGTTCCAGCAGTGTTTCAGATATGGGAGAAGCGCGACACCTTACGTCCGATCGCCCCGAGGCGCACGACCCATCCCGATTTCAGGTTCGGGACGTCTGTGGGCGCAGACTTTGCGATTCAGCGGGTAGGGGCCAACGCGGGACGTGTCCATCGCGAGTTCGGCCGAAGCGGTGAGGCGCACCTGTTCGTCACGGTGACCGCTGTACGCTCCGCCAAGCACGTCGAGGCGATCATGAAGGGGCTTCCGCTCGCCAGCGTCGCGAGAAACACCGCCGGCAATCCGAGTATCGCCGCGTCCGAGATCGTGGCGCTTTACAGCGACGCGGTCAGTTCACGTTGGTGTCGGCAAGTCACGACCGCTTCGTCTGCTTACACTCTGGCATGCCGGTATCGGCCTACGAAGCGGAAAATGATCACCCAGCCAGCGGTATACGGCGCGGTCCAGCGCATGCGCACCATCAGCGACGGTGGGCGATGTGCCAGGATGAGCAGCTGAAGGACACAGTTGGGCGCTGGTGACCAGCAGCTTGTGAGTCCAGGCGCCGCCGGCTCGATCTTGGGTTAGCTGACCCACGATAGAGGTGACTAGCAGCAATCCAGCGCTGATCCTGAAGACGAGCGGCGCCTGCCGCAACGACATACCGAGCCGCGTTGTCCTCATGCCGCGATCTTCGGCATCGCTGGCCGGTTGGCCCGGCACCAGTTTTCCCAAGCGACCCGCCCGGCAGCGTTGCTGCGCGGAGAGCACCACTGGTGGCGCAGGCTGTGCCAAAGCTGCTCGCTGCGCGGCGTCGGGATGCCGTACATGCAGTTCAGCCCGGACTGCTCATGCTTCCTGGCCTTGGTGCGCCGCTCGCGCGCGGCGAGGAGATATCGACCCATGAGGTATTCGGCCGGCGCCTCGAAAAGGCTGTCGAGCATCTGGTAGCGGGTACGCTCAGCGATGATCTGCGCCGCGCGCTCGATCTCGTCCCTGTCCTTGTCGCTGGCGTGCTCGCGTGCGAGCTGCTCGAGGTCGGCGAGGAAACGGTCGCGATCGACGATCACGATGCGGTACCCCGTTTCGAGGTCTGCCGCGATCTGGCGGAGCGCGGCCCCGTAGCTCTTCGCACCGCGTGCGGTCAGCTTCACCATCGGGCGCAGCTCGAGCTGGAAGCGCCCGTCTGCGTGATGGTGGACGACGAGCGAGTCGTCGATCGCGGTCAGATGGTAGCGATACTCGCGAGCGGTATACATCGGGTGGATAACGACGAGCCTGGCGGGGTGGGTGTCCATGATGTGTTCCTCTGAATGTGGGGAGCCGGCTCAGCGGCCGAGATTGCGGGGAAGCGGCGTGGCGTAGGGCGTGCCGCCGAAGACGAGCTGCTGAAGCAGCGCCTGCCCGCTCGCGATGCCGAGCATGCGATCGGCCTTGTTGCGGTATGGGAGCCGCGGCGCGGGACTGATCCCGGCGGCGTCGATCGCGATCGCCACGCCGGCGTCATCGGCCGAGACGAGGAACGCGCCTCGCTTGGGCACCGTCCACAGCCGCAGCGCCGGGTAATGCACCGCGTCACCTTCGCCGGGGAGGACCGCGTCGATCTCGAATGTATGCCCCGACAGCATCTTGTCGGTCCAGGTGGCAAGGACGCTGACGCCCTCCTTCAGCGCAAATGCCCTGAGCGCAAAGGGATCGATGGCGCGGGTCTCGTCGCCGGCGACGATGACGAGGTTGCCGGGGAGCACCAGCGCTCGCGATACGATCCCGAAATATCTTTCCACGCCGTCGTTTCTGATGAAGCTGGCGAGCGCGTTGATGGCGCGCTCGCGCGCCGAACGGGGGTCCTTGAGCATGTGGGTGACCTTCTCTTGCTCCCCACGTCGCGGGGCCTTTCATCGATCCTCACAGGATCACCCTCCCACCACCTCCCGCATCCAGGCCGCGGCGCGGTCGAGCCCGGCCTGGCGTTCGCTCGCGAGCACCCATGGCACGGTCGCCACGTGATGCAGCGCATCGACGAGATGAAAGGCGAAGGGCGTTGCGCCATCGACGTCGGGCACGAGCCACAGCTCACTGGTGTCGGCGAGCCACGGCAGCAGCGGCTGCGTCCACACCGTCTCGCTCCGCGCCCACGTCGCCATGGCGAACATGGGCGTGCCCTCGCCCGCAGACGACACGATGAGCGCGTCGCTGCGCGCCTCGCGCACGACGGGCTCCACCTGTCGCGTCGCGAATGGCAGCGCGGCGCTGGTGGGCACCAGCAGCAGCTGCGCCGCGTCGACGTACAGGAACTGCGCGAAGCTGGTAGTCGGCAGCGGGCCGCGATCGAAGCGCCAGCCGACCCTGGCCGCCACGGCCAGCGCCAGCTGAAGCGCGCGGGCTTCCGCCGCGACGCGCTTGTCGTTCGGTATCATCGATTTGCCTTTCAGGAGTAAGTGTCGGCCACCCGCCACATCTTCACCTTGGGAAGCGGCAGGGTGCCTGCGACGCAGCGCGGCTGCCGCAGACCCGCCACGTCGATCGGCCGGCGCAGCGCCTCGCCGATCGACACGCCGCCGAGCTCGGCGACCGGGCGCTCAATCGCGGCCGCGATCGCGCGGCTGTCGTGCCCGCACCGCAGCTCCAGCCGGATCAGGACGTTGAGGAGGAATGCGCTGCGCTCGGCAAGGCCCTCGCCGGAGCTGACGATCTCGCCCGCTGCCACCAGGCGCTCGGCCTCATCGGCATTGATCCCCAGCGACGAGCAGGCCAGCCCCGCATCGAGCCGATGCGTGTGGAGAAGGCGGCCGATCTCGGCCACCTCCCACTCTCCGCCGCTCATAGCGACGCCAGCAGCGCGTCGAAGCGCGCGCGCACCATCGGCCAAACCCGGTCGCCGTTCAGCGCGGCGACGTGGCCGCCCCAGCCGATCCCCGTCAGCGTGCGAACGCCGAGAAGGATGTGGCAGTGCGGGGTCGCGGTGTTGGCGACGAGCCCCGGCACGTGCTGGACCACCAGCGCGGGGACCGAGAATTCATCGACGAGTTCGGTCGTCAGCGTGTGCGCCAACCGCCAGGCACGGTGCAGCCGCGCCGGCGTCCATGTCAGCGTGACGTAGGTGAGCAGCGCCTTGGCGCCTGCCACGTACGCGGCGTCGATGTCGGTGAACAGCACCTTAGGGCACGTGAACCGGTTGTCGGCATCGCGCGGCAGGATGACCTCATGTCGGTATGCGTTGGACCGCCACGGCTGGTCGGCCGCATCGACGTCGATCAGCAGCTTGGCGGCGGCGAACTCGGCGGCGCTGTTGGCGCGCTCACGGTGCAGAGGCCGCAGCGTGCCCGTCATGCACCGGGGCGCCGCGGCCATGTCGGCGGGATCACCGTTAAGGATCAGCCAGGTGTGGGGATTGCTCGCACTGAGCGGCGTATCGGCGTTGATCACGACCGGCTTTGACGCACCCATCAGCGCACCTCCACCGGCTGGAGGATGCGCGCCATGTCGCAAGCGGCGCGCCTGACCCCACGCTCGCGCTCGGTGAGCGTCGAGAAGGGCGGCACCATCTCGAGGCAGAAGCCGGTGGGCGTGATCGACACCGAGGGACCGGCTCGCTCCGGCACCAGCCACAGGCCGCTCGCGTCGCGGTACAGCGCGAAGTTACGCTCGACCCAGACGGCACACGGCAGCGAGCCGAGCGCGAAGTCGGCAGCGATCACACCTCGCCCAGCGTCGCCGAGGCGCAGCAGCACGACGTCAAGACGGTGCTCGCCGGCGATCGCCTCCAGGCTGCCGGCGAACATCGGCGGGGCGGCGGTGGTCACCGCGATGAGCGCGTCGCGCTCGGGCACGTGCAGGGCGGGCGTCGGCAGGCCGCGCACCGGCACATAATCGTAGGTGTCGCTGGCGCCGAGCGCCTCCAGCAGCAGGCCGGTCGCGGTGCTCGAAGGGCTGCAGCCCAGCGGGGTAGTCATATCCATGATGTTCAGGGACTTTCGCTTGCGTGGCCGCCCGTCATCGCGGCGAGCGGCAAGCCCCTTCAGATTTTACTTCACCATCGGGGCTCGATTGAGCCCGCACCTTCGGACCTTCACCTCATCGGTGCCCAAGGCAGCGCCGCCTTCCGGAACCGTCGAAGCCGGTGGAGGACCTGACGCGGCCACGCGGCACAAACCGTGTCAAATCGCTGATCGATGCGACCGGCGGGGTAGGGGGCCTCGACCCCGATCCCCTCGCGCGCACGCGCGCGTGAGAGCAAGGTAAAAGTGGGTCCCCCAGTTTTACGGTATTGCGCCCAACTTTTTAAGCATGTCAAAAACGCCGGTTTGACATGTCGCAGAAAGCGATTTCCTCATCATAGAACATGAATTTGACATGCCGTTGACGTGTTAGCACGCCGCCAAGAGATGCGTGTCAGATACGGAGATCACATGGGGGTGGTTGACGTTTTCACTGACTTGGTTCCTCATCATAGTGCGCAACGGTAGGGCGCTATGGAGAACGATCGTGTCGCTAGAAGACGAAGCAGTCAGTGATCCGTCTGGATTGCCGGACGGCGAGGCCGGCGGTCAAGACGAGATCAATGAGCGGATCGCCGTTGTTTTCGCAACAGGCGGTAGCAGTGCTCTCGTATTCAATCTGAACATCCTGTCGGTGCTACGCACTGAGGAGGATCGCTCAGCGTACCTCAATGCAGTTGCGATGGCCATGACGCCTGATCGGATCGACCCGAAGTTGTGGGAGCGGTGGCTGGGCGGGGGGCCAGGGCCTTACGAACGGTCAGCGCCTAAGCGACCGACGACCCACGGACAATCCATATCGCGTGACCTGCAGCGGCAGTCTCAAACGGTTACCCGTGCGGACTACGACGTCACGAAGGCCAAGGAGTCCCTCCAGCGGGCGCAAGAGCGGGTCGACTTGGCTGAAGCTGCGTTGGTCAAGGCAAAGGCGGACGATCAAGCCACTCTACAATCAGCGGTGTACAAGGCGCTACGCTCAGAGATGGAGCCCATGTTCGCCATGGGTCCGGCGTGGGCAATCATGCGCGCGCTGAGCGGCGCTGTGCCGTCGGATGAAATGGCAGACGAACTACGCTTCGAGCGCAATGAGCAGAAAAGATCGGAGTTAGAAGCTCGTGTTCGTAAGGAGCGTCGAGCAGAAACCGCGCAGATCATGTCGGTGCTGTACGCGTGGGTCGGCGACTACGCGTTCGAGCGCTCTCTGCGAGATGCTATCCTCGACGTCGTTAAAAATTACGAGAAGCTCGCCGCACCGCGAAGCAGCCAGGACATGCAGAGCTTCAAGCGTGCGGGGGTCGTTCCCGGTGAGGCAGCGTGGGACCGAGGCGAAGTGCTCGATGGCTTCTCTTGAGCGTCACACCTGATCGATGTTTGCGACGCTGTCTGGAAAAGTCAGGGGCCGATAAGTTCCGCTACAGCGAAGTGTGGCGGCGGCGAGTACGAAGTAGGGGAGTAAGTTCCCCTTTTGAGGGGGTTACGGCCTGTCCGCTTTCGGGCGCTGAGATGGATTAAACGGCCCTTCGTTCATCCGTCGCCGGAGGGCGGCAAAGCGCCTCGATCGCCCATGGCCGGTTCTGGAGGATCAAAGCGGCCTTAGAGCATCGCCTCGCCCCTAAGATAATCTCGGATCGCGAGATCAACTCCAAAGGTCGGTAGCATCCGTAGTCTCGACGCGGAGCGGCACCCGAACGTTGCGCGATTCTCGTCTGGCAGGTCCGAGCAAGCTGGACTGAGCCGATGAACCATTGTGCCGCGGTTCATCGGCTCGGTGCGTCAATCAGGCCTCAACCTTCCTCGTACGGTTGGTCATTCGCTTGGTGTACGCCTTTTCCTCTTCCAAGTCCGGGAACGTCAGCCCGTCAAGCCCGTCGACGATCGGTCTTAGCTGATCGATGGTCCGGAGATCCTCCAGCAGTTGCGCACGGCTGTAGGTGTCCGGATCGATGATGGCGCCGTCGAAACGCCTTAGGGTCATGGGCGCACCCTGAAAGTGGTAGGTGGTGAGTTCCTGCAGCTTAGCGTGGCGAGTTGAGTATCGGTCGAGCGGCCGATCAAAGTCTTCGCAGCGGCCCGGAAGTGCACGATGCGTGATGTTCGTGCAGTTCACCGTCGGGATAAGCCAGCAATAGACCAGGCGCTTGCGGGCCTGCTCGACATCACCGTCCTCGATCGCCATCAGCACGAGCGACTTGACTTGGGCGACCGGGAAGCCGTGCTCGACGTCCTTCAGTTCGATCGGCTGACCTGCACGTTCCTCGGTGAAGAACTGCGGGCACTTCTTTCTCGTCCACGGAAGCAGGTACTGATCGCGCATGAGGTCCCCGACCGCCTCGCGCCGTCGCCGCTGGGCGACGCGTGCGAATGTCGGCACCTTCTGAACGAGCAGATCGAGGAAGCGGATGTCGGCGTCGAGCTTGGCAGGCAGATAGAGGCCGGCCCAGTCTGCTACCTTCACTCCATGCCACCCGCGTTCCAGCTGTTCGGACCAGACAGCTCGGACGTCTACCGGCGTGTTGTCGGTATCGGCCCGTTCGGGACCGTCGTTGCTGTACTGCGGTGCGTCTTCATCATCGAACATCGTCTGCAGGTCTCCAGTTCTACTTCATGACTGTGGTCCGCAAGCGGCTAATGTTTCATTATCGGTATGATCACAGCCATCTCTTCTCGCCCGACTTCATCACCTCCCACCCGGTGGCGAGAAGCGCGATGTCCGCTGCGGCGAACACCGTCGCTGTCCTCGTCCAGCCGTACGACAGCAGGATCACTGGCCAGCCGATCGCCAGCATATTCATCATGATGCCGATTAGACGGGTGGCGGGGTGCCACCACCTGGCGGGCCGCTGATACTGCTCGTGCACAATCACGGCGCCATCGCCGCTGCCTGACCAGACCTCGCGCACCACTAGCCGGGCATTCAGCGGCAGATCGGTGCGAATATCTTCAAGGCGCGGGCGCTGACTGTAGCCCGGGTCGCATCCCGTCATCAGGCGGCACGACGTTCGTCGATGGCGGCGGCCGACCGGTCCCGCTGCTCGTTGGCGAACTGCTTGGCCCAGCACAGGCCATCCACCAGCTCCATCTGTTCGATAGTGGAGCAGGGAATCTCGAGCAGGCGCGGGCTGGCGTAGATCACCGCCAGGCACTTGGCCCGACTGATCGCGACATTCAGCCGGTTGCGGCTATACAGGAATTCAATGTTCCTCGGCAGGTCGTCGCCCGAGGAGGTCGCCATCGAGACGAGCACGACCGGCGCCTCCTGGCCCTGGAACTTGTCCACGGTCCCGACCCGCGCGGCATCGGGGAGCACGCGCTTCAGCAGCTCGACCTGCATGTTGTACGGCGACACCACGAGGATATCGTCGGTACCGATTACGTGTTGATCGCCATGCCGATCGGTCCATCGTCCGCCCAGGACGGCCCGGTAGGTGAGGGCGAGCCGGTCGGCCTCCTGCTGCGACCGCTGCGTGCATCCGGCATGCTCAACGTCCACGAAGCGCAGGCCAGCGGGCGCGAGCGCATCCGGATCCCGCGTGCAGTCGACTTCCAGGCGCTGGCTGGCGGTGGTCGCTTCCGCTTCCAGCCGCCCCTCGTACACCGCATCGGAGATGAAGCGGCACAGGTCCGGGTGCATGCGCCGGGTGACGGGCAGGAACACGCCCTGCTCGGCGGGAACGGTAGCATGGCCTTCGAGAAGGTAGTCGAGCGCGGACATGCCGCTGCTGCCCGGGTGCGTGCCCTTGATCGGCTGGGAAAGCTGCATCTGGTCGCCCACAAGCACGACGTTGCGTCCGGCGACGCCCATGGCGACGATGTTGGCAAGGCTGACCTGGCCGGCCTCGTCAATGAAGAGGTAGTCGAAGGCCTCGTCCATCTCCTCGCGTGCGAACAGCCATGCCGTGCCCGCTACGAGCTGATGGTGGGACTGAACCCCGCTGCCGTTCCCGCCGATCACGTCCTCGATCCAGCCGCGCGTGCCGAGCGCCTGATCCTCGCGGCTCGACTTCTTCATGCCCCGGCAGCTCAGCCCCTGCGCCGTGGCCATCGCCTCGACGTCGGCGAGCAGGTTGTTGATGGCCTTGTGCGAATTGGACGCGATGCCGATCCGCTTGCCGGCGGCGAGCAGGGCCACGATCGCCTGGGACGACGTATAGGTCTTGCCTGCGCCCGGTGGGCCCTGGATCAGGAGGTAGCTGTCGTCGAGCGCAAGCAGGGCTTCGATGGCGCCGGCGGTTGCGTCGGTACCATCGGCCACGATCGCCTGGCCCGGCGTGCGGCCGGAGAGGCTGGGGCGGTCACGGCGGAGAACGGAGGTGATCGCACCGTACCGATCTCCGCCTGCGGCGACATGCTCGGCATAGCGGTGGATGGCGGCGCGCAGGACGGCGTCACCGATCGGGCCGGTAGGGATGAGCGCCGCCCCGGGGTCCAGCGGCGAGCGGCTGGGGCCGAGCTTCAACTCTATGACGCGCGCCTCCTCGTCCAGCGAGACGATGTCACCGGCCGGTTCGAGCGTTCCGGAGCGGAGGGGAGAGTCCCCGACCTTCAGCTTGAAATCCTGCGCCGAGAAGGTGAAGGTATGGACGGTCGAGCGCTTCTCCTTTCGGGGCGCGATCGTCGGGTGAGGCATGAGCTCGGCGAGACTCTCGGCGTCGTTCAGCAGCGCCTCGCGGTCCATGTCCTGACGCGCGAACATCGCCCACCAGGACGGCTTCGCCTCGCGGCGGTGGAACTCGAGCAGGTCGACCAGCAGCCGGCGCCATGGCACATCTTCGGCTTCGATCAGCGCCTCGGCCATGCGGCGTGTCCGCTCCTCCGCTTCGGTCCGCGCCGCCGTCTTGGCCGGATCCGGAGCCGCGACCTCGCGGCCTTCGAACCAGGGGGTACCGGCGGGCCGGAGCGACAGCAGCCAGTCGCGGCACATGCGGGTCGAGCGGCAGTCGATCTCGTTGTAGTCGGCGATCTCGCGCAGCAGCTGCTCGTCGCCGAGGCGGCGCCAGCGCTCGTAAATGATGATGCTGTCGCCGGCGTTCTTGACCTCGCCCTGGCGGCCGCCCGGCAGGTAAAAGGCTTCCATGTTCTTGATCGAGTAGCGCGGCTCCGACGTCCGGATGGACTCGGCGACGACGCGATAGAGATCGACGAACTTCTCGCCGCGCAGAAGGTCGTCGACCTCCGCCTCGCGCGTGCCGTGATACATCGCGAGCTTCTTGAGCGCGGTTTGCTCGTACGCCGCATAGTGGTAGATGTGCGCCGCAGGAAATCGGGCGAGCCGGTCGACCATGAAGTCGACGGTCTGTTCGAACGCGAGCTTCTCGCTCTCGCGATCATGTGCCCAGAAGTCGTGGAATCGGTCCTCGCCGTCACCGTCGAAGGCGACCAAGCCGAAAAGATACTCGAGCCCGCCATCGAACAGTGGATCGCCCTCCATGTCGAAGAACATGTCGCCGTGATCGGGCCGCGGCAGCCGCGCGAAGCCGCGGCCGGGCTGGACCGGGAGGGTCTCAACCTTCCGTTCCCCTGTCCGTCGCTGATGGGCCTGAAGGCGCGCCTGGTTCGAGAGCCGCACCACGGTATCGGGCTGCATTCCGTCGATGCGGGTTCCCGCCGGCAGCAGGCCGAGCGTTTCGATGTCGTCGATGCCGGCGCCGCGCAGGGCGGCGATCTGGCCGCGCCCCATTCCCGCGACGATGGAGAGGTGATCGGCGGCCTCCCATTCGGCCTCGCAGCGATCTGACCAGCGGCAGAAGGTGCAGTGTCCGCACGGGTCGCCGGCCGACGTCGCCGGCGGCGCGTCAACATACGCTTCGAACCGGCGGCGCGCGAAGCCGAAATAGTGCAGCACCGACGAGGTGCGCAGCGAGGTGATCTCGCCCGAACCGAGCACCACGTGCATCTGCGGGGGAATCACGCCCTGCACCTCGGCGAGCATCTCGGCATAGACACACAGCTGCAGCACATGCTTGGCCTTGGCCGACCGCGCCAGCTTCGTGTCGGCGACATCGTAGGCGTAAGCTCCCAGCGACGAGTGGACGTCGTCGCGCCGAAGGAGAAAGTCGGAGTAGCCGTGCCAGCGGCCGACCAGGAACGCGCCCTGGTAGACGACGTCATGACCTTCCTGCATCGCGCGCCGGGTCGCTTCGGCGCGTGCCTCGAGCGTTCCGGTGGAGGCGATCTCGACTACGGAGCGGCCCTCGTCCTGCAGGCGGCGCAGGTACGCGCGTTCGTGCAGGATGCCTTTCTCCTGCAGCAGGACGGCGTTCTCGTCCTCGGCAGCGAAGGTCGTCGGCGAGGCGAGATTCCGCACGTCCAGTACGGTGGCGTGGCCGCAGCCCATGAAGTTGACGAGGTCGCTCGCCGAGAAGATCGTCCGTCCGCCGTAGTTCCGCATCTTTCCCCCGATCTGCGGATCGCCATCCGCTGGACTGCATCATGCATGTCCATCATGATGTCGCCACAGGACAGATCCTGTCGCACGGGGAGGGTTGAGGATGTCCTATCGCAACGCGATCGATCTTCTGACCGTCGCGTCGCGAGCGGCAAGTGCACGGGGGATCGGCCTGGAAGAGATCGCCGATGTCCTCGAGCGTGACTACCGAACGGCGCAGCGTGTCGTCGTGGCTCTTCGCGAACGCTTCCCTGAACTGGACAGCTACCGTGACGAGGAGTCGGGGAAGATGCGCTGGCGTCTTCCCTACAAGGCCATCGCGCCGCTTCTCGCCCCCACCGCCGAGGAGCTCGCCGCCCTGACCCTGGCCGAGGAGATGCTGACGAACGGCGCGGGCGCGGACCAGGTGCAGGCGCTGAGATCGCTGCATGCCAAGATCCTGGCGCTCATCCCCAGCGAGCGGAGCCGCCGTATCGAGGCCGACGAGGACGCGCTCCTGCTCGCGCTGGGTCATGCGGCCCGGCCCGGACCACGGCCCGTGGGGCGCGAGGGGATCGACCATGCCATCTCCACGGCGCTGAAGGGGACCTCGCGATTGCGGATTCGCTACTGCGGCTGGAAGGACAAGATCGCCCGCGAGCGGATCGTCGCGCCGCACGGGCTGCTGCTGGGAGCCCGCCGATACTTGGTGGCCGTCGATCTGGAGAAGGTGGGCAGCGGTATCCAGCACTTTCGCGTGGAGGCGATCGAGGAGGCCACCGTCCTGCCCGAGTCATTCGTGCGCAAGGCGGGCTTCGACCTTGACGACCACGCGCAGCGCTGCTTCGGATCGTTCCAGCAGGAGGACGGGATCCACGACGTCGCGTGGCGCTTCGCCCCGCGCGCCGCACTGCGAGCGACTGGCTTCCTGTTCCATCCCGCCCAGACCGTCGAGCGCGAGAAGGACGGTTCGCTGGTGGTCAGGTTCCGCGCGGCAGGCCTGCTCGAGATGTGCTGGCATCTTTACATGTGGGGCGACGCGGTCGAGGTGCTGTCGCCGCCGGAGCTCGCACGGATGGTGGAGGACCATCGCCGTGACGACTTCGCCTCCATGCCGTAGCGTCATGGGGGTCGGGGCGAGCCCCGACCCCGCGCCCCGGACATCAGCAGTCCGGAAGGTCGTCGAGGTTGTTCTTCGACGTGGTGTCCCGGTCGGTCCGCAGGTACTTGCCCATGGGCCCGCTCACGACCCGAATCTTCGTTTCCGGCGAGCCGGCCCAGTTAACCCAGTATTCGTGCAGGCCGCTCTCGATGTCGCTGATCGCGTCTGCCTTGGTGCGGGGCGACCAGTACTCGCCCGAGTTGCAGAGCTTGGTGATGTCGCCCTGCATGTTCTTGCCGGTCGCCCGGACATAGCGCTTCGCCATTCTTACTTCTCCATGACGGTGGTGTGCGGACTCGCCTTGCCGTGTGCGGTGGTGACGTACCGCCCTGAAATGGCGCTGCGGGAGTGACCGCCGGACGTGCCGCTCGTGCCCGGACTTTCGCGGACGGTGGTGTGAGGGCTTGCCTTGCCGTGGCTGGCGGTGACGTACCGCCCGCTGATCGCGCTGCGGTAGCTGCCGCCGCTTCGACCCTTGCTCATAAGATCACGCTCCATTGCTTCGCGGCAGTGATTCGCCGCGAGAAGGAAGATGATGGAGTTGCCGGACAGATCCTGTCGTCTTGACCTTGTAGACGCCCCGCGTCGGGTGCCGTTGTTTGGTACGGCGCCCGTCTCCCGAGTTCCTGGGTCAGCGAACCGGCAGATTGGCCACTAATGTGGTCAGCTCTGAATGATCACGTGTGATATCGCCTACGAACACGCCACATCTCTCATGAACTTACGGCCGCTTTTGGTGAGATGAAGGGCAGCTCCGAGCGTTGCATTGTGGTCTCTCAATAAAACCAACTAGCCTGTGGTAATTCGCCACTGGTAGTCCAGCTCCTAACCAACTCTGGCCGCCGTTTCCGATTTGCGCGGATTACCAGACGAGATCGCTGATCGTGGCGATCGCCTGCTCGCGAGAGGACTTGGCTCGCTCCGCCCAGAGCCGGCGGAGCAGGTCTTCGTCCACGAACTGGTCGTACTTGGCGCCGCGGAGGTTCTTCACGACGCTCGCAAGGGCCTCAGTGGAGGGTATCTCGGTTATCGAGCTGAGCAGTCTGCGCAGCTCATCCGGTGAGCAGTCGGCGATCTCAAGGGCGACGTCGTCTGCCTGGCATTCCAGCCCGGCGGACCGAAGCAGGACCACCAAGATGTCATTGACTGCCGTGCCCGCCCAGGTCGCGAGCACCGTGTCACGACCCGCCGCGATCGCGCAGCTCCGGTCCAATCCGAGCCGTCTGTAGGCCGCACGACCCTCCTCCAAAAAGGCGCGTGCGGCGGGGTCGAGATAGGAGGGCACGTCCTCTGACCCGAGCACGTGCCGCATTTCCTGCGAAAGTCGAGGGTGCACGGGCTCGCCCGTCGGCGGGTCAAATTTCGGCAGCTTGCCCGCCCGGTGCGGCGCAACCACGAGCACCTTCGCCCTGTCGTCCACCGATTCGACGCGCCAGCGCCGTCCCGCAAAGCCGACCAGCGCCCCGATCGCGAGAACATTCGTGATGGGCACGGTGCCCAGCGTCCTGCCGCCGGTGACGAGACGCCACTCGTCGTCGGTTTCGAAGACGGCGTAAAAGTCGTGCGCGGCGGTGACGCGCTCACCCTCCGGACCGAGCATCAGCAGGCCGCCGGAAGTCTGCTCGAGCAGGCCGACATCCTTCCGACCGGCACCGCGCAGCAGGGCCGCATACTCGGACGTGCCCATCGCCAGATAGCTATCCTTGTCGCAGATGGCCCTGTGCGCCGCGACCGGGCGGATCGCGCCGTCCGCCGCGATCGTCGACAGCGTCTGGTGCAGCACCACGGTGGCGAGCGACGGGTCGTCGCCCGCGGGTTCGACGAAGCCTTCGATGAGCAGGCGAACCGCCGCCACCGCGCGCACCGTACCGATCCTGAGCTGGTCGAGCGGATCGGCGTCCGCCGCGACGTGGCGCTCGCGCACGTAGATGCGCAGCACGGCAGGATCCCCGCGACGACCGCTCCGACCGAGCCGCTGCCTGAGTGCCGCCAGCGACTTCGGCGCGCCGACCTGCGCGACCGACTTGACGTTGCCGAGATCGATGCCGAGTTCGAGCGTGGTGGTCGCGACCGCCGTGGTGGGAAGGTCGCCCGCCTTCAAGCGCAGCTCAAGCTCCTCGCGCAGCTCCTTCGCGAGGCTGCCATGATGCGGGAAGAACTCCTCGGGCAGGCCCTTGGCCACGCATCGCTGACGAAGGCGATCGGCTAGCGCCTCCACCGTCCTGCGCGATCCTGCGAAAGCCAAGTTGTTCGAACCCCTCAAGTGCTCGAACATGTGGTCGGCGATGCGGCTGAGCGCGTCGTCCCCGTCATCGGCGATCTCGTCGACGCCGCTTGCTTCGGGCGGTTCCTCGTAGCCGCGCACCTGCAGCTTGAGCCCAGAGCCGCCGTCCCGCGAGCGGAGCACTACCGGCATCTTGGGGTGCGCGGGGTTCAGCCAGCGACGGCCCGCATCATCGTCGCCCAACGTGGCCGACAATCCGATGCGCCGCGGCCGCTTCTCGCAAAGCCGGTCGACACGTCTGAGAAGAGAGGAGAGGTGGAGACCGCGTGGTCCCTTCAGGAACGCGTGCAGCTCGTCGACGACGATGGATTGGAGGCCTCGGAAGAGCCTGGCCGCGTCCGCCTGCCGACGAAGCAGCAGCGCTTCGATCGACTCCGGCGTGATCAGGGCGACACCCGCAGGGCGACGCAGCAGCTTGGCCTTGGCCGCTGCCGGCGCGTCGCCGTGCCAGCGGGTCACGGGCATCTCAAGCCGCTCGCACAGCGTCTCCAGCCGCCGGTGCTGGTCATTTATGAGCGCCTTGAGGGGGCTCACGTACAGGATGCGCAGGCCCCCGTCGCCAGCCCCTGCCGCTTGGGTAAGAAGCGGCAGGAAGGCGGCCTCGGTCTTGCCCGAAGCCGTTCCCGCCATGACCACGACGTCCGCCTCCGAGCCGAGCACCGTGCGGATCGCCTCGTCCTGGATGGGCCGCAGACCGGTCCATCCCTGGTCGCGGATCCAGCGCCTGATCTCGGGATGCAGACGATCGAAGGAGGACGGTTCAGAGGCGGAGATCGACAAGCTCGTCGTCCGCGTCCGTGTCCTCGGCTTCTTCGGGTTCCGGCGCGATGCCGCCGATCAGCTCGCGCCAGTCCGTGCCCGGGTTCTGCTCCAGGACGGCCAGCAGCTGCACGAACGCCTTGATGGTGTTGCGCGGCGTGCGGAAGTAGGCCTCGCCAATACGGCGATTGCAGTGCTCCATGAAAGCAGTGAGTGCCTCGTCCGGCACAATATGGGCTGCGGGGTCGCCCAGCGCGAACACGGAACGAATGTTCGAGAGCAGCACGAGCAGATCCTCCGGGGAGAGGCTCTGCAGGCGCAGGACCGGCCCGGTCATGTCGATCCGGCCCTCGGTGGCAAAGCTGTTTTCGGCGAGGCGCGACTGCAGGGCCTGGTAGCTGTAGAGCCCCCGACGGCTGTCGAGGAGGAAGTCGGGTGTGCCGCCCAGCACGAAGCCGAGCCCTTCGACGTTGCCTTGAAGGACGTCGTTCAGCATGCGCAGGATCTGCTCGTAGTTCTGGTTCCGAGCCTGGGCGCTCTGCAGCTTGTAGAGGTTCACGAGCTCGTCGAAGACCACGAGAAGGCCGGCGTATCCGGCGATGCGCACGAAGCCGGACAGCAGCTTGAAGGTGTCGTAGACGTCCGCATCGTCGATGATGCTGCGGACCGGCAACGCCTGCCGTGCCTCCGTCTTGGTCGGGAACTCCGCTCGAAGCCAGCGCAGCGCCGCCGCCTTCAACGCGTCGTCGCCGTCCTCGTGGGCGCGCCAATACGCTTTGAGGACGCACGCGAAGTCGTGACCACCCAACATGTCGAGAAGCGGTGCGAGCCGGCGGTCGATCACCCGCTCGACCGGGCTGCCGGCGTCCTCGGCCTCGCGCACGCATTCCGTGACGAAACGCTCGACGACGCTCGGCAGTGCTCCGCCTTCGGGTCGGGTGCGGGTCGCCATGTTGCGCACCGCCTCAGCGTAGAGCCCTCGCGCCTGTCCGCCTGTCGCGTGGATGCGGCGGTCCGGGGCGAGATCGGCGTGGACGGTCACGAGCTTTCGCTCGAGGGCGATGAGCCGGACGAGGTTGAGGAAGAAGGTCTTGCCCGCGCCGTACTCGCCGATGACGAACCGCATGGCGGAGCCCGCGTCCGCGATGCGATCGATGTCGCGCACGAGGGCTTCGACCTCGCGCGAGCGGCCGACCTGGATGTGGCGCAGCCCGACACGGGGCACGACCCCGGCGGACAGCGCCTGCACGATCAGGTCACGGTCCTTGCGACGAATGGCGTTCAAGCTGCGGCTCCAATGGGCATGATCTGGTCCAGGATCTCGGGTGAAACCCTGACGATGTCGTCATCGTCAAGGACGGGCTCGCCGAACCGGTCGAATCCCCATTCGTTGATCGTCTCGATTGCGCCTTCCGGCATGAGCCTGAGCGCGGCCGCCGCGCCGTCGAACGCGCCACGATCGAGCGGGCCGGACAGGATACGCGTCAGGAGCTCGGAGTGCGGGCCATCCAGACCATCGAAGCCATTGGTCGCACCGGGAGTGGGCCTGGGTGCCGCGGCGGCCGGTGCCGAAGCCTCGGGCTCCTCGTCGACGAAGATGGTGGCGAGCAGCGCGGAAACGCGTGACGTCTCGCCCCGAATGCGCGCGAGCCTCGCGGCATCGATCGCGACGGAGGACGAGACCGGCTCCGACGGTATGGAGATCAGCTCCTCGGGGCGTCCGGGCTCCACCAAGACCGGTCCCACGTCCTCCGCGCCGCGATGAAGCGCCGCGTAGAGAGCGGAGGCGGGAAGGTTCAGCGTGGCGTGCAGCGTCTCGAGGAACTTCACCTCACCCGGCTGCACCATGCCATCGGCGAGCACCGCCTCTACGGCGGCGGACGCGATCGAGGCGCGGGCTGCGGTGGGTGCATCCGCCAGGCGCTTCATCGCAGCGCGCACCTTCGGTGGATCCGCCGCCAGGGCGCGACCGGACGCGACCAGGCGGGCGATCTCGTGCTCCGCGAGATCGGGCGTTGAACGGAGGCGCCGTTCGACCGCTTCGAGTTCAGCCGCGACGACCTCGCCGTCTGACGCGGCGGCGAGCACGGCGATCTCCATGGCCGTTCGCGCGTCGGCATAGGCCTGCCGCTCGTGCTCGACCGCTCCACCGCCAGGGGCAGGGAAGACGGCTATCGGCGTGTCAGCCCGCGTCGTCGGCGCCGGACCGTAACGCCGGTCAGGCTCGCAGCCGTGCTGCAACGCATCGAGCGCCATGCCAATCTGGCGAACCACCGCCGTCGGCAGCTTGTCGACTGTCTCGTCCACGTCGAGGTCGAGCAGTCGCGCGAGCTCGACAGCCGCTATGACGCCGCGGGTCTCGCCGCCGACCAGCTTCTCCAGCCGCTCGCGGCAGGAGGCGAGCGCCGGGTTGCGGTCCCGCAGTTCGGCGGGGAGCAGGAGTTCGGCGTGGAGCCTGCCCCTCGCGTCAGGATCGCGTCCGACGAGCCGGCTGTAGACCGAGAGGTCGTCGATGCAGAGGTCGAGCATGGCCCGCAGCGGTCCGAGCGGCGCGGAGATGCCGGACACGTCGGGTAGTTCGTCCACGCTGAGGTCGACGCTGAACTTGCCGCTGGCCGCCCTGTACTCGTGCCGCAGCGTCTTCTTGGGACGTCGCACGGTCAGCCCATCGGGGTGCCGGACCGCAAACCTGGCGTTCCACAGGTCGCGCAGCTCGGCGAAGCATCTCTGGCCAGGGGTGCGGAGGTGGACGTCGGGAAGCGCCAGGACCCACCTGAGCGCGTCGTCGGCGTTGAAGGGCACGCCGTCCCTGAGCCGCCGCCCGAGCCGAATGCGTACGTCGAGTGGAAGCTCCACGTCCCAGTTGCGGGCACCCTCGGCGGTTGGACGGGCATCGTCTTCGTCCTCGTACAGTGCGGCGAGGGCGAGGAGCCGGGAGGCGTAACCTTGGAACGAGTAGTCCTGATGGTGGAGCGCCGTGAGCCTGCGCAGCTCAGAGAAGATCGCGGGCGCATCGGCACGCGCGTCGTCCACTAGGAGGCGCTGCTCCAATCCGTAGAAGAAAACGAACAGGTAGCCACTGGGCACGGGCACGGCGCGGCGCCCGCCCGTCAGCCAACCGAGATAGGTCGCGCGCGCGCGTGGATCTAACTCCCGATACGATGGCCAGTAGCCAAGGGTCGTGCCCGCGGGATCACCGCGCGTGTCGACCTTAAGCGTCGGATCGATGCGCGAGTGGTCGTGCCTCGGTTCGTGACGAAGCGGCGTTCCGAAGTACACCATGTCGGCTTCGAAGCCGACGCCGCCTGCCGAAAGCGCCTCGGGTGATCCGATCCAGCGCGGCACGGCTCGATTGGCGGTAACCGGACGCACGATCTGGGAGGTCGTGGTCGAGACCAAAGGCGCGACCGTGCTCGTAGGCGGCGGTGCAGGCGGCGTGTGTAGGATCGGTGCCTGTATAGGCGGAGCACGGTCCGCTTCGAATTCGAGCGCCTGCTCGAGCGTTGAGAAGGTCCAGCCTGCCACCACGTAGCGGCCGTTGTCATCACGGCGGATGCTGGAGCCGCTCGTGCCGTTCGAACCGGCTGGCGAGGCGGGTGCGGCTTCTGACGAGCGATGTCGCTCGGGCTCCTCCGCCCAAAAGCTCTCGCGGGCCTCGGACGACGTCCCAAGATCAACGTTCGACGCGGCGCCTCCACCAAGAATGTCGCCGAATCGGCGCGCCATACGCGCGATCCAGCCTCCAGATTCGCTCATCTTCCCCCCACGGTCGCCATGCTGTCTCAGTCCGGGCGGCTTTTCCATAGTTTTTCGCATCGCAACGGGGCCTTAAGTTCTGATGCGGACTGCTGTTACTCTTTGAACGGGCGATCGATTTGTTGCAGCATGACAAGCGTCCGGGACGCTCTGTCTGGATTCGGCGCTGGGGACGCGCCGTCGGGGGGGGGAACTGAAGCAGATGACTTTGTCGGACATGCCGGTCGTGCCGGTCCTCGTCGCGATCGTGCTCCTTACGTTCGCCTACGCGTTCGTGCGCCACTTCCACCTTCCCGCGAAGAAGCTGGACGGCTCGCTCGACGATGTGATCCGGAAGCTCGATGCGGCGCGCGCCGCCGGACAGCTGGAACTCGCCTCCTGCTTCGCCGGCGACGAGCGGCTTGCCGCCATCTGGCAGGAGTACGGCGAGACGTTGCACACGCAGCGGGAGATCGATCCGTCGACGGGCGAGTTCGCGGTTCGTGCGGTGCGATCGACGGTGCCCGCCGAGGTCTACTTCTCGCCGCATTCAGTGGTCGACGGCCGGGTCCACGCCGAGTTCTTCAAGCACCTGCCGGGCATCTTCACCGGCGTCGGCATCATCGGCACGTTCTTCGGGCTGCTGAAGGGATTGTGGCTGTTCCGCATCTCCGAGGACGCAGGCGTGGTGCGCAACAGCCTCACCTCCCTCCTGCACGGGGTCAGCGAAGCGTTTGCGGTCTCTGCCTTCGCTATCCTGCTCGCCATGGTCGCCACCGTGCTGGAGAAGTATCGGCTGAACAGCCTGTACGGCAAGGTCGGCAGGCTCGCCCACGCCATCGACGCCACCTACGAGGCCGGGGCCGGCGAGGAGTACCTGGCACGCCTCGTCTCCTCGTCCGAGGAATCAGCCAGCCAGACCCGGATCCTCAAGGACGCCCTGGTCTCAGACCTGAAGGAGATCCTGACTGACCTCGCCGAGCGCCAGATTGCGGCGACGACGCAACGCTCGGGCGAACTCGGGACGTCGATCGCCAGCGCGCTCACCGACGCATTGAGGGAGCCGCTCGACCAGATCGCGGGTGCCGTCGGACGCGTCAGCCAGGATCAGTCGTCCGCCGTCACGCAGCTTCTCACCGACGTGCTCGCCAGCTTCAGCGACCGGCTCGAAGGCATGTTCGGAAGCCAGCTCTCCGGCATCGGTGACATGCAGCAGCGGACGGTCGATGCGATGCAGACGGCGGTGGCGCGACTCCAAGATCTGACCGCCGGCATGGAAGCGGCCGGCACCAGGGCCACGGACGCAATGTCGGCCAAGCTGATGGAGGCAGTCGAGGCCGCCGAGGCGCGACAGACGGCGATCACCGAGGAGCTGCGCACCGCGCTATCCGAGATGCGCTCCGGCCAGGGGGCGGCGCAGGAGCAGACCCGGTCCCGCCTCGAGGGAATGCTGGACGATCTGGGCCGGCGGCTCGGGGAGGCCGTGGCCGGCATCGAGCGCACCGCGGAGGAGCGGTCGCGGCGTCAGGCTGAGGACGACGGCCGCCGGTCGGAGGCTGCTGCCCGGCAGGTCGCCGGCATGGGGGAGAGCGTCGGCGCGTTGACAACCAACGTGGACACCATGCTCGCCGCCGTGCGGGAGATGGTCTCCCGGATCGAGCTCGCGACGTCCGACGCCTTCTCACGGCTCAACGGCGGCGCCGACACCCTTTTGGCCGCCGCTGGCCGCTTCGAAACTTCGGGCCGGGAGGCGGCCGACGGGTTCTCCCGGATCGCCACGGTGACGTCCGGTCTCGCCGACGCGGCGGGCAGCGTGGCTGGCGCGGCGCGCAGCCTCGACTCGGTCATGGCCGACTACCGAAGCGCCCGGGACGCGGTCGGAACCATGGTGGAGGGACTGCGCGCCACGGTGGAGAGCGCGTCAAGGGAGGCGTCGCTCACCGCCGACGTGCTCTCCCGCATCGAGGGCGCTGCCCAACGGCTCGCCGCGGCCCAGGTCGAGGCGGACGGGTTCCTCGACGAGGTGGCGCAGGTGATCGCCACATCGCACGAGAAGTTCTCCGAGGGCATGCGCGGCACGGTGGTGGATGCCAATCGGCAGTTCCATGCCGAGCTGTCGCAAGCGACCGGGCTGCTCAGGGAGACCATTCAGGAGCTCGAGTTCGCGCTGCCGCAGGGCGGCCGGCGGGCGGCCTGAGCTAGGTGTTTGGACATCGCCATGCCATCGCGCCGCGCGGACGCGACGAGGGCGAGAAGCCCTTCTGGATCTCCTTCGCCGACCTGATGACGGCGCTGATGGTGCTGTTCCTTCTCGTCATGAGCGTCGCGCTGCTCGCCGTCACGAGGACGATCTCGGAGCGGGAGCGCCTCGAGAGCCAGAGGCAGGACGCCATCGAGCAACTGCTCGGACGCATCGAGAAGGCGGCCGAGCGCCAGCCGGGGGTTCATGTCGACCGGAACCGGGCGGTCATCGACTTCGGCGATCGCGCCCGCTTCGATACATCGAGCCATACGCTGAGCCCCGAACAGGAGCGGTTGCTGCGCGCGTTCGTCCCTGAGGTGCTCACGATCGCGCGGGATAAGGCGGGAAAGCGCTGGCTCAAGCGCATCGTCGTCGAGGGCTTCACCGACCGGCGCGGAAGCTACCTCTACAACCTCAATCTCAGCCTTCAGCGCAGTCAGCGGGTGCTATGCGCGCTGATGGCGAGGCCAGGTCCCGACGAACGGGCGATGTCCCGCTCCGAGCTGGAGGAGGTCCGTCGGCTGTTCCTCGTCGGCGGCTACTCGTCAAATTCGGCGCGAGAGTCACTCGATGCGAGCCGTCGGATCGAGCTTCGCCTCGAGTTCTTCGGAGTGGAGGAACCCGCCGCCTCAGAGGCAGCCGGCTACCAAGGCGAGTTCGGTCTATGCGCCCTCTGAGCCCGCGTTCGGTCAAGCTGGCCGAGCGGATGCGTGCGGTCGCAGAGGCGGCCCTCGGCAGCATGCCCGATCCCGATTTGGCCGAACTCAGATCCGAGATCCGTCAGCTCAAGGACATGCTAGGCGGCGCGGGCGCGGGTGCCGGAGCGGCGCCCGACCGCGTGCGCGAGCAGGTCTCGCTGTTCCGCCGGACCGGCACGCTGCCCGACGTCCGGGCGGCGCGCCTGGTTTGCTGGGGCACCACGCTCCGCGACGGGCGAGATCCCGCGCTGATCGAGGATCGCGAGCGATTTCCTGGTCTGATCGACGGCGTGGACGAGTTCCGCGACATGCGCCGACCCTACCGGCGCTGCTGGCGCGGCCTGCTGGACGGCTACGTCCGCTACGATCCGGGCGACGCGACCGAAGCAGGACGCCGCAACTGGACCATGCTGCGCGACTACCTGAACGCCAATCTGCCCTCGCTCGAGCGGTCGGGCAGCGTGCCCGATTGGCTGTCCACCATCGATGAGCACCCGAACCTGCTCGGGGAACGGCCCTGCGCTCGCTACGGAGCGGCGCTGCTCGAAGGCGATGCGAAGCTCCTGGAACCGCTCCGGCGCGACCTGTCGATGGGAGACTCCTCCTGGCTGACCAGGCGCATCTTCGAGGCCCAGATCGATGCCGCGGTCAACCACGACGACCGGGCACTGCGTCGGATCATGCCCAGATTGGTCGCTCTCCTCGCGGAGCACGACCTCCTGGCGGACGGCGCGCTTGTGCGTGTGCTCGACCGATGGGCGAGATGCCGCCCGCTCGAAGTGGAGGCGGAACTCCGAGATCTGTCGGTCGCTCGCTGGGGCAATCCCTGGCTGGAGCGCAACGACACGCAGTGGACGAGGGTCGAGGCGGAAACGCGCCAGATGGTCTCGTCCTGGCTCAAGCTGTCGCTGATCGAGAAATTCTTCTCGCTGCTGTCCGAGGACAAACTGAACGACCAGCGGCGGGTGGCATTCTGGAAGCGCTACGTCGACCGGATCGACGACATGCACTTCGCACTTGGCGAGGCGGCCTACACCAGCCCGAGCGCGGATTTCCGCGCACTGCGCAAGGCGATGGCGGGCAAGCTCCTGCGCCTCGACAACGGTGGCGTCGCCCGCAACAACGCCTTCATCATGCGCCTGGGTGGACACGTCGTGGTTGAGTTCGGCGAGCACGGCAATGCCATGTACGCCTTCGACGCGGCCTCTGCCCCTTTCGACCTCCGCCGTCCATCCATCTCGGGCAACAGAACGGCGCTGAAGCACCCGTCGCACGTGGCGCGCATCACGCACACCGACGGCGGCGAGAGGTGGGAGCGCAAGTTCGAGCGGAGGCTGGCAGAGGTGCTCGGCCGCGCCGGCAAGGCACCTACCGCCGCCCTTTCAACGGTATCCTCGCCGACAGCGGCTCCTCCGATCCGTCCCGCGCCGACCTCCATTCCGACCGTAGTCCCCCCCGTAGAAACCAAGCCGCAGGAAATGCGGCAAGCGGCCTCGGAGCCGCACGCCGTGCGAGACCTGCACGCCTTTCTCGCCGAGCACAGGGTTAAGTTCGCCGACCTGCGCGACAAGGGTGGCTCCCTCTGGGCATATGCGCCGGAGCGTGGCCCCGCCGCCGATGGCCTGCGGAGCCGCGGGTTCGCCTGGTCCGCCCGCCGGGGCGCCTGGTTCCTCAAGTCGTGATCTGGCGCCGGAGATCTTCGGCTTCGGCGCCGATCGCAGCAGCGTCGACCGAGGGCGAGCAACGCATTCGTGTAGAGCCGGAAGGATTGATCTTCCCGGCTGACGGCGTCCCACCTTCGATCGGGGTCGCCGCTGCGGCCCTGCTGGAGGAACTGGAGGACGAGGGGCTCGCCACCACCGTGGAGGGAGTTCGCCGCATCGGCTGGCGCGAGCTCTACACGATCCTCGACGACACGGTGCGGGCTGCGGACCTACCCGTCCTGAACCTTCCCGAGTCGGTTCTCGCCGTACCGCGTCTGGTCAGCAGGGGGTCGCTGACCGATACCGGCTTCGCCGTAGCGATCGATGGCTGGCTCGATGGCGACGGGCGCATAATCCACGGTGCGAGACTGCATGGCGGCGCGCTGGAGATCGAGGGCGTGCCGCACCTGCTGCCGCCCGCCGCTTGGCGGCTCGTGGATCGGGTCGCGGCCTTCGGCCGTCGCGGGCCCGACGAGCGGGGGGAGGGAGCGCAACGGCTCGCCTGGGGCGCGATACGCGCCGAGGCGCTTGCGGTCGGCGCGGCGCTCGACGACTTCCTCTTCCGCACGGTCGTGCTGACCCCCGACCGCCTCCAGATCGCACTCCGGCGGTCGGATCGCCTCGGGTTGGTCGAGGTCGAGCCCTGGTTCGAGGGAGCGCCCACGCACTGGCTCCAGGCCTTTGATCGCTCTGCTCAGGTCCGGGATCGCTACGATCTCGTCACGCCAGATGGCGTGGTCCAGGTCATGGTGTCGCCCGAGGTCGGGACGGTGCTGCGAGAGCTGAAGCGCATGCCTGGTCGCCGCCTCGCGGGCGAGCGCGCTCAGGCCTTCCTGGTCAATCCCATCGCAGCCCTCGGCCCGGATGCCGCCGAGGTCATCGACCAGGAGGCGTTCGAGGCGGCAAAGGAGGAGGCCGGCATCTCCTTCGACCGGTTCGCGGCGATCACACCCGAGACGCACGGTGACGGCGCGCTCGGGCTGCTGGTCACTTCCGGGACGGGCGAGCGCATCGAGACGAGCGAGATATCGCTGAGTGACGAGGACGCGCTTGAGTTTGTGGCGCGCGTCGAGGACCATGTCGCTCGTGGTCTGCAGCTTTGCGCGTGGGATGACTTCGAGTTCGAACTCGATGGCGACAGCGCACTGCACTGCGCGGCGCTGCGGCGCGCGGTCGGCCGACGTGCGGCGTCCGTGATCAGCCATGGGCAGATCTACGATCTCTCGGGCTACTCGGACCGTGTGGACGGCATCGGGGAGGAGCGGCCGTTCTACTCGCCCCACATCGCGCGCAAGAGCGACGATGCGGGCTGGTTTCCCGACAACCTCGTACCGATCATCGGCTGGAACGATCCGACTACCGGCGAGCCTGGGTCCGCACCACTGACCGACGAGCTGGCGGAGCGGCTGCGGAGCGATGTGGAGGAGGCCCGTCGGATTGGAGCCGGAGCCGTTAAGGTGCCGGGCTGCCCGGTGCCGATGCCGGTGCGCGAAGCCGAGGCGATCCTCAAGGCGTTCGGGCGCGTCCGCGTGGAGGCGGAGGCGGGCACGCTCGACCCCGCGCATGCGGCTCCGAGCCGGAAGCGGCCTACGCTCATCTTGAAGGCCAATATAGAGCAGGTCGACTATCGGGAGGAGCGGCTGGCCGCCATGTCGGCGCCACCCGGGCCACCACGCCTTCCCGCAGGTCTGCGCGAAGAGGTCCGCCTGAAGGACCATCAGCTGGAGGGGCTCGCATGGTTGCAGCACCTGTTCGGCCTAGCGCCCAACCGGTGCCGCGGCGCCCTGCTCGCCGACGACATGGGGCTAGGCAAGACACTTCAGATCCTCAGCCTTATGGCGCGCGCGAGGGAGGACGATCCCGCCACGCCTCCCGCGCTCGTCGTCGCGCCCCTCACTCTTCTCGAGAACTGGCGCGAGGAGGCCGAGAAGTTCCTGCGGCCTGGATCACTGAAGATCCTCACGGCCTACGGCGACACGCTGTCCGGGTTGAGGGTGGGCAAGTCGTCGGTCGACGAGCAGCTCCGTCGCGAGGGGCTTGTCCGTTTTCTTAGACCCGACTGGCGCGGCGACGCGGACGTGGTGTTGACGACGTACGAGACGCTGCGCGACCTGGAGTTCTCGTTCGCCCGTGAGCGCTGGTCCATCATGGTCTGCGACGAGGCGCAAAAGATCAAGAACCCCAACGCGTCCATGACCCGCGCGGCGAAAAAGCAGCAGGCCACGTTCAGGATCGCGTGCACCGGCACGCCCGTCGAGAACAGCCTGGTCGACCTCTGGTGCCTCTTCGATTTCGTGCAACCCGGACTGCTGGGCGCGCTGAACGAGTTCGGGAGCACCTACCGTCGGCCGATCGAGGCGGAGGGCGACGCCGACCGCGCGAAGCTGGAGGAGCTCAGGACGCTCATCGAGCCGCAGATCCTGCGACGCATGAAGTCGGAGGTCGCGGCCGATCTCAAGGCCAAGCTCGTGGACGAGGCGAGCCGACGCCTGCCGATGAGCATCCCGCAGAGGGGGCTCTATGTTGGCGCGATCGAGGGCTTTCGTCGTGAAGCAGGCCGGCCGGGCGCGCACCTTGGCCTGCTGCATCGGCTGCGGCTGATCTGCTCGGAGCCGGCCCAGGCGGAGGAGACCGGGTCGTATGACTCGATCGACGCCTATCGCGCCCGCTCGCCGAAGCTCGATTGGCTACTGTCTACGCTCGCTGCGGTCAGGGAGCGTCGCGAGAAGGTGATCGTCTTTTGCGAGTTCAAGGCCGTGCAGAGACTGCTGCGCCACTACATTCGCGAGGCGTTTGCGATCCCCGTCGATGTCATCAACGGCGATACGTCGGCGGCAGCTGGAGCGGCGGACAGCCGACAGAAGCGCATCCGGACCTTCCAGGAGGCACCAGGATTTGGTGTGATCATCCTGTCGCCTGTAGCGGTTGGCTTCGGCGTCAACATGCAGGCCGCCAACCACGTGATCCACTTCACCCGGACCTGGAACCCTGCGAAGGAGGACCAGGCTACCGATCGCGCATATCGTATAGGGCAGAGACGCGACGTATTCGTCTACTACCCGACGGTCGCTGCCGACGACTTCAAGACCTTCGATGTGAAGCTGGACGAACTGCTTGAACGCAAGCGGGCGTTGGCGGGCGACATGCTAAACGGAACCGGCGAGATCGGCGCAAAGGACTTCAACGTAGACGAGCTGCGACCGCATCCTGATCGGAACTGACCACGCGCTATTCTAACAAGTGCGATCGGGAAGCGCCGACCCGCCGAGGATACTGGTCGCGAAACGCCTCATAATTGAAACTGCGAGTGGCACTTAGGCTAGATCTTAAGCACCTGAACGAATGGCGGATCGTGGGCGGTCCCTCATTGAAGCTGAGTGGCTGGAAGTGGGTCCTCTTGATATCACGCGTCTTCGATGACGGTGCTGAGTAAGGTCAGGAACTCGCTCGCCGTAGCGCTCGGTGGGCGGTCGAGCAGATGCATCGCATGGACGTCGAAGGTCAAAGACGGCTTGAGCGAGCGCATTGCAAGGCCCGATGCCATCGAGGCTTCGGCGGTGAAATTGTCGACGACGGTCAGGCCGACGCCCGCGTTGACCAGCGCGGTGGCGATGTAGAAGGTCCGTGCGGAGGCCACTTCGTCGAGGTCGAGCGCGAGGCGGTCGAGTTCGGTGCTGAACAAATGTCCAATCGGTCCGCTGGCCGCCAGGGTGATAAAGGGCCGATCGACGAGTTGCGTTAGTTCCACGCGCGGCGGCGCATCGGGCATGTCCTGCTCCCGATAAAGGACGACGAGTTCGCCTTCGCCCAGCCAGATTTGACCGAGCGGGGCGCCGCGTGGAACCTCGGCGGCGATCGCGATGTCAGTTTCGCGTTCATAGAGCTTTCGCAACAGGTCATCGTGATGGACGGTCTGCAAGTCAAAGCGCACGTTCGGCCGGATCTTGAGGAAGCGTGCGACCGCCATCGGCAAAGCGCCCAGCGCCAGGCTGGGCAGCGCCGAGATGCGCAGCGTCGTGCCGGCGCCGGCCCGGAGATTGCGACCGGCTTCGCGCAGCGCACGGACGCGTTCCTGAATATGGGCGACATCACCGAAGAGCGTGTGGGCATCCTCCGTAGGAACGAGGCGGCTGGCACTACGCTGGAAGAGCTCGAAGCCGAGCAGCGTCTCCGCGTGGCGCAGCGTTTTCGAAACCGAGGGCTGTGAGATGTTGAGTGCGCGCGCCGCGGCGCTGACCGAGCCGTTCACGTACACTGCGTGAAAAATCTCGATATGGCGCAGGTTCATCATGCCTCTGTGTCAAGGCGGCACGGGTACAGGTCAAGCCGTCGCAAAGATCTCGGCATCGGCAACCGGTATAACCACAGGTTATGCGGCAGCGCAGCATTGGAACGCGCAGGCTGCGAAAGGGCGGATATGTTTCGGGAATGTGACCAAGAGGTTTCCGATGATCCGCAGTCCCTATCTATTATATCTGGGCCATTCCAATGACGAGGTCGGCATCAAGACCTCGCGCGGGCTCGCCGTGTTCCGCCCCGACGATTGCGTTGGCGAGTTCCGTCATGACGATTGCGCACTGACGCTTGGGCTGTCGCGCATGACACTGGAACAGGCGGTCGCGGCGGGGGCGAAGACGCTGGTGCTCGGCATCGCCAACGCCGGCGGCAAGCTGGGCGACGATCTGGTCGCCGATGCCATCGCCGCGATCGCGGCGGGGCTAGATGTCGCGTCGGGTTTGCACAACCGGCTGCGCGACGATCCGGCGCTGGTCGCGGTGGCGGAGGAGCATGGTCGCGCGCTGCACGACGTCCGAGACCCGCGACCCGACATCCCGATCGGCAACGGCAAGCGCCGCGCCGGCCGCCGCCTGCTGACCGTCGGCACCGATTGTTCGGTCGGCAAGATGTATGCGAGCCTGTGCCTGGAACGCGGCATGCGCGCACGCGGCCTGACCGCCGATTTCCGCGCGACCGGGCAGACCGGCATCCTGATCGCCGGCAGCGGCGTGCCGCTCGACGCGGTGATCGCCGACTTCATCTCCGGCGCGATCGAGCAGATTTCGCCGGCGCGCGAGGATGACGGCTGGGACCTGATCGAGGGGCAGGGGTCGCTGTTTCACCCGTCCTTCGCGGGCGTGTCGACGGGTCTGCTGCACGGTGCGCAACCCGACGCGCTGGTGCTGTGCCACGATCCGGTGCGCGACCATATGCGCGGGTTGCCGCATTACCCGTTGCCGGGGCTCAAGGAGACGCTGGAGGCCAACCTTGCGGTTGCGCGGCTCACCAACCCGGACGTGCGCGCAGTGGGCGTGGCGCTCAACACGTCGAAGCTCGCGCCCGAGGCGGCGAAACGGCTGTGTGCCGAAACCGAGGATGCGCTCGGTCTGCCCTGTACCGACCCCTATGCCATGGGCGTCGACTCCATTATCGATCGGATCACCGCATGTTTCGCACCCTCGCCGCGCGTCGCGACGCTTTCCCGCTAGCGACCCCGTTCCGCATCTCGCGCGGCGTGAAGTCGGTGGCGGATGTGGTGACGGTGGAAATCGCGAGCGCCGGCGTTTTCGGTCGGGGCGAGGGTGTGCCCTATGCGCGCTACGGTGAATCCGTCGACGGCGCGCTCGCGGAGATCGAAGGCGTGCGCGTTGCGATAGAAGGCGGCGCGACCCGTGACGAACTTCAGCAGCTCATGAGGCCGGGTGCCGCGCGCAATGCGGTCGACTGCGCGTTGTGGGACCTAGAGGCGAAGCGCGCGAGGCGCGCCGTCACCGACTTGCTGGGCCTGCCGCCGGTCGCAGCGACCGCCACCGCGATGACGGTCGGGCTCGACACGCCCGAGGTAATGCGCGTCGCGGCGCGCGCTTTGGCCGGTGTGCCGCTGATCAAGATCAAGGTCGACCGTAGCGACCCGGAAGCGCAGATCCGCGCGGTCCGCGATGCCGCGCCCGATCCGCGCATCATCGTCGACCCGAACGAGAGCTGGACCATCGCCGAGGTCGAGCGGCTGATGCCGTTGCTGGTCGATCTGCGCGTCGACCTGCTCGAACAGCCCCTGCCGGCGGAAGCGGACGACGCGCTGGAGGGGTTGACGCCGCCGGTGTCGATCGCCGCCGACGAATCCGCCCATGTCGCGGGCGACGTCGCGGCGCTCGCGCGGAAATATCAGGTCGTGAACATCAAGCTCGACAAGACCGGCGGGCTGACCGCCGCGCTGGCGCTGGCCGATGCGGCGCAGGCGGCGGGGCTGGGGCTGATGACCGGCAGCATGATCTGTTCGTCACTGTCGATCGCGCCCGCGCTGATCGTCGCGGCACGGTGCGGGTTCGTCGATCTCGACGGGCCGCTCTGGCTGTCCGCCGACTGGGCGGGCGGGGTGCGCGGGCTGGACGGCGTGCTCGCGCCGCCCGAGCCCGGTTTCTGGGGTACGGTGTAGCCCAAACAGTTTTCCATTTCGGAGGGGTTTTGCGATGACCAGAGCGAAGACATTGAAGGCGGCGCTCGCCTGCGCCACGGTCTCGATCGCCGCGGGCCTCGCCTGGGCGCCGGGCGGCGCGCAGGAGGCGGGGCCGGACCTCATCATCCAGGGCGGGACCGTCTATCCGGGCAATGCCGCGCCGTTTCGCGGCGACGTCGCCGTTCGCGGCGACCGCATCGTCTATGTCGGACCCAAGGCCCCGGTTGGCGCAAAAAAGGTGATCGACGCGACCGGCATGATCGTCTCGCCGGGGTTCATCGACACGCATACGCATATCGACGAGGCGCTGGCATCGGGCCTGCCGGCGGCGCGGCTGGTGCTGCCGTTCCTGACCCAGGGGGTCACCACCGCGTTCATCGGCGTCGACGGCAATGGCGATCCCGATATCGCCGCGACGTTCGGCACGGCGAAGAAAGCGGGCGGGGAGGGCGTTGCGGCGCTCGGGCAGAGCACGCGCGACTTCGGGGTGAATTTTGCGAGCTATGTGGGTCTGGGGCGGGTGCGCGCCGCGGTGATCGGCGATGCCGACCGCGCGGCGAGCGCCGCCGAACTGGCGAAGATGAAGAGTCTTGTGGCGGATGCGATGTGTGCGGGCGCGCTGGGGCTGTCGACGGGGCTGTTCTATGCTCCGCAGAGCTTCGCCAAGCGCGACGAGGTGGTCGCGCTGGCCGGCGTCGCGGGCGAGAAGGGCGGCATCTATGACAGCCATATCCGCGACGAATCGAGCTACACGATCGGGCTGAAGGGCGCGATCGACGAGGCGCTGACGATCGGGCGCGACGCGCATCTGCCGGTGCATATCGCGCATATCAAGGCGCTGGGCACCGACGTGCAGGGTCAGGCGCCCGCGATCATCGCGATGATCGAGTCGGCGCAGAAGGCGGGACAGGTCGTCCATGCCGATCAATATCCCTGGTCGGCGTCGGGCACCGGGTTGTCGGCGGCGCTGCTGCCGCGCTGGGCGCAGGATGGCGGGCGTTCCGCGTTGATGAAGCGGTTCGCCGACACCGCGACGATGGCGAAGATGCGTCCCGAGATCGTCGAAAATCTGCGTCGGCGCGGCGGGCCGTCCTCGCTGCTGCTGACCTCGGGCCCCGCCTGGGCCGAGGGCAAGACGCTGGAGGCGATTGCGAAGGAGCGCGGCGTCGATCCGGTCGACGCGGCGATCGCGGTGCTGAAGGAGCGCGAGGCCGGCGTCGCGTCGTTCAACCAGAGCGAGAATGACATCGCCGCATTCATGAAGCGTTCCTGGGTCGTGACCAGTTCGGATTCGTCACAGGGGCACCCGCGCTACTACGCGTCGTTCGCACGCAAATATGCGCTGTACGTGAAGCAGAAGCAGGTGATCGACCTGAAGACCTTCATCGCGCAAAGCAGCGCGACGACCGCGAAAATGTTCGGCCTGGAAGGGCGCGGGGAACTGAAGGTCGGGGCGTTCGCCGACGTGATCGCGTTCGATCCGAAGACCTTCGGTCCGCGCGCCGACTACACCCATCCCGCTCTGTTCTCGACCGGCATGCGCACGGTGGTCGTGAACGGGCAGGTTGCGATCGAGAATGGCGAACCGACCGGTGCGGCGGGCGGACGCCCGCTACCGCGCACACCCAAGCCAGGAAGCTGTCCGGCACGATAACGACACGGGGGGAGAGAGATGCGGCCGGCAACGACCGGCACAAGGCATCCTGATCATCACAAACAAGGGGACATATCATGACCGGATCACGGTGGATCGCGTCGACATCGGCGCTGGCGATCGCACTTGCGTGGAGCCCGCTGGCGCTTGCCCAGGACGCTACGCCCTCGGCGACGGCGCCGCAGACGGCCGAGCCCGCGCCGGACGCGGGGGCGGCCGAGATCACCGTGACCGGCACGCGCATTCAGCGGAACGGCTATAGCGCCCCCACCCCGCTGACGGTGCTGAGCAGCCAGGATATCGAGGCGACCGCGCCCGCCAACGTCGCCGATTTCGTTAATGACATTCCGTCGCTGGCGGGCAGCGTGACGCCGGCCAGTTCTAACCTGAACATCAGCGCGGGCACGGCGGGCGTGAACGCGCTCAACCTGCGCGCGCTCGGCACCGCGCGGACGCTGGTGCTGCTCGACGGGCAGCGATCGGTGGGCTCGACGCTGGGCGGGCTGGTCGACGTCAACACGTTTCCGCAAGGGCTGATCAAAAGCGTCGAGATCGTCACCGGCGGCGCCTCCGCCGCTTATGGCTCGGACGCGGTGTCGGGCGTGGTCAACTTCATCCTCGACAAGGAGTATTCGGGGCTGAAGGGCAATGCTGAATACGGCATCACCGATCGCGGCGACGCCGGCAGCTACCGGTTCAACCTGACCGCAGGCACTGGCTTTGCGGGCGGACGCGGCCACCTGTTGCTGAACGGCGAGCTGGCGGTGAAGGAGGGTCTGCACGGGGTACCCCGCGACTGGAACAACCAGGGCTGGTACATGATCAACAACCCAGCCTATGTCGCGGGGAACGGCCAGCCGGAGCGCCTGATCACGTCGGGTGCGGGGCTCAGCCAGGCGACACGCGGCGGCCTGATCACCAACACCGCGCTGCGCGGCACGCAGTTCGGGGTCGGCGGAGCCGTCAGCCAATATGATTTCGGAACCGTGCGCGATCCGTGGCAGATCGGCGGCGACTGGCAGTCGACGCAGGTCAACGGCTTCCAGTCGCTCGATCCGGAGGAGAACCGCAAAAGCGCGTTCGGGCGGCTGAGCTATGACGTCGCCGACTGGCTGAGCGTGTTCGGTCAGGCATCCTATGCCAAGTCGGACAATCTCGGCTGGCTGGGCGTGCAGCTCAACCAGGCGAACGTGACGATCCGGTCGGACAACGCCTTCATCCCGCAATCGGTGCGTACGCAACTCGCGGCTCAGGGCATCACCCAGTTCACGCTCGGCACCACCAATGCCGACCTGCCGATCCGCAAGAACGACACCGAGCGCGAATTGCAGCGCTATGTGATCGGCGCAAACGGGACGTTCGGACTGTTCGCCGGCAATGCGCGCTGGGACGCCTATTACCAGAAGGGCATCAGCAACACGCGGGAGATGGCGCGCCACATCACCAACAACGCGCGCCTGGCGCTTGCGCAGGACGCCGTGTTCGCGCCGGCCGGCAACGCGATCGGCGTCGCGGCGGGGACGATCGTGTGCCGGTCGACGCTGACCGCGCCGACCAACGGGTGCGTGCCGCTGAACCGGATGGGGATCGGCGTCGCGAGCCAGGCGGCGCTCGACTACGTGATCGGCAATCCGTTTCGCAAACAGAAGTTCGAGCAGGACGTGTTCGCGGCGAACCTGTCGTTCGACGCGTTTCGCCTGCCTGCCGGCGCGGTGTCGATCGCGATCGGCGGCGAGCATCGCCGCGAGAAGGTGACCGGCGAGGTATCAACCGAGTTCCAGACGGGCTGGTTCGTCGGCAATTTCCTGCCGACCTTCGGCAGCTACGACGTGACCGAAGGCTATGTCGAGGTGCTGGTACCGGTCATCAAGGGCCTCGACCTGAACGGCGCGGTGCGCGGGACCGACTATTCGACCTCCGGCTATGTGACGACGTGGAAGGCGGGGGTGACGTTCGAGCCGATTCCCGACATCCGGTTCCGCGCGACCAAGTCGCGCGACATCCGCGCTCCCAACCTGGGTGAACTGTACACGGCGGGATCGACGCGCATCAACGTGCTGATCGATTCGTCGCAGAACAACGCATCGGTGACCTTTGCGGGCACCACGCGCGGCAACCCGCTGCTCGAGCCCGAAAAGGCGGATCAGTGGGGCGTGGGTGTCGTGCTGCAACCCCGCTTCGTGCCGCGCTTCGCGCTTTCGGTCGATTATTACGACATCAAGATCAAGGGCGCGATCGGGTCGGTCGCGGCGCAAACCATCGTGGATCGCTGCAACGAAGGGGTCACGGCATTCTGCTCGGCGGTCGTGCGCGGTTCCAACGTGTTCGGCAACAATCTGCAGGTGTTCGAAAGCCCGTTCAACTTCGCGCAGCAGCGCGCGAAGGGCATCGACATCGAGAGCTCGTACCGGATAGCGGTGGGCGCCGGCAACGTGACCCTTCGGGCGATGGCGACGCGGTACATCAAGAATTACTTCAACAACGGCATCGATGCGCCGACCGACACGGTGGGGCAGAATTCGACCGGCGGCACGCCCAAATGGCTGTACCGGTTCCAGGCGGGGTACAGCAACGACGGGTTCGACCTGACGCTGATCGGGCGCGGGATCAGCGACGGGGTGTACGACAACAGCTTCGTCGAATGCACCAGCGCCTGCCCGGCATCGACCGTCACCAACCGGACGATCAACGACAACCATATTGACGGCGCCTTCTATCTCGACGCGACGATCGCGCAGGACATCGCGATGGGCGGACGCAGCATGCAACTGTTCCTCAACGCGACGAACCTGTTCGACAAGGACCCCCCGGTGGTGGCGCAGGGACCGGCAGGCAGCGCTTATGCGACGCCCGCCACCAACCAGTCGCTGTATGATCTGCTCGGGCGCACCTATCGCGTCGGCGTGCGGTTCAAGCTGTGAGGGCGGGGGTGATGAAGAGCCTATCGCTCCCTCTCGGTTTATGGCTGGCGGCGACGTCGCCGGCCTCGGCGCAGACCTATGACGTGCTCATCCGGGGCGGGACCGTCTATGACGGCGGCGAAACCCCCGGTCGCGTGACGGATGTCGCGATCAGGGGCGACCGCATCGTCCTGGTCGGGGCGGCGCCCAAGCGCGCGACGGCAAAGCGGACGGTCGATGCGACGGGACGGATCGTCGCGCCCGGTTTCATCGACCCTCATTCGCACGCGGGACCGACCATCGCGACCGCGAAACTGGCCGCCGCGCTGCCCATCCTGTACCAGGGCATCACGACATCGATGATCAACCCGGACGGCGGCGGCCCGGCCGATCTGACCGCGCAGATCGCCGCGATCCGCGCGGTGACGCCGGGGGTCAACGTCATTCCGCTGATCGGCCACAACGCGGTGCGCGGCGCGGTGATGGGCAATGCCGATCGCAAGGCGACGCCCGCCGAACAGGCGGCGATGGAGGCGCTGGTCGCGACTGCGATGCGGGCGGGTGCCTACGGCCTGTCCGACGGGCCGTTCTACATCCCCGCCAAATATTCCGACACCGCCGAGATCGTCGGGCTGGCCAAGGCGGCGGCGCGCTTTCCCCATGCCTTCTACACCAGTCACATCCGCGACGAGGGCAACTACAATGTCGGCGTCGTCGGCGCGGTGGACGAGGTGGTCACGGTTGCGCGGGAGGCGAAGATCCCGGGGATCGTGACGCATATCAAGGTGCTGGGGCCGCAGGTCTGGGGCAAGTCGGCCGACGTGATCGCCGACATTGAACGGGCGCGGGCGGACGGCGTGCAGGTCTGGGCGGATCAATATCCCTATGCGGCATCGGGATCGAGCCTCCAGGCCTCGCTCGTGCCCGGCTGGGCGCAGGAGGGCGGCCCCGAGGCGCTGGCCGCGCGGTTGAAGAACCCCGTCATGCGGGCGAAGATCCGCGCAGAGATGGTGCCCAATCTCGAACGGCGCGCGGGACCGCACGCGTTGATGATCCGGCATTTCGCCGCCGACCCGTCGCTCGACGGAAAGCGGCTGGACGAGATCGGGCGGGCGATGGGCAAGGATCCGCTCGACGCCGCGATCGACATGCTGATCCGCGGCGGCGCCCCGACTGTGTCGTTCAACATGAGCGAGGCCGATATCGAGGCGTTCATGAAACAGCCCTGGACGATGACCGTGACCGACGGCGCGTTGCCAGCGTTCGGCGAGGGATCGGAACATCCGCGCGCCTACGGTGCCTTCACCCGCAAGCTGAAGCGCTACGTCCTCGACAAGCCGGTGATCAGTATGCAGCAGGCTATCCACGCCGCGACCGGCCTTCCCGCGCGGGTCTTCGCGGTGCCCGACCGCGGCGTGCTGCGCGCGGGCGCGTTCGCCGACGTGATCGTTTTCGACCCCGCGACGGTCACCGATGTCGCGACCTATGAGCGACCGCACGCCTATTCTCGAGGCATGGACTATGTCTTCGTCAACGGCAACGCGGCGTTGGTCCGCGGTAAGGCGGTGCCCGAGCGGTTCGGTCGCGTGCTGTTGCGCACGCCGTGACTTCCGGACGAAAGGGCAACTGATGGCGCGGTGGTTTGCGATTCCCCTGTGGCAACGGGTGCTGGGCGGGCTGGCGCTCGGGCTGCTATTGGCGCTGGTTTGGCCGGCGGCGGCGCCGAAGGTTGCGTTCCTCGGTGACCTGTTCATACGTGCGATCCGGATGCTGGTCGCGCCGATCGTGTTGGTGACGATCGCGTCAGGGATCACAACGCTCGCCGACCCGAAGCGGCTCGGGGCGCTCGGCGGTCGCGCGGTCGGGCTGTTCGCGGCGATGACGGCGATCGCTGTCTGTGTGGGGATGGCGGTGGCGGTGGCGATTCAACCGGGCAAAGGCGCGCTGCTGGGCACCGCGGTGCCTAAAGCTCTTGGCGCGCCTGTACCCCTCTACGACCAACTCGTCGGCATCGTGCCGCTCAATATCGTCGAGGCGCTGGCAAAGGGCGACATGCTGGCCCTGATCTTTGTCGCGATCCTGGTCGGGGTGGGCACCGTGTTGACGGGCGAGGCAGGCAAGCCGTTCGCGGCAGTGCTGCAATCGCTGTCCGCCATATTGTTGAAGATCGTCGGGCTCGTGATGGAACTCACGCCGTTCGGGGTATTCGCGCTGATCGCAAATGCGGTCGCGACCAACGGCACCGGGGTGTTCCTGCACGTCGGGTGGCTGGCGCTGAGTGTCGTGATAGCGTCGCTCCTGCAGATCCTCGTCGTGCACGCTGTGATGCTGAAACTGGTCGCGCGGGTGCCGGTGTTGCCGTTCTTTCGCGGGATCGTCGATGCGCTGGTCGTGGCCTTCTCGACCGCGTCCTCGTCGGCGACGCTGCCGGTCGCGATGAAGGTCGCGGAGCGCAATCTGGGGATCGGACGATCGGTCTATTCGACCGTGCTGCCGCTGGGGGCGAGCATCGGCAAGGACGGGACCGCGATGTATGTCGGGCTGCTGAGCGTCTTCAGCCTTCAGGCGTTCGCCGTGCCGATCGACGCGGGCGTGCTGGCGATCGTGCTGCTGACCGGCGCGCTGGCGGCGTTCGGCACCGCGCCGGTGCCCTCCGCCTCGCTGTTCATGCTGGCGGCGGTGCTGTCGGCGGTCGGCGTCGCGCCGGAACAGACCGCGCTGGTCGTGGGGTTCGTGCTGCCCTTTGACCGGCTGCTCGACATGACCCGCACGGTGCCAAGCGCGAGCGCGAACCTGATGGTCACGACGGTCGTCGGTCAATGGGAAGGTGAGTTGGATCGGACGTCGTGCGAAGGCACTAGACTTTCAAGTTCGTAGCTGAAGCCGCGTCGAAGCAACCTAGAGGCGTGCCGCGCCTAATGCACCCTCAAAGGGCCGCTTGTTGAAGTGGGTCATGCTCCCGTCACCTAAAGCAGCTAATTCGTTTCGACCCACTTTCTGCCTTCCGACGCCGGGACGACCTCCGTTTATGCCGAGATGAACGAGCGTCTGAACTTGAAAAGCATAAAATCATCTGGGAACGGCGACTTGTGGGTCGTCGTGGTGCTTTGCGACTTCGGATCGGCCTAACCCATTGAGGTGCTGGTTGCAGCGCCGCCGCACGGCCCGCTACGATGCCCTACTCGTACAGCACGCCCAACACGCGGCGCGCTGATGCCATAACAGGGGTGCTTGCCACGTCATCGATTGTCTCGGTCGCGATTACGATCGACGAACCCAAGCCGCCGATGGTTTCGAACTGACGAAGGTGAGCGAGGCCGCCGCCAAGGCGGGCACCAACCCGTTTGAGTACGCTGGTTCCGTCGTTGAGCGTAACCGCAACGAGCTTGCCCTCCCAAGCGCTGAGGTCGTTAGGGCTTAGCTCGGCGCCGCCCAGAATGACTTGACCCGGTAATGCCAGTGGGATCGCGCTGTCTTCGCGGACACGATAGGCGACCTCGATTCGCGTCAACTCGGGCGCAGCATCGACCGGCGTCGCCTCGCCGCCGCCGACCGGCGGGGGCATGTCGGTGAAGATCGCCCCGACGATCCGGTATAGGCGCACCTTGCTCTCGTCATAGGTCATCGTTGGGCGCGGGGTTCGTGGATCGGGCGTCTCCGCCGCGAGCGAGATGCCGAGCGAGCCGGGCGCCTTGACCAACCGGCGCGCCAAGACGTTGCCCTGATGCCGGGCGATCACAAGGTTGCGATCGCGACCGGGATAGGGTTCGGCATCAACAACGGCGATCGCGCCGGACGGGATGGAGAAGCCCAGCGTTTCGCCGCGGACGTAGAACAACGCTTTGCCGTCGAACCAGTCGCCATCGAGTTGTTCGCTGGCGGTATCCTGCGAACCGCCCGCCGGCATCGCGCCGGCGAAGGCGGCAATGTCGGGGCAGATCGGAACCGAGAAGCCCGGTCGAGCCATGACTGGCAGCAGCACTATGTTGGTGTCGGTTGGATCGGTCGCCGAGAGTGGTTCGCGCCAGCGGTGAAGGCGAAACTGCTCGTGGACCTTCTCGACACCGGTGCGCAGACGCACGAACGCCGGCTCGACGTCCTTCACGTCCATATAGGTGATCGACGTCCGGTCCTGATGATGCGCCTTGTTGAGGATACGGCGCGGGGCCGCGCCATCGGCGAGCCCGGGATCGTCGGCGAAGCGCTTGAGGACCGGGTTGTTGAACAGCTCACCACTGCTGGCGGCGATCAGCGCGCGCAGCCGGTCGAGCAGCTGGAACAGCGTCAGCGCCTGGGTCGAGGTGGCGTGCGCCGGCTCCGCCAGATCGTCGAACAGGTCGCCCAGGCGTCCCTCGATGAACACGCGCAGGTCGGAGGCATAGTTCTGCGCGTCGATCGCCGAATCGAGATTGGCGACGAACGCCTGCCGACGCCGATCGACTTCCTCGATGGTCGGCGACAGGCTCAGCGTTGGATGCACGAAGTTCACCGCATGGACTGACAGGTGCTGGACGCGATCGTCGGCGCGGTTCTCGGCGACGAGCGACCGGGCGAACCTGCGATCATGGGTGGTGACGAACAGCTGCGCGCCCGCCGCGGCGACGGCGGCCAGCCCGTGCGCGAGCCGCTGGCGGTTATCGTGATCGAGCAGTTCCTGCGGATCATCCAGCACGAGCAACTCCAGTCCGCCGCGGGTGGCGAGAACGTGCTCGCGGAAGGCGAGAAAGAAGCCGAGCAGCGCACCGCGCAGCGCCGACGCGTTGGAAATGTGCTGCGCCGGCGCGGTCACGCCGTCCCGGCCGACCTTGAGGTCGAGCACACCGCGCGCATTCATCCCGGTGCCCGCCAGGTCGGGCGCGAAGGTCGTGGCGTTGCGATAGATCGCACGGCGCCAGTGCTCGGACCGGTTGTGCAGCTTGCGACGTAGCGTATCGACTTGCTTCTGCGCGAGCCCACCGAGGGGAACGAGCACGTTAAGCGCGGCAGAGGCGCGCCCACAGGCCGCGATCCGCTCCTTCTTCGCGGCATGAGCCACGCGCGCAGCTTCCAGTCGCCGCACCTGCTCGATCGCGGAGTTGAGCGGGGCGACGCCCTCGACGATCCGCAGCAGTGACGTCAGCCGCCGTCCGATTGCGCGCGGCGCATCGGCGTCGCCATCATCACCGCGCCGGACCGCCTGCAGAAATGCCTTGAGCGGTTCGCTGGCCGCTTTGCGCCACTCCGCGAACGCCAGCGCGCGGTAGATGCGCTTGATCATCTGCTGAAGACCGGCGACCGACTTTCCCAAGGCGACAGGCAATGAACGATCTGCGGGTTCGGTGAATTCGGGCAGGCCGGCGAGCCGTTTGTCGATCAGCTTCTCGGCATCGGGTCGGAGCGCGACCAGCGCGCCCTGAAACGGGTCGCTGGCGAACAGCTCATCGGCGAGCCCGGTTCGAAGCAGCGCGGCGGGGCCGGCGGGCAGGTCGCCGCGTGCTTCCCTCGCGATTGCCGGCGGCAGCGCCTGCAGCAGATGTCCGACCCAATGCCCCGCCCAGTCGGCGATCGTCCTGGCGATCACCTGACGGTCACGGGCCGCCTCGATAAGGTGATCGACGACGGGTTCCCCCGAGACCGGATCGCATGCGCCATGCAACTGGCCGACGCAGACCGGACAGGTGCCGTCATCGACATGCGCGTGATCGTGCATCCATGCTGAGACCTTGGCGTAAAGCTGAGCACGGCGGGCGCGGTCGGGATTGGTGGCCAACTGCGCGAGTGTGGCGGCCTCCGCTTCCACCTGCGTCAGCAAGGCGACGATGTCGGCCACCTCGGCGGCGTCCACGTTCAGGGCGGACAGGCGAGCAATCGACGGCAGTTCACCCGCCGTCCGCAACCGCTCGATCGCCGGAGCGATGCTGGCCTCAAGGTTGTCGCGCGCTTGCTTGTTCTCGGGATCGAATGCTTCGCCGAGCACGCCCTGCGCCTCGCTCAACGCCGTTGCCTTCATGTCGGCAAAATGGGCGGAGAGCTCGGCGATACTATCCGCGGCCTTCTCGCCGTCGACCGCAGGCACGTCGCCCTCGAACGAGATCGTCGGCGTCTCGACGATGATACCGGCGAGGTCGTCGGCCGCCTGCTGGTATCGCCCGGCGATCTCGCCCCGCTGCTTCTCGATCTCGGGCGTCGCGGTCTTGGTGATCCGCGTCGACATCTTTTCGGCGTGCCGGGCAAGATCCACCAGATCGGCAAGCCCCGTCAGCCGTGCGACCGCCTCACCGAACTGTGACGCCGAGCCGACCGAGAGGAACGGGAGCAAGGCCGGCATCGTGGTCGCGATCCGCCAGGCGATGGGATCGATGCCAACTACGTCGAGGTCTGGCGCGGCCTCGTTGAGTTTTCCGCGCGGAGACCGGCTCTGGCTGCGGCGCAGCGGCGGCAGCATCGCGCCGTCCGCGTCAGCAAAGGTCAGCTCAACCCAGCTGTCGGCGGGGATCGCCTCGCCATTAGGAGGCAACTCCGCGGACTTCGGCGGCAAGGGCGTGATCGCCGACATCGGATGAGTAGTGGTCGTGTTGTCGTCGCGTGCGATCTCGCACGCGAAATCCAACGGTCCTTCCTCAGGTGGACGCTGCGACCGAATCAGGTGACCGGTCAGGCACCAGATGATCGCATTGACGATCGAGGTCTTGCCCGAGCCGTTCACACCTTCCAACAGGATGACCGGCTTGCCCGGCTCAAACACGAAGGACGCAGGCGGCGCACTCGGCCGGCCATAGGCGTGGAGGCCGGCGAAGCGGTGCGCCTCGACCTTGACCAGCCGCAGCAGCTTGTTCGTTCGTGCCGTGCCATTCTTGGCTTCCGCCTCGGTAGTCGGGGGCGGCGCGCCGATCACGTCGATGATTGCATCTGTGTCCGCCGCCGACAGGTTGCCAGCCCACTTTCCGCGGTTAAGGCGATACCAGTCGAGCACCGCGCGCGCATCGTCGGATGCCAATGCCAGCTGCTCGCCGTTGCCTAGCGCCACCGGGCGCCCGCCGATCAGGTCGGCGAGCAAGGCGTTGGTAATCAGCAGATGGATGTCGCGCGGTGCGCCGGTATCGTCGGCCATGATGTCCCCTTAGTCCGGAGCATTCTCGACCCTAAATTACCGCCCGTCTAGCAGATCAGACCAGACCGGCTCGCACGTGCTTCTGCCTGAGAGTAGACCTTCGATTGGGTCGAGCGAAATGGCAGCGAAGTCTCAATCCCAGCGGACCAGCGCGGCCGTTGGTGCCCCGGAGAGGCTCCAAACACAATGTGAACAGACGACCGCTTTCGGGAAACGTGAATTTTGCTGTGAGCGACCGGACATGGGTCGCTGCCGCCACACCGGCTGTCCCCCAGGAAACGGGTGTGGCGACCACCGCCATCGCCCCAGCTAGTTGTCCCACACTGGTTGATGGTGACCGGCGCCTTATCGAATGCAGAATTTTTGCTTCAACTCCGCGACTAACGCCTGGTAGCGAAGCTCCGCCATCGGATCCCGCTTGTTTGGCGAAGCGTTCCAGTAGTTCGGCGGTACGTCGTAATCATCGCGGAACGGATCGCCGCCTTCAGGCGGATTGTACCAGCCGAAGCCCATCGAACGATCATTGTCCGCGATGCAATCGCAGTCGAAAGCTAGCGACGGGAACGCCTCCGCGATCCTCTCGAACTCCCGCGTCGGGAACCACATGAGGGTGTCGAAGGCGAAGCGATAATGCCCCGCTGACTTGGTAGCCCGCTGTCGAAAGTTCCATGTGTCAATCCGGCTCCCGACAAGCCCCACCATGACGATTGCCTCTTCGTCTAACTCGGAGTCCTGGCAGTTTTGTCGGTATACCGGCACCGGGTCGAAGCACGTGGCCTTGAAGCGCTCGATCTCCGCCGGCGAGCCGTAGACGTCGACGCTGTTCCACATCTCGTCGCAGAAGATCATGGTTTCTCTTCCAGCAGGATCTTGGCGACTGCGGCGAGCTGCTCCGCGCTGAGCGATTTCCAATGATGGTACGTCGCCCCGTAAATGGTGTGGAGCCGATCGGCAGCCGTCGCCACGTCGGTGTACAGACCGTTTCTGCGGTGTTCGCCTTTAGCTGCCTTCACCTCTCGACTGCGTTTCTCCTCCATCTCGAGTTCGGTCGTTGCGAAGTCCCGTGATACGATAGCCGCCATGAGGAGCGGCGCGAGACGCTGAATGGCAGTCTCGTTCTCGAGAATGAGCGCCCGCAGCGCTTGCTTACGAACGCCCGGATAAGCGGTCGTAAGTCGCAGACTGTTGAGCCGCTGCGCGGGGCTGTCGCCTCGCTGCGTGTCGATGATGCCTGCGTGCTTGCGAACGAGCGTGACAAGCCGCGCCTGAACGGCTTCGAAGTCTTCGTCATAAGCGTCGATGATCGACGTCGCGCCACTGGCGTCGGCTTCGAATTCGTTCTTCATCGCGTCCAACAGAACGCGACCTAGACTCTGCATGTTCATGATGTCCTCCAGAAACGATTGTGTTTTGAAGGAAGGGATCAGGAGGCTTGCCAGCCCGCGGGAGGTCGTAAGGTCATCCGCGACGAGGCTGCAATGAATAATGCTGCGCCGATGGGGCGTGTGTCACGACTGATCGCATCCGCCCGCCGCAGCGCTAGCGGATACTCGCGCAATAACGCCTCAAGGGTGAGACCAAGAAGAACGGAGAGGATTGCAGCCACGGCTCATAACTTACGATCGCTGCTTTGCTCTTGCAATATCCCCCTCAGTTATCGCCGGGCATTTGCGTATTCGCGTTCCACGCGGCAGCCGAACTCGCCTGCCTGATTGCTGACCAATCGACGAAGCTCCAGTCGATCTGGTGCAGAAACTTGCTGAGGGCAGGGAGTCGTACTCCCGAGCCGTACCGTCCGCCGATCGTGGTCGGCGCGTGACCGGTGATCTGGTCAGCGACCCGGTCGGTGATCCCTGCCTCTAGCGCGAAGTCCTTGAACTGGTGTCGGAAGCTGTGAAAGCGGAGGCGCCGGTCCTTGGACACGAACTTGTCGATTAGTCGGTTGCTCGCGCGTGAGGCTTCCTTCGTCCGCTTGCCGAAGCGTCCCGGCGTGAGGTCGGGAAAGAGCTGGACCTCGCCTGCATCACGCAGCATCGACGCATAGCGCTGAAAGCCCAGCGTCTTCAGGTTGTCGTGAACGGGAATGACGCGCCGGGAGTTTGCGTTCTTGACCGACTTGGCGACATCCTCAGCCTCGTCGTCGGTCACGTAGTCATCCACGTCGATGTAGATGACGTCACCATCGACCTTCACGTCTGTGAGGAGTGCCTGTCCGAGCTCCTCGATGCGGGCACCGGTGGTCAGCGCGAGGAGGAAGAGCCAGTACAGCGTCCGGCTCGACACCTTGCGATCGCGTCGCCAAGTGGACAGGTCCGTGAAGAGCGGAGCGGCGAACAGTCGTGCGATCTCGGTCTCGTCGAGGCTGTTCGGCTTGAGCCCGCCGGTCTTGGAATAGCCCTCGATCTGGATGCCGATCCCCACGTTAGCAGCGATCCACTTCTGCTTGAAAGCGAAGGCGAGGAACGCCTGGATCGCGCCGACGCGCTTCTTCAGCGTCGGTGGCTTCACCTTCGGGAACGTCGTCTCGTGTTTCGCGACCCGGCGGGTGAAGGGGAGGGCGCGGTCGACCCGAGGCATGGAGCGGGGCAGCTTGAGCGCTTCGTCGCGATAGTCGAGGAGATCTTCCGGTGTGACCTCGGCCGCGCGGACGTCGCCGAACATCTCGATGAAGTCGTTGAGCGATTGCTCGAACTCGTGCGTGGTCTGCTCGGAGGGTTGAAGCGCGGTCTTCCAGAAGCCGAACAGCTCCGTCATGCGCATTTCGGGACGCAGCCTCGAGCCGGGCGGACGCGATCGGCGTTCACGTGGCTGTGACACGGGCTGGTCGTAGAAGAAGCTGGCGATCGCGTCGGGCAGCGTCCGCGGAAGCTGCGACGCCGGCATGCCGCTGAAGCGGGCGATTTGGGCAGCGACGCGGTCAATCTGGCGGCTTCTCGCATCCGCTGCGAACGAATTGTCGTGCCAGTGCCAGATTGTGCCGGGCGGATGCTGCTGTACGGGTCGCCGGCCGTTCCAGACACGGTACATCGCCGCGTTGTTGGTCAGGTCCCACCAGCTGTCTTCGTCAGCCGGCTGCGGAAACGACATGCCGTTCTCCGTTTCGTTCCACAGGCCGCGGTCGACCTCGATACGCGCGAGTTCCAGCCGCTCGGCGCCGTCGAGTCCACCTTCCATGAACTCCGGCGCATGGAAGTAGGCGAGCACCAGCTGCTCGGCCTGATCCTGCAAGGACGGTCCGGCACTGCCGGTCTTGCGCAGTCGGCGCCGCGCCTCTTCAAATTGCCGCTCCAGCTTGGCGTTGGCTTCGAGGAAAAGAATAGCGGCTTTGGCGACGTCCTTGGTCCGCAGCGACTGCTTCTCCAACGCCTTGCCGCCGAACGCGGGCCGGAGCTCCTTCGGGATCTGCCGTCGAAGGTAATAGACCCCGGTCTCGGGGTGGAGCCACGGCGTCGCCATCTGCACCATTTTCCTGCCTCGCTGTACCATATCGCTGTACCAGCAAGCAGGCAAATTCGGCGGAATAGCGCATTTCCGGGCATCTTAGCCCAGATGGTGACCCCTACGGGACTCGAACCCGTGTTTCAGCCGTGAAAGGGCCGCGTCCTAACCACTAGACGAAGGGGCCGTTGCCGGTTGCGGCGAACTAGGGAAATGCTGCCGGGCGGTCAAGCGGGTGTTTGCGATTTTTGTTTCGGGTCCATCAATCGGCCCAGGCGGCGTCCTCGACGTGGAGCTCGGCGGCCGGGCGGCTGCCCCAGTCGTCGATCTTGGCCCGTCCGGCGAGCCAGAGCCGGCGGTGGGGCGGGGCGCCGAGCAGCGCCATGCCGAGCGGCGTGTCCGCCTGCCGGAACGCCACGGCCTTCAGGCTGCGCCCGTCGTCTCCGGCGACCGTCAGCCGGACATGGCCGTTGCCGACCGTATCCGCGCGGATCACCCGCACCGGACCGGCTGCCACCCGCGGCGCGGGCCAGCCGACACCGTAAGGACCGCCCACCTCCAGGGCCTCCACGAGCATCGGGTTCACGCCGCCGGGGGCGAGCACCGCGTCGAACAGCAGCGCGCGTTCGCCGCGCGCGCATTCCACGGCCTCGGCAAGGTTGTCGTGCAGAAAGTCGGCGAGCGCGGGAATCGTGTCCTCCGACACGGTGACGCCCGCCGCCATGGCATGGCCGCCGCCCGCGTGGAGAAGGCCGCTGTCCTTCGCCGAGAGAATCGCCGCGCCCAGGTCGACGCCTGCGATCGATCGGCCCGAGCCCTTGCCGACGCCATTCTCGTCCACTGCGATCACCAGGACAGGGCGCCCGAGCTTTTCCTTCAGCCGGCCTGCGACGATGCCGATCACGCCGGCGTGCCATCCCCGCCCGGAAACCACCGCCACGCCGCGGTCCTGCTGCGCAGCGCAGCGCTCCTCAGCCTCGGCCTGCACCACCGCCTCGATGGCGCGGCGTTCCTCGTTCAGCCGGTCCAGTTCCTCGGCGATCGCGCGCGCTTCGTCCCGATCCCGGGTGGTGAGCAGCCGGACGCCCAGGTCCGATCGTCCGACGCGCCCGCCCGCGTTGATCCGCGGCCCGAGCGCGAAGCCCAGATCCGAGCAGGTCGGCGCCCGCGTCAGCCTGGACGCCTCGATCAGCGCAGCGAGCCCCAGGTTGCGGCGCTGCGCCATGACCTTGAGCCCTTGGGCGACAAAGGCGCGGTTCAGCCCGCGCAACTGCGCGACGTCGGCAACGGTGCCCAGTGCGACGAGGTCCAGAAGCTCGATCAGCTTGGGCTCCGGACGGCTGGTGAACCAGCCTCGCGTCCTGAGCGTGCGCAGCAGCGCTGCTCCCAGCAGGAAGGCGACGCCGACGGCTGCGAGGTGCCCATGCTCGGCACCCTCGCGCTCGTCCATGCGATTGGGATTCACCAGCGCGTGCGCATAGGGGAGGGCAGCTGCGCACTTGTGATGGTCGACCACCACCACGTCGACCTTGGCCTCGCGGGCAGCATCCAGCGCCTCGAACGCCTGGGCGCCGCAATCGACCGTCACGATCAGGCTCGCGCCTTCTTCCTTCAGCCGCAGCAGCGCGGGACCCGAGGGGCCATAGCCCTCCGTCATCCGATCGGGGATATAGGCGCGGGGCTCGATACCGAGCTGGCGGAGCAGCAGGATCAGGAGCGCTGCCGAAGTCGCCCCGTCGACGTCATAGTCGCCGAAGATCGCGACCTGCTCGCCTGCCTGCACGGCATCGGCGAGCCGCTCGGCGGCCTTGTCCATGTCACGGAAGATCGAGGGATCGGGCATGAAGCCGCGGATGCTGGGACTGCGATGTGCCTCCAGCGCCTCGCGCGCGCAGCCGCGGGCGAGCAGCAATTGAGTAACGAGGTCGTCGGGCGCGAAGCTCGCGTCGCACGGGTCGGCGGCGAGGCCGCGCCAGCGCCAGGGTTGCCCGAGGATCGAGCGGTGAATGTTCAGAACGGGACGCATGGGCGGCGCTTACGCCAACCGGCAGAGGATGGAAATCGCCGTCGTTTCCATCACTTGACCCAGGGGCGCTCGCGAAACCACTTGGTGATGATGTATTTGGTGCCGCGCACCACCGCCATCCCCTCGTGCAGGGTCAGCTTGTTGGGGCTGCCGTCCGGGTTCATGTTGTTCCAGGCGACGAGCTGGCCGGCATTGGGCTTGAAGCGGACGCCCGCCTGCGGGAACCACGTGGCGCCGCCCTGCTCGACGGTGTTCAGGAACACCATCGCCGTCCAGGTCCGCTGCCCGCCCTGCTGCTCCATGTCGGCCCAGTAGCGCTCGCCCTCGTGGAAATAGTCGTGATGCGCCCGGAATTGCTGGCCGGGCGCATAGCGCTGCCCCTGCATCGTCTCGCCGAACTGCGGCTCGATGCCGAGCAGGTCGGCGATCCGCTCGTCCAGAGGCTGAATCTCGGGGGACCAGCGGTCGAGGTCGCAGCTGTCGCTGGTGCGGAAATTGGGGTCGTTGGACTCGGTGAGCAGCGTCGAGCGACGGCTGCCCGCGTCGATGGTACGCATCAGCATCGCGCATTCCTCCGGGCTCAGGAAGTCCGGATGGACGAACATCTGGGCCGCCTCCGTCTTGGCGGGGCGGACGTTCGGATTGGCTTTGAGCCGCTCGGCGACGCGGGTCCCGAACTCTGCCCGAACCGGGGACGGGGAGCCATGCGGACGGGTCGATTGCACCTTCATGGCACCGTTCCTTCGAACAAGGTGCCGGCGAACGCAAGAGGGCCCGGCAGTCGCCTGCCGGACCCGCTCGCATCGATTCCGTTACCAGAACAGGTCGTAGACGGTGTCGACCACTTCGCCGGTCTCCAGATCCACCAACAGCGCGTCGTTATAGTAGCGGACCCAGCGGTAGGGGCCGTACGCCGGCGGCAGGCGATAGTAGAACGGGTCGTTGATCCAATAGCTCGATCCGTAAAGCATCGAACCGAGCGTCAGTCCCACCGAGAAGCGGCGATAGCCGTAATGGTAGCCGGACGGCGGATAGTAGCGCGGAAGGCGATAGACGTTGCGGTTCGCCTGGCGATACCGGTCCCAGTCGTACCGGCGGTCGTCGCGCCAGCCGCGGCTCCACCCACGGCGATCGTTCCAGTCCTGCCGGTCGCGGGCTTGATTGCGCCAGCCGTCGTTCCGATCGTATCCGCGGCCGGGCCGGCGGTCATTCCGGTCGAAGCGGTCGCCGGGACGACGATCGTTGCGATCGAAGCGGTCGCCGGGACGACGGTCGCGACCTTCCCAATTGCCGCCTGGACGACCGGGCTGGACCCCCGGACGATCGGGGCGACCGTCGTTGCCGCGGACGTTCGGTCGGTTGCCCGGTCGAGGATCGGGGCGATCGACGCGGCCGTCCGGGCGCCGGTCGCCACCTTGCCACCGCTGCTGCCCGTCGCCGCGGGGGCGATCGAAGCCAGCCGGACGTTCCGGGGGATGGCTCAACTCCTCGCGCCGCTGCGGGCGTTCTCGCTGGAAGTCGCGCTGCGGCGTCTGCGGACGAGCCTGCTGCGGCCGCTGGTTCTGATAGTCGCGCTGCGGCATCTGCGGGCGCGCCTGCTGCGGCCGCTGGTTCTGATAATTCCGCTGCGGCATCTGCGGGCGGGGCTGTTGCGCCCGCTCGTTCTGGAAGTTGCGCTGGGGCTGCGGGCGCTCGCGCGGAGCATCGCGCTGAACGCGCTGCGGTGCAGGGCGGCCCGCCTCACGCGCCTCGCGCCGCGGGCGATCGCCCCGGTCCTGCGCCCATGCCGATGCAGGCACCAGCGCGGTGGCTGCCATCAACCCCATCAACAAGAACTTGGTCACTGCGGCTCTCCCAACCGGACCCGCCGGTTACGTTGATCCGCAGATAGGCCCTGTGCGATGAGCCGTGGCTGAACTCGGGTGACAGCCGCCTGAAAGAATCAGCGCGGGCTGAGCGCCGGCACCGCGCGTGCCGCCTCGTCATGGTCGGTGCCGGGCTTGGGCGCCGGCTCCAGCGTCTCGTCGCCCCGGGCAAGCCGCGCCGCCCGCCGGACGGCCTCCGTCAGGCGCGGCTGGATGCCACAACGGCAGAGGTTCGTCAGCGCCTCGGCGATCGCCGCATCCGAAGGATCGCGGTTCGTCCGCAGCAACGCGGCCGTCGCCATGACCAGGCCGGGGATGCAATAGCCGCACTGGCCCAGGTTGGAGGCGAGGAACGCGGCCTGCACCGGGTGGCTGCGATCGCGCGACAGGCCCTCGATGGTGGTGACGAAGGTTCCTTCCAGGGCGCCGATCGCGACCTGGCAGGAGCGCACCGCCTCTCCGTCGACATCCACGGTGCAGGCCCCGCACTCTCCGACACCGCACCCGTATTTCGTGCCGGTAAGGTTCGACGCATCGCGCAGCGCCCACAGGAGCGGCGTCTGCGGGTCCAGTTGGTATTCGACGGGCTGGTTGTTCACGGTGAAGCGGGTCATGAGCCTGCAGCCTAGCCGAGCGGCGGGGTTCGCGAAACGGCGCGTTTGCGCCGCTGGAGCGGTTCCACCTGCCGCTTCGGCTGAACTGATGCGTCTGGAGGGCGAATGCTGCAACTCCGCGGGGTGCCGGCCGTTGATCGGGCTCCGCAGGAGGAGAGCGATCATGGCCAAGGACGATATCCGCATGCACGGCCACAACACGCCCGGCATGGACACCAAGCGCGGGCACGAGCGGTACGAGGATCCCGTGGCTCCCGGCGACGCGATCGGCAGCGGGCCAGAAGGCGCGTGGGAGGGCGATCAGCGCGAGGCCGATGTCGCCGGCAGCACTGCCGACCGGGAGCAGGACAGCGCGCTCGGCGGCCACACGGCCACCCGTTCCTCGGGCGAGTGACGTGACTGGTGGCGGGGGTCGACCCGCCACCGCTTTTGGGTGCAGGCGATCGGACGGGGAGTGCTCATGGCAGAAGCGCGGCCGTGGTGGGAAGCGGCCACCATCTACCAGATCTATCCCAGGTCTTTTCAGGACAGTGACGGCGACGGGATCGGGGACCTCAGAGGGATAACCGATCGGCTGGACTATCTCGTCGAACTCGGCATCGATGCCGTCTGGATTTCGCCGATCTTCCCGTCGCCCATGGCGGACTTCGGCTATGACGTGGCCGATTATTGCGACATCGACCCGCGGTTCGGGACGCTGGTGGACTTCGACGCGCTGCTCGCTGCCGCACACGCCCGCGGGCTGCGGGTCCTGCTCGATTTCGTGCCCAACCATAGTTCGGACCGGCACCCCTGGTTCGTGGAGAGCCGCCAATCGCGGACCTCGTCGAAGCGGGACTGGTACATTTGGCGCGATCCGGCGCCCGATGGTGGTCCGCCCAACAACTGGATCAGCGATTTCGGCGGCCCCGCCTGGGAATGGGACGCGGCGACCGGGCAGTATTACTCTCACGCCTTTCTGAAGGAGCAGCCGGACCTCAACTGGCGCAATCCGGAGTTGCGGGCCGCCATGCTTGACGTCCTGCGCTTCTGGTTCGCGCGCGGGGTCGACGGCTTCCGCATCGACGTGCTCTGGCACATGATCAAGCACGCCGACTTCTCCGACAATCCGGTCAACCCGGACTATCTGCCCGGCTCGGGTGAGAAGAACCGGGTGCTCCAGCTACATTCGACCGACCAGCCGGAAGTCCATGACATCGCAGCCGACATGCGCGCAGTTGCCGACGGGTTCGCCGCGACGGAGCAGGAGCGGGTGCTGATCGGCGAGATCTACCTGCCCGTCGAGCGGCTGGTGGCGTATTACGGGAATGCTCGCCCAGGCGTGCACCTACCTTTCAACTTCCAGCTGATCGAGGCGCGGTGGGACGCGGCCGAACTCTCGCAGCGGATCACTGAATATGAAGCGGCCCTTCCACCCGGGGGGTGGCCGAACTGGGTGCTAGGCAACCATGATCGCTCCCGCATCGTCAGCCGGGTCGGGGAAGCGCAGGCGCGCGTCGCGGCCATGCTGCTGCTGACCCTGCGGGGTACTCCCACGCTCTACTATGGCGACGAACTCGCCCTTGCGGATGTGGCGATCCCGACGGGCCGGGCCGTCGATCCTCAGGAACTGCGGGAGCCCGGCCGCGGTCGCGACCCGGTGCGTACCCCCATGCCGTGGGACGAAAGTGCCAGAGCGGGCTTCACCACTGGAGATCCCTGGCTGCCGCTCAACCCGGATCACCCGACCCGCAACGTTGCGGTCCAGCGAGACGATCCCGCCTCGATGTGGACGTTGACGCGCGCGCTCCTGATGCTGCGCAAGAACACGCCGGCCCTGTCGGTCGGCAGTTGGCACCTCGTCGAGGGCGAGGGCAGGTTGCTCGCCTATGAGCGGCGTGACGGCGACACGCGGGTCTTGGTGGCGCTGAACCTTGGCGCTACTCCCGTGGAGATGAACGTGCCGCATTGGGCGGCAGGCTGTCGCCCGTTGCTGTCCACCCTGGCGGAGGCGACGGAACCGGTCGAGGGGCTGCTGCGCTTGAGGGGGAATGAAGGAATGATCCTCGGGACTGCCGCCTGATGCGGATTGCAATGCTGGCGCCGATTGCATGGCGCACACCGCCGCGGCACTATGGTCCCTGGGAACTGGTCACCAGCCTGCTCACCGAGGCGCTGGTCGCGCGCGGCGTGGACGTGACGCTGTTCGCGACCCTCGACTCGACCACCTCCGGGACCCTCGCGGGGGTCGTGCCCGCCCCCTATTCGGAAGATCCCGCGGTCGACGCGAAGGTGTGGGAGTTCCGCCACCTCGCCCATGTGTTCGAGCGCGCGGGCGAGTTCGACCTGATCCACAACCAGGCGGACTTTCCGGCACATGCCTTCTCCGGGCTGGTGTCGACGCCCATGGTCACCACGATCCACGGCTTCTCCTCCGACCGGATCTTGCCGATGTACGCGCCCTACCAGGATCGGGTGAACTACGTCGCGATCAGTGATGCGGACCGGCATCCGGCGTTGCGCTATGCGGCCACCATCCACCACGGCATCCCGGTCGACGACTTGCCCTTCGATGCGGCGGGCAGCGACGATCTGCTGTTCTTCGGCCGCATGCACCCCGACAAGGGGCCGCGCGAGGCGATCGAAGTGGCTCGGGCAACCGGCCGGCGACTGCACATGGCCGGGATCGTCCAGGACGAGCGCTATTGGCGCGACGAGGTCGAGCCCGGGATCAACGGCGTCCGCATCCTCCATCACGGCGCCGTCGGCGGCGCGAAGCGAACGGCAATGCTGGGAGAGGCACGCGCGCTGCTCCACCTGATCGGCTTCGACGAGCCGTTCGGCCTTTCCGTAGTCGAGGCGATGGCCTGCGGCACGCCGGTGATCGCCTACCGGCGCGGCTCCATGCCGGAACTGATCCAGGACGGGGTTACCGGCTTCCTGGTGGACGACCTGGACGGGGCGATCGACGCCGTGGCACGGGTCGACCAGATCGATCGCGCCGCGTGCCGCGCGAGAGTGGCGGCGCACTTCTCCGTCGAGCGCATGGCAGAGCGGTACGAGGCGCTCTATCGCCGGATCCTGGGCTAGCCGGCGCATCAACCAGAAAAACTTTGTCACAAACGCCATTTGCCTATTGTGACGTTGTATCATTGCCCGCTAGGGGAGGCCGTCCGCTTGTGGGAGGGTCTCGATGTCGTTTGCTCGTCTTCTTCTTGGTAGTGCTGCGCTCGCCTGTGCGCTTCCGGCCTATGCGCGCCCGGATGCTGCCCCGGCAGAGACCGACGGCGCCCCGGCGGATGCAGCCGCGCAGGCAGGGCAGGGCAGCACTACCGACGCGAACCACCAGGAGATTGGCGCCAACATCGTCGTCACGGCCTCGCTGGATCGCCCGAAGGCGGACCTGCTCGGCGGCACCACCGTGCTTTCGGGCGAGGCGCTGACCCGCTCGTTGCGGCCCACCCTGGGCGACACCCTGGCACGGCAGCCCGGCGTGAGCTCCAGCAGTTTCGGGCCCGGCGCCTCGCGACCCATCCTGCGCGGCCTGCAGGGGGATCGCGCACGCGTGCTGACCGAGGGGATCGGCAGCTTCGACGTCTCGACCACCAGCGTCGATCATGCGGTGGCCATCAACCCGCTGATCGCCGACCGCATCGAGGTGCTCCGCGGTCCCGCGGCGCTGCTGTTCGGTCCGTCGGCGATCGGCGGCGTGGTCAATGTGATCGACAGCCGCATCCCGCGCACGCTTCCGGAGGAACCGGTCCATCTCGACGGCATCGTCGGCTATGGATCGGCCGCGGACGAGCGTACCGCCTCGGGCAGCATCGACGTGCCGGTCGGCGGCAAGGTCGTCCTCCACGCCGACGGCAGCTACACCAAGTCCGACGACCTGGAGACTGGGGGCCACATCCTGGCCGGGCCGCAGCGCCGGGCCGCAGCCGCAAGCAGTGATCCCGACATTGCCGATCTGGCAAACCTCAGCGGTACGCTTCCCAACAGCTCGGCCGAGACCTGGCAGGTGGCCGGCGGTGCGGCGGTGGTCGCGGAGGGCGGCAATCTCGGCTTCTCCGTGTCGCACTACGACACCAACTATGGTGTGCCGATCCGCTATGCGATCGAGCCTGGCGAGGAAGCGGAGGCGGTGCGCATCGCCATGCGCCAGACACGCCTCGACATGCGCGGTGAGGTGGAGACTGGCGGTTTCATCGACCGGCTTCGTTTCCGCGGCGCGATTGCCGACTATCGCCACCAGGAACTGGAGGACACGGGCGAGGTCGGGACGACCTTCTACAGCCAGGGGCTGGAAGCGCGCGTGGAAGCGCAGCAGGCGGTTCGCGGCGGCTGGCGCGGCACCACCGGCGCGCAGATGCTGATCCGCACGCTCAACGTCATCGGCGAGGAGAAATTCCTCCCGCGCAACGAGACGCAGCAATATAGTGTCTTCACCCTCCAGAGTGCCGATTTCGGTGCGGTGCGTGGGGAACTGTCCGGCCGCTACGAGCGCACCGAAGCGGTGGCGCAGCCTGACGCGGACCTTGGCAACGCCCGGCTGGAGCGCAGCTTCAATGCCTTCTCGGCCGCCGGTGGTGCGAGCGTGGGGCTTGGCAATAGCGGCGTGCGCTTCGGCGTGTCGCTGTCGCACAGCGAGCGGGCGCCGACCGCGGAGGAACTCTTCGCCAATGGCCCGCACGCGGGCACCCAGGCGTTCGAGATCGGCGACGTGAACCTCGGCGTGGAGCGCAGCAACGGGGTCGAGGCGACGCTGAAGGGCGGTGGCGACGGCTTCGATTTCAGCCTCGCGGCCTACCACAACTGGTACGATGGCTTCATCTACGAGCAGCCGACCGGCGAGCTCGAGGACGGGCTGCCGGTGTACCAGTACAACCAGGTCGATGCCCGCTTCTACGGCCTTGAGGCGGAAGCCTCGGCGCGGCTGGCGCAGATCGGCAGCACCGCCGTCGTGCTGGACGGCGTTGCCGACTACACGCACGCCACGATCAAGAACGGCGGACCGGTGCCGCGCATCCCGCCGCTCCGCCTGCTCGGCGGCATCGAGGCGCAGGGCGTGCTCGCTCAGGGTCGCCTGGAAGTGGAGCATGTCACCAAGCAGGACCGGGTCGCCGCGAACGAGACCGAGACGGGCGCCTATACGCTCGTGAATGCCTCGGTCACGCTGAAGCCCTGGGGACGCGACAACCCGACCAGCCTGCTTCTGTCCGCGAACAACCTGTTCGACGTGGTCGCGCGCCGGCACGCGAGCTATCTCAAGGACTATGCCCCGCTCGCTGGCCGGGACCTGCGGGTCACCGCGCGCTTCGCCCTGTAGGGACCCGAGGCGGGCTCACCCGCCTCGGCTCACCGGCGCACGAACGAAAACGGGGCCGCTTCCAATCCGGAAGCGGCCCCGTCTCGTTCCGGCTCTGCCGGGCTGCTCTTACTTCAGCTCGGGCTCGAGCAGGCGGTGCAGCGGCACCACCACATACTTCATCTCGGCGTCGTCGACCGTCCGCTGCGCGGCGGCGCGCCACGCCTTTTCGGCGCTCTCATAGTCGGGGAACAGCCCGACCAGATCGACTTCCTTCAGATCGACGAAGTCGAGCGTCTGGGGGTCGCTGACGCGGCCACCAAAAACGAGATGCATCTTGCTCATGTCAGCTCCTGATGTGTGCTGCACTGCCGCATAGCGGCTCGAGCCGAGCACTCAAGGGCGCAGAGGCGATCAGGCCGCGCTGCTACCGGTAGCAGCCGTTTTTCCGCCGTCCTTCGCCGCCTCGACGACGTTGCCGAACGCCTTCTTCAGCGACTCCTTGGCAGCATCCTTGTCGGGGATCGCGCTGGTCAGCTGTTCCTTGCCGGCCTCGCGAGCGGCGGTGGCGGCAGCGGCAGCGGTCTCGGACAGCCGCTTGCCGAGCGGGCCCAGCACCTTCTGCTCGCTTTCCGACTTGGGCAGGAGCGCGCCGAGGATGGCGCCGAGCGCGATGCCGCCCGCCAGCACCGCGAGCGGGTTTGCCTCGATGCCCTCGCTCGCACGCGCCGCTGCCGTCGCCGCGCTCTCGCGCGTGCTCTCATAGGCGTGGCTCGCGCTCTCGCGCAGGTGGGCGAGGGTGCCTGCGTCGCCCTGGGTGTCGGCGGACGTGTTGGTCGAAGCCGTGGTGTTGTTGCCGTTCGTGGTCATTCCACTTGTCCTTGCTAGGGGCCGATCACGGCCCAGTGATGGTGTCAGGATCCTGCGGGGGGCGGTGCTGCCGGCGGCTCCGGGCTGGCGACGGTAGCCGGTACCTTGGCGCGGGCCCGCTTCTGCTTGCAGCGCCGCCGAAGGCTGCGGATCAGCTTCGGCGTGATGAACAGGGCGAACAGCCCGGCTGCACCCGCCGCCACGGCGCGGGGCTCGCGCTGGACGACGGCGACGCCTTGCTCGACCGCAGCCGATGCCCGTTCCTTGACCCGGCCGGCCACGTCCTCCGCGACGGTTCCCGGGTTCAGCCGGGCCTTCAGCGCGTCGACGGTACCCAGCATCCTGGACTTGGCCTGCTGCGCGTTGGCGCGCGCCGCTGCGATGCCCTGGGGTTCGGTCACAGCCCGTCTCCCGAAAAGGCGCGGCCCAGCCGCGTCGCCGCCATCTTGCCGAGGATGCCGGCGATCGCGAGCGCGACGAGCACGACCACGGCAGTCGCGCCGCCATTGCCCAATGGTTCGCGCAGCACCAGGATCAGCCCGACGAGCAGGGCGCCGATTGCTGCAAAGGTGAGCACCAGCGCCCCGACGCCGAAGGCGATCCCCAGGATCGCGTCGTTCTTGCGGGAGGCGGCGACCGCCTTCCACACGGCCAGCTCGGCCTGGACCCACGTCCGGCCGTCAGAGACCAGTCGCTGGATCAGTTCGCCGATACTGGCGTCGCTCCTGCTATCGCGCATCGCGTCCACTCGCTCGGGGTCAGGCCGTCGGGGTCGTGTCGGTGGCGTCCGCGGCGCCGTCCACGCCCGCCTTCACCACGCGCGCCAGGACAAAGCCCAGGGCGGCTGCGGTGCCGATCGCGACTGCCGGGCTCTTGCGGACGAAGCCGCGCACGTCCTCGATCAGCTCGTCGACATCCTTGTCGCGCAGCGAGTCGGAAAAGCCCGACAGCGCCTGCGCCGCGGAGCGGGCATACTGGCCGTACTGCTCGCCCAGCTTGTCGTCGACGGTGCCTGCCGCGTCTTCCATCATCTTCGAAAATTCATCGAGTGCGCCCGTCGCGCGCAGTTTGCCTTCATCGGCCAGGCCGCGTGCCTTGTCCGTCGCCTGGCGACCCAGCTTGTTCGCCTCGTCCTTCAGCGTCTGTGCCGTACCCTTGGCCTTGTCCGCCGTCGTGCCGGTGGTGCTGCCGCCCGTGTCGGTCGTGCCTGCGGTCTCGAATACGGACTCGTCGCTGCCGGTTGGCTTGAAGCTGACGTCCGCACCACCGGCTGTGCTGGAAGAGGGGGTGAACTCGACGTTGGTGTCGCTAGGGCCCGTGCTCGAAAGCGGGTCGGTCCGGTTGGTGTCGCTCATCGTGCGTTTCCCTTTGTGGTTCGCCTGGAGAACCAAAGCCGGCGACAGCGGTTCCCGATCCGGCACGAATTGCCCCGCGGAGGCCGAGCGGATAGGGCTGCGCACGATCGCCGGCAGCGTCCGGCCGAGAAGGTAGGGAGATCGTTACGTGACCGCAATCATCGACATCCACGCACGCCAGATCCTGGACAGCCGTGGGAACCCCACCGTCGAGGTCGACGTGATGCTGGAAGACGGCAGCACCGGCCGCGCAGCCGTGCCCTCGGGCGCCTCCACCGGCGCGCACGAAGCCGTCGAGAAGCGCGACGGCGACAAGAGCCGCTGGATGGGCAAGGGCGTGCAGGCGGCCGTGGACGCGGTGAACGCCGACATCGCCGAAGCGGTGCTGGGCCTCGACGCCGAGGATCAGGCAGACGTCGATCGGGCGATGATCGAGCTCGACGGCACGCCCAACAAGGGCCGCCTGGGCGCGAACGCGATCCTGGGCGTGAGCCTTGCGGTCGCCAAGGCGGCGGCGGATGCGCGCGGCCTGCCGCTCTATCGCTATGTCGGCGGCGTCTCGGCGCACCTGCTGCCGGTGCCGATGATGAACATCATCAACGGCGGCGAGCATGCCGACAACCCGATCGACTTCCAGGAGTTCATGGTGATGCCGGTCGGCGCGCCCAGCCTCGCCGAGGCCGTGCGCTGCGGGTCGGAGATCTTCCACACGCTGAAGAAGGGCCTGCATGACAAGGGCCTGGCGACCTCGGTCGGCGACGAGGGCGGCTTTGCGCCGAACCTCTCGTCCACCACCGACGCGCTCGACTTCATCATGACCAGCATCGAGAAGGCCGGCTACACGCCCGGCGACGACGTGATGCTGGCGCTCGACTGCGCCGCGACCGAGTTCTTCAAGAACGGCAAGTATGAGATGGTCGGAGAGGGCAAGTCGCTGACCCCGCTGGAGATGGCCGATTATCTGGCGGATCTCGCTGCCCGCTATCCGATCTTCTCGATCGAGGACGGCATGGGCGAGGACGATTTCGAGGGCTGGAAGGCGCTCACTGACAAGATCGGCGGCAAGGTCCAGCTGGTCGGCGACGATCTGTTCGTCACCAACCCGGAGCGCCTGGCGATGGGCATCGGCAAGGGCCTCGCCAACTCGCTGCTGGTGAAGGTCAACCAGATCGGCACGCTGACCGAGACGCTGGAGGCGGTGAGCCTGGCCCAGCGTTCGTCCTACACCGCCGTCATGTCGCACCGCTCGGGCGAGACCGAGGACGCGACGATCGCGGATCTCGCGGTCGCCACCAACTGCGGCCAGATCAAGACCGGCAGCCTCGCGCGCTCGGACCGGCTCGCGAAATACAACCAGCTGATCCGCATCGAGGAAGAGCTGGGCGACGCCGCCCGCTACGCGGGCCGCTCGATCCTGCGCGCGTAAGGGGAAGTGGGGGACGCGCGGGCAACGCGCTCCCCCGCCATCCTAAGCTGGAGAGCGTCGGGCGGCGAAGAGGGGCGGTAGCTGGTAGCCGTCGCGTAACCGGCTAACATCGGCTGATGGCATGCTCTAGCTACGCGCTACTCCCTTCCGTCCTCTTCCTGGTGGGCTGTCCCGCGGGCAAACCGAGTGAAAAGGTCGTGGAGCAGATAGAAGGACAGCTGGCCGCCGATCCTTGTCTCAAGAACATCGCCAGCATGCGACGAACATACGCGTATGCGAGACGGGGCTGGAAGATCGATCCCAACAGGATCGACGTCAGCATCGAGCGCGCCGGCTTCGATGGACTTCCTGCGGGGAGGATCATCACCAGTCCTCCCAGCCAAGTTGGTATCGATGAGCGGGAGCGCTTTAGCGCCGCCGCGACCTATGTCGTCAGCGCAGATGCCCTGGATATCTGGGCTTGCGGGGGGAGCCGGAGCGGGCTGCGCCATCTCCCACGCTTCTGACCTCTTCTTCTCTTTACACCAACGCTCAAAAGAGCCGCCCGCTGTGCCGGCCGCTCGATCCTGGCCCCCTCCCTACGCCGGGGTAACGGTGGGAAAGGACGGGGGAGAAGTCGCGAAGATCAAGGCGCCAGCCTGGCCGACGCGAGAAAGCACAGGATCTCCTCGCGTGCTACCTGCTCTGACTCCGCAGCGGGAACTGTCTCGCTGTGATCGAACGCCAAGTAGAACTTCCAGAACATCTTGGGCTCATCAACAGGGTGCGCGTCATCCAGTTGTAGATCGGTAAGCACGCCAAACAGGGTTAGCGGTGACGTCGCAGAACTCCCACGTCAGGATCCCGGCGGCATAATCGCGTGACAGCTCGATGCCGAGCCGATCAAAGGTTTGCGTGAGGTTGAGGCTGCCAACCACGGACCACCGAACCACATCTTCTTTCCCGACGTTGCGTGATCGACCGGTCTCAGAAGCGTCTCCGCGATAAAGCTTGCGTAAGTCGCGAAAGGCTTCGTCATACATTCCGCGGGCCCTCCCTTGCGCAACTGATGTTGGCGGGCTGATTTTCCGGGCCCGTGGGTTCTGCACGACTTGCCTCCGCGACGCCTTTCCACCACCCCTCATGTCAGAACAGCCGCCCACCATCCGGCACCTTCTGGTCCGGCGCGAACAGCACCACGGCGCCGTTCTCGTCAGGGAAGCCAAGCGTCAGCACTTCGGACAGGAACTTGCCGATCTGGCGGGGTGGGAAGTTCACCACCGCCGCCACCTGCCGCCCGACGAGCGCCTCGGGCGTGTAATGCTCCGTGATCTGCGCGCTCGACCGGCGAACCCCGATCGTCGGGCCGAAGTCGATCCGCAGCTTGATCGCCGGTTTGCGCGCCTCGGGGAACTCTTCAGCGGCGACGATCGTTCCGACGCGGACGTCGACCGCGAGAAATGCATCGAAGTCGATCGGCTCGGCAGCGGGGCTGGCGGGGTCGTGGCGTAGATGCATCAGCTTTGAATCTCTTGATGTTTTCGACTCGGGCGACCTTGCGCACGCCCGCGGCTTGCGCAAATATCGGGGCATGCCGCGCTCCTCGCCGCTTCACCCGATACTCCGTCGTGCAGGATTTCCCGCGTTCGCGATCCTGTTCATGGGGTTCTTCGGCTATTATGCGGTGCTCGGACCCAACGGCATTCTCGCCTACCGCGATTATTCCCGCAAGCTGGCCCAGCGTCAGGCCTACTACGCTTGCCTGGACAAGGCGCGGGCGGAGCTGCGCAACCGCGTCGCGCTGCTCGATCCCCGCCACGCCGATCCCGACATGGTCGATGAACTGGTCCGCAAGCAGCTGAACGTGGCGCACCCGGACGAGTTCATCATGCCGCTCGGCAGCGGTACCGGCAATGCGGATCGCTGCGCAGGGACGGTCGACGGCTAGGCCGAGTTGCGCTAGCAGGGCTCCAGCGCGGTCGCCCAGCCGCTCCGGCCGGGTGATTGCAGTTGGGAGAGAAACCGGCCTATAGGCTCGGCTCCTTTCCCCTTTCCCAGGCATGAGGGTACCTACATCGTGGCAAAGGCACCGGCGCAGAGCGCCAAGAGCGAACCTGCCGTTCCGAACCGTGAGCGTCCCAACGAACCGACGCGCTACGAGGCCTCGAAGGAGGAACTGCTCGACTTCTACAAGCAGATGCTGCTGATCCGCCGCTTCGAAGAGAAGGCGGGCCAGCTCTACGGGCTCGGCTTCATCGGCGGCTTCTGCCATCTCTACATCGGCCAGGAGGCGGTTGCCGTCGGCCTGCAGTCGGCGCTGGATGGCGAGAAGGACTCGGTCATCACCGGCTATCGCGACCACGGCCACATGCTGGCCTATGGCATCGATCCCAAGATCATCATGGCCGAGCTGACCGGCCGTGCCGCCGGCATCAGCCGCGGCAAGGGCGGCTCGATGCACATGTTCTCGACCGAGAAGAAGTTCTACGGCGGCCATGGCATCGTCGGCGCGCAGGTGTCGCTCGGCACCGGCCTGGCGTTCGGGCACAAGTACAACGAGGACGGCGGCGTCGCGATGGCCTATTTCGGCGACGGCGCGGCCAACCAGGGCCAGGTGTACGAGAGCTTCAACATGGCCGAGCTGTGGAAGCTCCCGATCATCTACGTGATCGAGAACAACCAGTACGCCATGGGCACCTCGGTCAACCGCTCGTCGGCGGAAGACCAGCTCTACAAGCGCGGCGAGAGCTTCCGCATCCCGGGCATCCAGGTCGACGGCATGGACGTCCTCGCCTGCCGCGGTGCAGCCGAAGAGGCGCTGGCGTGGGTGCGTGCGGGCAAGGGCCCGATCATCCTCGAGATGAAGACCTATCGCTATCGCGGCCACTCGATGTCGGATCCGGCCAAGTATCGCTCGCGTGAGGAAGTGCAGGCGATGCGTGACAACTCCGACCCGATCGAGGCGGCGAAGCGCGAGCTGGAGAAGCTGGGAGTCGGCGAGGCCGACCTCAAGACGATCGAGCAGGAAATCCGCAAGGTGGTGAACGAGGCCGCCGACTTCGCCGAGAGCACGCCGGAGCCCGATCCGGCCGAGCTCTATACGGACGTGCTGGTGGAGAACTACTGAGATGGCGATCGAACTGAAGATGCCGGCGCTGTCGCCCACGATGGAAGAGGGCACGCTGGCGAAGTGGCTGGTCAAGGAAGGTGACGTCGTCAAATCCGGCGACATCATGGCCGAGATCGAGACCGACAAGGCGACCATGGAATTCGAGGCCGTCGACGAAGGCACGATCGCCAAGATTCTGGTCACCGAGGGCACCGACAATGTGAAGGTCGGCACCGTGATCGCGCTGATCGCGGGTGAGGGCGAGGACGTGGCCGAAGCCGCCAACGCGTCGCAGACCTCCACCGGTGCGGCCGCAGGCTCCAAGCCGGCCGAGGGCGAGGGCGGCGTGCAGACACCGTCCGACCAGCGCACCGAAGCCGTTTCGGACGCGCCCAAGGCGCAGGAGACCGGCACGACCCAGCTCGTCAACGCCGTCGAGCAGACGTCGACCGATCCCGAAGTGCCGGAAGGCACTGAGATGGTGAAGGTGACGGTCCGTGAAGCGCTGCGCGACGCGATGGCCGAGGAAATGCGCGCCGACGGCCGCGTGTTCGTGATGGGCGAGGAAGTCGCCGAGTACCAGGGCGCCTACAAGGTGACCCAGGGCCTGCTCGAGGAATTCGGTCCCAAGCGCGTCATCGACACGCCGATCACCGAATACGGCTTTGCCGGCGTCGGCACCGGTGCGGCCATGGGCGGCTTGAAGCCGATCGTCGAGTTCATGACGTTCAACTTCGCCATGCAGGCGATCGACCACATCATCAACTCGGCCGCCAAGACCAACTACATGTCCGGCGGCCAGATGCGCTGCCCGATCGTGTTCCGTGGCCCCAACGGCGCTGCCAGCCGTGTCGGCGCGCAGCACTCGCAGAACTATGGCCCGTGGTACGCCAGCGTTCCCGGCCTGGTCGTGATCGCGCCCTATGACGCGGCCGATGCCAAGGGCCTGCTGAAGGCGGCGATCCGTTCGGAAGACCCGGTCGTGTTCCTCGAGAACGAGCTGATGTACGGCCGCACCTTCGAGGTGCCCAAGCTTGACGACTATGTCCTGCCGATCGGCAAGGCGCGCATCATGCGCCAGGGCAAGGACGTGACGATCGTGTCCTACTCGATCGGCGTGGGCGTCGCGCTGGAAGCAGCCGAGAAGCTGGCGGGCGAGGGCATAGAGGCGGAGGTCATCGACCTGCGCACGCTGCGTCCGCTTGACACCAAGACGGTTCTCGCAAGCCTGAAGAAGACCAACCGCCTGGTGGTGGTCGAGGAAGGCTGGCCCGTCTGCTCGATCGCGAGCGAAATCGCTGCGGTCGTGATGGAGCAGGGCTTCGACGACCTCGACGCGCCGGTGCTGCGCGTGACCAACGAGGACGTGCCGCTTCCCTATGCGGCGAACCTCGAGAAGCTGGCGCTCGTCACCGCCGACCGCGTGGTCGAGACGGTGAAGAAGGTGACCTACAAGGGTTGAAGATGAAAGGGGCGGCGGGCTGAAGAAGCTTCGCCGCCCCTCACGTCGCCGAGTAGACGGTGCAGACGCTCGGCGTCACGCCGGTAGCGCTCTGGATATCTTCGGTCCGCCGTTCGCGGACGGAGAAGGCCGTCTCTGAGCGAAGGACCATCGGTCCGAACAATGTCTCCGAAACAATGGGCTTATAGCGGTAAGTCACTTCGGCCAGGATCAGGTTGGTGGTGCTGCTGGCGGCAATCGAACGCGTGCTGCTCCCGATGAACTTCAGGCTGCCCGTAGTCTTGCCCGTTCCTTCCCTGCCGTAGCGCGGTTGGGACTCGGCGGTGTTCAGTGCCCCGGTGCATCGTTGCCAGCGGATCCATTGGCCTGCTTGGCTGCCGCTGAGCCCGTTTGGGGACACGCTGGAAACGACGACGCGCCCGCGCGGGCCGAAGTCGATCCCGCCGCCAAGCAGGTTGGCGCCGAGCAGCAGCTCATTGACATCGCGTTCATCGATATCGTCGCGGACGCGCGCCGCATTGTCGGCGATCGTGCTGGCGATCTGGTTCACCCGCATCTTAGCAATCGCGAGATTCGCAGTCTCCACGCCATAGAGGGTGACCGTCAGCAGCAAGGGCAGCGACAGCGCGAACTCCAGGAGCGCTACGCCGCGGACGTCGGCCGCGACAGCGGCGGGAGTGTGCCGCGGTTTCCGGGATGGCGTCAGTCGCATCGGATGGTTGCCGCAGCGCGCGAGGTGAAGGGCTGGTTGCGCAGGGCGATCGTCGCCGAGACCGATCGCCTGCCTACCCAGCTGGCGAAACGGGAGATCGGCGTCAGGTTCGGATAATTGGCGGTAACCTTGTAGTAGGTGATATCGTCTGCGGTTCCCAAGCCCGCGGAGCCCAAGGACGTGTCATACTGGCCATTGTTGTTGGCGTCTTCGTAGCAATCACCCTTATTGTACACCGTCTTCGGATCCGTATCCTGAGTGATCTTTTCTGCGGACCCGACATTGGAGAAGTTGTAATAGCTTCGGGTCTCAACCGAGATGTATTGTCGATCCACGACTTGCCCGACCTCGTCCTTGATCATCTTCTCCACGTCGGCGGAGGTCCGGCCGCCAACGGTCGCCAGGCGAGCGGCCTTGGTCATCGCCCCTTGTACCATCGCGTTGATATAGCCCTGATACCCGAACTCGAGCGCGGCCATCAGGACGAGCAGAAGGATCGGGGTCACCAGCGCGAACTCCACGATCGTCGCACCGCGTCGATCCGAAGCCAACGCCAGACGAGAGCGGGTCGCGCTCACTGGCTCAGCCTCAGCGATCCGATCTTCGAACCGATCTCCTGGAACTTCGCGATCAGATCTGCAGAGGTGCTGATGCCGGCCGCTTGGCTGGGCGAACTCGCGCAGTTCTGCATCTCCGAAGTGAGGGTGGTGGAGAAGGCGATCACCCACACGTCGATGTTCTGCCCCTTTGCCGCGTTGCACGCCATACGAAAGCGCTGAAGATGGCGGTTTACCTGGTTGGTGCCCGTCACTGCCGCCGAGCCGAGAACCCGCTTATCCAGGTTCTCGATGCCATAGCTGGAATATTCGTCGAGTGTCGGCGAGAGATCACCGTCCGTCATGAATATGAGGTACTTCCGCACGGAAAAACCGCGGATCTTCGAGGGATTGTCCGCAGTGAACTGATCGTTGGTCTCCGCAGGCCCCGCGAAAATGCCTTCCGACGCGATGAACCGAGCACCCCAGATCATGCCGATGTCGTGATAGGTCGATCCTAGAGGCTTCAAGTTGGCCAGATAGTTCGTGAACCCTTGCTTGTTATTGTAATATTCGGTGAGGCGGCTCGCCTCGCTCGCACAATAGTCACTTCTGGTTCGCTGCGCCGTCGCGTCTCTGCCGAATTCCACTTCCGGCCACCAAGGTCCCCAACGGCTGTCATCCGAGTTCGGAATGCGTGTGACGTCGAGATCCCAAGCATCCGCCGGCGCGGTGGTACCGCTTCCGCCGTTGATTGTGACGTTGTTCGTCTTGCGCTCCTCGATGCAGCCGGCCCAGCGTGCCGTGCTGCCGTTCGTCTGCGTCGGAACGGTAACCGTAGCGCCGGTAACATATCTGGAGACGTCGACCGGATACTGGCCGTAGGACCAGGCCCCTCCCGTCACCTCCTGGTACGTGCAGTATCCGAGAGACAAGAAAAAGCGGCTCCACGTCCCGCCCAGGGCGGCACAGTCCGACTCCGACCTGAACGAAGTTGTTGTTCGGGTGGTGGGCACCCATACCCGTGTCTGATACGGGTATGTTGGACCGCGGATATAGTCCGGGTTCTTAGCGTACAGAATCCTTCCGACGTTAACCGTTCCGTTATACGGCACAAATCCATAGCGCAGCCGCAGGCTGTTCGCATGCAGTTGGTTCTGCGCGCCCGCCAGGGTATCGTATAGGGATGTTGCGGCCGAGCGTAGTGCGGCCATCTTGGACCCCGGTTGCTCGACTTCGTTGCACGCGCCGGCTTGGCCCGGGGGACAGTTCATGGAACCGGACATGTCGAGCACCAGCATGATGTCGGTCGAGACGAAGTCCTGCGTCGCCGAACAACTCGCCGAGAGCGCCATCGTCTTGAAGCCGAGAATGCCCATAATAGCCGTCGGGATCGTCGTACTGGCCGTCATCCGCACCGTGCCCAGCTTCGGAACGGTCACCACAGGCGTGAAGGCTGCCGCGTCGTACGTTCCCTGCGGGAAGTTGAAATTGAAGTACGCCTTGGCTTCGTTGTTCACTGCGTCCGTCAGCTGGGAGCCGCTGAGCAGCCGCCGGGCAGCGAGCACTCCGGCATCGCATGCTTGTTGCAACTGGTCCTGCGCCATATAGCCGCGAGCCATGTCGACCCCCGACCCGATCATCGCCATCAAGGGAATCAGGGCGGCGGCGACCAGCATCAGCGTGTTGCCGCGAACGTCCCGGGCGAGCGCGCTCAGGAACGGCCGCGCACCTGCACGCCGCTTGGGCAATCGCTTCTTCATTTCAGTGCCTTGGGACCATGACGTTCGACAGTCTCCTATGGTTCGCAGAGGGATAAGCTTGGTTGAACCATCATGGTTGATTTGATGTTTACCCGTTTGCCGGGGGTGGATGCGTGACCGGCAACAATCCCGAACATGCTGTTCTTCTTTCCTACGCCCCGGCGAAGGGACGACCAGCGCTTGCGGCTGCTCTGGCCTTGGACGCAGCGCTTGCAGAGGTGCTGCGCTCTACGAGCGAGCCTGTGCTGGGTCAGATCCGCCTGCGCTGGTGGGATGATGCCTTGCGCGCGCTAGATGACGGTCCTGCGCCTGCCGTCCCCGTCCTGACGGACCTTGCCCGGGCGTTCGCCGGCACCGGGGTTCGCCCGTCGATGCTCAGTGGGATGACGGATGGGTGGAGCATGTTGCTGGAGGAGGAGGCGTTCGACGCGGAAACGCTGGATCGGCAGGGGCGGCTGCGCGGCGGAACCCTGTTCGAGGCGTGCGGGCAGATGTTCGGAGCGCAACCAGATGACCCGTTGATCGAAGCCGGTATTGGCTGGGCTCTCGCAGACCTGGCCAGACACGTCCGTGAGCCGGCGCTGGCAACCATGGCGGCGGCGCGTGCGCGGGTGCTGCTGGACCAGGCGCTGGGCATGCGATGGAGCAGCGCCGCCCGCAGTCTTGGGGCGGCAGCCCATTTCGCCCGAATGGACCTGGATGTGCCGCTCGATGCTCCATTGCCGTCCGGCTCGCCGCGCCGCCTCTCGCGGGTGCTGTGGCATCGGTTAACCGGACGTTAGGGCTATTCGCCGCCTGCAGCTTGCGATAGCCTGCGCTCCGGCACAGCGGGGCGGGGGCAGGCATGTGGCGGTACGGGGCGGGGGTCTTGTCGGCGTTGCTTCTGGCGGGGGGCGGCGTGATCCTGTTCCGTGGCACCGCGCAGACGGAGGCGCCGTTGCCGCAGCCAAAGGCGCCGCCCGTCGGCATGGCACCGCTGCCCCCGGTACCCGTCACGATACCCAGCGCCCCCGAACGTACCCGCGAGCAGAAGCGCTTCGATCGCTATGACAAGGACCGGGACGGCAGCATCACGCGCGACGAATATCTCGCCAGCCGGCGCAAGGCTTATGCCAAGCTCGACACGAACCGCGACGGCCAGCTCTCGTTCGACGAATGGGCGGTCGCCACCACGACCAAGTTCGCCAAGGCAGATGCGGATCAATCGATCGCGCTGAACCCGGCGGAGTTCGCGACCACCGCGATCCCGCGCAAGCCTGCCGCGCGCTGCGCCTGTCCAGCCCCGCGCGCGGAGGCAGAGGACTAGGCGGGCATCCAGTCCGCAAGCGCAGCACGGGCACGCGCGGTGTACATCTTCTTGCGATCGGCCTTCTTCGTGCGGCCCTCGATCGGCGGGAACAGGCCGAAATTGACGTTCATCGGCTGATAGGTCTCCGCCTCGGCGCCGCCGGTGATGTGGCCGAGCAGCGCGCCCAGCGCCGTCTCGGGCGGGGGCGGCGGAAGGTCCTTGCCGGCAAGTTCGGCCGCCGCGAAGCGGCCGGCCATCAGGCCGATCGCGGCACTCTCGACATAGCCTTCGCAGCCGGTGATCTGCCCCGCGAAGCGCAGGTGCGGCCGTGCCTTCAGCCGAAGGGTCGGATCGAGCAGTTCGGGCGAGCGGATGAAGGTGTTGCGGTGCAACCCGCCCAGCCGCGCGAACTCGGCCTTTTCCAGGCCCGGGATGGTGCGGAACAACCGAACCTGCTCGGCATGCTTGAGCTTGGTCTGGAAGCCCACCATGTTCCACAGCGTCCCCTGGGCATTGTCCTGGCGCAGCTGCACAACGGCATAGGGCCAGCGGCCGGTACGCGGATTGTCGAGCCCGACCGGCTTCATCGGGCCGTAGCGCAGCGTGTCGACGCCGCGCTCGGCCATGACCTCGATCGGCATGCACCCTTCGAAATAGGGGACGTTCTCCCACTCACGATACTCGGTCTTCTCGCCCGCGAGCAGCCCGGCGTGGAAGGCGAGGTACTGGTCCTTGTCCATCGGGCAGTTGATGTAGTCCTTGCCACCCTTGTCCCAGCGCGCGGCCATCCACGCAACGTCCATGTCGACGCTGTCGAAGTGGACGATCGGCGCGATCGCGTCGAAGAAGGCGAGGGCGTCGCTGCCGGTGGCGCCGCCGATGCTCTCGGCCAGCGCGGGTGCGGTCAGCGGGCCGGTGGCGATGATCGTCGGACCCTCCGCGGGAAGGATGTCGACCCGCTCGCGAACGATCGTGATGTTGGGGTGCGCCTCCAGTGCGGCGGTGACCCCGGCGGAGAAGCCCTCGCGGTCCACCGCCAAAGCCGAACCTGCGGGCACGCGGTGTTCGTCGCCCTTCGTCATGATCAGCGATCCCAGAGCCCGCATCTCGGCGTGAAGCAGCCCGACCGCGTTGCTTTCTGCATCGTCGGAGCGGAAGCTGTTGGAGCAGACGAGCTCGGCCAGCCCATCGCCCTGGTGCGCGGGCGTGCAGTCGCCGCTGCCGCGCATCTCCGAAAGCCTCACGCGAAAGCCCGCCTGCGCCAGCTGCCAGGCTGCCTCGGACCCGGCGAGACCGCCGCCGATGATGTGAATCTGGTGGGAATGCGTCACGAACGTCTCGAAAGCTGCTAGGAGAGGGAGGGCGGCATGCGCCGCGATCGAAGGCTGCCTAGCCGATCCAGGAGCGGGTGCACAGCCGCAACGAAGGACATGCCATGCCGGATGCGCCGCAGACGATCTACACCATCGGCTATGAAGCGACGACCATGGCGGACTTCCTTGCCGCCCTGCAGCGCGCAGGCGTCCGACGGGTAATCGACGTGCGCGCGCTTCCGCTGTCGCGCCGTCCCGGCTTCTCCAAATCTTCGCTTGCCGCGCATCTCGCGGAGGTCGGGATCGAGTACCACCACCTGAAGGCTCGGTACGCCCAAGCGCGGGCGGGACGCGGCGAAGAAGGGAGACGTGGCAACCCTCCGGGACGTGTACGCACATCAACTGGCTTTGCCCGAGGCGCAGGCGCAGGCCGCGGCGATGCTGGCGCTGGCCGCGGAGATGCCGTCGGCGCTGCTCTGCTACGAGCGCGAGCCCGGCCACTGCCACCGAACGCTGCTGCTCCAGGCGGAAGCCCCGGACGCGCGCATCGTCGATCTGGTGCCGTAGCGTCTGGAACCAAGCCGGCGGCGGAACGTTCCGGCGCTGTGGGGGAAGTCTCATGCCATTCCCGGATGACCCGGCCGATCCGACCTCGCCTTGCGCGGGGAGGGGCAATCGCCGATCCGCCCGTGCGTCGCGATCGACAGCGATGCCGGCCATTCCCTCCAAGGGCCTTTTGCCCTAACTAAACTCAAATAAAAAGACGATCAGGAGCCGGCATGATCGGCTCCATCCAGGACAGGATCGGCGCATCGTCAAGATGCGTTCGAGAGGCAATCATGACTGAAGTCGACAACAACGCGTATTTCTACGAACGCGCCGAAGCAGAACTGAAGCTGGCGCAGAATGCCGAGCATCCAGCCGTGGTGAAGGCGCACTATCTGCTTGCAGGCTATTATCTCGACCGTGTCTATGGCCCCGGCGATGCGGAGAACACGCCGGCGGTGCCGCTGCCGTCGGCAGGCGAGCCGCTGGCGCAGTCCGACGCCTCCAAGTCTCCGCCGGCCTAGGGCGCTGCTGCGCTACCGGCGCCGAGTGGCTGCTCGACGCTACGAGCGCTATTCGCCCCGGTGAGGCTCCGGCGGATCACCGCCGGAGTCGTTGTCAGCCGGTGACCGGCAGCCGCACGCTGCCGTCGCCTTCCCGCTCGAGCGGGGAGTAGGCGACGATCGTGTCCAAGGTCAGCTTCCCATAGAGATGCGGGAAGTCCTGACCGCCGCGGGAAGGCTCCCAGCGGATGGCGTCGCCCAGCGCCTCCAAATCCACCTCGGCGACCCACAGCCCTTCCTGACCCGCGAAGTGCTTGTCCACCGTCTCGGTCAGCTGGGCTGCCGTCGACAGGTGGATATAGCCGTCCTGCTGATCGATCGGGGCACCGGCGAAGCTGCCGGCCTCCAGTTCGGCCATCTGATCGGCCGTCAGAACCTTGAACGCGGCGTTGGGCTTGCTCATTCCTCGTCGCTCCCGCTGTCCTCTTCTTCGATCCGCTCGGGCAGGGTCTCCGGACCGATGCCGTCATCGAGCTGGATCGCGTCGTCGGTCGAACCCGCAGGCGGGGTTGCGGTTGCACGTTCCTCGGCGACGATCGCCTCGGCCTCGTTCTCCGGCTCCTCCTCCTCGTCGATGCGGGCGGCGGAGACGACATGCTCCTGGGCGGCGACATGGAACAGGCGCACGCCCTGGCTGGCGCGGCCGGTCACGCGGGTGTCGCCCACCGACATGCGGATCAGCTTGGCCTGGTCGGTGACCAGCATCAGCTGCTCGCCCGAGCTCGCCGGGAAGCTGGCGACGACATGGCCGTTGCGATCGGAGGTGACGATGTTCGTGATGCCATGGCCGCCGCGGTTGGTGCGGCGATATTCGTAGGCGGAGGTACGCTTGCCATAGCCATTGGCGGTGACCGTCAGGATGAACTGCTCCGCCGCCTCGAACTCGGCCATGCGCTCGGGCGAGAGGGTGACTTCGCGGTCGCCTTCCTTCCACGGTGCTGCCTTCAGATAGGCGTCGCGCTCCTCGGTGGTGGCCTGGAAGCCGCCCAGGATCGACAGCGAGATCACCTCGTCGCCCTCGGCCAGGCTGACGCCGCGCACGCCGGTGGAGGTGCGGCTCTGGAACTCGCGCACGTCGGTCGCAGCGAAGCGGATCGCCTTGCCGCACTTGGTGGCGAGCAGCACGTCGTCGGTCTCGGTGAGCAGCGCCACGCCGATCAGGCGATCATCGCTCTCCTCGTCGAAGCGCATCGCGATCTTGCCGGCGGTCGGCACGTTGGTGAACGCGTCCATCGAATTGCGGCGCACGGTGCCATTCGCGGTCGCGAACATGACGTGCAGGTCGGACCAGCTCGCCTCGTCCTCCGGCAGCGGAAGCACGGTGGAGATGGTCTCGCCCGCCGCCAGCGGCAGCAGGTTGATCATCGGCCGGCCGCGCGTGGCGGGGCCACCCTCCGGCAGGCGCCACACTTTCATGCGATACACCTTGCCGGCGGTCGAGAAGAACAGCACCGGCGTATGGGTGGACGTCACGAACAGCGAGGTGACGGCATCCTCGTCCTTGGTCGCCATGCCCGCGCGGCCCTTGCCGCCGCGCTTCTGCGCGCGGAAGGTGTCGAGCGGCGTGCGCTTGATATAGCCCTGCATGGTCACGGTGACGACCATGTCCTCGCGCTCGATCAAATCCTCATCGTCGATGCCGTCGACGGCATTGGCGATCTCGGTCCGGCGCGGGGTCGCGAACTCGGCACGGACCTGCACCAGCTCGCCGCGCATCACGGCATAGAGCTTGGCGCGATTGCCCAGGATCTCGAGCAGTTCGGCGATCGAGTCCGCCAGCTTCGACAGCTCGTCCCCGATCTCGTCGCGGCCGAGCGCGGTCAGGCGGTGGAGGCGCAGGTCGAGGATCGCGCGGACCTGTGCATCCGACAGGCGATAGGTGTCGCCGGTGACTTCGGCTTCCACCGCCTCGACCAGGCGGATGTAGGGCGCGATCTCGGCGATCGGCCATTCGCGCGCCAGCAGCGAGGCGCGGGCGGCGGCCGGGTTGGCGGCGCCGCGGATGATGCGCACCACCTCGTCTAGGTTGGTGACCGCGATCACCAGGCCCAGCAACAGGTGGGCACGGTCGCGCGCCTTGGCGAGCTCGTACTTCGACCGGCGGGTGATCACCTCCTCGCGGAAGGAGACGAACGCGTCGATGATGTCCTTGAGGTTGAGCAGTTCCGGACGGCCGCCGCGGATCGCCAGCATGTTGGCGGCGAAGCTCGACTGCGCAGGCGTGTGCCGCCACAACTGGTTGAGCACCACGTCGGGGGTCGCGTCACGCTTCAGGTCGATGACGATGCGGACGCCTTCGCGGTTCGATTCGTCGCGAATGTCGCTGACGCCCTCGATCCGCTTGTCCTTGGCGGCTTCGGCGATCTTCTCGACCAGGCCGCTCTTGCCGACCTGGAAGGGGATCTCGGTGAGCACGATCGAGCGACGCTCGCCCCGCGCCTCGGTCGTGTAGCGCGAGCGCAGGATGATCGAGCCGCGGCCGCCGGCATAGGCGGCGCGCGCACCGGCGCGGCCCAGCATCAGCGCACCGGTCGGGAAGTCCGGACCCGGCACGATCTCGGACAGTTCCTCGACCGTCACGGGCTCGCCGCCCTCGACCGCGCGGTCGATGGTGAGCAGGCAGGCGTCGATCACCTCGCCCAGGTTGTGCGGGGGGATGTTGGTGGCCATGCCGACGGCGATGCCGCCCGCGCCGTTGACCAGCAGGTTGGGGAAGCGCGCCGGCAACACCGACGGCTCGCGCTCCGACCCGTCATAGTTGGGGACGAAGTCGACCGTATCCTTGTCGAGGTCGTCGAGCAGGAAGGCGGCCGCACGATGCAGGCGCGCCTCGGTGTAGCGCATGGCTGCGGGCGGATCCGGGTCCATCGAGCCGAAGTTGCCCTGACCGTCGATCAGCGGCACCCGCATCGACCAGTCCTGGGTCATGCGCGCCAAGGCGTCATAGATCGCCGTGTCGCCGTGCGGGTGGTATTTACCGATCACGTCACCGACGATGCGCGCCGACTTGCGATACGGGCGGTTGTAGTGGAAGCCGCTCTCGTTGGCCGAAAACAGGATGCGCCGGTGAACCGGCTTCAGGCCGTCGCGCACGTCGGGAAGCGCGCGCGAGACGATCACGCTCATCGCATAGTCGAGGTAGCTCGACCGCATCTCGTCGACGATGGAGACGGGGGAAATGTCGGAAGGGTCCGCGAGGCGAATCTCGTCGGTCAAGGCGTCCTGCTTTCGGGAAGATTGAAATCCGGTGCCCTGACTAGCGGGGAGAGGCTCCTATGCCAAGCCGCGCGCACGCGTGCGCGTACGCGAGGGCAGGGTCAGAACGGGATTTCGGCGCCGTCCCAGGCGAACAGCTTGCCGCTGTCCTTCGGCTTCAGCTCCTCGATCACGTCGAGCAACTGCATCGCGGCGCGATCGGGTGCGAACAGGCTCCCGGGTGCGACATTGCCCTGGAACGGCTTCGACAGCGCGCTGTCCACGGTGCCCGGGTGAAGCCCGACCACGATCGCGCGCGGGCTCTGCCGCTTCGCCTCGATCGCGGCGTTGCGGGTCAGCATGTTGAGCGCCGCCTTGGCCGCACGATAGCCGTGCCAACCGCCCAGGCCGTTGTCGCCGATCGAGCCGACGCGCGCGGAGAGCGCCGCCACCACCGGCTCGCCGGTCTTCGGGAGTAGCGGCAGGAAATGCTTGAGCACCAGCGCCGGCCCGATCGCGTTCACCGCATAGCTGCGCGCCAGCCACTCGGCGTCCAGTTCCTTGAAGCTGCGCTCCGGCACGCGATCGCCCTCGTGCAGCAGGCCGGTGGCGATCAGGATCAGCGAAGGGGAGGGGCCGGCCGCAACCCGCGCTGCCGCCGCCGCGATGCTGGGCTCGTCGAGAAGGTCGAGATGGTCCGCCCCGGTGCGGGAGCGGGCAAAGCCCCAGACACGGTCGTGCGCGCCTTCCTCGATCAGCGCGCGCTCGATCGCACCGCCGATCGCCCCGGAGGCGCCGATGACGACGGCCGAGCCGCTCATGCGCGGGTAAACCGCCAGCGGGTGTCGCTGCTTTCCTGCGGATCGAATCGATAGCCGTCGCTGTCGAAGCCGCGCATCGCCTCCACCTCGGTGATCCGGTGCTCGCACATCCAACGCGCCATCATGCCGCGCGCCCGCTTGGCGTGGAAGCTCAGGAAGCGGGGGCCATTCGGACCAGGTTCGCGGAAATCGACGTCGATCACGCGGATCGTCTCCGGCAGCTTGCCGGCCACCGCCTTCCAATATTCCTGGCTGGCGAGGTTCAGGACCACGCCCGATCCCTCTGCGGCGACGTCCTCGGCGAGCAGTTCGGCGATGCGGCCCTGCCACCAGTCGTACAGCGTCTTGGCCGAGCCCGGAGCCCAGCGCGTGCCCATCTCGAGCCGGTAGGGGCGCATGGCGTCGAGCGGGCGCAACAGGCCGTACAGGCCCGACAGGATGCGCAGGTGGTCCTGCGCGAAGTCGATCGCGGGCGCGTCCAGCGTCGTCACCTCGAAGCCGGTGTAGACGTCCCCGGCGAAGGCATGGACCGCGGGGCGCTCGGGCGCCTCTGCGAAGTCGCGGAAGCGGGCCGCATTCAGCTCCGCGAGCTTGGGCGAGATGTGCATCAGCTTGCCGAGCTTCTCGGCGCCAAGCGACGCGGCGCCCTCGGCAAGCGTCTGCGCTTCCTTTGCCAGGCGGGGCACACTGGGCGTGCTGCTGGCCGGAACGGGGGTTTCGTAATCGAGCGATTTTGCGGGAGAAACAACGGCGATCATCGCGCGGCTGCCTAGCGGGCAAGCGCGAGCGGGTCAAAAATTTCGCCCGGGCGCCCGCGCTACGGGATCGGCTCCGTTCAATTCGCGTTCACCGGGGCAAGGGCATCCGTCCGGATGGCCGCTGCGACTTGTCTGGCGTATCTGCGCAACTTACAGACGGTCCGACGCGTGTGCGCACAGCATCAGGAGAGTTCCGAATGGGTTTCGTATCGAAGTCGGCGCTTGCCGCGGTTCTTGCTCTGGGAGCGGCAGCGCTGACGGCGGCCCCTGCCGAGGCCCAGAAAAAGAAGAAGGAAGAGGCTCCCAAGGTCCAGATCAACGACGCGTTCCGCGCCGCAGCGGTTGCGGGTGAGACGGCGGCGAAGGCGGGCGATATCGCGACCGCGAAGGCCCGCCTGGCGGAGGCGGACGCAGCCGCGACCTCCGACATCGAGAAGTTCTACGCAGCCAACCTGCGTCTGCAGGTGGCCCAGGCGTCGAAGGACAACGCCCTGCTGGCGACCGCGATCGACCAGATGATCGCGAACCCGAATACGCCGGCCGAGCAGCAGGCGACGCTGAACTACAACCGCGGCATCCTGGCGCTGAACGCCAAGGACAAGGCCGGGGCGCGGCAGTATTTCCAGCGCGCAAAGCAGCTGGGCTACAACGACCCCGAATATGATCTGCGCATGGCGAGCCTGGAGCTCGAGGGCGGCAACGTCGATCAGGGCGTTTCTGCACTCGACAAGGCGATCCAGGCGAAGGTCGCGGCCGGCCAGCCCGTGCCGAACGATTGGTACAACCTGGCGATCTCGCAGCTGTACAAGGCGAACAAGCCGGCGGAGACCGCGGCCTGGATGCGCCGCCAGCTCAAGGATTATCCGACCGCGACCAATTGGCGCAAGGCGCTGATCCTGTTCCGCGACCGTGCGGACCAGGGCCGTGCGCTCGGTGGCTCGGCACGTCTCGACACCTTCCGCCTGATGCGGGAGACGGGCGCGCTGACCGACCAGGCCGAGTTCGGCGAATATGCGCAGCTCGCCCAGGACCTGGGCCTGCCGTATGAGACCGTGGCGGTGATCGACCAAGGCCGCGCCGCCGGCAAGATCCCGGCATCGGCCACCCAGTACAACGCGCTGAAGACCGAGGCGCAGGCCGGCATCCGTGCCGAGGGCTCGCTGTCGTCGCTCGACGCCAAGTCGCGCTCGGCAGCCAACGGCAAGCTCGCCGCCGGCACCGCCAACGCGTACCTCGCCAACGGCGATGCGGCCAAGGCGGCGGAGTTCTTCCAGCTCGCCCTGCAGAAGGGTGGCGTCGATCAGGACGAGGTCAACACCCGTCTCGGCATCGCACTCGCCAAGAGCGGCCGCCGCGAGGAAGCCAAGGCGGCCTTCGCCAAGGTGACCGGCTCACCGCGCAACGAGCTCGCGGCCTTCTGGACGCTGTGGCTGGACTCGCCCAAGACGGCGGGCTGAACGAACACGGGCGGCAGGTTGCCCTGCCGCCCGCTGTTTCCGGAATGGAAGAAGGGCCGTGCGACTGTGTCGCGCGGCCCTATTCCGTTGGCACCGGGATGCCCGGCAGCTGCTTGGAAGTGCGGATCGTCAGCGAGGTCTTGACGCTGCTGACATTGTGGGCGGTCGTCAGCCGCGTGGTAAGGATGTCCTGGAACGCCTTGAGGTCGGTCGCGACGATTTTCAGGATGAAGTCGATCTCGCCGTTGAGCATGTGGCATTCACGCACCTCGGGAATGCCGGCGACATGCGCCTCGAACGCCGCCAGGTCGCTCTCCGCCTGGCTGCGCAGGCTCACCAGCGCGAACACGGTGATGGTATAGCCCAGCTGTGCCGGGTTCAGCGCCGCGTGATAACCGCCGATCGTGCCCGACTCTTCCAATGCGCGAACCCGCCGCAGGCAGGGCGGAGCCGTCAGTCCGACACGTTCTGCGAGTTCGACATTGGTCATCCGACCGTCCTCCTGAAGCAGCGAGAGGATTTGACGGTCGATACGGTCGAGAACCATGGAAGGGGCAACTCCGGGAATCTGATACAAGGAAAAAGGATTCTGTCCGCCCCCTATAAGATAATTACACGCCAAAGCAATTGTCCCACAGTGTTACGGGCGCAAAATGTCTGTACCCGAACGGCTTTTCCGGGCGTAAGGAGATGCGGCAGGCGCGAACGGCGCCGGGGATCAGGTGGCGCGTGCGGTTCGACGATACTCTTCAAACAGTGCTCACCACGGACCTCAGCCATCCGCAGGCACGCCAGTCCGCGTGGCGGCAACTCGTCGACCTGATCGGCCGACGCCGTGCCTCCGCCGACCCGCGCGCGATCGCGCTGCTGGCCGACATCCGCGACGCGGTACCGCAGTCGGTGCGGGCGGCGAGCGCACGTGCTCTCGTCTTCGCGAACCCGCCGGCAACGTTGGTTCGCCTGCTGGCCGAGGACGTGCTTACCGTCGCCGCGCCCGTGCTCGCGAGCGCGCGGCTCGACACGGCGGAATGGGTGGCGCTGCTCCCCGATCTTACCCCTTCGACCCGCTCGGTGCTGCGCAACCGCCGCGACCTGCCTGCCGAAGTGGAGCGGGCGCTGGCAAGCTTCGGTCCCGCCGACATGGTGTTGACCGACCAGAGCGCCGCGGATGCGAGCACCGCGCAGCCGGCGACCGCACTCGAGGCGCCAGCACAGCTTCCGGAGGCGGAACTGGCGCCCCTGCGGATGGCCGAGCCGGTTGAAGCTCCCATCGCCACCGTTCCGGAACCCGTGGTCGAGGCCCCGGCGGCAGTACCGGAAGGTCCGTTCCGCATCGCCGACGTCGTGGCGCGGATCAATGCCTACCAGCGCCAGGCCGACAGCAAGCCGCGTCGTCCGGCCGCGGTTCCGGGCATCGTCACCAGCTTCCGGTTCGAAACCGACAGCCGCGGCGTGCTCTCCCGCGTCGATGGCGTGGAGCGGGGGCCGCTGCTCGGCCTTTCGCTCGCCGGCGCCGGCGAAACCGGATTGGCGCAGATCGATGGCGTGCCCGGCGGTGCCCTTCGCCGTCGCGCGGCCTTTTCCAGCGCGCGGCTCCGGGTAGGCGGCAGCAGCGACGCGGCAGGCGACTGGCGCATCTCCGGCGTGCCGAGCTTTGATCCCGCATCGGGCCGGTTCATCGGCTACCGGGGCTCGGCACGGCGCCCGCGTTCGGACGAACGGGCGGAGCCCGCACCGACGCCCGCGCCTTCGACCGCCGACTCGCTCCGGCAGCTGGTGCACGAACTGCGCACCCCGGCGGGCGCGATCTCCAGCTTTGCCGAGATGATCGAGGCGCAGATGCTGGGCCCGGTCCCGCCCGTCTATCGCGGGCAAGCCGGCGTGATCCGCCAGCAGGCGCGGGATCTTCTCGGCGTCATCGACGATCTCGATCTCGCCGCCCGAATCGAAGAGGACGCCCTCGATCTGCGCCCCGGCACGGTGCCGCTCGCGCCGCTGCTTGCGGAGATCGCCGGCGAGCTGGCGCCGCTTGCGGAGCTGCGCGGCGCCTCCCTGTTGGTGGAGGGCATCGACACCGTCGTGCGCGGCGACCGTCGCGCGGTGGAGCGACTGCTGTCCCGGCTGCTGGCGACCTTGGTCTCGGCAGCACGATCCGGGGAGACGATCCGCGTGGAGACGCTTGCCGGCCCCGGCGAGGCGCCGGTGCTCGCCTTCGCCCGGCCCGCTGCACTGGACGCCTATCCCGGCGACGCGCTGCTTGCGATCGACGACGAGGGCGAGGATGCCGCCCTGCTGGGCACTGGGTTCGCGATGCGCCTCGTCCGCAACCTGGCCAAGGAGCTTGGCGGCGCGCTGTTGTTCGAGCCCGGTCAATTGATCCTGCGACTGCCGTCCGCGGACACCATCCCGCTGGGGCAGGCGCACGGCGGCTGATCGTGGAGGCGCCGATGGTCTTCCATCCGCCGGCGCCCGCTTCCGAGGCGCTGGTCCGGTGGCCGGATGCCTTCGGAACCCGCTTCACCCTTTTCGTCGATATCGAAGAGGAGTTCGACTGGTCTGCCGGGTTCCGCCGCGAGGGCTTCACCACCGGGGCCATGGCTGCGGTGCCCGAGGCGCACCGCCGCTTCTCCGAGCGGGGCATCGGTGTCGTCTATCTGGTGGACTATCCCATCGCGCGCGATCCAGCGGCAGTTGCGCTTCTGCAAGAGCCGCTCGCCGATGGCCGCTCGGAAATCGGTGCGCAGCTGCATCCCTGGGTGACGCCGCCGTTCGAGGAAAGGGTTAGCGTTTCCAACAGCTTCGCCGGCAATCTTGCGGAAGCGGTGGAGGCCGCCAAGCTCGACCGGCTGGGTCATACCATCAGCCGGGCATTCGGTCGACTGCCGCGCGCCTATCGCGCCGGGCGATATGGCCTAGGTCCGCATACGCTCCGTCTCCTTGCCGCCCGCGGCTATCGCGTGGACACGTCGATGCGCGCGAGGTTCGACTATTCCCGGGAAGGCGGCCCCAACTACAGCGACATCGGCAACGCGGCCTTCCGCACCGGCCCGCACGAGACGCTTCTCGAACTGCCGTTCACGACCGTGTTTACCGGCCGCGCACGCGGACGGGGGGGCGCCCTCCACAAGCGGCTCTCGTGGCTTCCCAAGGGCGGGGCACTCGCCGCGAAGCTGGGTCTCCTGAACCGTGTTCCGCTGACGCCGGAAGGGGTGTCCCGATCGGAGGCGTTGGAAGCAATCCGGGTTTCGGTGGGAGAGGGGCTGCGACTCCTGAACTTCGCCTTTCACTCGCCCTCGCTGGCGCCGGGGAACACCCCGTACGTCCGTGACGCGGCCGATCTCCAGCGCTTCTGGGCATGGTGGGAAGGCGTCCTGGACCTGCTCGATCGCTTGGGTGTCCGCCCCGCCACGCTCGACGAGGTGCTGCAGGCTGCATAGCCCGCTTGCAGGAAAGCCCCGGCCTCCGCTATCGCAGCCCCGCTGGGGGCCTGTAGCTCAATGGTTAGAGCTGGCCGCTCATAACGGCTAGGTTGCGGGTTCGAGTCCTGCCGGGCCCACCAGCGCCTCTCCCAGTGAACGGGACCCTCGATCCCAACGGCTCGACCAGGCTTGCCAGCGGCCCGTGGCCCGGGCCTGCGGCCGGGGCGGAACGCTGCGCTTCGGCCGCCGTTTGGAGGACGAGGAGATCGCCCATGAACGACACCGGACCCTTCGACCGGGATCACCCGCATGTAGATCCGCAGCGGACCGAGCCCAAGAACGCCTTTGATCGCAGCGACGGCGCTTCGGGGCAGGAGTACACGCCCGAGCGAGCGCTGGCGGAATATGGCGACAGTCCCGTTGCGCCCGTCCACCAGAGCGGCCTGCCGCAGGGCGACGCCGTTGCGCCCGAGGGGCAAGACCTCCCGCCCGACAATGGCAGCCGGGCCTGGATCAACCAGAAGACGGGCGAGGTGCACGGCAGCGGCGCAGGCGCTGGCGGCGGCAATCCGGGCGAGGACTATGACAGCGACCGCCAGGGCGGCTCCGGCTATCCGCTGACCGGATCCGAACAGGACGGGAAGGGGCAGGCTCCGGGCTGAGCCGACCAAGCCGGGTAAGATCGAGGCACAGCCCGCGCTCGAGCGTGCAGTCGACCAATGGCGCAGACATGGTCGGGGAGACAGGATTCGAACCTGCGACATCCTGCTCCCAAAGCAGGCGCGCTACCAGACTGCGCCACTCCCCGACGCCGGCTTGCCCTTAGGCTTACCCCCCGCACCGGGGCAAGCGGCAATATCGCTCGCGGCAAGATAAGGCAGAACGGGGCAAGACTGCGCGCTAGGAATCCCGGAATAGTCCCGCAGGGAACGAGACGCTCGCCGGAGGTTCGCCACCTTCCCCCGGACCAGGAGTAGCCGCAGCCCAGCGGGAGCGTGCATCCGTGACGGGCAGGCGCGCTGCCCCTCTCTCGCGCAGGCAAAAGAAAAGGGCGCCCCGTTGCCGGGACGCCCCTTCTAACCGGTCCGTCCGGATGAACCGGACGGGCGTCGGATCACATGGCGTTGGTTTCGCCCGCGTCCTCGACGTTGTCGGCTGCCTCGTGCAGGTTGTCAGCCTGGTTCTCGAGAGCGGCTTCCGAACCCTCGGTGGTGGCGTTGTCGGCCATGTCTTCCATGTTGTCGGCCATCATCTCGAGGTTGTCCGCCTGCGCGTCAGCCGCGTTTTCAGCCGGAGTGTTCGAACCGCAGGCCGTGAGCGACAGCAGGCCGGCGGCAGCAGCGACAAGAACGATCTTCTTCATTCGGGTGCTCCCAAGCAATCCAAAGTTCGCGGCCGGCCCGTCGCCGTCGCGAGGCTGCCGCAATAACGTTCGCGTCTGCGGCGTCAATCCCGCAAATTCATCCGCGTGTCATCATCGCGGCATTGTTGTGGCACTCAGTGGCCCGCAGCAGGGCGCGTGACTGCCCCGATTTCCTCCGGCGCATCCGCCACCACGGCCAGCATCGCCGTCCATGCAGCGACATTCTGCTGCAACTGCGCACGATCGATCTTGTCGAGCGTGTCGTCGGGCGTGTGGTGATAGTCGAAGTAGCGGGTGCCGTCCTGGCTGAGGTCCACGGCGGCAACGCCCTGGGCGAGCGTCGGCGCGATGTCGGTGCCGTCGCCGGCCACCGCATTGCCGCGGGTGATGCCGAGCGGCGCGAGTGCTGTCTGCAGCCGGTCGGCGACCGCGGTTGCGCTGGCAGGAAGGGCGGTGTCGAACTTCCACACCCTGTCGGCGCCGAAGTCCGATTCGGCTGCCAGCGCGTGCCGTTCGCCCGCGTGCGCCTTTGCATAGGCGATGCCGCCGAAGCCGCCGACTTCTTCCGCACCGAACCACACCACCCGGATCGTGCGCCGCGGCCGGCCGGCCGCCATGATGCGCTTGGCGGCGGCAGCCGTGATCGCGACGCCGCTCGCGTCGTCGATTGCGCCGGTGCCCAGGTCCCAGCTGTCGAGATGGCCGCCGATCAGGACCACGCCCGCCTTCGGGTCTCGGCCGGGTACCTCGGCGATGACGTTGCCGGACTCGCGCGTGCCGATCTGCCGCGGGGTGAGCAGCAGCTTCACGCGCACGGGCTTGCCGCGTTCGAGCACGCGCTCCAGCTGCTCCGCATCCGGAAGCGAGAGCGCGGCGGCCGGGATCGGCGCCACGCCTTCGGGGAAGTTGGTGACGCCGGTGTGCGGGTTGCGGTGATAGTCGGTGCCGATCGAGCGGATCAGGATCGCGGCCGCGCCCTTGCGGGAAGCGATCGCCGGGCCCGCGCGGCGGACCTGGCCGAACGGGCCGTAGCTCGATCCGTCCTGCGCCGCGTGCATCGCATGGCTGACGAAGACGATCTTCCCCGTGACGCTTGCGGCGGGTGCTGCTTCCAGGTCGGCGAGGGTCGGGAAATAGACCACTTCCCCTTCCACGCCGTCCGCCGGGGTCGCGCCCGAGTTGCCGAGGGCGGCGAGGTGGAGCTGCTGGGGGAAGGGGGCGACGATTGACGCCTTCTCCTCGCCGCGTACCCAGACCGGCATCTGATAGGGTTCGATGCGGACGTTGCTGAAGCCCAGCGCCTTGAGCTTGGCTACCGCCCAGGTGCGCGCCCGGGCTTCGTCGTCGGTGCCGGCGAGGCGCGGCCCGATCTCGGTGGTGAGCCCTTCGGTGATGTCCCAGGCGATCTCGTCCTTCAGCGCGGCGTCGCGCAGCTTCGCGACCTGGGCGGGGGACATCTGCGCCATCGCAGGCAGCGGCAGGGCGAGGGCGGCGAGCAGAAGGGCAGGCTTGAGCGGCATGGGCGTTCCGTCATGGGAGTGGCACGGGAAGCGGACGCCCCCCGCGGCCATGATGCGGCGCAGCCCGTTCGGGCGCAAGTCGCCCGCCCCCGCGTTGCCAATCGCGCCTCGCATCGCTATGTCCCGGTGCGAAAATCCCAGACCTGTAGACCCGCTTTTTTGGAGACCCCTGTGGCCGCCCAATACGCCTTCGTCATGAAGGACATGACGAAAACCTTCCCCGGCGCCCAGAAGCCGGTGCTGTCCAACATCAACCTGCAGTTTTACCAGGGCGCCAAGATCGGCATCGTTGGCCCGAACGGCGCCGGCAAGTCGACGCTGATGAAGATCATGGCCGGCGTCGACAAGGACTTCACCGGCGAAGCCTGGCCCGGCGAGAACATCACCGTCGGCTATCTGGAGCAGGAGCCCCAGCTCGATCCGAGCAAGACGGTGCTGGAGAACGTCAAGGACGGTGCGCGCGAAGTGGCCGACATGGTCGATCGCTTCAACGCGATCTCGGCCGAGATGGGCGACCCGAAGGACGACACCGACTTCGATGCCCTGATGGAAGAGATGGGCACGCTCCAGGAGAAGATCGACGCCGTCGACGGCTGGACGCTCGACAACCAGCTCGAGGTGGCGATGGAGGCCCTGCGCTGCCCGCCCTCCGATTGGCCGGTCGAGAACCTGTCCGGCGGTGAAAAGCGACGCATCGCGCTCACCCGCCTGCTGATCCAAAAGCCGTCGATCCTGCTGCTCGACGAGCCGACCAACCACCTCGACGCCGAAAGCGTCAAGTGGCTGGAAAACCACCTGAAGGAATATGCCGGCGCGGTGCTGATGATCACCCATGACCGCTACTTCCTGGACAACGTGGTCGGCTGGATCCTCGAAATCGACCGCGGCAAGTACTTCCCGTACGAGGGCAACTACTCGACCTACCTGGAGAAGAAGGCCAAGCGCCTGGAGCAGGAGGACCGTGAGGCGTCCGGTCGCCAGAAGGCGATCCAGGACGAGCTCGCCTGGATCCGGCAGGGCGCCAAGGGCCGCCAGACCAAGTCCAAGGCGCGTATCGCCAAGTTCGACCAGCTGGTCGCCAGCCAGGAAAGCCGCAAGCCGACCGGCGCCCAGATCGTCATCCAGGTGCCCGAGCGGCTGGGCGGCAAGGTGATCGAAGCCAAGGGCCTGACCAAGGCCTATGGCGACAAGCTGCTGTTCGAGAACCTGGACTTCTCGCTTCCCCCCGGCGGCATCGTCGGCGTGATCGGCCCGAACGGCGCCGGCAAGTCGACGCTGTTCAAGCTGCTGACCGGGCAGGAACAGCCGGATTCGGGCGAGATCGACATCGGCACCACCGTGCGCCTTGGCTATGTCGACCAAAGCCGCGATCACCTCGACCAGAAGAAGAACGTCTGGGAGGAGATCTCGGACGGGCTCGACTATGTGAAGGTCAACGGCCACGACATGTCCACGCGTGCCTATGTCGGCGCGTTCAACTTTAAGGGCCAGGACCAGCAGAAGAACGTCGGCAAGCTGTCGGGCGGTGAGCGCAACCGAGTCCACATCGCCAAGATGCTGAAGAAGGGCGGCAACGTGCTGCTGCTCGACGAACCGACCAACGACCTCGACGTGGAAACGCTGGGCGCGCTGGAAGAGGCGATCGAGAACTTCGCGGGCTGTGCCGTGGTCATCAGCCACGACCGCTTCTTCCTCGATCGTCTCGCGACCCACATCCTGGCGTTCGAGGGCAACAGTCACGTCGAATGGTTCGAAGGCAACTTCGAGGCCTATGAGGAAGACAAGCGCCGCCGCCTGGGCGATGCGGCCGATCGTCCGACCAGCCTGGCCTACAAGAAGCTGACGCGCTGATCGCGTCCTTCTGAACATTCGGGAGGGGCGGGCGGCCAGGTGCCACCCGCCCCTTTTGCTTGCCTGGCGGGCGCGGGCAGCGGGTCCCAAAGCCGGCGATCAGACGTTAGGGTGGCCTATGCGTTCGATTCTTGGCCTCGCTCTTGCCGCCCCGCTGTTCTTCCTCGCCACTCCCGCACTGCCGCAGGCGAAGCCGGCGCCGGGCACTATCCGCGTACGACTGGTGACTTCGGCCGGGCCGATCGTGCTCGCGCTGGACGGAAAACGCGCGCCGAAGACCACCGCAAACTTCCTGAAGTACGTCGACGATGGCCGGCTCGACGGCACCAAATTCTACCGTTCCGCGCCCCGCAAGAGCGATCCGAAGCACGGCTTCATCCAGGGCGGGGTGGGGACCGACGCGCGGCGGACCTTGAGCCCGGTCGTGCTGGAGCCCACCGACAAGACCGGCATCCGGCATCTCGACGGTGTCGTGTCGATGGCGCACGCCGCCGACCGGAATTCCGCCACGGGTAATTTCTCGATCATGGTGGGGCCGAACCCGTCGCTAGACGCACGCGGCAGCTATCGCGGCTATGCAGCTTTCGGCCGCGTGGTGAGCGGCATGGACATCGTCCGCAAGATTCTGGCGCTACCGACCTGCTGCGGACGCGAGGCGATGAAGGGGCAGATGATCGTCAAGCCCGTGCAGATCCTGCGAGCCCAGCGCCTCGACGGGGTTCCCAAGCCCACGGGGTTGAGCAAGCCCTGGCTGCTCAACATCCGCCGCTAGTCACCTGAATCTAAAGTTCGCCGCATAACGTACGGTCTGCGGCTTGGCAGAAGCGCTTTACGGAGGCGAGTATCTCGTCGGCGGACTTGGTCCATCGGTAGGGCTTCGGGTTCTCGTTGTGGCGCTCGATGAAGGCACGGATGTCCTGCTCGAGCTGATTGGTGGAGGTATGGACGCCGCGGCGCAGTTGCTTGCGGGTAAGTTCGGCAAACCAGCGCTCGACCTGGTTGATCCACGAAGCCGAAGTCGGCGTGAAATGCACATGATAGTGCGGCCTGCGGGCGAGCCAGGCCCGGACGAGCGCGGTTTTGTGGGTCGCGTAATTGTCCATGATGATGTGGACATCGAGATCGGGCGGCACCTGGGCGTCGATCTGCTTAAGGAAGTCCAGAAACTCGGCGGCGCGATGACGCTTGTAGCATTTGCCGATCACGAACCCCGAAGCGATGTCGAGCGCTGCGAACAGCGAGGTCGTGCCGTGACGGACGTAACTGTGAGTGCGCCGCTCGGGTACTCCTGGCATCATCGGCAGGACCGGCTGCTCTCGATCGAGCGCCTGGATCTGGCTCTTCTCGTCGACGCTGAGCACCAACGCGCGGTTAGGCGGGGAGAGATAGAGCCCGACAATGTCGCGGACCTTTTCCACGAACAGGGGATCGCTCGACAGCTTGAACGTCTCCGACCGATGCGGTTGCAGCCCAAAGGCCGACCAGATGCGCCGGATCGTCGTGTGGGAGAAGCCGGTCGCACCCGCCATCGAGCGTATCGACCAGTGGGTCGCGTCAGTTGGCGTGGAGCGGAGTGTGCGCTCGATCACGGCAGCAACCTGATCATCGTCGATCGTTCTCGGTCGTCCGGGCCGAGCCTCGTCCATCAGTCCCTCAACTCGGTCCTTCAGGAAGCGCCGTCGCCACTTACCGACTGTGTGCTCGTGCACGCCCAACTCAGCAGCGACAACCTTGCTCTGAATACCGTCCGCACAGCGAAGGATAATACGGCACCGCTCCGACATCGAGCGAGACACCCGCCGCCGGCGAACCTGCCGCTCCAGATAGTCCCGCTCCTCCGCCTCCAACACCAGAGGCATCGTCGGTCGGCCGCCCGCGTTCGCCATGCCAAGCTCCTCATCAGCGGAGCCAGCATACAATGCGACTTACTTCAGTTCCAGGTGACTAGAGCCGGTCAGGCAAAGCTGAGGCGGAGTTCGCTGCGCGGAAGCGTCGGGAAGCGGTCGTGGGGGATGGTCAGGTCCTGCGGCGGCAGACGGTACTCGGCGGCGAGGAGAAGCGGCACCAGCCGCCGTAGCAGCGCTAGGGTGATCCACTCGCCGGGGCAGCGGTGATCGTCCGCATGAGCGCCCGCGCCTTGCGGGATCAGGGCAAAGGCGCCGGGCTCGCGATCGAGGAAGCGTTCCGGACGGAACGCCTCCGGCGCCTCCCACAGCCGGGGATCGTGGTTGGTGGCGTGCAGCCCCAGCATCACCCAGTCGCCTTGGCCGAACTCGTGTTCGCGGAACCGGAAGGGCGTCCGGACGCGGCCGCCGATGACAGGGAAGAAGGGGTAGAAGCGCCGCACCTCCTGCGCGAATGCCTGAAGCCGCGCGGGCTCCCGATCTGCCACAAAGGCTGCCGCGCCGGGCTCCTGGTGGAGCGCCAGGGTGGCGAAGCAGAGGAAGCGCGCCACGGCGACCGTCGGCCGCACGATGTTGAGCAGTTCGACGCCCGCGGTGCGCAGGTCCAGCAGTCCGCCGTCGAGATCGCGAAAGCCGGCAAGGCGCGCGATCGGCGTGTCCTCTCCCACCGTCCGCGTGCCGTCGCGCACCTGCGTCACGACCGCACGCGCCCAGCGCTCGGCACGGCGGCGCAGCGCCAGGCCGCGCCACGCGCGCGTACCGACGCTGCCGGCACCGTCGATCATCGCCAGCATCTCGTGGGTGCGGCGGTCCAGCGCATCCCCTTCCAGCGGAACGCCCAGCCAGTCACAGGCGGCGCCGCACAGCAGGCGTCCGAACGCCTCGTGCATCCGCACCTCCTCCTGGTTGCGCCACTGCGGGAGTTCGGCATGCCAGCGGCGCTCGAACGCGTCCGCCAGCGCCTCGGCCGGATCACCGACCATCATCGACAGGAACAGCTGCTTGCGATGGCGGTGGGCCGCGCCGTCCAGGGTCTGGACGCTGCCCTTGTCCTGCAGCTGCCGCAGCGTCGTCTGCGGCATGGCACCGGCGCGGGTGAAGCTTTCCCCGTCGTAGAAGCGGCGCGCCGCCTCTTCGCCCATCATGCACACGACCGGGCGGAGCAGGATACGCGCGCGGAACACATCGGTCCCGAGCGCGCGACAGCGATTGCCGATCCAATCATATCCTTCGGAAAAGAACGCGCGGGTGCTGTCGAGCGAAGGGTCGTGGGGAAGCTGCATCCCGACAGAAGCGCCGGAGCCGCCGGAGCGTTCCCGGCTCAGCGCACCCGCTTCACGAACACGCCATTGTCCCGCCGCTCGACTTGGAAGTTCGGCACCTGCTCGATCAGGTCGGACAGGCGCGCAAAGCCGTAGTTGCGCGTATCGAAGCTGGAGCGGTTTCCGGCGCGCTGCCCCACTTCCGAAAGGCTGGCGAACTTCTGCGCGTCCTGCCGGGATTGGGCATAGGCATCCAGCAGCAGCTTCACGAGTGCGGCATCGACCTTGCGCTTCTGGTTTGCGGCCGCGGGCTCGGTGGCCGGCGGCTTTACTGCCGCGGTGCTGCTGGCCGCTGCCGGTTTGGCCGCGGTCCGCGTTCGCCCGATCGCGGGTGGCAGGATCAGTTCGGGCTCGGGCTCCGCCTCGCTCTGGAGTGCGCGGGCGCGCGACACGTCGATGAAGCGGGTGCAGGATTCGCGGAATCCCTCGGGCGTGCGGTCGGTGCCGAAGCCATACACCGGCACCCCCTCCTGGCGGATACGCTGGGCCAGCGGCATGAAGTCGCTGTCGGAAGACATAATGCCAAAGCCCGTGATGCGCCCGCGGAACAGCAGGTCCATCGCGTCGATCGTCATCTTCATGTCGGTCGCGTTCTTGCCCTTCGTGACGTCGAACTGCTGGAAGGGTTCGATGCCATAGCGCAGGGTCAGGTCGGCCCAGCCCTTCAGCGCGGGCTTGCGCCAGTTGCCGTAGATGCGCCGGACGTTGACCGTACCCAGCTCCGCCAGGATCGTGAGCACATAGTCCAGCGAGGCATGGGACGCGTTGTCCGCGTCGATCAGCAGCGCGACGTTGCCCGTAGGGGCGGTCGGGTGGGGCGGGGAGCGATCCATGGCCAATCCCTAGAGCAGCCGGCGGCGGTTGGCGATGCGGCGACCGAAAACGGGCCCCCGCCGATGGCGAGGGCCCGTCCGCGCGACGAATTCGCTAACGGAGTAATTCGTGAGGTTCAGGCGTCGGGCGCACGCTGGTTGCGACGCGCCTGGTCGTTATGGATCGCATCGTCCTTCTTGGGGCGGGTGATCGCCTCGGGATCGAGCGCCTCGGCCACCTCGTTCTGGCTCGCCACTTCGCGCTGCAGGTTGCCGCCGGCGCTACTTGCGGTGGCGGGCGTGTCTTCGGCCTGGGCCGCGTCGATCACGGCGTGGTCGTCGTGGATGCGGGCACTCTCGGTGCGCGGGTTTTCCATGGTTGCTCTCCTTCGCCGCTATCAATCGACGAAGGGGCAGGGGCGTTCCGTCAGCCCGCCGGATAGGCGATGGCGATCACCTCATATTCGCGCTCGCCGGCCGGCAGCATCACGCGGCGCAGGTCGCCCACCCCGGCGCCGCGCAAGGCCCGGGCGAGGGGGGCGTTCCAGCCGATCCGGCCGCTGCCCGCTTCCGCCTCGTCGTCGCCGACCAGGGTCAGCACGCGCTGGTTGTCGTCCTCGTCCGCGATGGTGAGCGTCGCGCCGAACCAGGCGCGGCTGCGGTCCGGCTGCTGCGCGGGGTCGACGACCTTCGCCGCCTTCATCCGCTTGGCCAGCCAGCCGAGCCGCCGATCGATCTCGCGCAATCGCTTGCGGCCATAGATATAGTCGCCGTTCTCCGACCGGTCGCCGTTGCCGGCGGCCCAGGAGATGGTCTCCACCAGCTTGGGCCGCTCGGTCGCGAACAGCGCGTCATATTCCGCCTTCAGCGCGGCATAGCCGGCCGGCGTGATGTAGTTTGGGCGATCCATCGGAAAGGAACTCAACCGGGCCGGTTCTTGCCCAGGTACCACGACAGGTTCGCCGGCCCGCGCGAGCGGGCGTGCTGCGGGTTCAGCAGGTCATAGACGACCGCATTCTCCAGCACGCGCTGCACATAGTTGCGGGTCTCGGTATAGGGGATCGATTCCACCCAATCGAGCGTGTCCACGGCACCCGTACGCGGATCGCCAAAGGCGCCGAGCCACTTGTTCACGTTGCCCGGCCCGGCATTGTACGCCGCCACCGCCAGCGGATAGCTGCCGCCGTAATAGTCGAGCATTCGCTGGAAATAGCTCGACCCCAGCTGGATGTTGTAGCCGGTGTCGCTGGTCAGCGAGCCGCTGTCGTAGCTCAGCCCCAGCTTGCTCGCCGCCTCGCGGGCGGTGCCCGGCATCAGCTGCATCAGCCCGCGCGCGCCGGCATGGCTTACCGCGGCGCGATCGAACTGGCTCTCCTGCCGCGCGATCGCGTGGATCATCGTGAAGTTGCTCTGCTGCGTCGCAGGCACCGGCACGGACGGATAGCCTGCCACCGTATAGTCGCTGTGGCCGTTCATCAGCGCGCTGCGCCCGACCATCACGCCCAGGTCCGGCCGGCCGATCTTCTTGGAAAGCTCGGCCGCGAGCGCATGATCGGTGTCGCTGGTCGCGGCATTGGCGATCTGGCGCACGAACAGCGTCTGGTCCTGGTACGCGCCGGTGCGGCCGAGATACTGCACCGCCTGCACCACTTCGCGGCCATAGAATGCCTGGCGCGTCGCCGGATCCGGGGCAACCGCTGCCGTCGCGGAGGGCGCCCGCAAGGGCCGGCCCAGCCGCTCGAGCGCAAGCTGGCCATAATAGACGTCGGACAGGGCCGCCGCGCTTTCGTACCAGCGGTTCGCGGTCGCCGTGTCACCCGCGGCTTCGGCTGCACGTGCCGCCCAGTAGAAGCCCTTGGCGCGCGTGGTGGGCGTACGCGATCCGTTGCCGTAGCGGCTGAACATGCCGACGGCGTCTGCCGGGCGGCCGAGGCTCTTGAGCGCGAGCCGTCCGGCAAGCCAGGCGAGGCTCGTATAGTCGTCGCGCTCGCCATAGGGTTTGTCCGACACGTCGGTACCGGCCGGATAGGCGTCGTCGATCTGGCGCGCGATGTCGAACGCCACCGCATATTGCCGGTCGTTCGCCGCGCCGCTCGCGTTCGCGAGCAGCACTTCGTACCATTTCTCCACATTGCCCGGCAGCGCGGATAGCGTGCGCGGCTGGGCCAGATAGGCGCGCGCGGCGGGGCTTTGCCCGGAATTGCGCAGCCAGGTCGCGCGATCCGCGATGAAGCCCGGATCGTTGCGATCGGCGCCCACCACCATGCCGCCCAGCATCGACGCGTCTGGCGCGTTCGTGCGGAAGGCGAGGCGGGCGCGGAACAGCGCCTGCTTGGCGGGCGAGACATAGGGCAGTTCGCGTGCGGCCACGGTGGTCGAATTCGCCCACAGCAGCCGGTCCACGCGCGCCTCGCGATCGGCCGGCGTCAGTGCGCTGGAGAAGCCGCTGATCAGGCGCGCTTCGTCGGAGGGCCGCAGGACGCCGCTGCGCCAGGCAGCACGTGCCGCCTCCCGTGCTGCGTCGGCGCGGCCCATCGCCATCAGCGCCTCGGCATTGCGGAGGCGACCGGCCGCGGTCAGCGGCGGAAACCGCTCGAAGAAGCGCACCGTGATCGACGGATCGCCCGCACCCGGCGCGGTTTCTGCTGCCGCGCGACGGCTCGTCTCGCCCGGCCAGCCCGGATGGGCGAGCAGGAAGCGCGCATAGTCGGTGAAGGGGAGGTTGTCCGACTGCTGCAGCCGCTTCCACTCGGCGAGCGGCGCCGCGATCGGATCGCTCGGCACCACCGGCTGCACCATCTGCGGGCTCGCCGGATACTGGCCGGGAAGCTGCTGCGGCACGGGCAGGGCCTGGCCGTAGAGGAACGAGGCGGCATGATGCTGGAGGGGGTCGGAGGCGACCGACGCGCCGGTCACGCCCGCCGCGAGCAACCCGCCCTTCAACATGTTCGAAAGCAAGGGGGTGAGCATGCTGGACATGATATGGAAGCCGGCCCTATGTCGCCAGCCAATTCTTCCCTTTTGTTGCTTGGAGCGTCCCTGCCCATGTTCTCCGGCTCGATCCCGGCCCTGGTCACCCCGTTCACGGACGGCGCGTTCGACGAGGCCGCCTTCCGCGCGCACATCGACTGGCAGATCGAGAGCGGCTCCACCGCCCTGGTGCCCTGCGGCACGACGGGGGAGGCGGCGACGATGACGATCGCGGAGCACAATCACGTGGTGCGCGTCTGCATCGATCAGGCCGCGTGCCGCGTGCCGGTGATCGCCGGTTGCGGATCGAACGACACGTCGGTGGCGCTGGAGCATGTGCGGGCGGCGAAGGGTGCGGGCGCGGCTGCGGCGCTGCTCGTGCCTCCCTATTACAATCGCCCCAACCAGGAGGGCGTGTTCCGCCATTTCGAGGTGCTGGCGCGCGACGGCGGGCTGCCGATCGTCCTCTACAATGTGCCGGGCCGCACCGTGACCGACATTGCCGTCGAGACGATGGCGCGAATCGTGACGGCCTTCCCGGATGTCGTCGTCGGGCTCAAGGATGCCACCGGCGCCATCCAGCGCGTCTCGGCGCAGCGTGCCGCCTGCGGCGCCGACTTCTGCCAGCTGTCGGGCAATGACGACATGGCGCTGGCGTTCATGGCGATGGGCGGACGCGGCTGCATCTCGGTCACCGCGAACGTGGCGCCGGCGTTGTGTGCGGAGTTCCAGGACGCGTGCCTGGCAGGGGATTATGGCCGTGCGCTCACGCTCCAGGACCAGCTCTATCCGCTGCACGCGGCGCTGTTCAGCGACGCGTCCCCGGGCCCGGTCAAGTACGCGCTCAATCGCCTGCGCCCCGGTTTCTCTGCCGAGATGCGCCTGCCGATGACGCCACCGTCCGAAGCGAGCCGCAAGGCGGTCGACGCGGCATTGGCGCACGCCGGGCTCATTCAATAACGTCAGGGGGCGGCACGACCCCGCTTCCGGATGCGCCGCCCGTAAGCTACTGTCACCAGCGGGAAAGACGGTCATGAGGACGTCTTCCCTTGGGGGGCTGTGGTGATGCTCAGAATGCAGCGCGCGACGGCCTATGCGGGGCGCATCGAAGCAGGTGAGCCCTTCGACACGCTCGACGACTGCGAAGACGCAATCCTGATCACCGAGGCGGCGCTTGCAGTGCCCGGCCCCCGCATCGTCTACGTCAATGCCGCGCTGGAGCGGCTGTGCGGCTATTCGCGCGAGGAGCTGCTGGGGAACACGCCCCGCTTGCTGCAGGGCTATGACACGGATCGGGAGGAACTGGCGCGGCTCCGGCGCGAGCTTGAGAGCCGGGGCCAGGCCGAAGGCGAAATCATGAACTATGACAAACGCCGCCAGGAGTATGTGCTCGGATGGACGATCGTACCCATCCGTGACGCCGCGGGAGCGGTGCGCGCCTGGCTATCGCTCCAGATCGACGTGCTTCGGGAGAGTGCGGGCATGCGGGCGCAAAGAACCGAAGCCTGAGCGGGCAGCCTATTCCGCCGCCTCGTCCACCCGCGGCGGCACCACTTCGATGCGGTCGCGGCCCAGCCGCTTGGCGCGGAACAGGGCCCGGTCCGCCTCTCCGATCAGTGTGTCCGTCGATCGCTCGTCGGCAGCGTTCCAGACGTCGATGCCGAACGACATGGTCACCGGCCCGAGCCGTTGCCCGCGGAATTCGATCGTCATCTCGCGCACGGCGCGTCGAAGCTCGTCCACGCGCCGGCAGATCAACTCCAGCGAGGCACCCGGGGCGATGACGGTGAACTCCTCGCCGCCATAGCGGCACACGATGTCGCCATGCCGGAAATGCGCCTGGATCTGACCGGCAACCTCGCGGAGCAGCGCATCGCCTGCCTCGTGGCCGTGGGTGTCGTTGAAGCGCTTGAAGTGATCGACGTCCGCCATGACGACCGCCAGCGGCGCGCCGGTCCGCTGGGCGCGCGCCGCCTCGATCTGCATCGCCTCTTCCAGGTACCGCCGGTTGAACAGGCGGGTGAGGGGGTCGCGGATAGATTGTTCGCGAAGGCGCGCACGCAGGTTCTCGTTCACCAGCGCGAGCGCCACATTCTCCATCAGCAGTTCGAGGCGGAAGCGGTCCTCCGGACTCGACAGCCCCTCCACGTAGATCAGGCCCAGGACCTCGCCGCCCGCAATGACCGGTTCGCACATCCGTTCGACGGGAACGCTTCCGCTGGCGTGCACACAGACGATGTCGGCTCCCGGCCGCGCAACCTCGTGCGACTGGCCGCGCCGCAGCGCCCAGCATTGGTCCGGCAGGAAGGTCTCCGGGTTCGCGTAGGGCTCACCCCAGGTCGAGATGCGGATGAGCAGGTTGTGCGAATGGTTGAGGACGTAGAGCGCGCCGGCCAGGTCCGGCAGGACCTGCGGCAGGAAACAGTCGAGCACGGTCGTGAGCTCGCCCTCGTCGCGGATCGCCTGCAGCCTCCGGGCCATCCCGCTCAGGAGCTCGATCGACTTCTGTCGCGTCTCCAGGGCCCGGCTTCGCTGGACCAGCTCGGCATTGGCACGGGCGAGCTGTGCCTCCGCCATGTTGGATTGCTCGATGGCGCTCGCCAGTTGCTCCGCCATGACATTGTGGGCGCGGGCGAGTTCGCGGAATTCGACACCGCCTGCCACTTTCGCGCGGGCATCCCGGTCCCCGCCACCGAAGCGGTTGACCGCATCGAGCAGGTTCTCGAGCGGCCGGGTCATCCCCGTGCGGATCTGCCAGCCCAGCAGCAGGATCAACAGCGCGAGCAGGGGGCAGCCGACGAACAGGAGCACGCGGACGAGTTCGTAGCTCTGGTTCGCCGCTTCCGTCCGCTGGAGGAGAAGGCGCCGCTCGTCGTCCCGCATGGCCATGGTGATGGCGTTGATCTGCTGCATCAGCGATCGGCCGCGCTCGCGCGAGACGGGGTTCGCCGCCTGCGTCGCCCCAACCCGCCGGCCGCGCTGCACCGCCCGCGTCATGACCAGGGCCTTGTCGGTCGCGAGGCTTCGCAACGCCTCGGCCCGCTGCAACTGCTGTGGATTGTCTTGAACGAGCTCGATCACGCTCTCGCGAAGCGTGGCTGCACGGGCGATGTTCTCATCGAAGTTCGCGAGGTACGAAGCATCATCGGCCAACAGATAGCCGCGAAGTCCGGATTCGGCCTGGCCGAGGTTGGCTTGCAGCGAATTCAGGCTGATGATGACCCGTTGCGAGTGCCCGACCCAGTCGAAGGCGGCGCGGGATTGGTAGCTGCTGTGAAGGAGAAGCCCGCCGAGCGACAGGGTGGCGATGGCGCAAAGGGCCATTACCGCATAGATGCGGGCGCTGAGGGAGGCGAGGATCTTCACGCGCGCACTCCGCTCGGTTGCAGCGGGTGTCGCTGCCGCATCCATTCCTCAAACCGGGGCGCTGGCATCGGACGGCCGAACAGATAGCCCTGGCCACTCCGGCAACCGCTGGTACGCACCAGCTCCCATTGCGCCTCGTTCTCGATGCCCTCGGCCAGCACGTCGAGGCCGAGCCCGGCGCCAAGCGTCGCGATGGCTGCCACGATCAGGGCGTCCGGCCCGTCCGCCGTGATGTCCTTCACGAAGCTGCGATCCACCTTCAGCCGGTTCAATGGGCAGGCCTTGAGCATGCTCAGTGCCGCATAGCCGGTGCCGAAATCATCGAACGCGACGCGGACCCCCTGCGCGTGCAACGCCATCAGCGCCTCGAGCGTGGCTGCGTCGTGGCGAAGCATGACCTTTTCGGTCACCTCCAGTTCCAGCGCGGTCGGGGCCAGTCCGGTCCGGTTGAGGATCGCGCGGACCTCGCCTGCCAGATCGCGACCGCGGAATTGAGCCTCGAACAGGTTGACGCTCATCCGAAACCGCGGCTCGCGCCGCCGCCACCCGACGGCCTGGGAGCAGGCGGTCTCCAGCACCCAGGTGCCGACATCCGCCGCCAGCGGCCCGTGCTCGATCTGGTCCAGGAACTCGCCCGGCACCAGCAATCCGCGCTCCGGGTGGTTCCAGCGGATCAGGGCCTCGGCACCGATGAGGCTTCCGTCCGCGAGATCCACCTGGGGCTGGTAGAACAGCTCGAACTCCCCCCGGGCCAGTGCCTGGGCCAGTGCCTCTCCGGCATCGCCTTCGTCCAGGGGCTCGTGCTTGAGGGCCTCTCCATAGACGCGCCGCGTCCGTTTTCCGTCCCGGCGGGCGTCCTGGAGCGCGGCGCCGGCGGCTGCCATCAGACATTCGGCGTTGTCGGCATGCTTGGGATAGCAGGCGATACCCACCTGGGCGCGGAGGCGGAGGCCCTGCTTGCCGATCTCGAACGGCGCGATCAACGATCCCAGGATGCGGTCCGCGACGACCAGCGCGGCGGAACGCGGCTCGCCCGGCTGCATCGGGCGCAGGACCGCAAACTCCTCTTCGTCCAGCCGCGTGACCGTGTCCCCTGGTGACACGCTGTCGAGGAGGCGGCGCGCAACCTTCTGCAGGGCGATGTCGCGGCTTCCCGGCGATGCCGTGGGCTCCAGCTGACGGAGCCCTGCCACGCCGACGCGTAGCAGATGGATCTGCTCGCCTCGCTCGAGGAATTCGGTGATCCGCTCCACCAGCACGGTTCGGGTCGGCAGGCCCGTAATGGGGTCCTGGTTCGAAGCATGCACGGCGAGGTCGTCGCTGCGCCGGCGCGACCCGATGTCCCGCACCACGACGTCGTATCCGGCGGCGCTTCCGCTGGAGGAGCTTGCGTGCACCAGCACCTCGACCGGGAACAACGCCCCGTTAGACCGCCGGGCATCCAGGTCCGTGGGCGTGTCGAGCAGCGATGCCAATCCCGCCCCGTCGCGGAGGGAGGGGAGGAAATCGACCAGCTGGGATCCTGTCGCTTCGGACGCGGCGACACCGAACAAGCGCGCTGCCGCCTCGTTCCAGAAGGTTACCCGGCCGCGTGCATCGGTACAGGCGACGGCCTCCGAAGAAGCGGCGGCGGCAGGACGAAAACGGGCCGGACCAGCGGCGCGCGCATGCGCCAGCCGCAGTTCCTCCATCCTCTCGGCGGCTCGAAGTCCCAACGCCCGCAGCGCCTGGCGATCCCGTGCCGAAAAGCCGCCGCGCGGACGCTGGTCGATCACGCACAAGGTGCCGACGATGTGGCCCGACGGGGCGCGAAGGGGGGCGCCTGCATAGAAGCGGACATAGGGTGGGCCGACCACGAGCGGGTTGTCGGTGAAGCGCGGGTCGAGCTTTGCATCGAGCACCACCAGCAGGTCGTCGCTTTCCAGTGCGTGCGAGCAGAAGGAAACGTCGCGCGGAGTGCCGCCCTGCTCCAGGCCCAGGCGGGCCACGAACAACTGGTCCGCTTCCCGCACCAGCGTGACAAGTGCGACGGGAGCCTCGAAGCGGCGCGCTGCTGCGCCTGCGATCTCCTGAAGGCGCGGATCCGCCTTTGGATCGCTCAGGCCATATTCTGCAACCGCAGCCAGCCGGGCGCCTTCGTCTGCACTAATCTTCGCTCGTCTCACACGCACACCTCACCAGGTGGCTGCGTCGTTAAACCGGAATAGTTAAAAACTGAGAACACCGTTCTAAAATGGGTCGACAGCACCCGGGTTCCTTCTGGCCCAAGTCCACACGGAGCCTCTACGGTGAAGAAATCGATCTGCCAGTGGCGAAACGGGGGCGCCGCCGCTATGCAATATGCTTCGTTAACTATCTTGCCGTAGGTGTCGAGCTGAACAAGGGGACAGCCATGCGGCAGGACGCGAAAACGCTGCTCGATCGTCTCGATCGGCATTATCTCGAATATCAGGACTTCACGGCGGTCGCCGAGGAGATCGAGCTGTGGCCGCTGTTTCAGACGCTGCTTCGCGATCCGCGGATCGTGGGAAACCGCGAGCAATCCGTGGCGGCGTCGGGCTCTGCTGCTGCGGATGGCACGCTGCCGCCCGCTCAGGAGGCGGCACCTGCCGCGCCCCGGTCTCCCTCCGCAGAGGCGGAAGCCCGCCCGACCGCCGGCCTGTTCGGCCGGTATGGGCGCGCCGCCGCACCTGCCCCCATGGTTCCCGAGCCGGCCCGTGAGCCGGATCTCCGCAACTTCCTCCATGATCTCGGGAAAGGCCGCGCATGACCATGATCCTGATGCGCTCGCCCAAGGGCGGCGTGGGCACCACCTTCCTGACCGCCCGGCTGGCGATCGCGCTTGCGGGGCGGGGGCATGACGTTTCTGCGGTGGACTGCACCACCCAGGAGGCGCTCAAGCTTTATTTCGGCCTGTCGCCCGCCCAGACGCTGGAGATGCTGGATGCCGAGGCGACGCCCGACGCGATTGCCGGCGTTGAGCTGTTCCAGGCCTATCCCGAGCAGAACGTGGAGCAAGTGGCGGACCAGCTGCTCGCCCGCTGCGCGAAGGGGAAGGTCTGCCTCGTGGACCTCGGTACGACGGGCGCGCAGCTGCGCGACCGTCTGCTGCCGCATGCCGCGCTGGAGATCTGCACGCTGGCGCCTTCACCGCTGGCGCTCGCTTCGCTGACGAAGGTCGATGCCCTGACCTCGGTTCTGTCGCTCACGCGCACGGCCTTCGTCCTCAACCAGATGGACGACCGCCGCCGCCTGTCGAACGACATCCACAAGCTGGTGCGCACGCTGCTGGGGGACCAGCTGCTCGGCACGGTGCGCCGCGATGAGGCGGTGATGGAGGCGCTGGCCGCCATGAAGCCGCTCGCCACCTTCGCCCCGGCCAGCGCGGCCCTGACGGATGTCGAACGGCTGACGGAGACGGTGATCGCACGCTGCGGCCTCACGCCGGCCGGACGCTTGCAGGACGCCGCCGCATGAGCCAAGGGGCGGCGATGACGGAGCCCGCCTCGCCGATGTCGCGCGTGGCGCGCGTGCTGATCGCGATACCCGTCCTGATGGCGGTCGTCGCGGTGCTTCTGATTCCGCTCGATTTCCGCACCCAATGGATCTTCGCGGGCACCACCATCATCGGCGCGCTGCTGATCGGGCGGAACAAGTCCCGTCGTGGCACCCTTGCGATCGCCGCGCTCTCGTTGCTGATGTCGACGCGCTACCTGATCTGGCGGACGACGACGACGCTGGAGTTCGACTCCATCCCCGAAATGCTGCTGGGCACCGGCCTCTACCTGGCCGAGCTCTATGCCTGGGTGATCCTGGTGCTCGGCTTCCTGCAGACCAGCTGGCCGCTTGACCGCCCGGTGATCGAGATCGAGGGGACGCCCGACACCTGGCCGATGGTCGATCTCTACATCCCGACCTACAACGAGAGCCTCGAGATCGTCCGCAACACCGCGTACGCGGCGATGGACATGGACTATCCGCGGGAACGCTTTCGCGTGTTCATCCTGGATGACGGGCGTCGCCCGGAGTTCCGGGCGATGGCCCGCCAGGTCGGCTGCGGCTATCTGACCCGCACGGACAATCTCCACGCCAAGGCGGGCAACATGAACGCCGCGCTCCGCAAGACGGAGGGCGAGCTGATCGCGATCTTCGACTGCGACCATGTGCCGACCCGCGCCTTTCTCCAGCTGACGGTCGGCTGGTTCCAGAAGGATCCGAAGCTGGCGTTGCTGCAGACGCCGCACCACTTCTATTCGCCCGATCCCGTGCAGCGGAACCTGGCGGGGGCAGGCGACATGCCGGGGGAGGGCGACCTCTTCTACGGCGCTGTCCAGCGCGGCAACGATCTTTGGAACGCGACCTTCTTTTGCGGCTCGTGCGCGATCATCCGCCGCGAGGCGCTGATGCAGACCAACGGCTTCGCCGGCGAGACGGTGACCGAGGATGCGCATACCGCGCTCAAGCTGCAGCGCATGGGCTGGAACACCGCCTACATCGCCGCGCGCCTGTCGGCCGGCCTGGCGACCGAGCGCCTGGTGCTGCACATCGGCCAGCGCATCCGCTGGGCGCGCGGCATGACGCAGATCATGCGCATCGACAATCCGCTGCTCGGGCGCGGCCTGAACTGGCAGCAGCGGCTTTGCTACGTCAACGCGATGCTGCACTTCCAGTTTCCGTTGCCGCGGATCGTGTTCCTGACGTCTCCGCTCGCCTATCTGCTTGCCGGCGCGAACATCATCCACGCCTCGGCCGGGCTGATCTTCGCCTATGCAGCACCGCACCTGTTCCTGGCGATGCAGTCGAGCGAACGCATCCAGGGCGGCGAGCGCCGTCCGTTCTGGGGCGAGATCTACGAGACGCTGCTCGCCTTCCACCTCGTCAAGCCGACGGTCTACACGCTGTTCCGCCCGCACGAGGGCAAGTTCAACGTGACGGACAAGGGCAGTCTGCTCGACCGGACCTATTTCGACTTCGCGACGGTCAAGCCGCACCTGATCACGATTGGCCTGCTGCTGTTCGGCATCGCCTTCGGCTTTGCGCGGCGGCTTCTGTTCCCCGGCGAGTTCGATGTGCAGCTCGACACGCTGTTCCTCAACACGGCCTGGGCGATGTTCAGCGTGATCATCCTGCTGGCGGCCGTGTCGGTGGCACGCGAGCGGCGCCAGACGCGCCAGCATATCCGCTTGCCGGTGAAGCTGCCGGTGACCGTGTACCTCGACGATGGCTATGTGCTCGACGGGACTACCAAGGACGTGTCGCTGGGCGGCCTGTCGCTCACGCTGCCCGAAGGCGTGACGCTGACGGGACGTACCGTGACCGACGTTGCCCTGCCGATGGGAGACGACATGCTGACACTGCCGGTGGAGACGATGCGAAGCCGTGGATCGAACGCCTTTCTCCGTTTCCCCGAGTTGTCGCCCGACCGGGTCCGCCTGCTGGTTCGGTCGGTGATGGGCCGCGCCGACGCCTGGCAGCCCGCGGGGCCGCACCCGACCGTTTCGGGCTTCCGTTCGCTCGCGCACATCATGGCGATCGGCATCGGCACGCTCGGCAACATCTTCCGCCGGGAGCCCAAGAACGTCGCGGCCGGCACCCCCGCGCCGATCAAGGCCGCTGCGGCCCTGGCACTCACCGTCTTCGGCGCGGCGATGCTGCGTCCCGACGTTGCCCACGCACAGGTGGCGCCGGAGACCGCTGGCGCCGCGGTCGCTCCGGCTGCCGATGGGACCGGTCGCCAGATCCGCCTGACGCTGCGCGACCTGCAGCAGCGCCAGCCGATCCGTCTGGGCAGCACCCATGGTGAGATCGGCATCCCGTTCGGCGTGCGCTCCGATGCGGTCGTCACTTCTGCGACGATGACGCTGACCTTCGCCTATTCGCCCGCGCTGCTCGGCGACCTCAGCCAGATGGTGGTGCTGGTCAATGGCGAGACGGTTCGCACCATTCCGCTGGTGCGGGAGACGGCAGGCGGCACCCAGCTGACCTTCCCGGTCGATCCGGCGCTGTTCCTGCCGGGGGACAATCGCCTGAACCTGCGGTTCCTGGGTCACTACGCCCGCGATTGCGAGGACCCGTTCCACAGCTCGCTTTGGGCGAACATCAGCAACACGCGCACCTATCTGGACCTTTCCGTCCAGCCGCTGCCGCTCAACCCCAATCTCTCCCGCTGGCCGGCGCCGTTCGTCGATCGCGCCGATCCGCGCGCGCTCAACCTGCCGTTCGTGTTCCTGAGCACGCCGACGGCCGGTGAACTGGAGGCCGCGTCCGCGCTCGCCTCCTGGTTCGGCAGCCTGGCGAGCTACCGCGGCTTCTCCTTCCCGCCGCGCTACAACCAGCTGCCGCGCGGCAACGCGGTGCTGTTCCTGACCAACGCGCGCCGGATGGGCAACTTCGGCGGCAACATCCAGGGGCCGTCCGCCTCCGTCGTCCGCAATCCGGCCGATCCCTCCGGCACGCTGCTGCTGGTGATGGGCCGCGACGACCGCGAGCTGAAGCAGGCGGCGGCGGCGCTGGCGCTCAGCCGCGGGCTCGCGGGTGGAACGAGCGCGTCCTTCGCGGGCGTCCGTATCCCGTCGATGCCGCGCTACAGCGCGCCGCGCTGGCTGCGCACGGATCGTCCGGTGGAACTCGGCGAGTTCACCCAGGCCTATGCGCTGCAGGGGCAGGGGCTGCCGCCCGGACCGCTCACGACGTCGTTCCGCGTCGCGCCCGATCTCTTCTTCTGGCCGCGTCAGGGTGGCGACCTGCGCCTGCACTACCGCTACCCGGGGGCGCCCTGGCTCGACCGGCGTGCCTCGCGGCTCGATATCTCGATCAACAACCAATATCTCGGCACGGAGCCGTTGCGTGGCGCGTCCTGGTGGCGGCGGTTGATGGGTGACGATGCGGCGGAGTCCTACACGTCCACCGCAGACATCGTGCTGCCCGACTACAACCTGTTCGGCCAGAACCAGCTGATCCTGGACTATAACCTGATCGTTGCCGACAAGAAGCGGTGCGAAGGCACGCTTCCGGACAATGTGCGGGTCAGCATCCTGCCGGACAGCACGATCGACCTTGGCCACGCCTATCACGCCATCCGCATGCCGGACCTCGCGACCTTCGCGGGCGCGGGCTATCCGTTCACCATCCGACCGGACCTGGGCGAGACGGTGGTCATGGTGGGTCCCAACCCGGCACCTGCGACGGTGGAAGCGCTGCTGGCGGTGATGGGTCGCCTGGGCGATTCCACCGGCGCCGCCGCGACCCAGGTGACGGTGGTGACCGACGGTTCGGCCGATCGCGCGACGGGCAAGAACGTGCTCATCGTCGGCGACATGAAGCTCGCAGCCGGCTCGCTCTTCGCGGACGCGCCCGTCCACTATGAGAACGGCCGCCTGCAGGTGCGCAAGCGGAACCCGATCATGCGCGCGGTCCAGTTCGTCTCCCCCGACAGCCGCGATGCGGAGGAAACGGTGGGAGAGGCGCTCTACAGCAGCGACAACTTCAGCGGCATCGTGAGCTTCCAGTCGCCGTTCGACAGCGACCGCACCGTGGTGGCGCTGCTGGCGACCGATCCGCTGAACCTGCCCCAGATGGTCGCGGGCCTGGCCGACGTGAAGATCAATGCGGCGGTCCAGGGCGATCTCTCGATCTTCACGGGCGACGACATGGCCAGCTTCGCGGTCGGCGATCGCTACTGGGTCGGTGCGCTGCCGCTCTGGATGAAGGCAGCCTATTGGACCAGCCAGCGTCCCTGGCTACTGGCGCTTTCCGGCATCCTGGCGGCGATCCTGTTGTCCTGGCCTGCCTATTTCCTGCTCAAGCGACAGGAGCGCAAGCGGCTCCAAGCGGTGGAAAAGTAATGCGAACCCGATCCTTGCAGTGGCTGCTGAGCGGCGCCGTCATCGTCACGATGGCTCCTCCCGTGGCGGCACAGGCGCAGGCGGATGCCGTGCCGGCACTGCTGCGCCAGGCGAAATACTGGGAAGGCCGCGGCCGCCGCGACTTGGCCGTCCAGGCGTACCGTCGCGTCCTCGCGATCGACCCCAACAATGCCACGGCAAAGCGCGGCATGGCGGGTCCGGCGTCGACGCCTGCGCCCGCACCGGCGCCGGCCAAGCCGGCTGCCGCCCGTCCGCAGCCCAAGCCCCAGCAGCCCGCGGCGCGGCCCGCACCTGCCGCTCCGGCTCCCGCGGCTCCTGCGGCGCCCCGCCGCCAGGCAGCGCCCGCGCCCTCCCGCGATCCCGGCGGCGATGCTCGCGCGGCCGGGTTCACCGCGCTCGACGACGGCAACCTCGAGCGCGCGGAAACGCTGTTCCGCAGCGCGCTCAAGCGCTCGCCGAACGATGGCGACGCGCTGGGTGGCCTCGGCCTGGTCGAGCTCCGGCGCGAACGCTTTGCGGAGGCGCGCGACCTGCTACAGCGCGCCTCGCGCCGCGGCACCGGCAACCGCTGGGCGGAGGCACTCCAGTCGGCGAGCTTCTTTGCGGATCTGCGTGCGGCGCAGGCCGACTTCGATGCGGGCCGCGTCGCAGAGGCGCAGGCAACGGCCGAGCGCCTGTCGCGCAGCGACAATCCCGCCGCGCAGACCGCAACGGAACTGCTTGCCCGCATCTACCAACAGCAGGGTCGCTATGCGGACGCCGCCAATCTCTACACCCAGGCCGCCCGCGCGAGCGGGGGCGCCCAGGTGGGTGCATTGCGGGTAAGCGCCATTCGTGCGCAGGCACAGGCGGAGGTGGCCGCCGGCCGTCCGGGTCAGGCGCAGCAGCTCTACGACCGCGCCATCTCGCTCGACCCGAACGACCCCTGGCTGCGCTACGACTATGCCCGGTTCCTGCGCGACCAGCGCCGGCCGATGGATGCGACCACGATCATCAGCCCGCTTGCGCAGTCGGCCGCGCCGGAGTCGCTCTATGCCGCGGCGCTATTCGCGCAGCAGTCCGGCCAGCTTGGCGCGGCCGAAACGCTGATGGCGCGCATCCCGGAAGGGTCGCGTACCGAGGAGATGAACGGCTTCGTGCTCGGCCTGCGCGCCGAAGCCGCCGTCACGCGCGCCCGGGCGTTGGGTGCGCAGGGGCAGCAGCAGGCCGCGCTGCAGTCGCTCCGCCAGATCGCCGACACGCCCAACCTGCCGGCGGCACAGACCGCGACCATCGCGACCGCGTTGTTCGAGCTTGGCGACACCCAGACCGCCTCCGTACTGGCGCAGCGTGCCGCCGGCATGCCCGTGGCCTCTGCCGAGGCCTATGATCCGATCGTCCGGGTCCTGGCCGCCACCGGCCAGGACATGGCGGCCGAGGAAGCGCTCTCGCGTGCGACCCAGCTCGCCGGCGGCACGGCGCAGGGGATGCAAACCGTGGCGACGCTGCGCTCCGCGGTGGCCGTCGCACGCGCCGACCGCCTGCGTCTCGCGGGCCAATATGCCCCGGCCTTCGACGTCCTGCAGCAGGCATGGGCCGCGACGCCCGGCGACACCGACGTGCTCGCCTCCCTGGGGCGGCTCTACCAGACCGGGGGGCTCAACGCTCAGGCGGCGCAGACCTATCGCATGATCCTGGCCAAGGACCCGAACAACCGGGACGCGCTGATCGGCTTTGCCGAGACCGCGTCGTCGGCCGGCGAGCACGGCGCCGCGCGCGAGGCGGCCCGGCAGGCGATCCGCGTCGCGCCCAGCGACTATCGCACCTATCTGGCGGCAGCGCGAATCGAGCAGGCCCGCGGAGACGACGGCGCCGCGCGGAAGTATCTCCAGCAGGCGCGCACCCTCTATGTGGGGCAGGCGGGCGCCGGCGGCGCCAACCCTTTCGCCGGCAATCCGTTCGCGCAGATGGCGCAGCCGGCGGTTGCGACCAATCCCTTTGCCCCCGTCGCCTCCGGCAGCAATCCGTTCGCCTTCGGCGCCGGCGGCGTACAGACCGCGTCTGCGGCGCCGATGGGGCTCGCGCCCGTCGGCGGGGCGCCCGTGTCGCCCTTCGCCACCTCGCCGCGGTCGGACGGCTACGCCGCCCCGTATCCGGCGGGCGGCGCTGCGGCGGCACCACAGGGCTGGATGCCCGGCGCTCCCGGTTCCCCCGGCTCGGCACCCCAGATGGCGGCGCAAGGCGGTGATCCGGTGCTCCAGGGGATCGAAGCCGACATGCGTCGGCTCGCCGCCAGCAGCGCACCGCGCGCGGACGTTACCACCGGCTTCCGCGACCGCTCGGGTGAAACCGGACTCAGCTCGCTCAAGGAGCTGAGCGGCACTGCCAAGCTGTCGACCGGCTTCGCCGGCGGGCGCGTCGGCGTACAGGCGCAGGCGGTCGTCCTCGACGCCGGTCGTCCCACCGGCTCCGGGCTCGCCCGCTTCGGACGCAACGGCACGGCCGAAGCGCAGGGCATCGTCGCCCAGCAGCCGTCGCAACTCACGCAGGCAGCGACCCAGCACGACGCGGGCGTCGCGGTTGCCGCCACCTATGAGGGCGATCTGGTGCAGGCAGACGTGGGCACCACCCCCCTTGGCTTCGCCAAGCATCATGTGGCGGGTGGGGTCGCGCTGACGCCGCGCTTCTCCGCCGAGGCGAGCGGCCGCGTCTGGGGCGAGCGGCGGCCGGTGACCGACAGCATCGTGTCCTATGCCGGCACGATCGATCCCGTGACGGGGGATTTCTGGGGCGCCGTGATGCGCACCGGGGGCGGTGCTTCGCTGTCCTGGGATCGCGACGGCACCGGCGCCTACGTCGACGGGGCCTGGCATCATTATGACGGCACCGAGGTTCGCGACAACCACTCGATCCAGTTCAACGCGGGCGGCTACACCCGCGCCTATCGCAATTCGCGCTCGTCGCTGACGATCGGGATCAATGCCAATTACCAGGCGTTCGGGAACAATCAGAACTACTTCAGCTATGGGCACGGCGGCTACTTCAGCCCGCAGAGCTTCTTCAGCGTGAGCTTCCCGGTGCGCTTCGCGATGAACACGAACGGCTTCGAGATCAGCGCCAACGCGGCGCCCGGCTATCAGAGCTACGAACAGGACGCGGCGCCGCTGTATCCGACCGATCCGGGCGCGCAGACGGTCCTGGACCAGCTGAAGGCCCAGAATACCGACGTCCGCGCGAGCTACGACAGCCTCAGCGATACCGGCTTCGGCCTCGCCGCAGGGGCGTCGGTCTACTACGGGCTCGCCGGCAGCACCCGCGTGGGTGGTGACATCAATGTTAACACTTTTGGCCAATACAACGAAGTGCGTACCTCGGTAGGTATCAAACAGACGTTGGGAGGCGACAAGTGAGCAAGCCGATGCTGATGCCTTGGCGGCTTGATCCGTCAGAAACCGGGCTTCAGCCGCCGGTCATGCTCGCGTGCCACATGGTGGACGAGGCGTGGGAGGTAGCGGAGCCCGAGCAGGCGCAGGCGTTCTTCCGTGCCATCGGCGCCCGCATCGCGCGTGCCTATCCGCTCGGCGAGGCGCAGTCCAACGACGAGATCTTTGCTGCCATGAACGCCTTCTGGGCCGAAAGCGGTTGGGGCCGGGTGGTGCTGCGCTTTGCCGAAGGGGGGCTGCAGATCCTCCATTCGGAGTTGCCGCCGGCGCCGCACGGCATGGATGACGGCCGCTGGCACGACACCGCGGTGGCCGTGCTCGCCGGCATCTACGACCATTGGCTCGGCCAGCTCGGCGGCAGCGCGAGCATCCGCACGCGCGTCCTCGGTTCCAGCGAACGGAGCGTGGAATTCTTCTATGGTGCTTGATCGACGCGCGCTGCTGCTCGGAGCCGGCAGCAGCTTCGTTGTCGCATGCTCCGGGCGCGCGGCGGACAATGGCCACGACACCGCCGGCAACGCAGCGGCACCGCGTAAGGTCTCGCCGGTGACAGGCGGCAACCCTGCCCTGATCCCGTCCCTCTGGACCGGCTTCAAGGGCAGCTTCGTGCAGCCGGACGGCCGCGTGATCGATACCGGCAACAACGGCGTCAGCCACACGGAAGGGCAGGGCTATGCGCTCGTCCTTTCCGCCACGGCAGGCGACCGCGACGCGTTCGACCGTATCCTCGCCTGGACGGAAAAGACGCTGACGCGCAGCAGCGACCCGCTCTATTCCTGGCGCTACGACCCCAATGCCGCCCAGCCCGTGGGCGATCCGAACAACGCCACCGACGGCGACATGCTGATCGCCTGGGGGCTGATGATCGGTGCAGACCGTTGGCGCGAGCGTTTCTTGGCGGAGCGGGCCGCGGCCATCCGCAACGCGCTGCACGACACCATGCTGCGGCAGGTCGGGAACGACCTCTTCTTGGTTCCTGGCGGCACCGGGTTCGAGCAGCAGGGCCGGTTGACGCTCAATCCTTCCTATTACGTGTGGCCCGCGCTCGAACGGTTCCGGGCGGCCGACGGCGACAAGAAGTGGGATGCCGTCATCAAGGGCGGGGAGGCGCTGATCGCCCGCGCGCGCTTCGGCCAGCATGCACTGCCCACCGACTGGGTGGACGTGACGCCGGACGGCAGCATGTCGCCGGCTGCGGGGCGTGATCCGCGCTTCGGCTTCGACGCGGTGCGCGTGCCGCTCTACCTCGCAATGGCGGGTCGCGGTGCCAAGGCGGACGCGACCGCGCGCTTCTGGCGCGGCTATGGCGCCGGGCCAATTCCCGCGTGGATCGATGTCCGCACCGGGCAGACCGCCCCCTTCGCCCTATCGAGCGGCGCGATGGTGGGCGTACGCCGCCTGCTCGGCCAGCCGCTGCCAGCGCCGACCCCGCAGGCCGATTACTACGCCAGCGTCCTGCAGGCACTCGCCTATCTCTGAGCCGTAGTACCTGCCGTCGTTCAGGACTTAGACCGGAACGACGGCGGTACGCTGCGCATGCTGATGCCCCTGCCGTAATCCCGAGTGGGCGCCAGCTTTTCCGTCCAGCAGAAAAGCTACGTTGGGATGTCTCCTGGCGAACCCCAGATCGGGTTCATGACCCAGGTTTCTGCAAGCGGCAGCGCGTACCGCTTCCCTTCGTTCGGCGTTCAAGTTCTCCTCGGCATGGTGGCGGGCGTTTTGCTCGGCTTGCTCGCACGCTCGATTCCGGGCGGGGACGCCAATTGGCTCGCGCAGACGCTGCACACGGTGGGGCAGAGTTTCGTCCAGCTCCTAAAGGCGCTGGTGCCGCCGCTGGTGTTCACCGCCATCGTCGGCTCGATCGCCGCGCTTCGCGAGCTGCGCAACGCCGCCCGGCTGGTGGTAGAGACGCTGGTCTGGTTCGCGATCACCGCGGGCATCGCGGTGACGATCGGGATCGTGCTGGGCATCGTGATCCAGCCGGGTCTCCATGCGGGCGTGGATCAGGCAGCGGCCGCGGTGCCGGCGACCACCGGCAGCTGGGTCGATTTCCTGAAGGGGCTGATCCCTGCGAACTTCCTCGGCATCGGCGCCACCACCACGCAGGCGGACGCGAAGCTTTCGACCACCCTGTCGTTCAACGTCCTGCAGATCATCGTCGCGGCGATCGCAGTGGGTGCGGCGGCAGTCCGGATCGGTGCGGCGGGCGAGCCGTTCCTGGCGTTCAACGCATCGGCGCTCCAGATCTTTCGGCGGCTGCTGCGCTGGGTGATCGCGCTGACGCCGATCGGCACCGCCGCGCTCATCGGCGATGCCGCGGTCCGCTACGGCTGGGGCACGCTGTCGAGCCTTGGGTCCTTCGCCGGTGCGATCTACCTCGGCCTCGCGCTCGTCCTGCTCGTGGTCTACCCGCTGCTGCTGGCGGCGCACGGGCTCAGCCCGCTGCGGTTCTTCGCGTCGGCCTGGCCGGCGATCCAGCTCGGCTTCGTCTCGCGCTCATCGGTGGGCACGCTGCCCCTGACCGAGGAAGTGACGGAGCGGTCGCTCGGCGTGCCGCGCGCCTACACGTCCTTCGCCGTCCCGCTTGCCGCGACGACCAAGATGGACGGGTGCGCGGCCATCTACCCGGCCGTCTCGGCAATTTTCGTCGCGCAATTCTTCGGCGTACCGCTCCACCTGGCGGACTATCTCCTGATCGTCTTCGTCTCGGTGCTCGGCTCTGCCGCCACGGCCGGCATGACGGGCGCGACCGTCATGCTGACGCTCACGCTCTCCACCCTTGGGCTGCCGCTCGATGGCGTGGGACTGCTGCTCGCGATCGATCCGATCCTGGACATGGGGCGCACCGCGGTGAATGTCGCCGGGCAGGCGCTGGTGCCGACGATCGTCGCCAAGCGCGCCGGCATGCTCGACCTGGCACGCTACCATGCCGGCGGCGCTGCGGACCTCCAGCGACAGGCGCTTTCCGCCTGACGGGCACATCGTTGGCCGCACGGCAAGGCCGTTCGGGCGCAGCTTGATTGTCTAGCTACATAGTAGGATTATCTTCGAACTCGCTGGCGGGCGTGATAGTCAAAGGGTTCTTCTCGGAACCAGGAGAAGCACGATGGCGAGTTCCTCTTCGAACGAAGCACTGCATCCGACGATCTTGACGGTGCCGGGCCTGAACGGATCGGGTCCCTCCCACTGGCAGACGCTGTGGGAGCGGCGCCGCCCCGATACGGTGCGCGTCGATCTCGGCATGTGGCACACCCCGCATCGCAACAGCTGGGTCACCAAGCTGGACCAGGCGATCCGCCGGGCGGAGGCGCCGGTGGTGCTGGCCGCGCACAGCCTGGGCTGCATTGCGGTCGCCTGGTGGGCGGAGCTTTCGCCGCAGTTGCCAGACGGGCCCGTCGTCGGCGCGCTGCTGGTGGCACCTGCGGACGTCGATCGGCCGGAGGCGCCTGCCGAGGTGAAGGGCTTTGCCACGACGCCGCGCCTGCGGCTGCCGTTTCCCTCGATCGTGGTCGCTTCCCGGGACGATCCATGGATCACCCTGGAGCGTGCGCGCGGCCTTGCCGCGGACTGGGGCAGCGAGTTCATCGATGCCGGAGAGCGCGGCCACCTGAACGCCGACAGCGGCCTGGGCGACTGGCGCGCCGGACAGGAACTGCTCGACGGCGTCCTCCTCGAAAGCTTCGAAGCGGGCGGGCACGGCACCGCCCCGACGGAAGCACGCAGCCTGGTCGCACGCGAGGTACGGCGCCGCGCGGGCTCCGGCGGCTTCGAGGCACACGGGGCGTGAGCTCGGCGTCAGGGAAATAATCAAGGCGGCGAGGGATCGCGACCGCCGCATAAAACAGGGAAGGGAGCTGCCTATGACCAGTCTGGCGATGTGGCGAGAGGATCTCTCCGTTATCACGCTTTCGGACCCGCAAGACCCGCTGCCTGCCTAGCGGAAGCTGGGATGGCCGGCCGAAGGGGCGCGGCATCTGAGCGGGGGCTTCGCGACACGGTCCGACCGGGCACGCTGGGCGGCCAAGCTGGACCGCGCCGTCACCGAGTCGGACCGGTCGGTGCTGCTGATCGCCAGCGGCCTCAGCTGCTTCGCCGTCGGCTGGTGGGCGAAACTGTCGCCCACCAACTATGCCGCCCGAGTGGCGGGCGCGCTGCTGTTCGCGCCGGGCGAAGCGCGGGAGGACCTGCGTGGCCGCTTCGCCGCGCCCCGGATCGCGATGCCCTTCTCCTCGCTGGTGATCGACGACGCAATCGACGAGAAGGATGCGGAGCTGCAGCGCATCGCTTCCGACTGGGGCAGCGGGCTCGTGCGCACCCGGGAACGGAGCGCACCCGCCGGCGGCTCCTGGCAGCAGGCACAACGCCTGTTCCGGCGTTTCACCACTGCGGTGGTCGAGCACGACGTGCAGCGCGCGCGGGCACTTCGCGGGCTCGGCGCGGGCGCGTAAACGGCCGGCATCCGCTTCCCAGTCTCTCCGGTAGCGCCTAGGATCTCCGAACCCGGCGGCTGGAGACCGGGACAGCGGAGGAGATGCCGATGCAATGGATGCTGCTCGCGGTGCAGGCGGCGACGCTGGGCGCCACCAACTATGCCGTGGACGCCCCGATGGCACCGCCCGCGGCCCCGGCCAGTTTCGCAGACGAATTCGCGGCCAAGAAGGTGGACCAAAGCATCTGGCGGTTCGACACCTCCCGCAACGCCGCCGGCTGGTACAACAACGAAAAGCAATATTACGCGGCCGACCGCCCGGAAAACACCCGCATCGAAGACGGCGTGCTCGTGATCGAGGCGCGGCGGGAGCCGCTCTCAAAGGCGACGTTCCCCGATTGGGGAGGACAGGCGTACAGCTCCGCCAAGCTGGTGACCCGCCAGACGCTCGGCTACGGCTTCTACGAGGTGCGTGCCAAGCTCCCCTGCGGCCGCGGCGCCTGGCCCGCAATCTGGATGGTTCCGGAGGATGCCTCCTGGCCCGCCGGTGGCGAGATCGACATCATGGAGATGGTCGGCTGGGACCCCAACGTCATCCATGCGACCCTGCACAGCGGCGCCTTCAACCATCGGCTCGGCACGCAGCGCGGCGCGCAGAAACGGGTCGCGACGGCCTGCACCGCCTTTCACAACTATCAGCTCGACTGGAGGCCAGACTCGATCACCATCGGCGTCGACGGCCGCGCCTATATGCGGGTTGCGAACGACCAGTCGGGCGGGGCAGCGGCATGGCCGTTCACCAGGCCCTATCCGCTGATCCTGAACCTTGCCGTAGGCGGCGACTGGGGCGGGGCGAAGGGCATCGACGACCGCAGCTTCCCGCAGCGCATGGCCGTCGACTATGTCCGCTACTGGAAGCACGGCAACTGATCGCACGGCGGCTGGACAGCGGCAGGACGGCGCCGCTATCGGCCCGGCGATGGGTATCATCGCAACGATCATGAACACGACCACCGGCCAGCCGATCCAGCGGATGAGCTTCGGCCGCATGCCAAAGCCATGGGCTTCCTTCACGCTGGAGACGGGCGAGCTCGTCACTGCGGACCGCGTCGAGGTGGGCAAGCCCGCGCCGGGCAAGGTCGTCGTGCCCGTCTCCGTCTGGGTTACGCCGAAGAAGTCCGGCTGAACGGCCGCGAGCGATACTGTACCCCGGCGAAGGCCGGGGCCCAGTCGGGCAGGCTTCTGAAAGGGGGCGCGACCCAACCTAGACCATCGCACCTGTGCCCCGGCCTTCGCCGGGGTACCAAGAAGAGTGAAGAGCGTTTACTTCGCCGCGTACCGGTCGGTCGCGCGGACGAGCTGGTCCAGGATCCCCGGCTCGCTCCACGCGTGCCCCGCTCCCTCGACCAGCCGGAAGTAGGCCTCCGGCCACGCCTGGTGCAGCGCCCAGGCGGTGCGCGGCGGGCAGACGATGTCGTAGCGCCCGTGCACGATCGTGCCCTGAATGCCGCGGAGCCGGTGCGCGTCCCGGATCAGCTGGTTCGGCTCCAGCCATCCGTGGTGCACGAAATAATGGTTCTCGATCCGCGCAAAGGCGAGGGCGAAGTGCGGGTCTTCAAACCCGGCGCTGAGGTCCGGGTCGGGTAGCAGCGTGATCGTCCGCCCTTCCCACAGGCTCCACGCCTTGGCCGCCTCGATCTGCGCCTCCGCATCGTCGCCCACCAGCCGCCGGCGGTACGCGCCCCGCGTGTCCCCGCGCTCGGCTTCCGGGATCGGCGCCTGGAACGCCTCCCAATAGTCCGGGAACACCTCCGACGCGCCGAACTGGTAGTACCAGTGCAGTTCGCGCTCGGTCAGCGTGAAGATGCCGCGCAGCACCAGCTCGCTCACCCGCTCCGGGTGTGTCTCGGCATAGGCAAGCGACAGGGTAGAGCCCCAGGAGCCGCCGAACACCAGCCAGCGCTCCACGCCGAAATGGCGGCGCAGCCGTTCGATGTCGGCGACCAGATGCCAGGTGGTGTTCGCCTCCAGCGACGCGTGGGGGGTGGAGCGTCCGCAGCCGCGCTGGTCGAACAGCAGCACGTCGTAGCGCGCCGGATCGAAAAGGCGCCGTACATCGGCGGAAATGCCGCCGCCGGGCCCGCCGTGCAGGAACACGGCGGGCTTCGCACCCGGCGTGCCGCACCGTTCGTAATAGATGCTGTGCCCGTCGCCGGCGTCGAGCATGCCCGTCTCGTAGGGTTCGATCGGCGGGTAGAGGCTGCGCAGCGGTTCGGTCATGCCCCGTTCTTGCAGTTGCGCGGCCGCGCCGTCCAGCGGCGTGCACATCGCACCGTCGAGTACCTTCCCTCGCGCGATGCGAGCGCCTATGTCCGGCCTCCCATGGCCCGACCCAGACCCGCCACCTTCGACAAGCGCAAGACCGTCGCCGAGAACCGGCGCGCACGCTTCGACTATTTCATCGAGACCACCTACGAGGCTGGCATCGCGCTCACCGGCACCGAGGTGAAGTCGCTGCGCTTCGGCGAGGGCTCGATCGCCGAAAGCTATGCCGAGGTGAAGGACGAGGAGGTCTGGCTGATCAACGCCAACATCCCCGAGTTCAGCCACGGCAACCGCTTCAACCATGAGCCGAAGCGCCCCCGCAAGCTGCTGCTCAACATGCGTGAGATCAACAAGATGCACGGCGCCGTCGCGCGCGAGGGCATGACGCTGGTCCCGCTGTCGATCTACTTCAACAGTCGCGGCCGCGCGAAGGTGGAGCTGGCGCTCGCCAAGGGCAAGAAGGCGCACGACAAGCGCGACACCATCAAGGAACGCGACTGGAAGCGCGAGCAGCAGCGCCTGCTGCGCGATCGCGGCTGACGCGCTTGCACGACAAGCAGCTCGGCGTCCGCATCCTGCGGTGGGCGGCGGCGAACATGCCGACGCGCGAGAGCATGGGCGAGAACCGCTGGCTCCGCCCGGTGGCCCATCGCGTGCTTGCCCCGGAGCTGTGGCGGTTCACCCGGCGTTCGGTGCCGCGCGGCGTCGCGCTCGGGATGGTGACCGGCATTCTGATCCCGATGGGCCAGATCCCGGCCTCCGCCGTGTTGGCGCTGCCGCTGCGGGCGAACATTCCGGCCGCGGCGCTCACCACCTTCTTCACCAATCCGATCACGACGCCGCCGCTGTGGGTGGCGGCCTATTGGGTCGGGGCCTGGCTGCTGCGGTTCGATGCGAAGGTGCCCGGGCAACCGCTTGCCACCCATGCGCAGGTCAATGTCGGCTGGCTCGACTGGTTGCTGGTCGATGCGGGCCCAGCGACGCTCGTCGGCCTGCTGTTCTTCTCCTTGCTGGGTGCGCTGGTCGGCTATTTCGGCAGCGCGTTCGGGTGGCGCTTGTGGATCGGGCGAAAGTGGCGCCGCCGCCATCGCCGCTCCGCACGGCACGAGGATACGTCTTTGAATTGACGGGCGATCCCCGCCCACTAAGACAGCCGCATTCCACCCAGTGTGAAGGACACATCATGCGGCGTTCGCTTCTGTTATCCTCTCTGCTTGCCGGCTCCGCGTTGCTCGGCGCGTGCGCCACGACCGGTGCCGCCGACCCCGCCGCCGTCGCCGAGCAGACGCAGGTCGTCGGCCAGGCTGCGACCGGGCCGGTCAGCGCCGCCAGCACAGGCAAGCCGCAGATCGGCACCTTCGGCTTCGACGAAGCCGGCATGGACCGCACGATCGCACCAGGGGACGACTTCTACGGCTTCGCGAACGGCACCTGGGAAAAGACCACGCCGATCCCTGCCGACAAGTCGAACTTCGGCATGTTCACGGTGTTGGAGGACCTGTCGCGCAGCCGCACCCGCGAGATCCTGGACGGCGTGCGCACCGACGCGAACTCCAAGATCGGCGTCGCCTATGCGACCTACCTCGATCAGGCGTCGATCGACGCCAAGGGTCTCGCCCCGATTCAGCCCTGGCTCGGCAAGATCAAGGCACTGTCCGGCAAGGCCGGCTATGCAGCGCTCGCGGCTGAGGCTTCGGTCAACGGTATCGAGGGACCGTTCGGCGGCTATGTCGGCCCGGACGACAAGCACCCGGACGTCTATGCGCTGAACCTCAGCCAGTCGGGCCTGGGCCTGCCGGACCGCGACTATTACCTCTCCACCGACGCCAAGATGGTCGAGACGCGCAACGCCTATGTCGCGCACGTCGCCAAGATGTTCACCCTGGCCGGTGAGCCCAATGCGCAGGCGCGCGCCGCCGCGATTCTCGCTTACGAGACCAGCATCGCCAAGGCGCACTGGACCCGCGTCGAAAGCCGCAACGCCGACAAGACCTACAACAAGCTGACGCTGGCGCAGCTTCAGAAGCAGGGGCCCGGATTCGACTTTCCGACCTATTTCAAGGGCATGGGGGCGACTGTTGACACGGTGATCGTGGCGCAGCCGAGCGCGGTGGCAGGCATCGCCAAGGCGATTGCTGCAGCTCCGGTCTCGGTCCTCAAGGACCAGATGCTGGTGCGCTCGCTCGATCAATATGCCGGAGTCCTGCCGAAGGCGTTCGACCAGGAGAGCTTCGCCTTCTACGGCACCACGCTGTCGGGCACGCCGGAGCAGCAGCAGCGCTGGGAACGCGCGGTTGACTTCACCAGCGACGCACTTGGGGACGAGGTCAGCCAGGTCTACGTCGCCAAGTATTTCCCGCCCGAGACCAAGGCCGCGGCCGATGCGCTGGTGCGCAACGTCACCGAGGCGATGGGCCGCCGGATCGACCAGCTCGAATGGATGGCGCCCGAGACGAAGCAGAAGGCGCGCGCCAAGCTCGCGGCCTTCACGCCCAAGATCGGCTATCCGGACAAGTGGAAGGATTATTCCAACCTCCAGATCCGCGCCGGTGATGCGCTCGGCAATGCGATCCGCGCCGCCAACTGGGCACATGCCGACAACTTCTCCAAGCTGGGTCGCCCGATCCAGAAGTGGGAGTGGTACATGACCCCGATGACGGTGAACGCCTATGCGAACCCCGTCATGAACGAGATCGTGTTCCCGGCCGCGATCCTGCAGCCGCCGTTCTTCGATCCCAATGCCGATCCGGCGGTGAACTATGGCGGCATCGGCGCCGTCATCGGCCACGAGATCAGCCATCACTTCGACGATCAGGGCCGCAAGTATGACGCGAACGGCAGCCTCACCGACTGGTGGACGCCGGAGGACGTGACGCGGTTCGAACAACGCACTGCAGCGCTCGTCCGCCAGTATGACGCCTATGAGCCGCTGCCGGGCCTGCACGTGAAGGGCGCGCTGACGCTGGGCGAGAACATCGCCGACCTCGCCGGCCTCACCGTCGCGTGGGACGCCTATCAGCACGCGCTGGGCGGCAAGCCTGCCGGCGTGGTGGACGGCTACACCGGCGAGCAGCGCTTCTACCTTGGCTGGGCGCAGGTGTGGCGGCGCAGCTACCGTGAGGCGAACCTTCGCCAGCGGCTGCTGACCGACCCGCACTCGCCGTCGCAGCAGCGCGCCTGGGTCGTGCGCAACCTCGATCCCTGGTATGAAGGCTTCAAGCCGGCACCCGGCAGCAAGCTGTACCTGGCACCGGACGCGCGCGTCCGCATCTGGTAATCCCGCCCCGGCGCGCGCCACGTCACCCGTGGCGCGCGCCGGCCTGCGGCCAGCCCGCTTGACGGTGCCTGGAAGGGCGCCCAACACGCCGCGATGGCACGCGTTTCCACCGCCACCGACGGCCCGGCCAAGGTCGACCGTCTCCCGTTCTTCGTTGCGCTCGGCATCGGCCTCGTCGCGGCGCTCCTCGTCCTCAAGATGGTCGGGGAGCCCGTGCTTGCGGCCGGCTTCCTTGCGGCAGCGCTGATCGTTCCGGCGGCGGTGTTCGCCTGGTACCGGTTCTCCAGTGTGCCCCCGGTCGAGGCACCGCCTGCTGACTGGGCGCTTGCGCACGCCCTTGCCGAAGCGAGCGAGGAGGCGCTCGCCGTCACCGATCGCGCAGGGCAGCTGGTATGCGCGAATGGGCGCTATGCCGAGCGGTTCGGCGGCTATCCGACCCCGCCAGGACTGCCGCTGGAGGAAGAGGGGGCGGCGCAGCTTGCAGCCGCCGGACGCGCCGCGTGGCGCGACGGTCGTGCCTCCGCGTGGATCCGCGCGGACGGCAATGTACTGGAAGCTCGCGATCGAGCGCGTCGGCGACGGGACACTGGTGTGGCGCTTTTTCGGTGGCGGCCGCGCGACCGCTTCCATCGAGGCGGAGCAGTGGCTGTCGGGCCCGCATGGTGATCGGCTGGGCGGGGCGGGCATCATGGCCGCACTGCTTGGCTCCGACGGTCGTATCCGTTCCGCCAACCGCGTCTTGCGCGCCCGCGCCCTCGGGCATGAAGAGGGCTCGATCGTCGGCCGCGACTTCGCCCGTTTCCTCACCACGGACGGTGAGGGGCGCATCCGTTTCGAACGCGAGGGCGCAGGCGGCAACCCGTTGCGGCTGCTCCAGGTGCCGTTCCTCCCCGACGAAGGGGCGCCGATGCTCGTCGTGCTGCTCGACGAGGAGGCGGCCGAGGCTGCCGCGCCGATCTCCGGCGGGGCGGCGGGGCATGTCCGCGCGCTGGTCTCGCTGCTTCCGGTCGGCATGGCGCTGGTCGATCGCGACGGGCGCTTCCTGCACATGAACCACGCTTTTGCGCGCGCGACCGGCGTCAATACCAACGCGCCGCCGCTCTACCCGGGCGATCTCGTGGTGCGGGAGGACAAGGGCGCGCTTGCCGATGCGATCCGCCGTTTTGCGGGCGGGGCGCAGCACGCCTCGGACATGGCGGTCCGGCTGATCAGCCACCCCGACGAGCCGATCGCGCTCACCATCGGGGGCGGGCGCGGCCTGGGCGACGCTGCGGTGTTGCTGACCCTCAAGGATACCGGCGAGGAATCGCGCCTGAAGCGCCAGGTCGCCCAGGCGACCAAGATGCAGGCGGTGGGCCAGCTGGCCGGCGGTGTCGCCCATGATTTCAACAACATATTGACCGCTATTATCGGTCATTGTGACCTGATGCTGATGCGCCATACCCCCGGCGACAGCGACTATGACGACATCCAGCAGATCCGCGCCAACTCCAATCGCGCGGCAAGCCTGACCCGCCAACTGCTCGCCTTCTCGCGCCAGCAGACGCTCCGGCCGCAGGTGCTGCAGCTTCCCGACGTGATCTCCGAAGTGTCGAACCTGTTGAAGCGCCTGCTGGGAGAGGCGGTCGAGCTGGTGGTGCGGCACGGTCGCAACCTCGGTCCCGTGCGCGCGGACCCGGGTCAGCTCGAGCAGGTGGTGGTGAACTTGGCGGTCAACGCCCGCGACGCCATGGTCGCCAAGAACCCCAACGGCCGCGGCCGCCTCGTGATCGAGACCCTGGCGATCGGCGCGGCCGAGGTGCGGGCGATGGAGAACGAGGTGCTTCCGGTCGGCGACTATACCGCCGTGCGCATCACCGATACGGGGACCGGCATCGCGCCGGACGTGCTGCCCAAGATCTTCGAACCTTTCTTCACCACCAAGGAGGTGGGCAAGGGCACCGGCCTCGGCCTTTCGACGGTCTATGGCATCATCAAGCAGTCGGGTGGCTACATCTTTGCCGAGTCGCAGGTCGGGCAGGGGACGTCCTTTACGATCTTTCTTCCCGTCCACTCGGCGCCTGCCATCGCCGCCCTGCCGCCGCCGGTGCAGCCGCGCCGTGAGCGACCCAGCGACATCTGGGGTACCGGCACGATCCTGCTGGTGGAGGATGAGGACATGGTCCGCTCGGTCGCCGAGCGCGCGCTGACGCGCCAGGGCTACAAGGTGCTGACGGCGGAGAATGGCGAAGCCGCGCTCGAGCTCCTGGCCGACCGGCCGCAGATCGACTTGCTCGTGTCCGACGTGGTGATGCCGGCGATGGACGGTCCGACCATGGCCCGGCACGTGCGGCGCATCTATCCCGACCTGCCGATCCTCTTCATGTCGGGCTATGCCGAGGAGCAGCTTCGCCGATCGATCGATCTCGGCAACGTCGCCTTTCTGCCGAAACCCTTCTCCGTTCAGCAGCTTGGCGAAGCTGCTCGTGACGTTCTGGCAACGAAATGAGGCTTGGCGTTCGTGCCGCCATCTGCTTAGACGCGCGGGCATGACAGCTCCCCAGCGTATCCTCATCGTCGAGGACGAGCCCCTGATCGCGATGATGCTCGAGGATTTCCTCGACATCCTCGGCAAGTCCGTCGCCGGCACCGCCGATTGCGTCAGCGATGCGCTGTCCCGGATCGAGGAGGGCGGCATCGATGCCGCGATCCTCGACGTCAATCTGCGCGGCGGTGAGAAGAGCTGGCCGATCGCGGACGCGCTCGCCGCTGCCGGCATCCCGTTCGTGCTTGCCACCGGCGGGTCCGGCGACGCGGTGGAGCCCACGCACCGCGACCGCCCGGTGTTGCCCAAGCCGTTCACCATGGACGGCGTGGAGAAGGCGCTTACCGAGCTCGGCTAAGCGCCGTTCTGTTTTTCCAGTTGTTGTACGTCCGGAGCGCTCCATCCACGGGCGTGACGCGGTGCGTCCGTCTCATGTGGTTCGCCTCTTGTTCTCACGGAACAAATGGAATACATGGCGAACAACGCGTTGAACGGCTCGCGCGGTTGCTCTAGCGATGGAGGCCACGAATGGCGGCAAACCTCAAGGTGATCGACAGCAAGATGGCAGCGACCAACGACAAGGCTGCGGGCGAGCGGCAGAAGGCGCTCGACGCAGCGCTCGCGCAGATCGACCGCGCGTTCGGCAAGGGTTCGGCGATGAAGCTGGGCCAGAAGGAAGCCATGCAGGTCGAGGCGATCTCGACCGGTTCGCTCGGCCTCGACATCGCGCTTGGCGTCGGCGGCCTGCCGCGCGGCCGTGTGATCGAGGTCTATGGTCCGGAAAGCTCGGGCAAGACCACGCTCGCGCTCCACGTGATTGCAGAGGCGCAGAAGAACGGCGGCACCGCCGCGTTCGTCGACGCCGAGCATGCGCTTGATCCCGTCTATGCCAAGAAGCTGGGCGTCAACATCGACGAACTGATCGTCTCGCAGCCGGATACCGGCGAGCAGGCGCTGGAGATCACCGACACGCTGGTGCGGTCGAACGCGATCGACGTGCTGGTGGTGGACTCGGTGGCGGCACTGGTGCCGCGCGCGGAGATCGAGGGCGAGATGGGCGACAGCCACGTCGGCCTCCAGGCCCGCCTGATGTCGCAGTCGTTGCGCAAGCTGACCGGCTCGATCAGCCGCTCGCGCTGCATGGTGATCTTCATCAACCAGCTGCGCATGAAGATCGGCGTGATGTACGGCAATCCGGAGACGACGACGGGCGGCAATGCGCTCAAGTTCTACGCGTCGGTCCGCCTGGACATCCGCCGCACCGGCCAGATCAAGGACCGCGAGGACATCATCGGCAACTCGACGCGGGTGAAGGTCGTCAAGAACAAGGTCGCCCCGCCGTTCAAGCAGGTCGAGTTCGACATCATGTACGGTGAGGGTATCTCCAAGATCGGCGAGATCCTCGACCTGGGCGTGAAGGCCGGATTGGTGGAAAAGGCCGGCGCCTGGTTCAGCTACGACTCGGTCCGCATCGGGCAGGGGCGCGAGAACGCCAAGACCTTCCTCAAGGAGAATGACGAACTCCGCGACCGCCTGGAGCGCGCGATCCGTGCGCGTACGGAAAAGGTCGCCGAGGAAATGATGACCGGCCCCGATGCCGAGGACGACGGCGACGATCTCTGATCGCCCGCTGATGCCCTGAGAAGAGGCCCGCTGGCTCCCGCCGGTGGGCCTTTTTTATGGCGGCACTCGGCCGCGGCCAGGATCTTCTCGTTGCCGGATGCTCGAGGGGCTCCCCTGCCAGCGTGACTTCACGCCGAAGTAGGAGAGTTCACCTACTTCGTACCCCCGCGGAGGCGGGGGCCGAGCTGCGATGGCTGCCGAACGTCGGCGTAGCCCTTCGCCTCACGGCGCCAGGTTGCGCGCGCCGTACCGCACGGACCACCGCGAGCCGCCGCATCGAACGCCCGACGCCGCCCGCCCTCCAAACTCCAGACGCGCCGCGACTTCCCTCGTGCAAGCGGCCCGGCAGAGCAGGGCGCTCGCTGCGTCAGTCGCTCATCTTGACCGGCTGGATCAGCCCCGACGCATCATAGCGGATCGGCTGGATCGCGACCCGGCGTTCCCCGGCATAGGGGCCATCGCCGGTTTGCCCTTCCCAACGGTGGTAGACGATTAGCCACTCGCCCGTTTTCGGATCCCGCACGAAACTGTGGTGCCCGGGGCCCTTGTACTTGGCATCGGCCGTCAGGATCGCGCCGCGATACTGCCACGGCCCGATCGGCGAGGATGCCGTCGCGTAATGGACGGAATAGTCCGAGCGGTTCCACCGGCCGTGGCTGTACGAAAGATAGTAGATGCCGTTCCGCTCGTGCACGAAGGCGCCCTCGGTGAAGTGCGGCGGCTGCTCGACCGGCACCTCGCGTGCGATCGTCACCATGTTCGGGGCTAGCTCGAACACCCGCAGCTTCGCACCGGCACTTCCCCCTGCATAGAGCAGCCGGCGTCCGGATTTCGGGTCGATGAACACGGTGGGGTCGATCGCCTCGAAGCCGTCGCCGCCCGTCAGCAGCGGCTTGCCGCTGTCAGTGCAGGGGCCGGCAGGGCTGGAGCAGACGGCCACGCCCAGTCGGCTCGGCGTCGGGTTCTGCGGGCCGATCGAATAGTAGAAATAGTAGCGGCCGCGATCGAGGACCATGTCGGGCGCCCAGAGGTAGTGCACCGGCGCGCCGTCCGCCTCGGTCCAGCGAATGTCCCTCAGCCGCAGCAGCGGGTCCTTCTTCCAGTTCCGCCGGTCCGTCGTGGACCAGGCCTGGAGGCCGTCCCCGCCAGTGGGATAGATCCACATCTTGCCTTCGGCCACCATGGCCGAGGGGTCGGCCCCCGCAAAGACCGACGGAACGTCCTGCGCCACACCCGCCGTGGCTGAGAGGAGCAGGGCGATCGCGGCGCCTGCAAGCGCGCTACGACAGTGGTGGGAAAGCATCCTGTACGTCATCCGCCCACTCTGCCGATGCAGCTGCTGGAAGCGCAAGGGTGTCCGAGACCACTGCCAGCCTCAGTTCGGCCCTTGCCCGGGCTCGCCTGCGGAAAGCGATGGCGCCTGCGGCGGCACGGGGCTGCTCGCCGCCTCGACCGCTTCGTCGTACCAGCCCGCCAAGTCGACCTTCATCTGGTGCAGCGCTTCCGGGTTCACATAGGTCATGTGCCCGGCGGGATAGTAGCGGAACGAGAGGTTCCCCTGCTGCGACCGCTCCAGCATCATGTGCCCCAGGTCGTTTTCGGTCCCGAAGAACGGCGTTGCCATGTCGTAGTACCCGTTCAGCGACAGCACTTTCAGATACGGGTTCGCGCGCATCGCCGCGCCCAGGTCCAGCGCCGTGTTGGGGTTGTTCTGCGCGCCAAAGCCGCGTCCCGGGGCCTTGTGCTGCCAGTTCCACGTCCAGCCGGCGGCCTCTCGGGCGCTCAGCCGGTAGGGCATCTCCGTCTTGTAGCCGAGCGTATGGGTCACGTAATCGTGGAAGGTCGCGATGAACGCGCCGCTGATCGCGTCCGATGAGGCATCGGTTTCCGGCCGTTCGCCGGCCGCGTCCGGATCAATCCCGGTGTAGCGGGAGTCGAACCGGCCGATGGTCTGCCGCCGGTCGCGCAGCAACTCCTTCTGGAAGCGCGCGAGGTCGACGCGGAGGTTTGCCTGCTTGATGAACGCTGGCGAGAGTCCGATCAGCTGGCTCATCTGCTCGGCGATCGCGTCTTCTTCCGCGGGCGAGATGGTCTGCCCCTTGGCCAGCGCCGCGGCATAGGGTCCGACCGCAAAGGCGCGTGCCTGGGCGACGGCCGTTGCCACGTCGGCAGGCGGGTTGGGCAGCTTGCGGTGGTACCAGGCGGTCGCTGCAAAGCTCGGAAGATAGTTCAGGTACAGCTGGTCGAGTCCCGGCTGGCGATAGCCGTAGTTCATGATCGAGGAGAGCAGCACCACGCCGTTCAGCGCCATGCCCCGATCCTGGAGTTGATAGGCGAGCGCCCCCGATCGCAACGTGCCGTAGCTTTCGCCGAACAGGAACTTGGGGCTGTTCCAGCGTCCGTTCTTCGTCACATAGCGCAGGATCGCCTTGGCGAACACGTCGGCATCCTCGTCGACACCGTAGAAAGCCTCGGGCTTCGCATCGCCGAGCGGCCGGGAATAGCCCGCGCCGATCGCGTCCAGAAACACCATGTCCGTCTTGTCGAGCAGCGTCTCGCCATTGGGCCCGAAATCATAAGGCGCCGGCTTGATGAACTCCGGGTTGGTGGTCTTCAGGCGAACGGGGGCGAAGGAGCCCATGTGCAGCCAGAAGGTCGGGCTGCCGGGGCCGCCGTTGTAGAAGAAGGTGATCGGGCGTCTGGTGCCGGGCTTGGTCCCGTCGAGCGTGTAGGCGGTGTAGAACATGCTGGCTGTCGGCTTGCCCTCGATGTCGCGCACGGTGAGCGTACCGGCGGTCGCCGTATAACCGAGCGACCGGCCGCCGACCGTCACCCGGCCCTTGGATCGTGCTTCCTGCTCCTCGACTGGTGGAATGGCCCAGCCTGCCTCGGCCTGCTCCTTCATCTTGTCCTTGTGATCCTCGGCCCCCGCGCGCCCGCGCTCCACTTTGGGCTCTGCAGCCCCCTGGGCAGTCGCTGCGGCGGAAGAGCAAAGCAGCAGGGCGACGAGAAACCTGACACCGATCGACATTCACAAACCCCCAGAAGAAAACATGAATTCGGCACCGGCGCCCAGCCGCCCACACGAGGCTGGCCGCGCCATCGGCAGGGTCAGTTCACCCGCCGTACCCGCATGGCAGGCTGACCCGCCACATTCGCCAGATAGCTGCCCATTGCCGCCCGGCGGATTGCGATCGCCATTCCCGGCTTCGGATCGCGCGCCAGGATGCGTCCGTCGATCTGCTGCCACCGCGCGCCATCGGCGAGCACCATGACCCACTTCCCATCCGGCGTCGTGCTGACGCCTTTGATGCTGGTGTCGATGCGGGCAGGCGGAGGGGGCGCTTGTTCCTGCTCGCGCACCGCGATCGCCGGGGCGGGAGCGCTGCGCCCGAATTGCGCCGCCTGCGCCTCCGCGATCCGGGTCCGGGTCGCCACCACCAGACCCCCCTTGTTCAGCAGCACCTCCACCTCTGCGGTGCGGGCGTCGAGGCAGCGCAGTCGCGCCGCCGCGTCGGTAATCGTGCGGCATTGGAGCAGGGCCTGCAGGGGGTCGACCCGACCCGGGTCGGCCTCGCGGGCGAAGGCAGCGGGAGAGGCGAGCACAAGTCCCAGCCCGAACGCCATTCCCAAAGCCGTATGTGCGGAAACCATGACCTAGATCCCTCGACGCGCGCCGAGGGCGACGCGCTGTTCCTGAACGTTGCATTTATGCGACAGTGTCGCGCCATTTTCTTTCATCGTGAAAGCAGTCTTGCAACTATTTTTGTGCAGTGCATCGTAAGCGGACGAACAAAAGTTCGAGAGGCATGATCCTGAAAGATTCGAGCCCGTCTGGCTCGGGGGCAACAGAAGGGGAACTGCATGAATCGCAATCGTGGACGCCGCCTGGCGCTGCGCGCCGGCGCCGCACCTTTGGTATTGATCGCCGCTACACTCGGCTTTCCTGCTTTCGCGCAGGATGCGCCTCAGGAAAGCACCTCAACCTCCCAGAATGTCGGCATCAGCGCCGTTCCAACCGGCAGCGGCGAGCCGAACCAGAGTCTTGACGAAAACCAGGGCACGATCGTTGTTACGGGATCGCGTATTGCACGTCGCGATCTGACTTCCGACAGCCCACTGGCAGTCGTTTCCCAGGAAGAATTCAAGCTTTCCGGCGCAGTGAACGTAGAAAGCGTCTTGAACACGTTGCCCCAGGTCATTCCGGGATCGACCGGATTCTCGAACAATCCAGGTGGCGGCGTCGCGACGCTTAACCTTCGCGGCTTGGGCAGTAACCGAAATCTGGTGCTCGTCAACGGCCGCCGCTACATGTTCTACGATACCTCGCAGGTCGTCGATCTCAACACGATCCCCGCATTCCTGATCGACGGCGTCGACGTCGTGACCGGCGGCGCCTCCGCCGTCTATGGTTCGGACGCGATCGCGGGCGTGGTGAACTTCCGCCTGCGCAACGACATCAACGGCGTCGAGGCAGGCAGCCAATACAGCATTACCGAGGAAGGCGACGGCCAGCGCTGGGATACCTATCTCGCGATGGGCACCGACTTTGACGAAGGTCGCGGCCACATCACCGCTTATGGCGAATATTATCAGCGCAAGGCGATCTTCCAGGGCGCCCGCGACTTCTCGGCCGTGGCGTTGGGCGACAGCGGCACCAGCCTGGTCCCGCTAGGCAGTTCCTCGGTACCGAACGGCCGATTTTACGTGAATCCATCGACGGTGTGCGTCGGCAGCGAGGACCCCAACTGCGTCGGCGGCACCAGCTTCACGCGCGGTGCCGGCTCGCTCTCGGCGAACAGCACGCTTGGCCAATATTACACTGGCCCCAATACGTCGCGCCCGTTCACGACCAACGACTATTACAACTATGCGCCGGACAACTACCTCCAGGTTCCGCAGGAGCGCTGGATGCTGGGGGCGTACGCCAACTACGAGGTGAACGACTGGTTCAATCCGTACATGGAGCTGTCGTTCGTCAACAACCGCGTCGCAAACGAATTGGCGGCGAGCCCGATCAGCGGCACCTTCAACATTGCCGTCGACAACCCGTTCCTGTCGGCGGCCGACGCAGCATCGCTCGCGGCGATCGACGCACAGGAGGCAGCAATCGACGCGGCGCTGATCGCGGCGGGCGGGGCAGGCCGCTACAACAATCCCGGTGTGGTTGGCGTGGGCCTTGCGTCGCGTACCAATGCGGTGTCCTCGCGTCAGGCGCTCGACGAGCGCAACGCGTTTCGGGTGCTGATCGGCAGCACCGGCGCGATCACCAGCGGCATCAAATATGACGCCTATTACAGCTATGCCCGTACCCGAAACTCGAACATCCAGTACGGCAACATCTCGCGTTCGGCATTCGCGGCCGAGCTGCTGGCAAACCGCCTGAACATCTTCGGCCCGAACCTGCTATCGGCCGAGGAAGTGGCGGCGATCTCGATCACCACGCAGAACACCGACATCTCCGAGCTTCAGGTCGCGCAGGCCTCGATCTCGGGCTCGCTGTTCGACTTCGGCCTGGGCGGCGGTTCGGTCGGCTTCGCGCTGGGCGGCGAGTATCGCTCGGTCGAAAGCCAGTTCATCCCGGACCAGGCGCTGTCGTCAGGGGACGTCGTCGGCTTCAACGGCGGCGATCCGACCGCGGGCGGCTACAACGTCAAGGAAGTGTTCGGCGAGCTCAGCGTGCCGCTGCTCGGCGGCCTGCCGTTTGCCGAGAAGCTCGAGCTGAACGGTGCGTTCCGCTATTCGGACTACTCGCTTGGCGGCGTCGGCGGCGTGTGGACCTACACCGGCGGTGCGCAATGGGCTCCGGTCCGCGACATCACCTTCCGTGCGCAATATTCGCGTGCGGTGCGCGCGCCGAACGTGTCCGAGCTGTTCGGTGGCCAATCCAATGGCTTCCCGGGCGCCACCGATCCGTGTGCGACCGCAGGAGCACAGAACGACGCGGCACTTGTCGCGATCTGCACCGCCACCGGCGTGCCGGCCAGCGCAATCGGTTCGGGTGCGTCGCTGCAGCCGAACCCGCAGATCGAAGGCCTGTTCGGCGGCAATCCGGACCTTCAGGAAGAAGTCACCGACACCTACACCGCTGGTGTGGTGCTCGCGCCGAGCTTCCTGCCCGGTCTTCACGTCACTGCCGATTATTTCAACATTAAGGTGGACAACGTCATCACCTCGCTGGGCGGTGGCGTCGGCGGCATTCTGAACCTTTGCTATAACGTCTTCCAGGACGTCAACAGCATCTACTGCCAGGCGATCTCGCGCAACGACGACGGCACCATCCAGAATCCGACCTTCGTCACGGCCGTCAACGCCAACGCGGCGAGCCTGAAGACCTCGGGTGTCGACCTTTCGGTCGACTACACTCAGACGCTCGGCTTCGGGATGTTCGGGGCGGAGAGCAAGCTCAACGCCTTCTTCCAGGGCACCTGGACGGAGAAGTATGAGTTCGCGCCTGTCGCCGGCCAGCAGGCATACACCTGCGCGGGCTATTTCGGCGTCAACTACTGCAGCGACCCCCAGGGGAACCCGCAGTCGAAGTACAAGTGGACGTCGCGCCTGTCGCTGATCGACGGCCCGGTGACGGCCAGCCTTCGCTGGCGCCATCTGTCGAGCGTCAAGGCAGATTCGCTCGTCAACGGCGATCCCGTGAGCGCGTCCGAGCTGGCGGTGCCGAAGCTCAAGGCCAAGGACTATCTCGACCTGGCCTTCTCGATTGACCTGACCGACACCTACAACTTCAGCTTTGGTGTCAACAACATCGGCAATGTGAAGCCGCAGCTGATCGGCAGCGATCAGCAGCAGGCGAACACCTATCCCGGCGTCTATGACGTGCTGGGTCGCGACTTCTACGCGGCGGTTCGCTTCCGCTTCTGACGCGGTCGCGCAATGGAGCAGAAAAGGTGTGGCCCGGGGGAAACCCCGGGCCATTTCCTTGTCCGGCCTAGAAGAACACGTCGAAGGCTACGGTCAGCCGCTCTCCGCTGGAAAACGGCCGGGTGCCGTGGAACAGATAGCTCGGGAATAGCACCAGTTGCCCCGGCTGCGGCTCGAACTCGGCGAGCGGCCCCAGCAGAAGGTTCGCCCCGTCCGGCGGGCGCCCGATCTCCAGCCACCCCTCGCGTGCGGCGCGATCGAGATCCCCCGGGACGCTCACATACAAGGCGGAGCTCAGCACGCCGCGCGGATGGATGTGGCTGACGTGAAAGCCCGCACCGCGCAATCGTACCGACCAGGATCCCGCCAAACGGGGAGGAGCCTCCCGCTGGCGGAGCAGCGGATGGCGCGGATCTGCCGGGGGAAGGGCGGCCATGTGGCTCGTGATCGCCTCCAGCAACAGCGCCTTCAGCCGGCGTAGCTGCGGCTCGGTCCGGGCAAGCAGGCGCCCGCGTGTCTGGGTCCCGCCGCGCAGCGACTGCCCCACCGGGTGCGCCCGGCTTCGATGCAGGTCCCGCAACAGGTCCGCTATTTGTGCCAGCTCGACCGCCTCGATGGCGAGTTGCCTGGGTGCATAGAGGCCGGGCTGCCCGCTCAGCCACTGGTGCCGCGGATCGTCGAGCAGCCGCCATGCGAGGTCGAGGAAGGCCCAGCCTGCCACGCTTCCGGCATCCGCCGCGACATGTCGCTCCAGCAGCCGGGCGGCGAACTGCGCGTCTCCCTGCGCCAATGCGCATCGCGCGCGCGGCATCAGCGTCTCTTCGGCGTCCGGCAGAGCATCAAGCACACGGTGCGCCCGATCCAGATCGCGCGCCTCGATCGCCAGATCGGCTTCCTCCAGCAGCCATTCCGCACGCTGCCCAAGCGTGCTTCGCGCCGCCTCCAGAGCTGCCAGCCCTTCCGCGTGCCGGCCCGCGCGATGCAGCAGGCGCCAGCGGGACTGGTGCAGCGCGACGCTCTGCGGAACCCGCGCGAGCGCCGCCTCGTGGCTCTCGGTCAGGCGATCGGCGAGCCCGGCTTCGGAACGCATGCGGGCAAGCTCCTCATGCGCTTCCACCCACTCCGGCACCCGGATCACTGCATCCTCCAGCAACGCCATCCCGCCCGGATCGCCGTCCGCCTCTAGGGCATTGGCCAGTCCCAGCAGCACGTCCGGCCCGGCCGCACCCGCCGCCGCGCAGTGACGAAACCGCGCCGCCGCATCCGCCTCCCCGCGTTCCAGGGCGACACGCGCGCGCCCTCGCAGGGCGGTCGGCCGCGCCGGCTCGAGCGACAGCGCCTGGTCGAATGCCGCCGCGGCTTCGTCGAGCCGGTCTTGGTCGCGAAGGACAGCGCCGCGAATACTGTGCGCGTTCGCCGCCCGCGGATCCAGGGCCAGCGCCGCATCCACATCGGCCAGCGCTTCGACCAGCTGCTTGCGTTGCTGCCGAAGCACCGCGCGGTTCACCAGCGCGTCGATGCGCGCCTTTCCCGAGCCCGCTGCCGCGACCGAATAATGCCGAAGCGCCGCCTCTACATCGCCCGTGTGCGCACAGAAGTTCGCGTAATTGTTGTTGATCTGCCCGTCCTGCGGCGCGCGCGCCAGCGCTTTCCGAAAGAGTTCGCCGGCGTCCGCAAGGCGCTCTTGCCGCCGCGCGACCAGGGCCATCAGATGAAAGGCTGCCGCCGGTGCGCTCTCCTGCGCGATCACCGGTTCCAGTTCCGCGCGCGCGCCGTTCAGATCGCCCGTCCGAAATGCCGATTCAGCGCGCGCAAGTCGCTGGAGAAATCTGCTGTCCATGGCGCATGGTTTAAGCTTTGCTCCCGCCTGTCCAGCAGGACTTCGCATGCGGACGGGCACAAGCGCTTGAATGTTCGGCTCCGACCACGGAAGGTGGCGGCATGCCCAATGAGCCCCTGCCGCTGTTCGACCTCAATCCCGCGCAAGATGTCGCGGCGCTTGCACGGGAGTTTGCCGGAACCGGCCGCCTGCAGGTGCGCGACCTGCTCACCCCTCGCTCGGCCGATGTGCTCGCCGACGTGATCCAGCGGCAGACGCCGTACGGTCTGGCCTATCGGGAGCCGGGATCGTCGCCGAAGTCGGTCCGCGCGGATGCGGTGCGTGCCATGCCACGGACCGAGCACGGGCGCCTCTGGCAATCGATCGGCACCGGGGTGGGGCAGGGGGACTATGGCTTCATCTACGGCCAGTATCCGATGCTGGACGCCTATCTGGGCAAGTGGGCGCCGGGACATCCGCTGGAACTGGTCCTCGAATATATCAACACGCCCGAATTCCTCGGCTTCGTGCGGGCGATCACCGGCATGCCGTCGCTCATCAAGGCGGATGCGCAGGCGACGCTCTTCGCGCCCAACAACTTCCTCGCGATGCACGACGACCGCGGCACCGGCGAGGAGGGGCGGCAGGTCGCCTATGTCCTCAGCCTCGCCCGGGAATGGCGCCCCGACTGGGGCGGCTATCTGCTGTTCTACGACGATGACGACGACGTGATCGCGGGCATGAAACCCCGCTTCAACTGCCTGAACCTCTTCCGCGTACCGCAGCGGCACAACGTCAGCTACGTGCCTCCCTTCGCCCCGGTCGGCCGCTATGCGATCACCGGCTGGTTCCGGGATCGGTGAGCGTGCTCGACGGGCTCCAGCTCAACCCCGCGATCGACTGGCCCGCGCTCGCGGCAGAGTTTGCCGCGCGGGGGCGCATCCGCATCCACGGCTTCCTCGCCGATCCGGTGCCAGCGCTGCTCCATGCAGAGTTGCGCCGGCGCGAGGACTGGCGCCAGCTGGTCAACAGCGGCGACAAGCTGTTCGAGCTCGATCGCGCCACCCGCGCCGCCATGTCTGCCGAGCAGACGCAGGCACTGGAGGCGGCGGTACAGGCCGGCGCCCGGTCCGGCTTCCAGTACCGCTACGAGACGCTTCGCCTGACCGATGGCGATGGCGGCGGCAGCCCGGGCGATCCGGATCTTTCCGCCTTCACCCGCTGGATGTCGGGCGGGGCCGCGCGGGACCGTCTTCGCCAGCTCACCGGCGTGGAGGCAATCGACTTCGCGGACGGGCAGGCGACCGCCTATGCGCCTGGAGATTTCCTGACCGGACATACCGACGAGGTCCCCGGCAAGCACCGTCATGCAGCCTATGTCTTCGGCCTGACGCCCCAATGGCGGACGGAGTGGGGCGGGCTGCTGCTCTTTCACGAGGAACGCGGCGCGGTCAGCGGCATGTCTCCGGGGTTCAACACGCTGGATGTCTTCGCCGTCCCCCAGCTTCACAGCGTCTCCCGCGTCGCGCCGGAGGCTGCGTACCGCCGCTATGCGATCACCGGCTGGCTGCGTTCCCGTCCGCCGCGCGCCTGACGTTCGTCCACTCCAGAAATCCGGGGAAGCTCCTCCATGCGCCTTCTTGCCTCTGCCGTGCTGCTGTCGCTCGTTCCGCTCGCCCCGACCCCGGCGCTCGCCCAGGCGAGCGTGCGCGCCGGCGCTGCCGACGCACGACTGCGGGCGCTCTATGAAAAGGAGTGGGCATGGCGGCAGAACGAGTTCGCCCGCGTCGCCGAGGACGACAGCTGGAGCGCGAGCGGCGATCATCTGCCGCATGTCGATGCCGCCACCCAGCAACGCCGGCTCACCTACTGGCAGGGGATCGCCCGAGAACTCGATGCGATTCCCGCCGCGGAGCTCTCGCCGGAGGAGCGGATCAACGCTGCCGTCTTCCGCACGACGCTGGAGGCGAACATCGCCAACCAGAAGTTCCGCAGCTGGGAAATGCCGCTCAACGCGGACAGCAATTTCTGGTCCGGCCTAGCAGCGCGCCAGCCCTATGCCCGTGCTGAGCAGTACCGGCGCTATCTCGGGCGCATGCGGGACATTCCACGCTACTTCGACGAGCAGGTCGCCAACATGCGGGCCGGCCTGAAGCGCGGCTTCAGCGTGCCGCGAGTGACGCTCGCCGGCCGCGATTTCTCGATCGCCGCCTATGCGGTGGCAGAGGTGGAGAAGAACCCCTTTTATGCGCCGTTCGCGACGATGCCGTCGAGCATCCCGGCGGCCGAGCAGGCAAAGCTGCGCGAAGAAGCGCGCGCGCTGATCGCCGGCCAGGTGGCGCCCGCCTATGCTCAACTGCTGCGCTTCTTCCGAAGCGAGTATCTGCCCAAAACCCGCACCACGCTGGCGGCAGAGGCGATGCCGGACGGCAAGGCCTTCTACCAGGCGCAGATCCGTGAATATACGACATTGGGCCTCACTGCCGAGCAAATCCACGCGTTGGGCCTGAAGGAAGTCGCGCGGATCAGCGCGGAGATGGAGAAGACCAAGGCGGCGGCCGGCTTCCAGGGCAGCATGGCCGAATTCCTGAAGTTCCTGCGCACCGATCCCCAGTTCTACGCACGCACGCCGGACGAGCTGCTGGGCGTTTCCGCCTATGCCGCGAAGCGGGTCGACGGCCAGCTGAAGAACACCATCGGCCGCTTGCCGCGCTACCGCTTCACCATCGTGCCGGTGCCGGACGCGATCGCGCCCTTCTACACCGCTGGCCGCGGCGGGCTGGAGGCGTGTTCGATGAACACCTACGACCTGCCGTCGCGCCCGCTCTACCAGATCCCGGCGCTGACGCTGCACGAATGCAACCCCGGGCACAGCCTGCAGGCGGCGATCTCGCTGGAGGGGCCGGACCGCCCCGCCTTTCGCCGCCAGACCTATTTCTCCGGCTATGGTGAAGGCTGGGGGCTCTACACCGAATGGCTCGGCACCGTCATGGGCATCTACCGCACGCCTTATGAGGATTTCGGCCGGCTTTCCTACGAGATGTGGCGCGCGTGCCGCCTGGTGATCGATACCGGCGTCCACCACCAGGGCTGGAGCCGTGAGCAGGCGATCGGCTACCTCGCGCAGCATACTGCCCTGTCGCAGCACGAGATCGAGACCGAGGTCGATCGCTACATCAGCTGGCCGGGCCAGGCGCTCGCCTACAAGCTTGGCGAGATGACGCTGCGCCGCAAGCGCGCCGACGCCGAGCGGCAGCTCGGCACCGCGTTCGACCAGCGCTGGTTCCACGACGTGGTGCTGGGGCTCGGCTCGGTGCCGCTGCCGGTGCTGGAGCAGGAGATCGACCGCTGGATCCAGAGTGGCGGCAAGAACCCGAACGCGCCCGCCGCCTAGCCCGCCAGGGCCTCCCGCTCGGTAGCGAGGTGAGCGAGGAACTGGTCGGTGCACGCCGACCATCCGTAGCGCCTGCCTTCGGATGCGCAGGCGTCGCGGTCTGCGGTGAGCGCGATGCGGATCGCGCGTGCCAGGTCCGGGTCCACTGCGCCGATCCGCCGGCCGCCCAGACCGCTGCCGTCCGGCCCCAGGATGTCGATCGGCCCTTCGACCGGGAAGGCGGCAACCGGCGTGCCGCAGGCCAGCGCCTCGATCATCACGAGGCCGAAGGTGTCGGTGCGGCTGGGGAAGACCAGCACGTCGGCCGCACGATAGGCCTCCGCAAGCGCCGCCCCGTGCAGCGTGCCGAGGAAGCGCGCTTCCGGATACCGCGTCGCCAGCATCGGCCGCGCCGGTCCGTCGCCGACCACCAGCTTGGTTCCCGGAAGGTCGAGCGCCAGGAAAGCCTCCAGGTTCTTCTCCACCGCGACGCGCCCGACATGCAGCATCACGGGTCCGGTCGTGCGGCGCAGCGCCGATCGGGGAGCGCCAGGGCGGAAGATCGCCGGGTCCACGCCGCGGGACCACGGCTTGGTATGGCGAATCCCCTGCGCCGCGAGCCGCGCGGACACGGACGGGGTGGCGGTCAGCACGGCGCTGGAGGGCTGGTGGAACCGCCGGAATGCGGGCCAGAAGCACCGCGCCGGCAGATGTGTCCGCAGCGCCAGATAGTCGGGGAAGTTGGTGTGGAACGAGGTGGTGAAGCGCTGGCCGCGATCGAGGCACCAGCGCCGCGCCGCCCAGCCGAGCGGCCCCTCGGTCGCGATGTGCACCGCCTGCGGGCGGAACTGCTCCAGCCGGTGCGCCACTGCCCAGGACTGGCCGAATGCCAGGCGGATCTCGCGATAGCCGGGGCACGCCCAGGTGACGAACCCGTCCGGGGTCACGGTCTCCACGGTATGACCGCGTCGGCGCAATTCGTCGATTGTGGCGGTAAGGGTGCGGACGACGCCGTTCACCTGCGGGGCCCACGCGTCGGTGACGATCGCGATCCTCATGCCGGGACCGCCAGGCCGGCGCGCGCCGCGGCAGCGACTGCCGCCTCGGCATGCCAGTCGATCAACTCCATGCGGCCGTCGGCGTGCTCCACCAGCGCGGTGCAGCTCTCCACCCAGTCGCCGTCGTTGTAATAGGTCACGTCGCCAATCCGACGGATCTCCGCGATGTGAATATGCCCGCAAACCACCCCGTCGACGCCGCGTTCGGCGGCGGCATGGGCGACCGTCTCCTCGAAGCGGGAGATGAAGCTCACAGCGTTCTTCACCCGGTTCTTGGCGTAGGCGGAGAGCGACCAATAGGGCAGGCCCATCCGCCTGCGGCCCGCGTTCCACAGCCGGTTCGCCTTCAGCAGCAGCGTGTAGGCATGGTCCCCCAGGAAGGCGAGCCAGCGCGCGTAGAGCACCACGCCATCGAACTGGTCACCGTGCAGCACCAGCAGGCGGCGGCCATCGGCGGTGGTGTGGATGTCCTCGTCCAGCAGTTCGACACCGCCGAACTCCAGCCCGACATAGTCGCGGAAAGCCTCGTCGTGGTTGCCCGGCAGGTAGACGACGCGCGTGCCGCGCCGGGCGAACTTCAGGATGGTGCGGACCACGTCATTGTGGCTGGCCGGCCAGTACCAGCCTTTGCGGATCTGCCAGCCGTCGACGATGTCGCCGACCAGGTAGAGCGTCTCGCACTCGACGGAGCGCAGGAACTCCACCAGCGCGCGTGCGCTGCTGCCGGGCGTGCCCAGATGGACGTCGGACACGAACACCGTCCGGAACGCCCGCCGTGGCGCCTCGGGCGTGTAGGACTCGGGTTCGGCGATCCATGCGGGAAGGGTCTTGAGGGCGGGGGCGAGTGCGGTGCGCGGCATGTGCGAACTCCCATCGTCGGGCCGAGGGGAGCTTTAGGGCAGACAGGCTACAGGCGCTTTGCAATCGGGTGACGCCGCTGTCATCGCCCGGTCACCTGCGTGTCACGGATGAAGTCAGCGCACGTGCCGCCGGGCCTGGATGCGAAAGGCGAGGTGCAGGACCGCGGCGGTCGCGCCCAACGTGCAGGCTCCCAGCCAGACGATCAGGCCATAGCCCCAGCCGAAAGCCAGTACCGCCAGTGCGGTGCCGAGCGCGATCCCGGCCCAGCCGGCGATCCGCAGGCGCCGGCTCGCTTGGCGCGGCAGCATGCGATGGAGCAGGGGGCCCTGGTGGCGCGGGAGGCCGTGCATCAGGGCGCTGAAGCTCAGCGCCGCGACCAGGAGGAGCAACAGGTGGATCATGCGAGTGCGAGCTCCTTTGCACGCGGCGCGCGAACACCGGTCGCCTTGGACGTGCTGCGGTGGACCTTGCGCGCGCTCCACCCGAGCGCCGCTGCGATGGCGAGCATCACCAGGTCGAAGCTCGGGAACAGCCAGTCGCCGGCGGCGATGCTCGCGATCGGATTGCGCGACGTGGTGACGGCGTTGACCACCGGAATGGCGGCATAGAGCACCGCACCGGCCGTCAGCACCTCTACCCAGGCGCGGCGGGCGGGGCGGGCGATCGCCCACACGAGCGACGCGCCCCAGACGATGAACATGCTGTGGATCTCCCACTCCGCGCGGCCATCCATCTGCACCGGCAGCAGGCGGTTCGCGAGGAAATAGGCCGCGATGCCCGCCATCAGCCCGCCGATCGTCGCGATGTTGAGGCGCTCCACGAGACGGAAGCCGAAATGCGGTCGGGCAGGGTCGGGCAGCTTCGCACGACGCTTCACCGTCCACAGCACCAGGCCGCTGCCGACCATGATCGTACCGCCAACGCCGGAGAGGAAGTAGAACCAGCGGAGGCCGATGTCGGCGAAGCGGCCGGCGTGAAGGCCGACCATCACGCTCTCGGTCGCCGCCGCGCCGCCCTGGTCCGGGCTCGCCGACACCAGCGTGCCGGTTTCGCCCGAAAAGGTGAGGGAGGGCCCGCGCGTGCCGATGCCGCTTCCCATCGCCCGGACCAGCGTCACGGTCGCGGTGGTGTCGCCCGGGTTGGCGACGGTGACCACGCCCACATCGGCGCCGTTCCAGCGGCGCTGCGCCTCCGCGAACATCGGCGCGATCGGTGCCATGGGCGCGGCGATTCCCGAGCGCTCGACCGGTGGGGCCTCTCCCCGCAACTGCTGATAGTAGCCGGTCGGCTCCGCATAGTTCGCGGCAATGCCCCAGGGCATGTACAGGACGGCGAGCGTCACCAGCCCGGTATAGGTGATCATCAGGTGGAACGGCAGCGCCATCACCGCCGTGACGTTGTGCGCGTCGAGCCAGCTGCGCTGCCCCTTGCCGAACCGCAGCAGGAAGAAATCGACGAAGATCTTCTTGTGGGTGATGATTCCCGAAAGAATGGCGACCAGCATGAACATCGCGGCGATGCCCACTAGGTAGCGCGCCCACAGCACCGGCATGTAGTGAAGGTCGAAGTGGAAGCGGTAGAGGAAGAAGCCGCCCCGCGTCTCGCGTGCGGCAACCTTGTTGCCCTCACCGTCGAGCACCGCCTGCGTGTCGCCGCGTCCGCGCCCGCCGCGCCCGCCGCGCTTGCCCGGCGCGCCCGCTTTTTCGCCGGGGACCCAGAACACCGTGGTCTCGGCACCGCGTGCGCTCGGGAGCGTGATGTACCAACTGCGCGCATCACCGGCATGCTCGCCCAACCAGCGCACCGCGCCCTGGGCGGATTGCACGGTGGATGGATGGCCACTCACCTCCGGCCGCATCCAGCGCGTGATCTCGTCCTGGAAATAGGCGGCCGTTCCCGTCGCGAACACCGCGAACAACAGCCAGCCGAACAGCAGCCCGGTCCAGGTGTGCAGCCAGGCCATGCACTGGCGGAACCCGTCCTTCACAGCCGGCCTCCCGACGCCAGCGAGAGCCAGAGCCCGCCTCCCAGCAGGACGGCGGCGGCGATTAGCCCCGCCCAGAGCTTCCAGGGAGAACGAATGGCAAAGGCGGTGAGCGCGATGACCGGAAAGATCACGAACGCCAGCAGCGTCGAGGCCATGGTCGCCTGCGCCGGCGCGATCGGCCAGGTCCGCGCGAGCAACCCCGTGGCCAGCGAGGTCACGACATAATTGCCCAGTGTCGCCGCCACGATGCGGGCGCTGAGCGCCAGCGACTGGCGGTGACCACCGTTGTGCTTGGCAGCGGCCGCGCTCACCGGCCGCTGTCCGGACCGAGGACGCTAGGGAATGCCGCCGCGAACGGGACAGGACGTACAGCCTGAAGGCAGCCGAAGGACACGATCACGGTAATTCCCCACTCCGCTATTGCGTGTGGTTCTCAATAAAGCGCCCGTCACAACTGTAAAGGCTCCGTGCGAGCCATTCGCAAGAATCCTTCGATACCGAGTGCCACCAGCATGGTGAGCCCCGTCAGCGGAAAGAGGATGCCGGCTACCGTCATCATGACGAGAAGCGCCCGGGCCGCGCGGCGGTCCGGGTGGCGGGGCGGGGCGGCAAGCGTTCCGGGCGCGCGCCGCTTCCACCACAGGATCGCGCCGGTGATCGACAGCAGCACCACGGCGATGCATCCGAACAGCATCAGCAGCCGGTTCGGCTCGCCATATTCCTCTCCCTTGTGCGTGGCGATGCCCCACTCGACGAGCTTTGCGCCTGCGCCGAAGCCGGGAAAGCGCGCGTCCTGCAGCACGCGGCCGCTGCCTGCGTCCAGATAGAGCGCGCGCCCGTCCTCCGCCCGGCGGATCGTCCGGGAGAAGAGATAGGGCTCACCCGGCGCTGCGGGCAGGCTCAGCACCCACGGCGCCGTCATGCCATGGCGGGCCGCCAGCGCCACCGCCCGGTCGATACCGATGTCGCCGTGGCTGCCATCTGGCATCGGCGCCTCCTGAAGCGACCAGGGCAGGGCCTCGGCCACGTCATGGCCCGCATGGGCGCCGTGGCCCGGCATCACGCTTGCCTGTGGCGGCTCGGGGCGGCCGAGCCCCTGGCTGGCGATCGTGCCGCGCAGCGCATTGCCCCAGGTGCCGGTCCACGGCATGCCGGTGATCGCCAGGAACAGCACCACTGCGCCAGCGACGATGCCGATCGCGGCGTGGAGATCGCGCCAGAACAGGCGTCCTGCCGGTGTCCCGCGCACGCGCAGGGCGGGGCTGCCGCCGCGCGGCCACCACAGGTACACGCCCGTCACCACCAGCAGGATCGCCCAGCCGCCCACCGCTTCGATCAGCGCGTTTCCGATGGGGCCGGTGAGGATCAGGCTGTGGAGATCGCGCACCGTCTGCAACGCGCCGCCCTTGCGCGTCAGCCCCAGCACGGTTCCGCGATAGGGATCCACCCACGCGGTCCGCTGCCTCCCCTCGGGCGTGGTCACCAGCATCCGCCAAGTTTCGGCCGGGCTGGCGGGCCGATCCACCTCCGCCACGACCCCGCCGGTTTCACGGCGCACCCGCTCCACGATGGTGCCAAGCGGAAGCGGCGCAGCCATGGGCTGCACCGTCACCAGATCGGGGTAGATCAGCCGCTCCAGCTCGGGCTTGTACAGGTACAAGGCGCCGGTGATCGCGAGCCAGCTGAGGAAGGGCAGCACCAGCAGCCCGGCATAGAAATGCCAGCGCCACACTGCGCGGTAGAGGCCGCCGGTCGCGGCTGCGGACGTCGCCACGCGCACCTCCCTCAGAACCGCAGCCGCACCGCGCCGTACAGCGCGCGCGGGTCCGCAGGGGCGTTGAGCAGCTGGGTGCCGTCCCACCACACATATTCATAGTGCTCGTTGCCCAGGTTCTTCACCTGTGCCGAAAGCTCGACCTGCGGCGTCACTTCGAACGCGACCTCGCCCGACACCACCACATAGGCGCCGTACCGGCCGCGATCGTTGTTGGCGGTAAGCTCGTACGAGGACTGGCCGTTGCCCCACAGCGAAAGGCGCCAGCGTGCGGCCGGGACGAGGTCCAACCCGCCCGAGAACAGGTTCTGCGGGACATGGTCGATCCAGTTCCCGGCCTGCGCCGGGGTGGCGGGATCGGGCGTCCGGATGCGGGCATGCTGATAGGAATAAGCGCCCCACAGGCTCACCCCGGGCACCGGGTTCAGGTTCAGCTGCACGTCGATCCCTTGCCGGCGCGTCTCGCCCAGATTGTCGAAGTCGCCGTTGGGATCGTTCAGCCGGCGCTTGATCTCGCCGGTCGCGGTCTGCCGCCACAGGGCGACGCGCCCCTCCAGCCAGCTGCCGCGGGCATATTTCACCCCCGCCTCCCAGCCGGTGTTGATCGAAGGGGCGAGATCGGTCGTCCGCGGCGGCACCTTATAGGCGCCCGATCCCGCGCCGATCTGGAAGGTGCGGCCATAGTTGGCATAGGCGGTCAGCCCGGCGAGCGGCGTCACGGCGACGCTGACCTTGGGCTGGCTGATGGTGCCATAGTCGTTGACGGGATAACGGGCGCCGGCGAGGCCGTCCTCAAGCGCGCCCGACACCCGATCCATCCGCCAGCCGGGCGTGATCTTCAGCCAAGCGGTTGGCTCGATCACTGCCTGGACATAGCCGCCATAGACGGTGAGGTCGAACGCCTGGTCCCGGGTCTGCCGCGTCGCGACCCGGCGCTCGGTCAGCCAGCGGCGGCTCTCGTTGTCCTGCACCTGCACGTCGCCGCCCGCTTCGATCTGGAGCCGATGCAGGAACGCCACCTGGGGACGATAGTGCAGCGTGAGCAGCCCGCCATATTGCGTCTCCGCCGTCAGCCGTCGCTGCTGCGGCACGCTGGCGGAAAAGCGTACGTAGCGGTCGTCGAACTGGGTGGTGACATAGGCCTTGGCAGTGAGGCTCAGCTCCGACGCGACATCCGCGTTGAGATGCAGGCTATACTCCCCCAGCCGCCGCTTGCCGCCGTCCGTCTCGGAGATCGCGTAGGAGGTGGAGCGGTTCTCGGCATTGTCCCTGCTCGTCAGGTAACCGGGCTCCTGCGCCTTCGCCGTGGAATAGCGCGCGATCGCGCCAATCCGCGCGTCGCCCAGATCGTAGAACCACTTGCCCGCCAGGTTCGCCCGGCGCAGGTCGGCATGCTCGCGAAAGCCGTCGGTCTGGCGATATCCGACGAAGTAGTTCTGGCTGAAGCCGCCGCGCTCGATGCCGGCGGAGACCTGACCTTCATAGGTCCCGAACGCCCCCGCCAGCGCCCGTGCGTCCAGGTAGGTGCCGCCGATCCGGGTCAGGATGTTGGCGTTGCCCGCGATGTTGTGGAGCCCATAACGCGGATCCGCAGTGCCGCGGACCAGTTCCACCGCGGCGATGTCCAGCGGCATCACCATGTCGATGAACACCATGCCGCCGTCGTTGGCGTTGCTGGGGATGCCGTCGATCAGCAGCTTGACCGCGTTGATCTCCCCCTCGCCATTGAAGCCGCGGATCGAGAAGCGGCCGGAGGTATTGCCCTGGTTGAAGTCGGTGAGCGTCACGCCGGGCAGGCGCGCGAACAGCTCCCATGTATTGTCCACGCTCTGGCGCTGGGCGAGATCGCCGCCCAGCACGTCGACGGAGGTGAGCACCTCGTCCCCGGAGCGGGGGAGGCGGGTGCCGGTGACGACGACGGATCCCACCGTCAGGCTGGTGTCGGCGACGGGCGAGACGGAGCGCTCCCGCGGGACGTCGCCGTCGCTCGATTGCGCCGCCGCGGGAGAGGCCGCGACGACGAACGCCGCGCATGCGGCGGTTCGAAACAAGGTCATGCAAATATCCTGATCCGGCGACCCCTTGGGGACGCCCTTGACGTGATGAGCGGATCAGGCGGTGGTGGGGGGGCCCCGCAGCGGCGGACGCAGGAACGGGCTCGCCGCGACGGGCACCCGCACGGGCAGCCGGAAGCCGGCCGCCAGGATGAAGAACAGCGCGATCGCCAGCAGCAGCGGATCGGTCGCGGCAAGCGCCGCCGTCGCGACCCCCGCGAACGCGCAAGGGGGCTGCTCCTTGACATCGTGCTGCTGGCCGTGTTGCTCCCCGCTGCCCGTCGTCGCGTGGCTGTCGTGGGCGCCATGGCCCGCCCCGTGCGCGGCCGCCGCGGGCAGGACCGCGCCATAGCCTGAGCACATCGCAAAGGTCGGAAGGCCGGCCGGGGAGGCCACCAGCATGTAGCCTGTCGGGATCAGCAGCCGCATCAACAGCGCCGCCGCGATCAGCCAGGCGGCCGACCGGCGATGGGCCAGGAGGTGGCGGCGAAGCGCGGTCACAGATCCGCTGTACCGGGAGGGTGCAGGCAAGTCACGCGCCGGGCTCTGCACCGGCCGCAGGGCCGCCGCATTGACCTGCCCCCAGGCTTGCGCGACGAGCGCGCGCAGAGTGGTGCCACGAAAGGATCATCCGTGCTCCGTAACGACACAGCCCCTGGGGAAGTTCAATCGCGCGCGTCGCGCCCGGGCGATCGCGGCTGGGTGGCGGACGCCATCGCCCGGCTGACGGCGGAGCAGCGACGTTCCGCGGACACGCACCTGATCGAAGTGCCGCTTTCGGCGGCGGCCGGCGGCGTGCGCCTGTACCTGAAGGACGAGTCGAGCCACCCGACCGGCAGCCTCAAGCACCGGCTCGCCCGCTCGCTGTTCCTCCACGCGCTGTGCAACGGCTGGATCGATGCGGGTACTACGGTGGTCGAGGCATCGTCAGGATCGACGGCGGTATCGGAAGCCTATTTCGCCCGATTGCTCGGGCTGCCGTTCGTGGCCGTGCTGCCGCACTCGACCTCGCCCGAGAAGATCGCGGCGATCGAGCATCTGGGCGGCCGCTGCCACAAGGTCGCCGACCCGCGCACCGTCTATGCCGAGGCGGAGCGGATCGCTGCCGAGACCGGCGGCCACTATCTCGACCAGTTCACCTATGCCGAGCGTGCGACCGACTGGCGGGGCAACAACAACATTGCCGAGTCGATCTTCGCACAGATGGCGCTGGAGGCGCATCCGATCCCTTCCTGGATCGTGTGCGGAGCTGGCACCGGCGGCACCTCCGCCACCATCGGCCGCTACCTGCGCTACCGCGGCCACGCGACCCGGCTGTGCGTCGCCGATCCGGAGGGTTCCGTCTTCCACCGCTACTTCGCCGATCGCAGCGTCACCGCTTGGGACGGGCCGATGACGCTGGTGGAGGGGATTGGCCGCCCACGGGTCGAGCCGTCGTTCGTGCCGAACGTCATCGACCGGATGATCGCCGTGCCCGACGCCGCAAGCTTCGGCGCCGCCCGCCAGCTCTCGGCCGTGCTCGGTCGGCGCTGCGGCCCGTCCACCGGCACCAACCTCATAGCCTGCCTGAAGCTGATCGAGGAGATGGCCGCGCGCGGGGAGCAGGGTTCCATCGTGACGCTGCTCTGCGATCCCGGCGAGCGCTACGCCTCCACCTGCTTCTCCGACGAATGGATGGCGAGCCGCGGCCTCGTCTGTCCCGACCAGGCGGCGCGGATTGCGCGCATGGTCGGGCAGGGCGAGCGTCAGGCCGGCGTTTGAGATTCCAAAACGCAGCGAAATTAAAGCGTTCGGCTGCATATTTCCGTGCTCCTGCGAAGGCAGGAGCCTAGGGTGCCGAGCAACACGCTCCGTTTTGCTTGGCCAAGTATCCCCGCCGGGGCGGGGATACAGAGTCAGCAGGCCGCTTCACCGGTCCGCGAAGTCACTTCCCCAGCGTCCGCCGGATCGCCTCCAGCGCCACCGGCCGCATTGCCGCATAGCCGGCTGGCGTCGGGTGCACTCCGTCGTTAGCGAACCCCGGCTTCATCGCGCCCTCGGCCGTTGCGAGCGCCGGGTGGTAATCGACATAGGTGAAGCCTTCGGCTGCCGCATAGCGCTTCAGCCATGCATTCATCTCCGCGATCTGCGGCGCCGGCCGCTTGTCGGGGCTCCATGGGAACGCGGCGGCAGGGGGGATCGAGGCCAGGATCACCTTGATGCCGTTGGCCCGCGCCAGTTCGGCCATGCCCTGGATGTTGCCCTGGACCATCGCCATGGTCGCGGCTCCGGTGTTGCCGGCGATGTCGTTGGTGCCGGCCATGATGTGCACCGCCTTGGGCTTCAGCGCGATCACATCCTCACGAAAGCGCACCAGCATCTGTGGCGTGGTCTGCCCCCCGATGCCGCGGTCGATGCGGCCCTCCTTGAAGAAATCGGGATCGCCCTTGATCCAGCCGTCGGTGATGCTGTCGCCCATGAAGACGACGCTGACCGGCTGCCCGCGGACCGCAGCATTGTCGCGGTGGTAGCGGCACAGCTGCGCCCAGTCCCGCGTTACCTGGTGCAGCTTGCGCATGTCGCGCCCCTCGGGATCGGTCTCCTCGGCACGGCTGGGGCAGGGGTCCGCGACAATCCCCACGGGATCGCCGGCATGGGGATCGCCGGGAAGCTTCACCTGGGCAGAGGCAGGTGCCGCCAGGAGAAGCGGCACCAAGAACAGACGGACAGCATGGTTCATCACGGGTCTCCGCAAGGATCAGTTCGGGCAGACGGCGCCGGCGGGGTCGGTCACCAGCCGGAGGTCGGCGACCGCGAAGCGCAGCGGCGCACTGCTGGTGACGGAGAAGACCTCGCCCACCTTGGCCACATTAGCCCCCTTGTCGCGGAAGCATTTGAGCGGCACCCGCACCGTCCGCCAGTCGGCGCCTGCCGCGCCGAACAGGGTGCGTGCGTCGATGCGGACGGCGCCGAAGCCTAGCGTCACCGGGCTCTTCGCCGGTGCTGCGACGCGATAGGTCACCTGCAGCAGCAGGTCGGCGTTGGTCTCGCGCGTCAGGTCGATCTCCGGCCCGGTGATCCGCACGGCCCCAGCCCCGTTCCAGCTGAACTGGCGCGCGCCTTCCTGGGTCTGCGGCCCGTCGACCGCCGCGACGGTCACGCCTGCATCGGCTGCCAGCTTGAACGGGGCAGGCACCTGGCCGCGCGCGAAGTAGAGGCTGGTGTTCCCGAGGCTTGCGTCCACGCCCGCGACTTCCGCCAGCCGCGGGACGGTTCCGCCGCGCGCGTAGGACAGGCCATAGCCGAACGGGAATAGCGGGTCATAGCCGGGGGCACCCTTGTTGAGGGTGAACTGCCCCGCGGTCTTCGGCCAGCTGAAGGCGAGCTTGCCTGCAAAGTCGCGGCGCGGCCGCCCGTCGCGGTCGCCCACCAGCACGTCGGCCACGCCTGCGCCCTCGGTGCCGGGGAACCAGGCGGCGACGAACGCATCCGACTGGTTGATCTCCGGATTGACCCACATCGGACGGCCGGAGAGAAAGACGGACACGGTCGGCACGCCCGCAGCCTTCAGCTTCTTCAGCAGGTCGAGCGCCTGCTTGTCGCCCGGCTGGAACTCCAGCGTGCGAACGTCGCCCCGCATCTCCGCATAGGGCATCTCGCCGAACACCACGATCGCGACGTCCGGCTTCTTCGTGAAGCTGCCGTTGGCGCTCAGCGTTGCGGTGCCGCCGCCGGCCTTCACCGCCTGGGCGATGCCGGCATAGATCGACTGGCCGTTCGGGAAGTCCGCATTGGTGTTGCCGTCGCCCTGCCAGCTCAGCGTCCAGCCGCCCGACTGGCGGCCGATGTCGTCGGCGGCGTCGCCTGCGACCAGGATGTTCGCGCTCGCCTTGATCGGCAGCACGCCGGTGTTCTTCAGCAGCACCAGGCTCTTGGCCACGGCCTCGCGGGCAACCGCCCGGTGCTCTGCCGATCCCAACACGTCGGCCCGCGTTTCATAGGGGCGCGCAGGATCGAACAGGCCCAGCTTCGCCTTCACCCGCAGGATGCGGCGCACGGCATCGTCGATGCGCGCCATCGGGATGCGGCCGTCCTTTGCCGCCGCGACGGTGGTCTCGAACAAGCCCTTCCAGCTGTCCGGCGCCATCGCCATGTCGAGCCCGGCGTTGAAGGTCGCCGGGCAGTCGGCGTTGGTGCAGCCCGGGATCTGGCCATGGCCGTTCCAGTCGCCGACGACGAAGCCGTCGAAGCTCATCCGGCCCTTCAGCACGTCCGTCAGCAGCGACTTGTTGCCGTGCATCTTGGCGCCGTTCCAGCTGCTGAACGAAGCCATCACCGTCATGGTGCCGGCGTTCACCGCCGCCGGGTAGCCGGCGTTGTGGATCCGGATCAGCGTGTCCTCATCGACCCGGGTGTCCCCCTGATCGATGCCGTCCTTGGTGCCGCCGTCACCCAGGAAATGCTTCACGCTCGCGGAGACATGGCCCTGCTGGATCAGCCCCTTGCCGCCGCCCGTCGCCTTCCCGCGCCCCTGCAACCCCTCGATCATCGCCCCGGCGTAGGAGCGGACCACGGCGGGATCCTCCGAATAGCCTTCGAACGCACGGCCCCAGCGATCGTCCTGCGGCACCGCCAGCGTCGGCCCGAACGCCCAGTCGAAGCCGGCGGCTGCCGTCTCGGCCGCCGTCGCCGCGCCGATCCGCCGGATCAGGTCAGGATCGCGCATCGCGCCCAGCGCGCTGTTGTGGGGAAAGATCGTCGCGCCCACGACATTATTGTTGCCGTGCACCGCGTCGATGCCGAACATCAGCGGGATCGGCACATGGCCGGGGCGCTTCTCCAGCGCGACCTTGTTGAACGCCTGGCTGGTCGCGACCCACTGCGCTGCCGGCGAGCGATCGGGGGCCCCCAGAGGCGGCGAGCTGCCGCCGGCCAGGATGCTCCCCAGCGGGTAGCGGCGCAGGTCCTCCGGCGTGATCGCGCTGGTATCGGCCTGGATCATCTGGCCGACCTTCTCCTCCAGCGACATGGAAGCCATCAGGTGGGTGACGAACGCTTCGGTGGACGGATCGACGAGGTCGGGGCTCTTGGCGGCGGGCCAGCGATCCGGGTGGGCGGTGCTCGCCTGCGGCCCGGGAGCGGGCTGGTTCGCCTGCTGTGCCGCCAGTGGAGTCGAGATGATCGCCGCACCGGCGAGCAGTCCACGCAGCGTCGAGACCCTGTTCATTTGCCTCTCCCTCCCTGTTGCCGTCTTCGGCACACCGGCGCGTTCTGTCCCGCTATTTGGGCTTAAAGTGCGCCATCTGAAAATCTTTGCGTTCAAGGCCCTTTGCGGGCTTGGCGGCGGCTGCCGCAGATGCTTCATCAGCCGCAACATGCCAGAGAGCAACAGGAAACCCAGGGCGCGGAGCGCTCGCCAGAGCGGTGCGCCGACGATTTCGGACGTCGCGGCGCGCGCCGGGGTTTCCACCATGACGGTATCGCGCGTCATCAACGGCGAAGGAAGTGTCCGGGACACCACTCGGGAGACGGTGGTTCAGGCGATCTCCGACCTGAACTATGCGCCCAACCGGGCGGCGCGCAGCCTGGCGGGGGCCGCGCAGCTTCGGATGGCGTTGCTCTACAGCAATCCCAGCGCGGCTTATCTCAGCGAGTTCCTGGTGGGGAGCCTCGACCAGGCCGGGCGCAGCGACATCCAGCTGGTGGTGGAGAAATGCGAAGGCGACGGCGACGAGCGCCGCGTCGTGCAGCGGCTCGTCGCTGGCATCGACGGCATCATCCTGCCCCCTCCGCTGTGCGATTCGCGCCCGGTGCTGGATTATCTGGCGGAAGAGGGCATCCCGACCGTGGTCGTGGCGACCGGCAAACCGCCGGAGGATGCCACTGCGGTCTCGATCGACGACCGCGCCGCCGCGCATGCGATGACGCGGCACCTGCTGTCGCTCGGCCATGCCCGCATCGGCTTCATCATCGGCAATCCGAACCAAACTGCCAGCGCCCTGCGGCTGGAGGGGTATCGCGCCGCGCTGGCGGAAGCGGGCATCCCGCACGATCCGGCACTCGAGGTGGCGGCGCTCTTCACCTACCGGTCCGGCCTCGACGCGGCCGAGATCCTGCTCGACCTGCAGGCCAGGCCGACGGCGATCTTCGCGAGCAACGACGACATGGCCGCAGCCACGGTCGCCGTGGCGCACCGCCGCGGGCTGGACGTGCCGGGTGACCTGACGGTCTGCGGGTTCGATGACAGTGCGCTTGCGACCACGATCTGGCCGGAGCTCACCACGATCCATCAGCCGATCGCCGACATGTCGCGCGCCGCAGTGGATCTGCTCGCCGAGCGAATCCGCGCTCGCCGCGCAGGAAACGAGGAACCGGCTCGCCGCCTCGTCCTCGACTACACTCTGATCCGGCGCCAGTCCGACGCCTCGCCCCGCAAGCGGCCGCGCGTCATGGTGCGCGCCGAGCGATAGCAAAAGGGGCCCGGACGCTTCGCATCCAGGCCCCCTCCGTTCCACCTGCTTGATGACGCGTCAGCGCCAGCCGGCATCGATGAAATAGTCATGGCCCGTGCACATCCGGGCGTCGTCGGACGCCAGGAACAGCACCAGGGCTGCCACGTCCGCGGGCTGGATGCGGCCGTTCAGGCACTGGCCCGCAATGATCTCGGCCTCGCCCTCGGGGGTGTACCAGCGCTCCTGCCGGGGCGTCTGGACGTTGCCGGGAACGATGGTGTTCACGCGGATGTTCTCACGACCCAGGTCACGGGCCAGGCTGCGCGTCAGCCCCTCGATCGCTGCCTTGGAGGTCTGGTAGAGTACCAGTTCGGGCAGCGCGAGGTGCCAGCTGATCGAACCGAAGTTCAGGATCACGCCGCCGCCGTTCTGCTTCATCGCCGGGGCCACCGCCTGCGCGGCGAAGAACTGGTGGCGCAGGTTCACCGCCAGCCGCTCGTCCCAATATTCCGGGGTGACCTGCTCCACCGTATGACGATCGTCATTGCCGGCATTGTTGATCAGGATGTCGACGCCCCCGAGCTCGGCTTCCATTTCCGCAAAGCAGGCGCGCAGCGCCGCGATATCGGTCAGGTCGCAGCGGAAGAAGCGCGGGGCATGCTCCGCGTCCTGAGAAAGGCGCGCGACCAGCTGCTGGCTCGCTTCCTGGGCGATGTCGACGAAGGCGACGCGTGCACCCTGGGCCACGAATGCTTCAATCAGCCCTTCGCCGATCCCCGAGCCGCCCCCGGTGACGATCACCCGCTTGTTCTTCAGGCTCGGGTAGATCGCCCGCCGTTCGGCCGTACTCGTTTGCTGCAACACGGAAATCCTTTTCAACTGATGTTCTGGCGGCGCTCAGCGGGCGAGCAGGCCGCGCTGCGCCAGGTTCTGCATCAGGGCACCGATGCCCTGGCTCCACGGCGCTGCCGCCTTGGAGGTGGTGACAGTGTTCACCAGCGCGCCCAGCCGGGCGCTCGCGATCGTCACCTGGTCGCCGACCTTGTGGGTGAAGCCCCGGCCCGGCGCGTCCCGGTCCTGTGTGGGCGCGAACAGCGTCCCCAGGAACAGCACCAGGCCGTCCGGATACTGGTGCTCGCTCATCGCCTGGGCGAGCAGCGTCTCGGGGTCGCGGCTGATCTCGCGCATCGTGCTGTAGCCGTCGAGCGTGTAGCCGTCGGTGCCCTCGATCCGCAGCGTCACTTCGGCCACGCGCACGTCGTCGATGCCGAAGCCGCCGTCGAACAGCCGGATGAACGGCCCGAGCGAGCAGGACGCATTGTTGTCCTTGGCCTTGCCGAGCAGCAGGGCCGATCGGCCCTCGAAATCGCGCAGGTTGACGTCGTTGCCGAGCGTCGCGCCGACGGCACGGCCGTTCGCGTCGGCCAGCAGCACGACCTCGGGCTCCGGGTTGTTCCAGGTCGAATCGGAACGGACGCCGACCTCGGCGCCCCAGCCGACGGTGGAAAGCACCGGCGCCTTTGTGAAGATCTCGGCATCCGGGCCGATCGCGACCTCCAGATACTGGGACCAGAGGCCGTCGGCGATCAGCGCATCCTTCAGCGCCGCAGCCTCGACCGAACCGGGCACTACCGAGCGGATGCTGCCGCCCAGCGCACTTTCCAGGCGCGTGCGAACTTCGGCGGCGCGCTCATGATCGCCCCGCGCCCCTTCTTCGATCACCCGCTCCAGCGCGGAAACCGCAAAGGTCACGCCCGCGGCCTTCACGCACTGCAGGTCGATGGGGCTCAGCAGCCGCACCGCGGCGTCGGCATCGGGCGAGAGGCCCAGCGTCTCCAGGTCGCCGATCGCCTCGCCGCCGGTTGCGTCCCTCACGCCCTGCGCAACCAGTGCGGACACGGTGGGAGCCACGCGCGCCATGTCGTGGACGATGCCGTTCTTGATTAGAACTGGGGAGGGGCCGTCGCCGCGATCGATGCGGCCAAGCAAGGTGGCGCTGCGCCAGTCAGCCGGCAGCGCGCCGAGAATCGAGTGCTGAGTTTCTGTCATGTCCTCTCCGTCCCTGTTAGCGGTATCGTTCACGGCGAAGCGGTCCGTCAAGTGAGCGATGGTGCCGATGCGTCATCCTCCGGCCCGGGCGCTCTGCCATATCCGCAGTTCGCCCCCTTGCGGGGCTTTCGTCGATGGCCCAGCTTTGCGCGATGAAATGGAAGCGTCTGCTGCCGTTGCTTCAGGGCGAGTTGGTCTATCCCGGGCGGGTGTCGCACCTCGTCCAGGCGCCCGACGCGAAACGGGAAACCGTTCGGATCGCGTCCGGCCTCCTGTCGGGCGTCGCGGCGGCGCACGGCCGGGCGTTCCTCGGCATTCCCTATGCGGCGCCGCCGGTGGGCGCGCTTCGCTGGCGTGCACCGCAGCCCATCGAGCCGTGGCAGGGTGAGCGGGATGCGACCCAAACCGGCTCGCCCGCGGTCCAGAGCGTCGGCCAGGGCCGGTTCGCGCCCGTCGCAGGCAGCGAGGACTGCCTGTATCTGAACGTCTATACACCGCCGGGAATGGCCCCGATCGGGGGCTGGCCGGTGATGGTGTTCCTTCACGGGGGCGCCTTTTCGCTCGGCGCCGCAGACAATTACGACCCCAGCCTGCTTGCGACGGAGCAGCAGGTGGTGGTGGTCGCGCCCAACTACCGGATGGGCGCCTTCGGCTTTCTCGCGCATCCCGCACTTGCTGCCGAGCAGCCGGACGGCGGCTCTGCCAACTTCGGACTGCTCGATCAGCAGGCGGCCCTTCGCTGGGTTCGCGACAACGTAGCCGCCTTCGGGGGAAACTCGGGAGAGGTGACGCTGTTCGGCGAATCCGCCGGGGCCTGGGGCACCTCCTACCAGATGCTTTCCCCGGGAGCTGCGGGGCTGTTCCACCGCGCCATCCTGCAAAGCGGCGTGGCGGTGGACCCGCTCTCCACCGTGGCAGCCGCAGAGGCCCAGGCGGACGGCGAGGTTTTCGCAGAGCGGCTCGACGCCGCAGGCCGGTATGCGCTGGACCGGCTGCGGGCGCTGCCTGCCGCCGACATCGCGCGCGCGGCCCCCATCCGGCGCGGCATCCTCGGCCCGGGGAGCTGGGGTCCGGTCTGGGGCGACGCGGTGATCCCCGAGGAGCCCGCGCGCGCCTTCGCGGAGGGGCGCTACCGGCCGGTTCCGGTGATCGTCGGCACCAACAGCGACGAGGGGCGGGTGTTCGGCCTCGGCATCCTCAGTCGCGCGGATTTCGAGGCGCGCGTGCGCGCGGACTGGGGCAGGGACGCCGATGCCGTGCTCGCCCGCTATCCGGCCGAGACTCGCAGCGAGGCGCAGCTTGCCTTCGCTTCCCTGATTACCGACGCACGTTTTGCGCATCCGGCGGATCGCATGCGACGGCTGCTTGCCGGCCGCGCGCCCGTCTACGGCTATCGGTTCGACGACGTCGAGGCGCCGTTCACCATCCCGCATCCCTGGGCGCCGATGCCGATGCGCGCCTATCATGCAGGCGAGATCGCCTATGTGTTCGGCACCCGCTGGGTACTCGCCAATCCCGCGCGCTTCACCCCTGCACAGGCCCGGCTTGCGCGGCGGATGCGCGATCTATGGGGCGCGTTCGCACGGGGCGAGGCACTGCCCGACTGGCCGCAGTTCACCCGCGCCGAGCCGGTCGTGCGCGTGTTCTCCCCGGACGGGGATCGCACGGAGACTGACTTCGCCACACGCTACCGCTGCGACTTTTGGGAGGCCCGCCTAGGCTGAGGTGGGCGCCATCACCCGGATCACGCCTGCGGCGATGCGGGCGGTCACCGGCGTCTTCGCCAGCACCTCGCCGTCGATCGAGATCGGCAACGGCGGATCGGTCGCGATCCGCAGTTCGCGGGCGTGGAAGGTGACGGTGTCATCGCGGCGGGAGTCGAGTCCCAGCACGGTCGCGCCCCAGTTGCGGAGCAGCCCGCGGCGCCCGTTGCGGGCCACCGCCTGGACGATGATCTCCCCGCTGTCGAGCCGCGCCTCCTCGATCAGCTCGACGCCGCCGTGAAACCGGCCGTTGGAGATGCGGACCTCCGTCGCCGACAGCCGCTTGGCATCCGCACCCTCGCCGATCACCAGTTCGAACGGGCGGAAGCGGACGAATTGCAACGTCGCCCAGGCGAGATAGCCGGCACGACCGAACCAGCGCTTGAGCTTGTGGGGGATGGTGCTGGCGATCTGGGGCGAGATGCCGATCGCCGCGCAATTGGCGAAATAATCGCCGTCGATCATTCCCAGGTCGATCCGGCGCGGCGTGCCGTTTCGCAGCACCTCCACCGCGCCTTCGATCTCGAGCGGAATACCCAGGGTGCGCGCGAAGCTGTTGGCGGTGCCGAGCGGCAGTACGCCCAGGATCGTGTCCGTGCCCACCAGATGGTCCACCAGGCTGCTGATCGTGCCGTCGCCGCCGCCCAGGATCAGCAGGTCCGGCTTTCGTGCCATCGCCTGGTCCACCGTCTCGTGCAGCCGCTTGGGATCCTCGACGGGATGCGGCGCCACTTCGAAGGGCAGGCCGGACAGGGCGGCACATGCCTGGTCGAATTGATCCTGCCCGGTGCGGGACTGCGTATTGACGACCAGCGCGGCCGAGCGGATCTTGTCCATGCACCCTCAACGCGCAAAGGGGCCGCCGGATGCACGCGGGGTTGCGTGGCCTGCGCTTGCGCACCGCCGGAGCTTGGCCCACACAGCGGGGCATGTCTATCGCCTCGTATCCCGCCCTTCGCCTTCGTCGTACCCGCGCCGCCGACTGGAGTCGCCGGCTGCATGCCGAAACGGTGCTGACGCCTGCCGACCTGATCTGGCCGCTGTTCATCACGGAAGGGGAAGGCGAGGAGCCGGTTGCCGCATTGCCCGGCGTGTCGCGCTGGTCGATGGCCGGGCTGGTCGAGCGGGCTCGCGAAGCGCGCGACCTCGGCATCCCCTGCCTCGCGCTGTTCCCGAACACGCCCGCCCATTTGCGCACCGATCTGGGCGAGGAATCCTATAACGCGAACAACCTGATGTGCCGCGCGATCGCGACCATCAAGGATGCGGTGCCCGAAGTCGGGCTGCTGACCGACGTCGCGCTCGACCCCTATACGACCCATGGCCATGACGGCCTGGTGGACGATCGCGGCTATGTGATGAACGATGCGACCGCCGAACAGCTGGTCCGCCAGGCACTGGCGCAGGCACGCGCCGGGGCGGACATCATCGCGCCCTCCGACATGATGGACGGCCGGATCGGCCTGATCCGCGAAGCGCTCGAGGGGGATGGCCACCACAACGTCCAGATCATGGCCTATGCCGCCAAATACGCCAGCGGCTTCTACGGGCCGTTCCGCGATGCGGTCGGCTCGCGCGGGCTGCTGAAGGGTGACAAGAAGACCTACCAGATGGACCCCGCCAACGCCGAAGAGGCCCTGCGGGAGGTTTCGCTGGATCTTTCCGAGGGTGCCGACAGCGTCATGGTGAAGCCGGGGCTGCCGTATCTCGACATCATCGTCCGCGTGAAGAGCAGCTTCGAAGTGCCTGTTTTCGCGTATCAAGTCTCGGGAGAATACGCGATGATCGAGGCAGCTGCCGCGGTTGGCGCGGGGGACCGCGACGCCCTGGTGCTGGAAACGCTGATGGCGTTCAAGCGCGCGGGCTGCACCGGCGTGCTGACCTATCATGCGGCGCATGCTGCCCGGTTGCTCGGCGCGTGATCTGAACCGCGTGCGTCTGCGTACCCGACGAGCCGTGACCGGCATGGACCTGTTGCGGAGGGGGCGGCGGTGACCCAGCCGGCGTTTCCGCGCCCCGGGCCTGCGCGCGCGCTCTTCGCGCTGACGATCCTGACGGGATCGTTCCTGCTGTTCCTGGTCCAGCCGATGGTCGCGCGCATGGCACTGCCGCGGCTTGGCGGCGCTCCGGCCGTCTGGAACTCGGCGATGCTGGTCTACCAGGCGCTGCTGCTTGGCGGCTACGCCTACGCGCACTGGCTGGCGCATCGCCGGCCCCGTACGCAGGCGCTGACCCACCTCTCGGTTCTGGCTCTCGCCGCCTTGTGGCTTCCGATCGGCCTATCGGCGATGCGCCTGCGGGCCGGCGCGGAGCCGGGGCTGTGGGTGCCGTGGCTGCTCGGCGCCTCGATCGGCCCGCTGTTCTTCGCGGTTTCGGCTCAGGCTCCGCTGATGCAGCGCTGGTACTCGACGGCAACCGGCGGGCGGGACCCCTATGCGCTCTACGCAGCCTCCAACGTGGGCAGCTTCGCCGGGTTGCTCGCCTATCCGCTGCTGGTCGAGCCCAAGCTGGCACTGGCCGGTCAGAGCTGGCTCTGGACGGGTGGCTACCTCTTCCTGGTCCTGCTAGTGCTCGCCTGCGCGCTGCTGCTGCCCCGCAGCGGCCCCGCTGCGCACCGCCCGCCGCTGACCAGCCCGGCCCCGACGCGAGGGCGCCTGTGGTGGTGGATCGCGCTCGCGTTCGTGCCCTCGGGGCTGATGATCGAGACGTCGAGCTATCTCACCACCGACATCGTCGCGGTGCCGCTGCTCTGGGTGCTGCCGCTCGGCCTCTACCTCCTGAGCTTCACCGTCGCCTTTGCTGCGCGGCGTGGCCTCGCCAATTTCCTCACCCGCTACGCACCAGTGGCGGTGCTGGTGTTCGGCACCATGGTGATCGCCGGCCACCACGGAAACGCGGCGGCCAACGCCGCCGTCGCGCTGCTGCTGCTGTTCGTGGTGTCGGTCGCCCTTCACAGCTGCATGTACGAGAATCGGCCCGCGCCGGAGCGGCTCACCGGCTTCTATCTCGCCATGTCCGTTGGCGGCGCGCTCGGCGGCGTGTTCGCCGGGCTGGTCGCACCCGTGCTGTTCGACTGGACCTATGAGTTCCCGCTGCTGATCCTGGCAGCGGGCGTGCTGGTGCCCCAGCACTTCCTGTTGCCGATCACCGCGCAGCTTTGGGGGGAAGGGCGTGCCCGGCGGCGGATCATCGCTGCCGCAATGCTGGCTGTGACCGCGTTCGCCGTCTGGCTCGGCCTCGACCATCAAGCCGGCTTGTCGGGCGGGGCTCGCCAGGGGGTCGTGTTCGTGGCGCTCGCCCTGCTCGGGCTGTTCGCGATCGGGGTGCGGCCGGTATTCGCTGGCGTGCTCGCCGGCGCGCTGTTCCTGTTCGGCGTCTACGACGCGCTGCGGCTCTCGGCGGTTCCGGGCGCTCGCACGCGGAGCTACTTCGGCGTCTACACCATCACCGAACGTCCCGAGGCGCGCGATCTCGCGCACGGCACGACCCTCCACGGCGTGCAGTTGCTCGGCAGCGAGGCGCGGCTGCGCCAGCCGACCACCTATTACGTCCCCGGCTCAGGCGTGGGGCAAGCGATGCGTGCGCTCCCGACGCTGTTCGGAAGCCATGCGCGCGTGGGCGTCGTCGGCCTCGGAACCGGCACGCTCGCCTGTTACGCGCGACCGGGCCAGCGCTGGCGCTTCTATGAGATCGACCCGGCGGTGGTGCGGATTGCCAGCGATCCGCGCCGCTTCAGCTTCCTCGACCGCTGCCTGCCCGGCGCCGACATCAAGCTCGGCGACGCGCGGCTCTCGCTCGCGGACGAGCGGAGCAGCGATCTCGACCTGCTGGTGCTCGATGCCTTCACCTCCGACGCGGTGCCGCTGCACCTCATGACGCGCGAGGCGTTCGAAACCTATGCCCGCGTGCTCGCGCCCGGCGGGCTGCTGCTGCTGCACACCTCCAACCGCTATCTCGCAATGGAACAGGTGGTTGCCGCGACCGTCGCTGGCACCGGCTGGAAGGCGGCTGCCTTCGACTATTTTCCGACGGACGACGAGGCAGGGCAGGAGGCGACCGCGTCGGAGTGGATCGTACTCGGCCGCGGCGACAGCTTCGGCCGCCTCGTGCGCTCGGATGCCGGGTGGCGTGCCCTCCGCCGCGAACCGGGCCTCGCGCCCTGGACCGACGACTATGCGTCGATCGTGCCGGTGCTGCGCGGCGTCACGATCGACGCGAACTAGTCTGGATCAGGCGAGCAGCGCCTCGATCGTGCGGACCCTCTGCACCTGCGCATCGGCGCGCTCGCGGCCGCTCTTCAACGCCGCGTCGAGGGCAGGATAGGCGGGCTCGCCCGCGGCGGCGCGATCGATCGCCAGCCGCTCCAGCTCCGCGATCGGCTGCTGGATCTCGCTGCGGGCGACGTCCACTTCCGCCAGCGCCGTCTGCGCGTCGAGCCAGCGCTCGCTGCCCTGCGCCGCGCCCCTTGCGGCACGCGCCAGCTGCTCGGCACGATCGGCTGCCTTGCGGAAGGCGGCGTCGGCCGCATCGACCGCGGAAGTCAGCTTCGCGATCTGTGCGTCCAGCGCGGGATCGGCGGTCGCGACCGGCACCGGACGCTCCGGCTCGGCGTCGCTTCGCTGCTCGATCGCGCGGGGCAGCAGCGAAGGGAATTCGCCGCGTTCCTTGGCGCAACCGGAGGCGAGGAGAAGGACGACGAGCGGAAGGACGGGGCTGCGCATGACGCGGGTCTAGGTCGTGCAGAAAAACTGCGCAACGGGCTTGCGTCCCCCAAAAGCCGCGCCTATTAGGCCACCTCCACCGGGCGCCCGTAGCTCAGCTGGATAGAGCATCAGACTACGAATCTGAGGGTCGGACGTTCGAATCGTTCCGGGCGCGCCAGTGGTTTCAATGACTTACCCCCTTCGTCTTGCAAGAGGCGGAGGGGGTAGTCGTTTCAGCCGAATGCCGAGCAATCTCCGAGCAATCCCGCTGTCGGGCGATTATCAATCTCCGGAGCTCGCTGCTCGAACGTCGCACGGCTGCGACTTGGGTACATTAGAACCTAGTCACCTGAATCTAAAGTTCGCCGCATAACGTACGGTCTGCGGCTTGGCAGAAGCGCTTTACGGAGGCGAGTATCTCGTCGGCGGACTTGGTCCATCGGTAGGGCTTCGGGTTCTCGTTGTGGCGCTCGATGAAGGCACGGATGTCCTGCTCGAGCTGATTGGTGGAGGTATGGACGCCGCGGCGCAGTTGCTTGCGGGTAAGTTCGGCAAACCAGCGCTCGACCTGGTTGATCCACGAAGCCGAAGTCGGCGTGAAATGCACATGATAGTGCGGCCTGCGGGCGAGCCAGGCCCGGACGAGCGCGGTTTTGTGGGTCGCGTAATTGTCCATGATGATGTGGACATCGAGATCGGGCGGCACCTGGGCGTCGATCTGCTTAAGGAAGTCCAGAAACTCGGCGGCGCGATGACGCTTGTAGCATTTGCCGATCACGAACCCCGAAGCGATGTCGAGCGCTGCGAACAGCGAGGTCGTGCCGTGACGGACGTAACTGTGAGTGCGCCGCTCGGGTACTCCTGGCATCATCGGCAGGACCGGCTGCTCTCGATCGAGCGCCTGGATCTGGCTCTTCTCGTCGACGCTGAGCACCAACGCGCGGTTAGGCGGGGAGAGATAGAGCCCGACAATGTCGCGGACCTTTTCCACGAACAGGGGATCGCTCGACAGCTTGAACGTCTCCGACCGATGCGGTTGCAGCCCAAAGGCCGACCAGATGCGCCGGATCGTCGTGTGGGAGAAGCCGGTCGCACCCGCCATCGAGCGTATCGACCAGTGGGTCGCGTCAGTTGGCGTGGAGCGGAGTGTGCGCTCGATCACGGCAGCAACCTGATCATCGTCGATCGTTCTCGGTCGTCCGGGCCGAGCCTCGTCCATCAGTCCCTCAACTCGGTCCTTCAGGAAGCGCCGTCGCCACTTACCGACTGTGTGCTCGTGCACGCCCAACTCAGCAGCGACAACCTTGCTCTGAATACCGTCCGCACAGCGAAGGATAATACGGCACCGCTCCGACATCGAGCGAGACACCCGCCGCCGGCGAACCTGCCGCTCCAGATAGTCCCGCTCCTCCGCCTCCAACACCAGAGGCATCGTCGGTCGGCCGCCCGCGTTCGCCATGCCAAGCTCCTCATCAGCGGAGCCAGCATACAATGCGACTTACTTCAGTTCCAGGTGACTAGATCGGGGCAGCCGTCCACTCCCCTTCATAGACGCAGGGCGACGCAGGCGCTGCGCCACGCCCTTGTAGGCAACCGGCCGCCGCAGCTTCTCAGGGATGAGCTGACGACGGCGAAGGACGAAGCGTGGCCGGAGACGATGTTGAGTCGCTGGGCCGGTCGGCAGGGAAAATCCGCCCTTTGGTCCAGCACATCGACGACTGCGAGCAGATCGTTGAGGTCGTCCGGCACCAGTCAATCGGTCCACGCGCTTCAAGGCTTGCCCGAGGATCTCGAGGTCGCGCCGGGTGAGCAGGCCCGACGATCGCCCCCCCTGGGCGCTGCTCAGCATCGGGGGATTTAGGTCGCCGTGAAGGAATGGAAGGCTTGCGCAAGATCCGCCGGCTGAACGGGCTTGGACAGCACGATGCCGGGTGGTGCGCACGGCTCGCACTGGTCTGGCGTGCCGGTGACGAAGATCACCCCGATCTCACCTAGTTCTTCAAGGATCCGGCTGACGGCGTGCGGACCGGTGCCTTGTGTCAGCATCACGTCGGATGTGATGACCGCGGGCGAGTGTGCCCGTGCGGCTGCGACGGCCTCTTCCTCCGAACTGGCGAAGTCGAACGACGTGGCGCCCTCGTCCTCCAGCAGCGTCTGCAGATACGTGGCGATCAACGGTTCGTCTTCGATGATGAGGACGTGGCACATACGCCTGAAACTCCGGTCACTGCTGGCACATGGTAACCGCGGTGACGCCATACGGGTCCGCCGACGCCTTGAAATCGGTGCGGATTTTCTCCGCAGAAGGTGTCGGTCGGCCGCCGTGGTCAGGAGCCATCGGGCACCAGGAGATTGCCGCCGGACGCATCCTTCTGCGTCACGTCCTCGCGAGGCACGTAGTTGATCACCCACTGTGGCTTGCCTTCGGGTGAAAGCTCGATGTCCGGGACGCCGATCGGGTCGTTTCCGGTCTCGACCCAGCCTGCTCCGAGGCAACGGTCGCAGGTGGCGCGCTTGCAGCGGAAGCTGACGAGATCGATCTCCGTGTTCCACTCGCCATGACCGAGGCAGATCGGACAGCGGGCGTCGAGCATGCCGTTGCGCGGTTTGAGCGGGATGATGTCGAAGGCGTGCGGACTGTCCGGACCGTCGCACACGACGATGTTGCTGGCGTGGGGCACCGTCTCGTCAACGCTCCGGCTCGACGCCGGGTCCCGGTGGCAGGCGACCCAGTCCCCAAGCTGCTGCCGTTCATGTCGGCTGACCCGTCTGCAAGCCGGCGATCCCGCCGGCAATCGTCGCCCGCCCGAACCTTCGGTATGGAGGGGCCCCTCATCCGGTCTCAAGTAGCCGGTTGAGGACGGATGACGTCGCAGGCCGAGCCCCGCTCATTTTCTGCGTCTACTCCTCGGCCGCGTCGGCCGCGTCGAAGGGCGCATCGATCCGGAACACCACTCCGTCAGGGGCGTAGCTGATCGCGGTCTCTCCCCGAAAGTAGGACCGGAGCGATCGCTCGATCATGACGGAGCCGAAGCCGCGTTTGGAAGGCACCGCGACGGGAGGGCCGCCGACCTCCCGCCAGACAAGGTGAAATCGCTGTTCGCCTGGGACAGCCCTCACTTCAAGCGACCAGTTGAGATGGACCAAACCCGTGTCGTTCGAGAGCGCGCCGTATTTGGTGGCGTTGGTCATCAGCTCATGGAGAACCAGCGTGAGCCCCAAGGCCACCTGCGGGTTGAAGCGGACTTCCGGACCATGGATCCGGACGCGATCGGCAAGGCCGGCATGGTTGGCGAGGGTCTCTCGTGCAAGCATGTGCAGGTCCGCCGAGCGCCACTCGGTGGCAGTCAGCATGTCCGTCGCCCGCGCGAGCGCCGCCAGCCGGAAGCTCAGTGCCTCGCCGGCGGCTTTGATGTCCGACGACTGGCGGAGCGTCTGCCCGGCGACCGCCTGCACGATCGCAAGCTGGTTCTTCAGCCGGTGGCCGAGCTCCTGGTTGACGAGCTGTAGTTGCTGCTCGTGTTCGGCCAGATCCGCATTCGCCGTCGCGAGGCTGGCGTTCGCTTCCGCAAGCTCGGCCGTCAGGCGCCCGGACCGCTGGAACGCCGCCCGCAGTTCCGCCGCCACCAGCGTGACGCCGATCATCACCGCCCCGTAGAGCAGCGTGGCGATCCATTGCGTGCCGGTCAGCAGCCAGGGAATGGATGCATCGACCAATGTCATGCCCGCTAGAAGGGCCGACAGGCCGGCCGCGTAGAGCCCGATTTTCCTTCCCATGAGCAGGGCGAGGAGCAGCACCACGGGAATGAAAAGCAGGTAGGGCAGCAAGCTGGTGACGAACAGCACGCGCAGCAGCGCCGTGCCGATCAGCAGCAGCGTGGTGACCGCATACCGCGCGGGCGCGGACGGCTGACGAAGAAGCGACCAGGTGAGAAGCCTGTCGAACGTCGGAGAACTCTGAAGCCTGTCCATCGCGCCACAAGGAGGAAGCGAGCCCCCCTTTGGCCCGAGCAGAACTTCCATAGCAGTGAGCAGCTGCGAAAGCGATGTTGTTCGATGAGTGTTCCGGCCGGAGCAGGGGCGCACGCGATCGCCGCAGACTCCTGCTTTGCCAGGCTCGCGTTTTTAGAAGCAAGCGTGTGGGGCGCCAAGCTGTTGAAGATTGCACAGAATTGAACGTAGCGCATAGGTAAGTGTTTGAGCCTTTGCCTTTGATCAACTCCTGACGATCTGGAGACGCCGTGAGACTATCCCGCGATGCCACGCCTGGCGAGGATGGCGGACCGGCTTCTGATCTGGAGGAGGCGCGGCTTGCAGAAGTGGCGGCCTACTGCCCGACCATGGGGCTTCCGGATGCCGAGTTCGACCATGTCGTGGAACTCGCGGTCGCCCTTTTCGGCGTCTCCGGCGCGATGATCTCCTTCGTGGAACGCAATGAGCAGTTCTTCGCGGCGCGGCGAGGCGTGGACGCGGCGCGGACTCCCCGAAGCCAGTCGTTCTGCGCGCATGCCTTGGACCGGATCTCACCGCTGGTCGTCGAGGATGCACTGCTTGATCCGCGCTTCGCGGACAATCCTCTGGTCCACGGCCCGCCGCACATCCGCTTCTATGCCGGCGCGCCTCTGCGGGTTTCCAGCGGCGCTGCGCTCGGCACGCTGTGCCTGATCAACACGGAGCCGCAAGGATTCGACGCGCATCAGCGCAGGCTTCTGGAAAGCCTGGCCGGAATTGTCGTGGATCGGCTGGAGCTCCGGCGAAGTCGGCACAATTCGGATACCAGCAGGCGGCATCTTGCCAAACTGGCCCACACCGATGCCCTGACAGGGCTGCCGAACCGGATGCGCTTCCACGAGCGTGCGCGCCAGGTGCTTTCCGAGCGTGGAGCGGGCGCGCTGCTGCTGTTCGACCTCGACGGCTTCAAGGACGTGAACGACGTCTTCGGACATGCGACCGGCGACCGCCTCCTCGCAGCCGTTGGCGAGCGCCTAAGCGGCCTCATCGAGGACGATCACCTGCTTGCCCGCCTGGGAGGGGACGAGTTCGTGATCCTGCTCGGCGGAGGCGGAGATGCCCGGCAGGCCTATCGGGTGGCGGAAAGCCTGAGATTGAGCTTCCAGCAGGGGTTCGTCGTGGACGGTCAGAACCTGCAGCTCGAGACCTGCATCGGCGTGGCGATGGCGCCGCATCACGGGGAGACCATCGAGACGCTGATGCGCCATGCCGATCTCGCCCTCTACCGTGCCAAGGCCGAAGGAGGCGGTGCGGTCGGATACTTCGAGCCGCATGTGCGCCACAAGGTGGAGGCGCGCAGGTCGCTCCAGTCGGAACTGACGTTGGCGTTCGAACGCAACGAGTTCGAGCTACACTATCAGCCGCAGGTGCGCCTGTCGGACCGGAAGGTCGTGGGAGCCGAGGCGCTGCTGCGGTGGCGTCATCCCGAGCGCGGACTCCTGCCGCCGGGTGTGTTCCTGGACACGCTCGAGACCATGCCGCTCTCGGCGCGTGTCGGCGACTGGGTGCTGCGGACAGCCATCGGGCAGGCGGCGCACTGGCTGAGCGCAGGAGCGCGGCTGCGGGTTGCCGCAAACCTGTCGCCGGCGCAGTTCCTGACCGGCTCGCTTCCGGACACCGTCGCTGCCGAGCTGGCGCGCCACAAGCTGCCTGCCAGTCTGCTCGAGCTGGAGATGACCGAGCGGATTGCGGTCAAGAACACCGCGGCAGTAGCCTCCATGCTGTCGGGCGTGCGGGGGCTGGGCGTCGGCGTGGCCCTGGACGACTTCGGCACCGGCTTCGCGTCTCTCAGCCTGCTCAAGGACCTGCCGGTCAGTCGTCTGAAGATCGACAGGAGCTTCACCAAGGATGCGGTGGCTGGGGGCCAGGACGCGGCACTCATCGAGGCCGTCCTCCAGCTAAGCCGAGCGTTCGACCTCGACGTGGTGGCGGAAGGCATCGAAACCGCCGAGCAGGCGCAGCTCCTGACGGACGCACGTTGCTCGGAAGGCCAGGGCTACTTCTTCGGACGCCCCATGCCGGCGAACGATCTGCTTGCGCTGATCGGCGGCGGTCGCGCCTGAGCCGATCGCGGGTCTGCAACGGAGGGCGCTGTGTTCGCCGCTCCGTCTCAACGGGGTGGACGAGCACGATCGGGCAGCGTTGACGGCGCCATCATGATCATACGCTTGGACCTGTTCGAAGCGATCGCGCGTGATCTGCTGGTCAAGTTCGCACGGGCGGCGCGACGAGATGGCGTGCCGCCTGCAGGATGGTGCGACTATGTCGCCACGATCGAGGTGTGCGACGCGCCGGTCGCCGACCCGCTGTCCGGGGGATTAGCAGCTGAAGCATCTTCTCCCTTCGGCGTCCTGACCTCATCGCCGCTGCGGCACATGTTGAAGCCGGCCGGCCTCAAGACCAGCGGCGTTCGTGTCGCGCGCTTGGGGGGGTGACATCCACGTCACCCCCGGGTGACGCCAGTGTCACCCGTAACAGAACACATATACTCTAATGATTTGCGGCCGGAGTGATCTCGGGGCAGCTTCAGTACACCGCATGGTCCAGGGCAACCGCCGCCGATGCGCCAAGGCTGTTCCGTTGATGGGGACCGGACGCGGGTTCGCCATGAGGCTGGACCTGCGGCTGCATCAATGTTGCGGTTGTCGCGCACGGTGAAGTACTGGGTCGCGCTGGATGGGACGCCTGCTCGTGCGACACGATCGCGGCTGCTTTTGCAAGCGCCTGTCGAGTGGTCGAGCGATAGCGACCAAGATCCTATCGGATCCGGCTGCGCACGTGATCAAGGAAGCTCTCCCAGAGATATTCGGCAGCCCCTCCGGATCCATCACGTTTCTGGTTGAGCTCGTCGACCGAGCGTTGGCGGCAGTGAATGCGAGGCCGGTCTTGGTCTCCGTCAGGGACAGCCATTCGTTCATGGAGTTCCGCGTGCTCGCGGCGCCATCATAGCTGAGACAGAGGGCGTCCTGGAAGAAGTCGCCGCCATGCCAAATTCCGACCTGGCCCACCCGTTTACCCTCGAGGTAGACGCTGGCCGCGAACGACCGGCTGTCGATGCGCTCGAAGTCCGTCTCGATGCGGGGATCGGACGACTTCAGCTCGGCGAGTCGGGCTTCGAAGAGTGCGGCCGTGGCTGAGAAACCGGAACGAATGAAGCGGTCCCGATCAAGATCGGTGGGCTTCGTCCGGAGCTGCAGCAGTCCGCCCGTGGTGCGGGACGGCGTCATCGGCGGACTGAAGGCCGCGGCTCCTTCCGCTTGCGGGGCAGAAGGGCGTTCAGCCCGACCTCCCGCCGCAGGATTCCGGAGCATGTCCCGGATCGCACCCGCCGCATTGTCGAAGGCCGCATCCCGGTCGAGCCAGCTCGTCACCGGAAGGCCGTCCTTGGGCAGGGCGACGAAGTGCGACAGCGTCTGCCCCTCTCCCACGGGCACACCCTTCCACTGGCACGGACGCAGGATGACCGCGACCACGCGCGCGGTACCGGCTCGCTGCCGCGCGAAGGCGCGCATCATCTCCTGCTCGTAGCAGTATTCCGAGTGGATGAAGTCCGACGAGACGAGCAGGAGCACAAGGTCGGATGCCGCCAGCGCGGCCTGCACGGTAGGATCGAGGTGCTCCCCGGGACGAAGCATCGCGTCCTGCCAGACGTCGATCAGGCCCTCGCGCCGAAGCGGTGCCAGATGCCGCACGAACTGGTCCTTCAACTCCGTGTCGGCGTGCGTGTATGAGATGAAACCCGTGGTCATGTGCTCGGCGTAACCTCGCGCCATGTCGAAATCCATGGCACATCTGGTTCGTTTTTTGCGTCCGATCGTCTGGACTTGCGCCGGACTGCTCCGCAGGATGCCATCAGGGGGAGAGTTCGATGGCCACCAATTCCATTCCGCAACCTGACGTCGAGACCACGTCGGTGTTTCAGAGCAACCTGCCGATCGCGGAGAAGCTCGACCGTGCGCGGATGGAGCTTCTCGACCTGTCCGCCCGCAACCGGCTGCTCAACATGCCGCGCTCGTCAAAGGGTGCACGGTCGATCGAGATTGTCGACGAGCGGAGTTCCGAGGTGTTCCGCCTCTTGGTGCGCGAAGGCAAGGTATTCACCTTCGTCGCCGGCAAGGCGGCCAGAAAGGGCGATGAACTCGAGACTCCCGATGTCGAGGCGGACGAGATCGTCGATCTCGCTCAGCCAGAGGACGACGTTGAGGACGATCGCGGCGTGTTCACTCGACATGCCGACACCCGGCTCCAGACCCGCTTGACGCCGAAGGGGCTACAGAAGCGCCTGCTCGAGCTCTATTTCGACGCACGCACGCTGGAGGAGGAGCAGGGCGTCAACATCCTGTACCTGACCTTGGGATCCCTGAGATGGATCGATCCCTCGAACGCGGCGAACGTCCGCTTCGCACCGCTGCTGCTCATACCCGTCTCGCTTGAACGCGGAAACGCTGGCGAGAAGTTCAAGCTGCGTGCACGACCCGAGGAATTTGCCTCCAACCTGTCGCTCGAGGCCTACCTCGACCGCGTTCACGGCATCCGTCTGCCGGCATTCGAGGCGAACGAGGGCCTGGATCCCATCGGCTACATGGACGAGGTCGCCGATGCCGTCGCGGCGAAATCCGACTGGACGGTGCAGCACGACGACATCGCGCTCGGGTTCTTCTCGTTTGCCAAGTTCCTGATGTACCGTGATCTCGACCCGGCGAACTGGCCGCAGGAGATGCGCATCAGCGAACGTCCGTTGATACGCGGACTGCTCGCAGACGGGTTCGACAGCGCCGAGGGAATGATCCCCGAGGATGCCAGGATTGATCCCTTCATTCCGCCAGCCGATATGCTGCACATCGTCGACAGCGACAGCAGCCAGGCGCTCGCGGTGCACGAGGTCCGTCGCGGGCGCGACATGGTGATCCAGGGTCCCCCCGGTACCGGCAAGAGCCAGACGATCGCGAACATCGTCGCCGCGGCGGTCGCCGACGGCAGGACGGTTCTCTTCGTCGCCGAGAAGATGGCGGCGCTCGAGGTCGTCAAGCGGCGGCTCGACGCCACGGGCGTGGGAGACGCATGTCTCGAACTGCACAGCAACAAGGCGAACAAGCGCGCTCTGCTCGACGAATTGCGCCGGACGTGGGAGCTCGGTGCGCCCAAGGGCGGCGACCCCGGGACCCTGCACGCGCGGTTGACCGAGGCGCGTGACCGCCTGAACGATCACGCCGTGCGGATGCACCGACCGCACCCCGACAACGGACTTACGCCGTATCAGGTCATCGGGCAGCTGGTCAGGCTCCGTCTCGATGGCGAACAGCCGAACGACGTCGCGCTGGAAGCGCCCGCGTCATGGTCCATGGATGCGTATGCGGAGCGGCACGCCGTCCTCTCCGAGCTCGTCGACAGGGTCGCAGCGATCGGGCGTCCGGACGATCATGTCTGGCGGGGCGTTAGGCTAGCGGGCGTCACTCCGATGGAGACCGAGCGCTTCCTCGCCCGCTTCGCGGCGTTGGCGCCGCGGCTGGACCGCCTGGAGGCCGATGCGACGGCGCTCGCCACCATGATGGAGCAGGAGCCGCCGACCGGTTCTGCCGCCATCGGCGACCTGATCCGGCTGGCTGCACGCCTGGAGGGAGCACCTACGCTCGCGCCCAATGCCCTCGGAACGACGGCGTGGGACGAGCGCTTTGCCGAGATCGTCTCGCTTCTCCACGAAGGTGAACGGCATGCGCTGCTGAGGGAGAAGCTGGCGCCGCACTTCGTCGACGCGGCATGGAAGACCGACGTGGAGGGTCAACGCGGTATGCTGGCGCGGCTGCCCACGTCCTTCTCGCCCGACGCCTTCCGGCGCCTTTCCGAACTGTCGGACAGGCTTCCCCGCTTGCGGGATGAGGCCGAGGGGCTCGCGCGGTCCATGGGGCGCGAGCCGCCGGGCACCTTCGTGGATGTCCGGCGCCTCCTGGCCATCGGCGAGCGGGTAGTGGCGGCTCCGGACGCCAGCCCAGAAGCCTTCGCGGCCGATCTATGGGACAGCGGGGTGGAGCGGGCCGCCGATCTGACGCAGACCGTCGAGCGTCTCGAAGGCGCTCGTGCGGTGATCGGGACGGGATTGTCCGACGCAGCCTGGTCGATGGATCTCGCGGCTACGCGTGCGACGCTCGCCTCCCACGGCACCGGCGTGTTCAGGTTCCTGAGCGGGGAGTGGCGCAAGGCGAACCGCCTCGTACGGACCGTCCTTTCAGACCCGAGCCAGCCGCTCGATTCGACGCTCGCCCAGCTCGACGCCCTCGCTCAGGGGCAGGCCGCCAAGCGCGTCATCGAGAACGACGAGGCCTTTGGACGTAGCGCGTTCGGTGGCGACTGGCGTGGCGACCGCAGTTCGTCGACGTCGCTCACTGCACTTGTCGAATGGATGCGGTCGCTGAAGGGGTTGGGTGCGGAACCGCGCATCGTAGCCGCCAACCGTCCGGATCGGGACGTGATCTCGGCCCGAATGATCCGCGTCGACGCGCTGCTGAATGAGGTTTCGCCGCTCGTCGAGCTCCTGTGGGACGAGCTTCCGTCCCGCGACCTGCTGTTCGGAGATGCACCCACGGCTATGCGCGCCGACACGTCGCCTCTGATCGATGTGATCGCGGACTTTCACCACGCAGATCGCGCGACGGCCGCCATCGCTGCCGAGGTCCCTGCGGATCTGTCGATCCGCCTGGCGGCGTTGCGCGACCTCGCGGAGGGCCAGCGACTGGCGACGGTGCTGTCGGTAGGCGCACCCTTGGGGGCCGAGGCCTTCGGCGGAGAGTGGCTTGGCGAGGCGTCGGACTGGGCGGCGCTTCGCACCGTTTCGACATGGATCGACGACAATCGCGACATTCGTCTGCTTGCCTCGCGGGTAGCGGATCGCACGACGTTGGCACGGGATGCCGGGGTCCTCGCACGAGACGACGCGGCCTCTGCGACCGATCTCGAACGCCTCTTGGGCGAACTTCGAATGGACGTGTCCGTCGGACTCGGGATGCCGGATGCGCGGGCCGCTTCCTTTACGTTGCTGCGTGAGCGCATCGGTGAGTGGTCGACGGGCGGTGAGCAGTTGTCGAATTGGGTCGCATACCGCGATCGCGCCGATCGGGCCCGTGCGCTGGGCTGCGGCGACGTCGTCGCCCGGCTGGAGGACGGCCGGCTCGGGACGGCTGCGGTCATCCCTGCGTTCGAGATGGCCTACTTCGAGGCCGTGCATGCGGATCTGGTCCGGCGGGACCCGGAACTCGGTCGCTTCGATGGTACGCTCCACGGTCGGCTCGCGCGCGAGTTCGCGGACCTCGACCGGCAGCGCATCGCGTCCGCCAGCGTCGAGGTGGTGCGCGCGCACCACGGTCGCGTCCCGTCGCGCGATGGCGGTGCCGTGGGGCCGCTCGGCACGTTGCGTGCCGAGATGCAGAAGAAGCGCGGGCACATGCCGATCCGCAGGCTGATGGAGAAGGCGGGACCCGCGGTGCAGGCCCTCAAGCCCGTCTTCATGATGAGCCCGCTGTCGGTGGCGCAGTTCCTGGCACCGGGCGCCTTCGAATTCGATCTGCTTGTCATGGACGAGGCGAGCCAGATCCAGCCGGTCGATGCGCTTGGCGCCGTCGCTCGCGCCAAGCAGGTGGTCGTGGTCGGCGATCCGAAGCAGCTGCCGCCTACCGCCTTCTTCTCGAAGATGACCGGGAACGGCGACGAGACGGACGACGACGATGGCGGCCGGGTGGGCGACATCGAGAGCATCCTCGGCCTGTTCACGGCCCGTGGCCTGCCGATGCGGATGCTGCGCTGGCATTACCGAAGCCGCCACCAGTCGCTGATCGCGGTCAGCAACCGGCAGTTCTACGAGAGCAAGCTCTTCATCGTCCCAAGCCCCTATACCGCGGAGGCGGGCATGGGCCTGCGCTTCCACCACATCCCGCATGGTCTGTTCGACGCAGGTGGCACCCGCACGAACCAGGTCGAGGCGAGGATCGTGGCCCAGGCCATCGTCGCGCATGCCCGCGAGCATCCGGAGCTGTCGCTCGGAGTCGCTGCATTCTCGGCGGCGCAGCGGCGCGCCATCCTGGATCAGCTGGAGGTGCTGCGCCGGGCGTTGCCGCCCGAGACCGAAGCGTTCTTCCAAGCGCATCATGCCGAGCCGTTCTTCGTCAAGAACCTGGAGAACGTGCAGGGCGACGAGCGGGACGTCATCCTCATCTCGGTGGGCTACGGGCCGACTACGCCGGGCGGACGGGTGCCGATGCGCTTTGGGCCGCTGGGATCGGAGGGGGGCGAACGCCGCCTGAACGTCCTGATCAGCCGCGCCAAGCAGCGGTGCGAGGTCTTTGCTTCGATGACCGACGAGGACATCGATCCGGACTTCGCTCAGACCCGCAAGGGCGTCTTCGCCTTCCGCCTCTTCCTGCACTTCGCCCGCACCGGCCGGATGACGATGGCCGAGAGCACGGGTCGCGACCACGACAGCGTGTTCGAGGAGCAGGTCGCAAAGGCGCTGCAGTCACGCGGCTACCAGGTTCACAGGCAGGTGGGCCTCGCCGGATTCTTCATCGATCTCGCCGTCGCGGACGCCGAGCGGCCGGGCAGGTATCTGCTCGGCATCGAATGCGACGGCGCGTCCTATCACGACGCCCGATCCGCGCGCGATCGCGATCGGCTTCGGCAGTCCGTGCTGGAGAGCCATGGCTGGACCATCCATCGCGTCTGGAGCACCGATTGGTTCCAGCGGCCGAACGAGCAGCTCGACCTGATCGTCGCCCGGATCGAAGCGGCCAAGGCGGAGCAGGATGCAGAGGCGAGCAAGCGCGACTTCCGGGCGGTGCCGCTGGAGATCCTCAGCGTCGAACGTGAGGATGGGACAGAGATCGGACTCGCCCGCGCGGACGAACCCGCGGGTTTCGCGCACTCGAACTTGTACGTGGAGGCGGTGCTGACCAGACCTCCCCATGCGGTGATGGAACTGCACGACGTGCCGACCGGGACGTTGGCAGCGCTGGTAGAGGAGGCGGTGCGCATCGAAGGACCAGTCCATATCGACGAGGTCGTGGAGCGCATCCGCTCGGCATGGGGCCTGAAGCGTGCGGGTGGCCGCATCCAGCAGGCGATCGCCGCTGCGGTACAAGCGGCGGTCGGAGCAGGTCGTGTGGAGCGTACAGGCTCGTTCCTATCCTTCGCCGGCGGCGCTGTGATCGTCCGTGAAAGGCGCGCGGCGGTCTCGTCGACGCTGCGTCGGGCCGATCGACTTCCGCCGGCGGAGATCGCGGTTGCGATCGTCGAAGTCGTGCGGGTCAACCTGGGCGCGACCCGCGATCAGATCCTGCAAGCGGTATCGAGGGCGTTCGGCATCAAAGCCACCAGTTCGGCGGTTCGCGGAGTTATCGAAGGCGAGATCGCCCGTGCTTCGTCGAGTGGTGAGCTTGTCATGCAGGGTGGGATGTTCGTCCTGGGACAGCAGGCGAACACACCTTCGTCAGCAAGCTGATCAAGGCGGCCTCCACGATCGTGACGTCGGTGAACACCTGCATTGGACCGTGAGTGCGAGTGCGTCGCTCCGCTCCGAGATTAGTAGTGGGCCCTCCCGTGGGCGGAGGATACCGGCCGGACAAGGCGGGAAGGTGAGCAGCGGCCCAGCGTCAGGCACGATCGCACTATCCGGCCGGACCGATCAGGGAATCGCGGAGTTGCACCATCTCTTCAAAGTAGCGGTCTCCTCCGGCGAAGTGCTCGGCGAAGGTGTCCCGAGGTTTGGGCGCGGGCTGCACCGGAGCGGGTTCGGGCGGGGTCCAGCCGGGCGGCGGGGGCGGTGGCGGCGGCGGTCCGAAGCACTCATACACTGTATGCCGATCTCTCGCGGCACGATCGGCGACGGCCTTCTCGTAGTCTTGCTTCAGCGGCGTGCCGTGCAGAGACCGGGCGAAGGCGCGGTCTCGATCGCCGCGGGCGGTGACATAGGCCTGCACTTCATCAGGTGCGCAGTGCGGGACGACGAACAACTGATATTCGTCTACCGCCTTGCGGAAGGCTGCACGTCCTTCCGACGATAAGGGCTGCCGCGCCGCTGCTTGCTGCGAAAGAAGCAGACATACTAACGCTGCCGTGACGCGAACTCTCATTCTGACCTCGTCCTTCGAAGGGACCACTTCGCCGCGGTGCGGCAAATGCGGTAATCGGCCCCACCGATTCGTGCCAAATCCGATGCGGCTGTCCGGACGCGATGCTGCCGTGGAAGACTACGACGCGTCCAGCGATGTCGCCGCTACGATCGTACGAAATTCGCCGACGATATCGGGATGTCGCGATTCTAAGTAGGCAGCGACATTGCCGTTGTCGATCAGCCGTCCGAGGTAGCGTGAGGCAAGGACGAGCTGCAGCACGTCGTCACCGAACGTCGCTTCGATACCGCGATAGTCCTGGCTCAGCTTCTCGAGTTCACGTTCCATTCTGGCCATCTGCTCGGTCGTGACGCCGGCTATGACCTTGGGCCGGTCGGGCTTGACCAGATCGTCCTGCCGGGTCGCTGCGAGTATTGCCTTGGCGTAGCTGAGGGTGAAGTTGTTCATTGACGCCATCAGCTCGGCCGTCTCCACCTGCCGATAGTCCTTCATTCGGCGCAAGGTATCGAAAATCTGTGGATTCACCGATCGGTCCTTGAGTATCTCGACCGCATCGGCAGCTATTCCATCCAGCATGTTGCGCCGACTGTGAAGGGCGGTGACAAACCAGGCCACAGGACCGCCGGCGCAGTGCCGTCGGGGGCGGAGTAAAATCCGGCCAGTTGGTAAGCTGCTCCCTTTGCGGAGCGGCGGGGATGTTTGTCGTGGAGAGCTACGCAGCGGTCAGACGGTTTGTATTTGTCGAGGGGCATAGTCGCCGGGAAGCGGCGGAGGTGTTCGGGCTGAACCGGGATACGGTACGCAAGATGTGCCTGTATTCGGCGCCTCCTGGATACCGCCGGACGAAACCTCCGACCAAGCCGAAGCTCGGGACGCTGCTACCGGTTATCGACGCAATCCTGGCAGCCGACCGCGAGGCGCCGGGCAAGCAGCAGCACACGGCCAAGCGGATCTTTGAGCGGCTGCGCGACGAGCATGGCTATACGGGCGGCTACACGATGGTGAAGGACCATGTGCGGCTGTGCAGGGCCCGCGGGCGCGAGACCTTCGTGCCGCTGGCGCACCCGCCGGGGCATGCACAGGTCGACTTTGGCGAGGCGGTCGCGGTCGTCGGCGGGGAGCGGATGAAGATCCACTATTTCTGCATGTCGCTGCCGCAGTCGGATGCCTGCTTCTTCAAGGCGTATCCGCGCGAGACGACCGAGGCGTTTCTTGACGGGCACGTGTCGGCATTCGCGTTCTTCGGGGGCGTGCCGCTGTCCATCCTCTACGACAACACAACCATCGCCGTGGCAAAGATCTGCGGCGATGGAACGCGCGAGCGCACACGCGCCTTCACCGAGTTGGTCAGCCACTACCTGTTTCAGGACCGTTTTGCGCGTCCAGCGCGAGGCAACGACAAAGGCAAGGTCGAGGGGCTGGTGAAGTTTGCGCGCAACAACTTCATGGTGCCCGTGCCGGTCGCTGCCAATTTCGATGTCCTGAACGCCAGGTTCGAGGAGTCCTGCCGTACGCGCCAGGGCGAGCATGCCGGTCAGCACGCGCAGACCATTGCCGAGCGGCTGGCGGCAGACGTATCGGCATTGCGCACGCTGCCGTCCGTACCACTGGAGCCATGCGAGAAACGCGCGGCGCGCGTGTCGTCGACCGCGATGGTGCGCTACCGGACCAACGACTATTCGGTGCCGACCGCGTACGGCTACCGCGACGTGATGGTGAAGGGGTTCGTCGACGAGGTCGTCATCATATGCGCGGGCGAAGAGATTGCCCGGCACGCGCGTTGCTACGACGAAGGCGTATTCGTCTCCAACCCACTGCACTATCTCGCGCTCATCGAGACCAAGCCCGGTGCGCTCGACCAGGCGGCAGCCCTTCAGGACTGGAACCTGCCGGACATCTTCCAGCATCTGCGCCACCTGCTCGAGGCCCGGATGGGCAACAAGGGTAAACGCGAGTTCATCCAGGTGCTGCGGCTGCTCGAGGCGATGCCGCTTCCCATCGTCACGGATGCCGTGACCGAGGCAGTCCAGTTGGGCGCACCTGGTTTTGACGCGGTAAAACTCATCGCGCTGGCGCGTATCGAGCGCCGTCCGCCGCGCCTGGATTTAGCGGCGTATCCGCACGTGCCCAAGATGGACGTCAAAACGACGTGCGCGGCCGACTATGCGGTGCTGGCAGCATGACGGACAAGGACGCCATGCCGGTGGGCACGACCGCAGGTACGCCACAGGTGCTGCTCGCCCATCATCTCAAACAACTCAAACTGCCAACCGTTCTGCGCGAGTACGAAAAGGTCGCGCGCGAATGCGCGCAAGGCGGGGTCGACCACACGCGCTACCTGTTGCGGCTTATCGAGTTGGAGCTCATCGACCGCGAGCGCCGGACCATCGAGCGACGGATCCGCGCAGCCCGTTTCCCGGCTGTGAAGAGCTTCGACACCTTCGAGTTCACCGCCATCCCCAGCCTGAACAAGATGATGGTGGTCGAGCTCGCACGGTGCGAATATATCCTGCGCCGCGAGAACGTCATTGCGCTCGGCAACAGCGGGACAGGCAAGACGCATGTAGCCCTCGCGCTCGGCCTGGCGGCTTGCCAGAAGGGCTTCACAGTCGCCTTCACTACCGCGGCCTCGCTGGTGAACCAGTTGATGGAGGCGCGAGACGAGCGACGGCTGCTCAAGCTCCAACGCGAGATGGCGGCCGTGAAGCTGCTCGTCGTCGATGAACTCGGCTACGTCCCGTTGTCCCCGACCGGCGCCGAACTGCTCTTCGAGGTGCTGTCGCAGCGCTACGAGCGCGGCTCGACCATCATCACCTCCAACCTGCCGTTCGAGGACTGGACGCAGGTGCTCGCCTCCGAGCGGCTGACCGGCGCACTGCTCGACCGGCTCACCCACCATGCCACCATCCTGACCATGAACGGCGACAGCTATCGCCTCAAGCAGTCCACCGGACGCAAACGTCGCGGGGCGGAGCAAAACCAGGCCAGTGCCCTGTCCGACCCGGACACCGGTGAGATATTATCTTCCTGACCATCAGGCCGAGGACGGCAACGATATGAAAAGGGCCCCGATCGGGGCCCTTTTCATATCGTCAGCGCGCGCCTCAAGTGGCCTGCTTTTACTCCGCCCCGCTGGCCTGGTTTTGCTCCGCCGTTGACACACTCACGCCGATTCGGTCGCGTGATGGCCAAAAGAGGCAGCGCGTGACACCGATCAGGCGCACGCGCTGCTCCTTTTCCCCAGCCCGTTGGCGCGGAGGCCGCCGTGACGATCAGCGGGTGCACATCGGCGCAAGCGCAACCAAGTTCGCGTTATGAGGATCAATTCGGCTCGCTGGACCGGGTGTCTGCGATCTGCTGCGAGGGATCGACTTGCATGCCGTCCGCAGTACGATCCGGTCGAGGCGGATAGGAAGGGGGCGGAGTTGCATGCAGGACGGAAGCGCGATCTTCGTGGATTTCGACAACGTGTTCTCCGCGTTGTGGGCCATCGACGGTGGCTTGGCCATACGCTTCGCTACAGACCCCGCGAACTGGCTGAAGGGCCTGGCGGAGACGGATCGGGGTGAGGAAGGACGCCGATGGCTCGTGGCACGCTGCTACATGAATCCGTCGGGTTGGGTCAGTGCGCCGGGAGAGCAGAACGATCGGATCTGGTTCTACAGGTTCCGGGCCGATTTCGTGAAGGCGGGCTTCGAAGTGCTGGACTGCCCGACGCTGACGCGCGGCGCGAAGAACGCGGCAGACATCCGCATCGTCATCGACGCGCTGGATCTCCTCGACCATCGCACCCGCTTCGGGGAGTTCGTGTTCGTTTCCGGCGATTCCGACTTCACGCCGTTGCTGTATCGGCTGCGCTCCGAGGATCGCAGGACGATGATCGTCGCGCCGGGCCGCCTCTCATCCGCTTACGCAGCCGTCGCCGATCAGGCCTTGGGGTTCGACAGGATTGGCACCCTGCTCGGCGGTACGGGGTGCGAACTGCCCGATGCTACGTACGTCGGGCCGGCAGAGGTGGAGACGGACGCCTCTGCCGACGAGCAGGCCTTCGCGGCGCTGGTACGTCGCCGCTACGAGGAGGCGCGTGCGCCGCTGAACCTTTCCACTCTTTCCAGCGAGGTGGTTCGCGGCCTACCGGGCGCGAAGTCCAGCGACTGGTTCGGCAACGGCACTTTCCGGAAGGCGCTCGACCGCTTGTCCCTGCCGAACGTGCGCTTTGCACAGCACCATCTGTGGGATGAACGCAGGCACCAACCACCCACCCTGCCATCGGTCGTCGACGCGGCCGATCCGGCAACGAATGGCACGTGAAGCCGATGTCCTTGGATCGCTTCTCGCACATCAAGGATCCGGGTCCGTCCCGGCGAGGCCGCAGATCAGGATTCAGGCTTGGGCCGACGCAGCCGTGGCATGAGGAACATGGATGGTTGTGGCGTCAATGCGAACTCGTCATGCCACTCGAACGAGGAAGCGCTGACTCGATCGGTCGGAACCAGGATGCCGCTCGAATCCTTGCGCCGTCCTCGGATCGTCAGTTCACCGCTGTCTCGCAGCAATGCCAAGCGATCGTCGAGCATGCTGGTGACGATCGGCGTATCGTTCGCTTGCCCGACGAACAGATCACGTCTGGTGACGGATCGACCATCCGCTGTGAGGGCGTGGATGAGACGGGGGATCTGCTCGAGCAGTCTGCCTTCCGACCTCTTCTTGGCGTCGTCGTCGAACACGTAGGCGAACTCACCTTGCCGTACGTCCACGAGCGGATCGTATCCGAGCGCGTTCAGCGCTGGGCCGCCGAAATGCTCCATCGTGTTCTGCTCCGCCCAGTAGACCTTGCCCATCTCCTCGCGTGCCGTGTGGTGCTTGGACAGATGCAGCAGCCAATAGTCACGGTGGGATTCGGGAGGGTGGATGTAGAACGGCGAGTAGAAGGCTGCACCGGTGTGGGCTTGGATGTGGCGGTACAGCGTGTTCTGGATGAGACTCTTCCATCCCGGCTTGCCGCGGTCCCGGATCATCTCCTGCACGTCGCCGCGCCCGAGCTCGATCGCTGCCAGTGCGCGGACGGACGACTTCTCGTGCATCAGGTTGATGAGGGCGTCCACCATGAAGGTCAGTATCACTTCAGGGTTGGCGAGTTCTCCCATGATCGGCCTGATGGTGGCGAGCTTGACCGCGCTCCAGCCGTACTGATCGACGAAGAAGAGGGAGCGGTGCGAGGTACCCCGCCGCCGAATGCGCTCTATGACATCGGGAGCGGCATTCTCGAACGTACCGCTGAAGAGGATGATGTCCTTGCCGATGCGGTCGCCGTACCCTCTCTGCTTCAGCAGCTCCTCCAGGAAGGCAAGGTGATCCGGATCCTGATCGATGAAGACGAAGTCGCACTTGATGGTGAAGCCCTTGGCCCGCGCCTCGGCGAGCTTCGCCTGGGCGTTGTCGACGACGGCGAGCATGCGCAGCGGAGAGCCGTCCGCCTCCACACCGTCGAGATTGTAGAGGCCCCCGCCACAGAAGCCGTCGACGATCGTGAGCGTCAGGTTGGTCTGCGAATGATGGCGGGTGAGCGTGTCGATGTAGCGACCAAGATAGCGTTCGTAGATGTTGTGCTTGGCGACGCTGTGTCGCCCGAGATCGGGCAATGGGTGCCCCGCACGCCAGTGGTACTGCGCATTCTGTTCGTCCCCGCTCTTCCTGCGGGGGCGGGCGACTTCACCCAGGTCTAGAAACGGGAGTGAGGGCGGCAGCGGAACTGACAACTTGTTGTTCTCCGGCGGCCCGACGCTTCGCCCGGGTCCGGAACAGAATGAAAACCATCGGGCGTCCTTTGTCCAGTACCCTGCCGGTCGCCGTGCATTCGAGGCTTCCGACCGACTTGCTTGTTGCGTCGCGACTCGGCATATGCCATCGTTCCCGCAATGTTCCGTGGAGGATGTTGTGGCGGACGGCAGTGCAATCGAATGGACGGATGCGACGTGGAATCCCGTGACGGGTTGCACGAAGATCACGTCCGGTTGCGACAACTGCTACGCCGCCCGCTTCTCTGAGCGGTTCAGGGGAGTCCCCGGTCACCCGTTCGAAAGCGGTTTCGACCTGACGCTTCGTCCCGAGCGGCTTCGGCAGCCGCTGTCTTGGCGACGGCCGCGCATGATCTTCGTGAATTCCATGAGCGACCTCTTCCACAAGGAGGTTCCCGTCGCCTTCGTGAACCAGGTGTTCGATACGATGGAGCAGGCGGATTGGCACGTGTTCCAGGTGCTGACCAAACGCAGTTCCCTGATGCGCGACTACCTTCAGCAGCGGTATGCCGATCGTTCGCCGCCGGCGAACGTGTGGCTCGGCGTGTCGGTCGAGGCGGCAGCGGCGAAGTCCAGGATCGAACATCTGCGACAGGCGCCCGCGGCCGTGCGCTTCCTGTCGATCGAGCCGCTCATCGCGCAAGTCGGCGCGATGGACCTGACCGGCATCCACTGGGTCATTGCGGGCGGTGAGAGCGGTCCTGGCGCCCGTCCGATGCACATCGATTGGGCACGCGAGGTGAGGAACGAGTGCTCGCGGCAGGGCGTCGCGTTCTTCTTCAAGCAATGGGGGGGCCTGCGGCCAAAGACGGGTGGTCGCGAGCTGGACGGCAGAGAGTGGAACGAGATGCCGCGGCGGACTGCCGCCTGAAACGCGCCTGACTGCTCGATAGTGCTCACACTGTGCCGATGACGCACGATGCTGACGCCGGACCGGGGAGGAACTTCTCCTGGTCGTCCAGCGCGCCTGAACACGTCGCTTGTTGACTTGCTTCATGCCCGCTCGAGTTCGACGGCGGTTGCGGGTTGATGCCGATCCGACATAGAACAAACCGAGAAAACGGTTGCTTGGAGAGTCGTAACGTGTCCATCGCCCTTACTGCGTCGTCCAGACGCTACCTCGCCGCTCTGGCTGATGAACTCGACATCAGTGATACCCGCTACGAGCAGGCCGAGCAGAGCTACATGTCGCTTGGACGATGGCTGAACCGCCCGGACTCGACGATAAGCCACTACGATCCGGTGGTGTACGTGCAGGGGTCGTTCGGACTGGGTACGGTGATCAAGCCGCTGAGCGACGCGGAGGAGTACGACGTCGATTCCGTATGTGAACTAAAGCTACTGGCGAAGACGCAGAAGACGCAGCAGCAGCTGAAGACGATGCTCGGCGTGGAGATCGAGGCCTATCGACGGTCGAAGGGCATGCTGAAGCCGCTGCACGAGGGCCGGCGTTGCTGGACCCTCAATTATGCCGACGGTGCACAATTCCACATGGACGTCGTGCCGGCACTCCCGAACGGCACTTCCGCCAGGAAACTTCTCGAGGCTTATCGACTCGAAACCCGATGGACGGGAACCGCGATCGGCATCACCGACAACGAGCGGCACGACTACCGTCACATCACCGAGGACTGGCCGCGATCAAACCCCAAAGGGTATCTGGAATGGTTCAGGTCACGGATTATCGTGGTGCTGAACGAGCGGAAGCGGGTTCTCGCGAAATCCTTGAACGCCAGCGTTGAGAAGATCCCGGACTACAAGGTTCGCACTCCCCTCCAGGCTTCGATCATGATCCTGAAGAGGCATCGCGACATCATGTTCGAGAATGATGGGATCAACTGCTGCCCAATCTCGATCATCATCACGACCCTGGCGGCTCATGCCTATGGTGGACAGGAGGACGTCGGCGACGCCCTGCTGGCCATTCTGACCGGCATGGAGGCGTACATCCTGCGCGATCGGAACGGGCGGGCGCTGATCCCGAACCCGACCGATCCGATGGAGAACTTCGCGGACAAATGGGCGGAGCATCCAGAGCGTGAACGCGCATTCTTCAAGTGGCTTCGTCAGGCCCAAGCTGATTATGCCCGAGTGGCGGGGCTGGAGAGCGGCGCCCTGATCACGGAAACCCTTTCGCCGCAGATGGGTACCGCGCTGGCGAAGCGGGCTGAGACCCGGTTCCGCGGGGGATCGAGTTCGCTCCTGAGAGGCGCCACGGCAGCGGCTGCAAGTTCGTCGCCGTCCTTCGGCTCCGTTCCTCGGATACCAAGCAAGCCGAAGGGCTTCGCGTGATCTGGTGGCTCTCGCAGCCGAGCCGTGCTCGCAGCGAGCGACTTGCGATCGCCGAGTTGGAGGAGCGCTACGGTTGGCTGTCGGGGGTGAAGTGGGAAGTCAGAGAGGAGGCGCGCCTCGCAGCAGACTTCGAGATCGAACATCTCGGACAAGCGGTTGCCATGACGATCACCTTTCCCAGCTTCTTCCCCGACGTTCCGCCTCAGGTACGCCCGCGTGAGGAGATCTGGCTTTCGGGCCATCAGTATGGCGTCGGCGGCGAGCTCTGCCTGGAATACCGTCCGGATAATTGGGAACCCACGTACACCGGCGCGATGATGATCGAGAGCGCTCACCGGCTGTTGATCGGTGAGACGCCTTCAGAGGGCGTTGTGGCGGAAGTGGATACGGCCCACCGGGTCACGACCGCGCAGGAGATACGCAACGCCAAGTACCGGTTTATGCTGCCCGCCGCAGCCCGCGACGGGCTGAACGGTCTGCCCTTGTTCGCTCCGGTCCCATTCGAAATGTCGGAGCGCTACGAGGCCGGACATTGGCTCGCCGTGCCTCGCCGTTTCGGCGAGGAGAAGGCGCCACTCTGGTCATGCGATTCCGACACTCCCAGGAACCGTCGGCGCATGGGTTTCGCGTTCAGGCTTCCGGATGGCTTCCGAGACACGATCCGGTCGAGCTATGATTTCCTGGAGGCGCTTGGGAGCGTCGCAGGGTACGAAGCGCTTGCGGCGATATTAGCATCGTCGCCAGAGGAGGCGGCCTTCCTCATCGAATGCGGCGGTGACGTGCACGTCATGTCGTTGGCGCCGGGCGACGGGAAGCGGCCCATGTACCAATACCGTCTGGTCAATCTTCCTGATGCGGAGCGAAGGCTGGCGAACGAGTACCACCGTTTGGCCGGAGCATCCGTCGCGATAGTCGGTTGCGGTTCGGTGGGTTCCAAGATCGGCGCTTCGCTGGCACGCGCCGGCGTCGGCCGCTTCGTACTCGTCGACGGGGACATCCTGTATCCGGGCAATCTGGTCCGCAACGATCTGGACTGGGGGTCGGTCGGCCTCAACAAGCCGGATGCTGTTTCCAAGAGGATCCGGGACATCAGGCCTTCAACCGTCGTGGAGACGCGGCGTGTCCTGCTGGGAGGGCAGGAGAGTTCTGCCGCCACCGACGCCGCTCTGGTAGCCGTCGGCAAGTGCGACGTGATCATCGACGCGACGGCCGAAGGGCAGATCTTCAATCTCTGTGGCGCAGTCGCTCGGAACGAACGGAAGATCATGGTCTGGGGAGAAGTCTTCGCCGGCGGGATCGGCGGATTGGTAATGCGGCTGCGTCCCGACGTTGACCCGGTGCCGCATGCAGCGCGCCGGCAGATCATGGATTGGTGCACGGATCACGGCCGGCCGCCGCCGCAAGGCGATCAAGTCCAGTATGGACTGGCGTTGAACGAAGGCTCTTCGCCGTTGATCGCGGACGATGCCGATGTAGGCCTCGTGGCCGGTCACATGGCGCGCTACGCCATCGACTCGCTGTTGCGCCCCGAGAGCGTGTTCCCGCAGTCTGCGTACGCCATCGGTTTTCAGCGCGATTGGATCTTCGATGGCCCCTTCGACACGTGGCCGATCGAGTTACGTCCTGAGGGATGCTGGGGTCCTCAGAAGGACGACGACCTAAGCGGCGAACTGGCAGCCTTGGCAGCGGAGTTGTTTCCCGATGCTCAGACCGACCGGGCGGCATGAGGCTGTTCCTGCGTGAGGAAGTTCGACGGGGGCTGCATCGCGCGGTGAGCGCGGCTGGTCGCCTCGAGATCGGCGGAGTCCTCATGGCCGAGCAGATCGCTCCAGGATCCTTCCACGTCGTGGAGTTCACCACGGACGGGCGCACGGGCAGTTCGGCGCATTTCGTCCGCTCGGTTGATAATCATCGGGCGGCGCTGAAGGACTTCTTCCAGCGGACGGCATCCGATTTCGGACGCTTCAACTATCTCGGCGAGTGGCACTCGCATCCGAACCACCAACCGGTTCCGAGCACTGAGGATGTGTTCTCGATGGAGAGCTTGGTCTCCGGCGAACGCGACATCCCATTCGCGGTCCTGCTGATCGTTCAAGCCGGACGCCGGACGCTCGCCTGCACCGCGACCCTCTTCGAAAGGGACGGAGAACCTCGCCCGGTCGCAATATCTGACGTGCCCTTCACCGCGACAGGAGAGTAGCAATGTCGAAGACGAGCATACCACCCAGGATCGCTGCCGCGCTCTGGGCGCGCGCCGGCGGCAGATGCGAGTATCGCGGATGCAACGAGGATCTCGTCGGCGACCTGATCTCGAACAAGAGGAACGCCCTGTTCGGCTTCATCGCCCACATCGTTGCCGACAGCCGCGATGGCCCCAGAGGTGATCCCGTCCTGTCACCGAAGCTGGCGAAGGACATCGCCAACCTGATGCTGCTGTGCGGTAAGCACCACAAGATCGTCGATGTGGATGGCGTGGACGAACACCCGGTCGATGTCCTGTTGGCGATGAAGGATGCCCACGAGACCCGTATCGCTATCAACACCGGAATCGCAGAGGAGTACGGGTCCCATGTGCTCCGTTTCGGGGCGACTATCGGGAATCACGAGGCGCTGGTCTCCACCCAGGCGATCTTCGCGGCGATGCCTCCAGACCGTCATCCCGCGTCGAGCCAGACCATCGATCTGGAGATGCTCAACCAGGCGTTCAGGGATGACGAACCAGAGTATTGGGAACTGCAGCGCCGCAATCTGGACCGATTGTTCGCCGAGAAGGTCGGCGGCAGGATCGAGCGTCAGGAAATCAGGCATCTGAGCGTCTTCGCGCTCGCACCCCAGCCTCTCTTGATTGAGCTGGGGCGCCTGTTGAACGAGATCGTGCCTATCACCGTCCATAACCGGCATCGCGAACCCGCCACATGGAACTGGCAGCGTGATCGCCCACCTCTCGAGTACATTGTCTCCCGACCCCCGAAGGGCGCGTGCGGGAAGGTTGCCTTGAAACTGGCCGTGAGCGCCACGGTAAATGACGATCGATTGAAGAGCGTATTGGGAGAAGACGCGGCGATCTGGTCCGTCACGATCGCCACGCCTGGCAACGATGTCGTGCGTCGGCCCGAGGATCTGTCGGCATTCAGGACGACTCTTCGTTTGCTCTACGACGAGGTCAAGGCAAGGCACGGTGAGAGTGCCGTCATCAACGTTTTTCCGGCTCTACCTGCATCGCTAGCGGTAGAGACAGGGCGTGTATGGATGCCAAAGGCGGATCTCCCGCTGCTGATTCACGATCAGCAGCGGGAACGCGGATTCATACCGACTATCTCGATCGGAGCCGCTCGACATTCAAGCGGAAGGTCGCAATCCTAGTCACCTGGAACTGAAGTAAGTCGCATTGTATGCTGGCTCCGCTGATGAGGAGCTTGGCATGGCGAACGCGGGCGGCCGACCGACGATGCCTCTGGTGTTGGAGGCGGAGGAGCGGGACTATCTGGAGCGGCAGGTTCGCCGGCGGCGGGTGTCTCGCTCGATGTCGGAGCGGTGCCGTATTATCCTTCGCTGTGCGGACGGTATTCAGAGCAAGGTTGTCGCTGCTGAGTTGGGCGTGCACGAGCACACAGTCGGTAAGTGGCGACGGCGCTTCCTGAAGGACCGAGTTGAGGGACTGATGGACGAGGCTCGGCCCGGACGACCGAGAACGATCGACGATGATCAGGTTGCTGCCGTGATCGAGCGCACACTCCGCTCCACGCCAACTGACGCGACCCACTGGTCGATACGCTCGATGGCGGGTGCGACCGGCTTCTCCCACACGACGATCCGGCGCATCTGGTCGGCCTTTGGGCTGCAACCGCATCGGTCGGAGACGTTCAAGCTGTCGAGCGATCCCCTGTTCGTGGAAAAGGTCCGCGACATTGTCGGGCTCTATCTCTCCCCGCCTAACCGCGCGTTGGTGCTCAGCGTCGACGAGAAGAGCCAGATCCAGGCGCTCGATCGAGAGCAGCCGGTCCTGCCGATGATGCCAGGAGTACCCGAGCGGCGCACTCACAGTTACGTCCGTCACGGCACGACCTCGCTGTTCGCAGCGCTCGACATCGCTTCGGGGTTCGTGATCGGCAAATGCTACAAGCGTCATCGCGCCGCCGAGTTTCTGGACTTCCTTAAGCAGATCGACGCCCAGGTGCCGCCCGATCTCGATGTCCACATCATCATGGACAATTACGCGACCCACAAAACCGCGCTCGTCCGGGCCTGGCTCGCCCGCAGGCCGCACTATCATGTGCATTTCACGCCGACTTCGGCTTCGTGGATCAACCAGGTCGAGCGCTGGTTTGCCGAACTTACCCGCAAGCAACTGCGCCGCGGCGTCCATACCTCCACCAATCAGCTCGAGCAGGACATCCGTGCCTTCATCGAGCGCCACAACGAGAACCCGAAGCCCTACCGATGGACCAAGTCCGCCGACGAGATACTCGCCTCCGTAAAGCGCTTCTGCCAAGCCGCAGACCGTACGTTATGCGGCGAACTTTAGATTCAGGTGACTAGATTCGTGATCGAAGAACTCCCAGGCACCGCCGTCAACGGTTCGAGTCAGTTCGCGTTGGCCTGAACTGTGGCGCGCCGTCGGCGAACTAACGGCGCTGCGGCTTTCGCGGCGAGCGGTGCGTTCTCCCGCTCGTACAGGGCCATCAGATGTTCGACGCGGTGTCGATCCGACGCGAACGCCTCGCGGCGATACGCCTTGTCGACGGCTGCATCGAGTCGCCTGTGAGCCGACTTCAACTCCGGGGGCATGCCCAGCGGATCGTACAGGTGGGCAAGCGACGACGCTGGCTGCCAGCGCGCACGCTCATCGAGAACTGCAGTGGCGAGATTGGCGATGGTTGATGCCTGGTTGTCGTCGAGACGCGGCATGGGGAACGTGTTGTAGACGATGTCGATAGAGTAGCGCGGGTCGCTCTTCATCCGTCCGCCGATGAACTTGAGCCAAGCATTGTGCATGCGGGAGGTCAGCAGCCCGAACAGCACGGGGGTCGCATCCGGCACGATCCTCACGAGGCTGCTTGGCACGGTGGGAGGCTCGGCCCAGCCGATGGGGATGTATTCCCGGCGCTCGGAACTGGTCTCCGGCACAACGAGGAACGGCGTGGTCGGGCGAACGGTGACGTGGAAGCGGGTCGGGTACTGAGCCAGCTTCGCCCCGTCCGTGCTGCCTTCCTTGATACGCCGCTTGTTCTTACCTTCGATAAGACCGAGGCGGAAGTCGCGAACCTGGGAGATCACGTGTCGCACGTGCGGAAGCGATGCCAGCTCGTTGGGTGACAGGTTCTGGACCGAAAGCAGCCAACGCTCCTCGCCGTTGATGAACTCGTGACTGCCGATGAACGGCACGAACATGCCCTTCGAGGCAGGTTCGAGTTGCTCGAACCGGCGACGCTCCTCCGTCGTGAAGATGTAGAAGCCGCCACCCACCTGTATAGGCGCGTCCATTGACATGGAGAGCCCCGCGGCCGGGTCCGGTCGCGGGGCTCTCTGTCCACTAAAGGGCGGGATCAGGCAGGTAAGGGAATAGGTGGTGCGTTCGTCGTGTCGTCTTCGAGCGACGCCGCCATCACCATCAGCATCCTGTGCGTCAGCCTGTCGGCCGTGTCGCCCATCAGGAGTTCCGCCCAGTTCGCCCAGCGGTCGAGACGGAGCCCCAGCCATTCGTAAAAAGCATCGCGCTGTTCCTCGGTATTGAAGGTCAACGACCAGACCATCTGCATCATGGGAATGGCGCCGTTACCACGGCGGAATAGCACGACCGCCGGTCTGATGCCGATCTGCTTCCTGAAGAACGCGCGATCCCACTTCGCGGCCGCCTGCTCCAGTCGCGCCAGCCGTGCCTCGCGTTCCTCGGGCCCGAGCCCGAGTTCGCCCAGCTGTCGGATGGTCGCCACGCTGGGACGGGTGCTGCCGACGCTGGCGGGACGGGTAGCCGCCAGCATCTGGAGCACGGACATGCCGAATGCCATCGGCTTGTCGAAACCGCTCTTGCTGGCGCGGACGAACCCCTCGGCCCGCAGCCAGTGGACGTACCACCATGCGAAGTCGGTGTTGCCGCGGAACAGGTCGGTCGCCCGCTCCTGGTCGTGCAGGTCGCGACGCATCATGGCCGCGAGCACGGCATGCATCATCTCCAGGCGGGCGTCCGGCACTCGGCCATACTCCAGCTCGCCCTTGAGGTGCCCGACCCAGAAGGCTTCGCGGATGGTGGCCCATTCCATGCCGGTGTCGTCGTCGACGAACACCGGCGCAGCGTTGTGCCTCGGCTCGAGGCGGAGGTGGCTGCCCCAGGGCAGCTCATGATCATCGTTCCTCGGCATGGCGCTCAACCTCCCACCCGGCGGGGATCGTAGGCGGACACTGACGGCTGTTCCGACTGGACGGTTGTGTGGTCCACCCCATCTGCGATAGCCAGGAGCTGCGCTGCGAGACGGACGCATTCGCGGTAGACGAACGCCTCGTCGCGGTAGACCCGTTCGTTGACGCCGGCGGGCACGTCACGTCCCTGCAGGGGATTGCTGCCTCCCGGGATCACGTCACCGGCCTGGTCGCACGAGAAACCCAGCCACCACGCGTCATCGTGCTCCTTCCCTTCCTTGGTGAGTGGCCGCTGGGAATGAGAGGGGCGAGTGTCCACGTCTGTGACATGGCAGACGCTGGTCGATTCCGGCTCGTACTTCTGGCAGGCCGCCGCATAGTTGACTCCGCCGTGGGCACGGAGGTCGAGGCCGACGAGCGCGCCGGGCGTGACGCCGAACAGCGGATGGTCGGGACCTACGCCAACGAAACCCTCCCAGCACCCTGTCGAGCCCGAGCGCTTGATGATGCACCCGAGACCGCTCATGCGGTCAGTCCACGCGATCTTGTCCGCCTCGCCGTCCCACGGGCCACGGCTGCTGGGATGGACGGTGGGCACGTGAAACACGGCCTCGACCGGTACCAAGTCGGTGCCGCCATGCATGGGCCGGGTCACGTTGCGGGTGGGCTTGATGGCGGGCAGGTTCGTACCGCTGGTGTTCTTCTTCCTGGGCATGTTCGTATTCCTCATCGGCCCGGCATCGTTGCGCGGGCATGTCGTCGTTCTGGATGAATGGCGGTCCTGCCGCCTGGTCCGGGGCTCGGCGGCCCGCGTGCTCCTCCGAAGGCAAGGCGGTGGCGTCCGCCGACGGGAACGTGCCCGCCGACGTGGTAGGTGTCGGTCATGATGATGGTCTCCGGCGGGCGGCTCAGGCGTGGAGCAGCACCCACTCCTCGTTGAAGTCCTTGGCACCGCCATGCGGGAACAGTTCGCCGGTCTGGATTCCCTTGCGGCCGAGGGCCTCGCGCGCTGCCGCTACTGCCGCGCGGCCGGACTCGTCGGCGTCACCGCAGACCGTGACGTGCCAGATGCCGCGGGGCATCTCGACGTGCTGGAGGTTGGCGTCGCCGAATGCGGACCAGACGGTGGCGCCTGGAAACATCAGCCTGAGCGACAACGCGTCCTCGACCGCGCTCGCGAGCATGATCTTCGGCATGACGGGACCGAGACGCAGGGCTGTACCGCGCACGCGACCAAGGCTGAGCCTCGGCGAACCTCCACGCATCTTGCGACCCTCACGATCGAGGTAGGTACGCTGGATGCCGACGATCCTGCCGTCCGCGTCCTGGGCCCCAGCGATCATCGCCGAATGGCGCGGACCCGGGCTGCCGTCATCGTTCCAGTAGCGGGGGGTCCTCCCGAACCGAATGGTGCTCGGAACGGAGTACCCGATGGCCCTGCTCAGGAGGTAGGTTTCCGCCACCGTGCCGTCGACCGGCCCGGCCGTGCGCCACTCGTCGCGGGCGCGGGCGCGGTTGGCCGCCTTGGCGGCGGCGTCCGCCTTTCCGTCCGCGATCGTGACGGGCCGGGTCTCCGCCCCCGCCAGTGCCTTGCACGCTTCGGGAAAATCCACCTTCCTGAGGCGGGAGAACAGGTCGATGGTGTCGCCGTGCGCCGCACAGCCGTGGCAGAAGTACACGCCCTTGCTATCGTTCAGGAAGAAGCTGGCGGTGTTCTCGTCGTGGAAGGGGCAGAGACCCCTCATCTCGGTACCGACCTGGACGAGGTCAGTGGCTTCTGCCGCCACCTCGGCGATGGACACCTCCGCCTTCAGCTTCCCGGTGTCGATCGACCCGTCCGGTCTGACGTACCTGGCGGGCAGACCCGCGGTCCAAGCATTCGCTCTCATGTCATGATCCTTCTCGACTGCGCGTCATTCGCGACGCTCCCGGTGGATCGGCGGCCAAATTTCTTCGGCCATCCGCTTCCACCGTTCTTTCCTCGATCCACGGCAGCGCCGATCAGGCGTTGCCGGACTGCCCGGTTTGCGTTCCTCCGCGGGCTGGAACCGTGGTGGCGTCGATGATGACGACGCCGTTCGCGCTGCTGCCGACCGTCAACTTGCCCCGCGCCCTCTCTGGCGTGTCGTGTCCCGCAGGATGCTGCACCAGGTCTCGAGCGCCATGGCGGCGATCTCTGCCCTGACGCGGGGCGGCTGCACGCCGCGGTCGTACCGACCGAGCGCCGTTGCGGTCTCCGCCGGCGAACGGCCGGCGGCGCTGAGGGCCCGTTCGCCGGCGACCCTGATGCCGTGGAAGTTCCAGCCCTCTATCTCAATCGCGTCGGACACGGTGTCGGCGAGGTAATCCTGCAGCCGGTCCAGCCGGACGTATCTGGCCTCGAGGCGCTTCCCACGCCCGGCGGTTACCGCCTGACCTTTGCCCGACGCCGAGCCCGCCACTCGGAGAATGGTCGCCCTTGCGTCGCCGGGAAGAACGAGGATGCGGTTCCTGCCGCCCCGGGCCGGGATTTCGACGAACCCGGTTGCCCACTCGATCTTCTCGAGATCGATCGCGACGGCTTCCCACGGCAGGCACAGCGCCAGGATCGATACCTCCAGTACGGTGCCGTACGGCCCTCCGGCACTGCGGGCGGCGGCCAGCAGGCGCCTGACTGCCGTGATCGACGGCACGATTGGACTGCTTCCCGCCATCAGCCTGCTCGCCCCGGGCGGAACGGGGGCAACCCACTGCGACGGATGGGAGCGCGTGTCCCTCCGTCAATCAGCGCGAAGGGCGAGGGCGGCATCAGCCCGAGCCTGTACGACCACCAATCAGCTGCGGCGCGCTGATCGAAGAGCATCTGGGCTCGATCGATATCCGTGACGTGTCTGATGCCGAACCCCGCCTGCGCCATCGCGACATGATGGGCGATGCCATCGTCCGCCATGTTGGCGAACACGCTCTCGCGCAGCAGGCGGAATGACCACGCGAACGTGATCGGTTCCTCTTTGTCGGACGCTAGCAGCTCCCTGGCGTAGTCTTCCGTGTCCTTGTCGGCGGTGATGCCGCGCCCGAAACCGTCGTCCAGCAGCGGACCGTCATGACGATCGTAGAGCGCTGCAGCGATGGTCATCGCGGCATCGTGACCGAGCGCGACTTCGGCGATGAAGCCGGAGGGATCCTTGACGCGCAGCAGGCCCTGGTTCCTGTCGATCATCTCGATGGGGGCGCTGGCGATGGCGGCGGCGCTGCACGGGATCAGCGCCATGATCGCGGCCAGCTGGGCTGGCGGTTCTTGGCTGCGCGACGCGGTGCGCTGCAGCGCCGCGATTTGTTCGTTGTCGAGTAGGCACACGCGGGCGTGCGCCTCCTTGGAGACGTTCGGCATGTCCGGTCCTTTTTGATGGATCGGGGCGGACCGTGGTCCGCCCCCGCAGATCAGTTCGCGGCCCAGTGCTCGCTGGTGCTCGCCACGCGGTTCATCGCCTTGAAGCGGTTGAGGTCGCGGATGCTGTAACGGACCGAGCGTCCGATCTTATGATAGTGGCAGCCGCCACCATATACGCGTTGCTTGCGCAGCGTGCCCGGCTTCTGACCCAGGACGATGGCCGCCTCATGAGTGTCGACGAGGCGATCCTCGTCAAAGTAGTCGGCAACTTCCGACATGATGGTTCTCCGTCGCTGACCGACCGGAATTGATCGGCGACGAACCAGATATCGGCGTTCGAAAAGGAACGCGAAGCAGTCTGCGGACTAAATGACCCGAAACGCTGAAGATCCGTGGAGCTTCCGTGGAGCTTCCACCAAGGTTTGTTCAACCTGGACGTCGCTTTCCGAACCGGGCTCTCTTTCCGTCATCAGCGGCGATCGCGCGGGCTTTGGCTTCTTGGTAGCAGCGACCCAAAGCCCTTGCGCCGAAGACATCTTCTACCGCAGCTTCGAAGTCCTGGTTTTTGGCATTCTCGTAGTCGCCCGAGTCCATGAGGGAGATCAGGTAACGGGCGACCGCTTCCTTATCGATCTGACCACGATCGACTTGACGTTTGATGGTCCAAGGGGGGAGATCGTCCAAGGCAACGATTTGCACGTATGATCGACGTGCTGCTTCGATCAGCGCTCGATCCAGACCGATGCGCGAGACGAAGATGAGATGGTCGGGCTGGGCGTCTGCATCGAACGGCCGGGATAGGTTCAACGAGCAGGAAGCCACGCGCCGAATAGCTTGATCCGGATCGAGATCCCACCATTTTCGACCCGAGATCTCGACGGTTTCAGCTCCGCCGCCGAACGGACGCGCATGGCACTTGATCACTTCCTCGGCGGCTAGGCGGCAGAACACCGGAGTTATCCCGGCGATTGCTCGCCTCGCTCCGATACCGGTTTCCCAGTAGTCGGATCCAGCATCTATGATCCGCTCCCATTCGTCCCAGCTGATGACGTCCGGCTCGAGGATGCCGATCGACCAGTCGTCGGCGTGTGCACGCATGAGTGCGTCGAGCCGACGATGCACGGAGTAAATGGGGCGGCCGTCCTCCGTAAAGGCTTCCTCCGCAGGCACGATTTGTCCTGCGGGCTTGTTTCCCGCCTGAGAGAGGAAGAACTCAAGCCCGTCGGGATATGGTGCGCACACGTGGCGCGCCAACTTGTCCAGCACACCGGAAAGCATCTCCTTCATGGAGATATATTCGGTCGCGTGGCGCGCATGACGCGACCAGTCGAGCGAGGTCATCCATTCGTTGTGCAAGTCGCTACGACGCATCAGTCCCCCAAGACATGACGATAGCGGGACTGTTGCGGTGATCGCAACGGTCCCGCGTCGGAGTCGGGTGTCAGGCGGCTTTCTGGACGCCGACGTAGATGATGTCGGGGTTCTCGGGATCGATGGCGCGCCAGGCGGCATCGGTGAGGTGAGAGGGGAGGGACATGCCTGCGACCTCCTCGCACGCCGCACGGACGTGGTCGGGCCAGGGGTTTCGCAGGATGACGCCATCGTCGGCGGCCTGAACGGGGCCGAGCAGAAGCCACTCATCGCGGATGCCAGTGACCGGCTGGCCGCGATAGAACTTCGGCGCGATCAGCGACCCGTCTGCTGCCAGCATGCCTTCGGCAGGGTCCGGCACGCCTTCGTGCGCCGGTTCGTCGAAGTTGGCGAGGACCATCGGTTCGCCCGGCGCGATCTCGACGAGATCCCTGTCGAGCCGACGCACGCAGAGGTGCGACCATTCACCGCCGGTGGGGAGCTCGATCGTCCAGCACCACTCGATCATCGCGCCATGACGGCAGCCGAGCCAGGGATCGTCTATCTCGCCTTCAGGGGGGCGCTTGCCGTCACGATGGGCCCCATCGTGATCGAACCAGGTGCAGTCGGATGGGGACCAGACGATGCAGTAGCTCGCCTTGGACCAGCTCGCCTTCTTTTCGAAGGCGGCGATCACCGCTCTGCGGCCCTGAGCGGTGACGGCCCCTGTCCCGTCGAGAAAGCCGGGGCCGTGGAAGACGTAATGGCGGATCGCGACGTGCGACTGTGCCGGTTCGTTCGTGACGGACATGGCCCACCGCCGGTTCTGCCTGACGCCCCGGGTGATCACGTGCGGGTATTCACGGTATCCCGCGAGGGCGTCGGCCGTTTTCATCACAGTTCTCCTATTCGAAAGTGAATGGAGACGATGACGAACCTTCTCAATCCTTCCTCCGCCTGTTCCGCTTGCGATCTCCCGCAGACGCTTCGGCGCCCTTCTGATCGGCGCGCTTCGGCCAGCCCGCGCGGAAATCAGCCAAGCGCGTCACGCGCTCGGTCGGCGCCATCGGCGGGAGTTCGCGTCCGCCCGGCCAGGCCTTTGCGCCGGCCAGCTGCTGATCCACGTGATCGTTCCAGCGCTGCACCATGTCGCCGGCCTCCTGCACGAGCTGGGTGAGGATGTAGGTCGCGTCGAGCTCGTCACCATTGGTGTGGAGCAGCATCGCGTTGATGGTGTCCCGACTGAAGGAGAAGGGTGCTTCGGCGAGATCGGACGCGGGGATCTTCCTCGTGTCATGGATCGTGAAGTGCGAGAAGCGCTTCGAGGTGCCGTCACGCTGGTTGGCGAGCTCCATGCGGCGGTGGATAAGCGAGTCGAGCACGTCCTTCACCTGCGATCCCATCTCGACGGGTGCCGTGCCGTTCAGGGTGAATACCGGGCCGGTGCGCTTCGTGGGATCCGGCTGCTGACGAGCGATGATGTCGTACACCTGGTTCGGCAGCAGGATCAGGTGCGGTTTGCCGCTCTTGTTGCGCTCCGGCGGCAGGCGCCACTGGCGCTTGTCCATGTCGAGCTCCTCCCACGGCAGTTCGGCGATCTCCTCCTTCCGCTTGCCGAGCCGGATCAGCACCTCGACGACGTCGCCACGGGGATCACCGAGATCCCTCGCGGCTTCCAGCAGCCGCAGCCACTCCCAGTCGGTCAGGCGCCTGTCCCGCTTACCGGTCTTCGGAACGTCGAACACGTGGCCAGGCGTACGCAGGAACGCCGAGCGGTACACCCCGTCGTTGATGAGCGTCTTGAGACAGACCAGCCCCGAACGGACCATGGAGGGGCCCCGGGCGAACAGTTCCGCCTTGTATTTGTCCACGTCACTCGTGGTGAGCTTGTCGAGCCTCTTGTCGCCCAAGTGGGCCAACAGGTCGCGGCGGAAGACGGCGATCTGGCTAGCGCTCATGGGATCGTTGCCGGTACGTCGACGAGACACGTAATCCTCAAAGTAGGCGCTGATCAGCAGACCAACCTCAGCCGCAGCGGCGGCCGTCTCCGCCTTGCGCTTCGCGATGGGATCGCTGCCGGTCCGGACCTCGTGCGCGAGGGTCGAGGCGAACGTGCGTGCGCTTTCGACCGTGAACTCGCCGAGGGTGCCGAGCGTCGTACGTTGAGAGCGGCCACCCTTGAACCTATACTGGTAGACGAAGGTCGGGGTCCCTTCGCTCGTCTTATAGACGCCGAACCCCCTCACTTCGGTGTCCCACACGAACTTCTTGGTGCCGGACGCGGGGGAGTTGACGATCGGTTTGATCGTCGAAAGGCTGATACGCTTCTTGGTCAAGGTGAGCTCCTGAGTAACCGTGGAGCAATCTTGATGGCGGTACTCGGGGGTGCTTTCGACCACAGTGGTCTACAAGTGAAAATATACTAAGTCGCTGCTCTAGAACGATAATCTACCTACCGGAACGCCGGTCTACACCAGCGCCTCTTATCCCGATGAGGACGTTAGACAAGACTTCTTCCTACGAATCTGAGGGTCGGACGTTCGAATCGTTCCGGGCGCGCCATCGAAAGTCCTGCCAGGCATCAGCCCGGCAGGGCTTTTGTGTATCTGGCCGAAAGCGTCAGCCCTGTGCCAGCGCCTTGAGCGGCGTGCCCGTGTCGGCCAGGGCCGCGGGGTCCGCGATCGTTCCGGCCACCACCAGCATCCGGCCTTGCACATAGTCCCGCGTCGCGTTCACGCAGTCCAGCGCCACCACCCGCCCTTCGCGCAAATAGACCAGCGAGAAGCTGCGCGACGCCGGCTCCCCGCGCACGACCAGCGCGTCATGACCCGCGGACAGCCCGACCGTCTGCAGCTTCAGGTCATACTGGTTCGACCAGAACCACGGAACGGCATGATAGGGCGCGGGGTCGTCGAGGATCGCGCGCACCGCGGTGGTTGCCATGTCGTTCGCGTTCTGCACGGACTCGAGCCGGATGGGCAGCCCGTCGACAAAGGCGTTGGCGTGAAGCGCGCAGTCGCCGATCGCATAGATATGGGGCAGCGAAGTGCGGCAGTGCGCGTCGACCGCCACGCCATTGCCGCCCTCCGCGCCGGCTGCCAGCAGCGGATCCACCGCGGGGACGATGCCGATTCCGACGATCACCATCTCCGCCGGCAGTATCTCTCCGTCCGCCAGCCGCACGCCGGCCGCGCGGCCGTCCCGTTCCTCGATGCAGGCGACACGCACGCCCAGCCGGACGTCCACGCCATGGGCACGATGTTCCGCCTCGTAGAAGCGCGACAGCGGCTCCCCCGCGACGCGCGCGAGGACCCGGTCCTGCGCCTCCAGCACGGTCACCTGCTTACCGAGCTTCGACAGCACCGCCGCCGCTTCCAACCCAATATAGCCGCCGCCGATCACCACCACCTTCGCGGTCGTCGGCAGTTCGTGGATCAGCCGATCCACATCCGCGCGGCTGCGCACCGAGTGCACGCCGCCTAGGTCATGGCCGGTGCAGCTCAGCGACCGGGCATGGCCGCCCGCCGCCCAAATGAGCGTGCCATAGTGGATCGTCGTGCCATCGTCGCACGCAACGCTGCGCGCAGCCGGATCGACCGCCGTCACCCGCCGCCCGGTACGCATCGTCACCGCGCGTTCTTCCCAGAAGGCGGGCGGGCGGATCAGCAGCCGCTCGAACGGCTTTTCGCCGGCGAGATATTCCTTCGAGAGCGGGGGCCGCTCATAGGGCAGTTCCGGCTCCTCGCCGACGATGGCGATGGTGCCGGCGAACTTGCGCTGGCGCAGTGCGATCGCCGCCTGCGCCCCTCCGTGTCCGGCCCCCACGATCAGGATATCGAAGCGGTCGGTCACGGCAGAATTCTCCGGCTGGGTGCGAAGGCCGCCCTATAGCCCGGCCGACGCACTTTGGGAGGGGGCGGGCGCCCGCCGTCAGCCGGCGGTCGCTGCCACCGCGATCGCCCCCAGCGGACCCGCCAGGGCACCCAGTGCCGGTGCCACGATATACGGCCCGTCGGCGGGAAGCTGCATATAGCCGCCCAGGCTCTCCAGCAGCGCGGCTTCGATGCGGGCGTGGAGGTGCGGCTGTCCGGACAGCACGCCCCCGCCGATCGCGATGCGCAACGGCCCGGTCGTGCAGACGAGGTCGTGGCACATCAGCGTCAGCGCGGAGACGATCGGCTCCCACACCGGGTCGTCGCTCGCGACCTCGGCCACTGGCCGTCCACCCAGCCGCGCGACCAGCGCGGTGCCGGAGGCGAGCCCCTCGATGCAGTCCGGATGATAGCGGCAGACGCTCTTCAGCGTATCGGACGGCAGCCGCGGCACGCGCAGATGGCCGATCTCGCTGTGGCTGATGCCGCGCGTGGGGCGGCCATGCACGACCAGCCCGACCCCGACCCCGGTTCCCACCGTCACATAGGCGAAGTCCTCGAGGCCCTGGGCGCAGCCCCAGCGAATCTCCGCAAGCGCGGCGCCGTTGACGTCCGTGTCGAACGCCACCGGCACGCCGAAGGGGGCGGACAAGGTGCCCAGCACATCGGCGCCCGGCCAACCGGTCTTGTTCGTCGCCAGCACCTGACCATAGGTCGGCGAGAGCGGATTGATGTCGATCGGGCCGAAGGACGCGATGCCGATGGCGCGGAACCCGTGCGTCGCGTGCCACTCGGCCAGGATGGCGAGGATCGCGGGCAGTGTCTCCATCGGAAGCGTCGTCGGCACCGTACGCTGATCCAGGATCGCATCCGGCCCATGGGCGATCGTGCAGATGCACTTGGTGCCGCCAAGCTCGATCCCCACCAGCGGAAGCGCCGGGGCGGTGGGCGTGTCGGTCATCATGCGTCGGCGTTCCCTTGCTGTGTCATTCTGGGATGAGATGGTTGGCGCGCTGCCGCCATCAGGGTCAGCCGAAACATGGTTGATCTCTCCCCTTGCTGCCGTCGTTCCCCGTGACGTGCCACGGCGCCTACGCTGTCGTCCGAATTAGTACATCAAATATCTTAACTCAACGAGTCACGCCGGCGGCGACAATGAAGCTGTCCCAAGCCTTTGTCTTCTGAAAGGTTGTATCCCGCGCCGGGTGCGGCATTAATGCCATGTTATCGATCACAGCCGGCAGACCGGCGAGCAGGAGAGGCAGATGCGTCCAGGGGCGGTCCGGTGTCGGCATTGGGTCCAAACTACCGGCCGGAAAGAGGATCCGTTTGCATGATGGAGAACTCGCCTGGTGCCCGTCTGTCCGGAACCAACCTCGAGCGGGCTGCCGATCATAACCAGCGGGTGACGCTGCACGCGATCCGCGTCGGCGGCTCGCTGACGCGCGTGGACCTCGCCGGGATCACCGGGCTTACGCCGCCGGCCATTGCCAACATCACGCGGCGCCTGCTGCAGGATGGCCTGATTGAGGAAGCGGGCCAGCGGCGTGGCGGCCGCGGGCAGCCGCCGACGAAGCTCGTGGTCCGGCGCGATGCCTGTTATGCGATCGGCATCAACATCGACCGGGATCACATCACCATCGTGCTGGTCGACTTCTCCGGACGAATCCTCGCCCGGGTGTCGGAGGAAGTCGCGTTCGCGCTCCCTGATCACGTCCGCTCCCTCTATGTCCGCTCGATCGAGCGGATGCTGCAATCGGCCGACGTGCCCTCGTCCAAGCTGGTCGGCATCGGCGTGGCCGTGCCGGACGACCTGGAGCTGGTTGCGCTACCGGGGCGGCCTCCGGAATACGACGCCTGGAACGGCATCGACATGGCGTCGCTGTTCGCAGAGCCGTTCGACCTCCCGGTCTTTGTCGAGAATGATGCGGCGGCTGCGGCGAGCGGAGAGATGCAGCTGGGCCTTGGCCAGAAGTACAACAGCTTCTTCTACGTGCTGCTTTCGTCGGGGCTCGGCGGGGGTTTCGTGGTGGATGGGGCTTATGTCCGCGGCGCCAATGGGCGCAGTGGCGAACTCGGCTTCATGCTGGCACCGGACGGGAACGGCGGGCGTGAGACAGTGCAGACCCTGGTCTCCCTGTCAGGCCTGTCGCGGCATCTGGAGGCCGCCGGCTTCAGCCTGACGGACATCATGCACCGCACCGAGCTTGCGCCCGAGGTGCAGGCCTGTGTCGACGCGTGGATCGAGGCTGCGGCACGACGGCTGTGCACGCCGATGGCGGCGATCTGCTGCCTCATCAATCCGGCGACGGTGCTGGTAGGAGGGCGGCTCCCGACCGCCCTGGTGGAGCAGCTGGCAAGCCGGGTGAACGCCCTGATGGAGGATCAGGCCGACGTGCTTCCGGCCATCGCGCCGGTAGCGCGCGCCGCCCTTTCCGAGGACGCGCCTGCGGTCGGGGCGGCGGTGCTGCCGTTCAGTCACTTCCTGCTGCCCAAGCCCGGCGCCTTGTGGAAGACGCCGGCCCTGGTCGGGGGAGAGGCGGCGGCGGCGCTTTAGTCGCCAGCCGCCGCCGAACCCGGCACGTAGATCAGCGAGGGCGCCTCGGCCACGAACCGGTCGAGCACGCCGTCCGCGACCTTGATCGCTCCCTGCGGGCGCGTGGTGCCGGGGATCGTCTGCAACTTCTCCGCCTGGGCGGCGAGCGCCCGTGCCTGGGCGAAGAAGCCGCCCGCGCGCGGGCTGCCCTGGTTCGCGGCCGAAAGCCCGCTCGTGGTCGCCTGGAGCGAACGCCCCCACAGCTGGAGCGCATCGAGCCACGGCTGGCTCTGCGCGACGAATCCTTGGTCCGCCACACCGGCCCGGATCGTGTCGGAGGCGGTGGCAAGAGCGTCCGCCGTCGTCTTCAACCGCTCCAGAGCCGCCTCACGTGCAGGCGCATTGCCGCTGGTGATCGCATCGGTCACTTCGTCCAGCGTCGCCTTCAGTCGGGGCGCGGAGGGCTGCCAGGGCTGGCTGCCGAAGGTGGGGGCCAGGTGCTGCGCGTCGAAGAACACCATCAGCGCCTCGGTGGTGGCGGCATCGCCCGACGCCAGCATCCGTGCCGCCGCCTTCCAGGCCCGATCCGCATCATAGCCCCGGTCGTTCCACGCGAACGCGGCGCTGCCGAACACCGCGACGCGGCTCGGCGCCTCCTGGTTCATCGGGTTTGCCAGGATCCCGCTCAACTCGCCCGAAAGCCCCGCCTCGCGCCGCGCATAGGGTGCCATCAGCAGGCGTCCGGTGGATTCGCCATAATCGTTGACCGGATAATTGTCCCACAGCAGCGTCTTGCGGCCGAACGCCTTGGTTGCCGCCTTGGCGTCGCCGATGGAGATCGCCGGCGGCACCACGTCGGTGCCCGTCCACTGCACGAACACGGCAGGATCGACCTCCCGCAGCGCCGCCTTGTAGGGCGATTCGGTCGTGTTGAAATATTCCGTGGGCACGATCATCAGTTCGGCCTGGTCGCCGTCCTTGGTCTTCAGCCAGCGGTAGATGGTGTTCGACAGGTTCGCCTGCGCCAGGCCCGCCGCACGCTGGCCCGGCTCGCCCAGCGCCGCGCGATCCTCGTCGCAGTTCCACTTGGTATATTCGATGTCGTCGAACGCGATGTAGAAGGACCGCACGCCCATGGAGCGGAACACCTCGAACTTGCGCTGGAGCGCCTGCACGTCGGACGGCCGCGAGTAGCAGATCGAGGGACCCGGCGAGATCGCATAGGTGAAGCGGACGTGGTGACGCCGCGCCTGATCGATCAGCGTCTTCAGCGCGTCGAGCGTCGCCTGCGGATAGGCATCCCGCCACTTGTCGCGCGCGAAGGGGTCGTCCTTGGGGCTGTAGACGTACGTGTTCGCCTTCACGCTGCCCAGGAAGTCGAGATGCCGGGCGCGGTCCTCCATCGACCAGGGCGCGCCATAGAAGCCCTCGATCGTGCCCCGGATCGCCATCGCGGGGCGGTCGGCGATGGATACCGCCGGCATGGTCCCACGCGCGGTCAGCTGTCGCAGCGTCTGCGCCGCATAGTAGAGGCCGCCCGCGTCCTGCCCGGCGAGCACGACCAGCGTGCCGTCCCCGTGCGCATCGCTCAGCAAGGCATAGCCCTCGCGCTGATCCGGCAGCGTGCCGCCAAGGCGCGAGATGGCCGTGCGGACGGGAGCCGAACGGGCCGTGCCGATCACCACGACGGTGCCGCCCGATTTCGCCGGGAGGGCGCGGGCGGTTCCGACCTTCTCCACACCGGCAGCGGCCAGTGCGCTGCGGACCAGCGTCAGCGTTTCCGCATCCGCCGTATCCGCGCCCACGATCGTCGCTTCCTTGCCAAGCTCCAGCGCTGCGCCCGTCAGGCGCATCGAAACCGGCTGCGGGAAAACCGCAGGAAGCGTCCCTTGGGGCGCAGCCGATGCGGCAGCCGGAAGCAGCGCGGCGGCTGCGGTGGCGAGGAAGATCGATCGGGGGAGGCGGGTCTGAGGCACTTTGGTCTCCGAATGGTCACCAAAAGGTCTCAGATCATGCCGCCCCTGTCTAGGGGGCGGGTGCCTCCAGCGCGCGCCTTTGCTCTTCCCCCTGTTCCGGGCCGCCCTCGGCCCGAAGCTTTGCCGCGGCGGCGCTGCGAACCAGCACCGCCGTCGACAGGAGGATCGAGGAGACGAGACCGCCGATCGCGAGCAACCCGGCCGGCGTCACCTCCACCGTCGCGCGCAGTCCCCGGCGCCGGCCCAGCTTCACGAACACGGCCGCGCGCTGGGGGCTGTTCGCCAGTGCCTGCGGCGCGGCGGGCGGGTTGCTCTCCACGATCATGACTCCGCGCTTTCCTGGAAATCGAACAGCGCGCGGTATTGGCGCGGCTGCGAGCGGAGATACTGGTTGGCGGCGCGCACCCGCGTCCCCAGGTGCGCGGCTGCATGCCACGGCCAGCGCGGATCGTAGAGGATGGTGCGGGCAAGGCCGACGAAGTCCGCGTCGCCGGTGCCCACGATTGCCTCGGCCTGTTCGAAATCGGTGATCAGCCCGACCGCCACGACCTGGAGACCGGTCGCCTGCTTCACTGCCCGGGCGAGCGGCACCTGATAGTTCGGACCCACCGGGATCTGCTGGCGCGGATCGAGGCCGCCGCTCGACACATGGATCAGCCCGCAGCCGCGCGCCTCCAGCGCCTTGGCAAAGGCGATCGTCTGCTCCGCGTCCCAGCCGCCCTCGACCCAGTCGGTGCCGGACACCCGCACCGTCACCGGCTTGTCCGCCGGGAAAGCGGCGCGCACTGCGTCATAGACTTCCAGCGGGAACCGCATGCGGTTCTCCAGGCTGCCGCCGTAGTCGTCGGTGCGCTGGTTGGAGAGCGGCGACAGGAACTGGTGCAGCAGATAGCCGTGCGCCGCGTGGATCTGGATCGCGTCGATCCCCAGCCGGTCGGCGCGCCGCGCGGCATCGGCAAAGGCGTCGCGCACCCGGTCCATGCCGGCGCGATCGAGCGCGGTCGGCGCATTCTCATGCGTCTCGAACGGGAGGGCCGAGGCGGAGACGGTCTGCCAACCATTCGCATCGTCCGGCGGCAGCTGCGCACCGCCCTTCCACGGCACCTCCGTCGATGCCTTGCGGCCGGCGTGGGCGAGCTGGATTGCGATCGGCATCGACGAGTGACGGCGGATGCTCTCCAGCGTGCGCGCCATCGCCGCCTCCGTCGCGTCGTCCCACAGGCCGACGTCGGCATAGGTGATGCGTCCTTCCGGCACGACGGCGGTCGCCTCGATCGTGAGCAGCCCGGCGCCGGACAGCGCCAGCTGCCCCAGGTGGATCTGGTGCCAGTCGGTCATGCAACCGTCGACCGCGCAATATTGGCACATCGGCGCGATGACGATGCGGTTGTCCATCTTCAGCGAACCCAGGGTCGCCGGCTTGAAAAGGGCTGGGGTGGTCATGGGAACTCCGTCAGGCGTCGGGAAAGTCGGTGGCGAGGCTGATGTCGCGATAGCGTTCGATCTCGGCGAGCCGCTCCTTGAGCCGCGCGATTACGGCGTCGTGGCCGAAGCGGCCGAGCACCAGGTGGCGCGGCGGGTCGGGCTGCTCGGAAAGGGCGATCATCGCGTCGGCGGCGCGGGCCGGGTCACCGGCCTGTGTGCCGCTCACCCCGCGGGTATCGTCCATCCGCTTGCCGGCGGTTTCCGCATAGTCGGCGATGCGGCTGGGCGTCTGGCGCAGCGAGCGGCCGGCCCAGTCGGTACGGAACGGCCCTGGCTCGATGCAGGTCACGTGGATGCCGAGCGGTGCGACCTCGGCCCGCAGCGTATCGGACCAGCCTTCGACCGCATGCTTGGACGCGGCATAATAGCCCGAGGCCGGAAAGCCGATCAGCCCCGCGACCGAGGTGATGTTGAGGATGCGGCCGCTGCGCTGCGCGCGCAGGATCGGCAGCACGGCGCGGGTGAGCGCGAACAGGCCAAAGACGTTGGCATCGAACTGGGCGCGGATCTCCGCCTCTTCGCCCTCCTCGATGCTGCTCTGATAGCCATAGCCGGCGTTGTTCACGAGCACGTCGATGCGCCCGAACTTGTCCTCCGCGGCGTTCACTGCGGTTGCGATTTGGGCCGCGTCGGTGACGTCCAGAGCCAAGGCCAGTGCGCGATCCTCGCGGTCTTCGACCAGATCGGCCACGCTGTCGCGGTTGCGTGCCGTTACTACCGCTCGCCAGCCGCGCTCGAGCACGCGGGTTGCGAGTTCGCGACCGAAGCCGGTGGAACAGCCGGTGATGAACCAGACGGGGGAGGATGGGGGCATGTGGGCGTCCGCGTCGGGGAGGGGACCCGGTAGGTAGGCACCAGCGCCCGTACCGCAACCGGCACCCCACGAACCGCGCGCGCAAAAAAAGGGCCCGTGCTCGAAAGAGCACGGGCCCAGTTCATGGGAACTTGAATTCCGGATGGACGGGATCAGAAGTTGATCGTCGCTCCGACCGCGATCTGGCGACCCAGAATGTCGTAGCGCGAGGAGATCGTGTTGTTCCGGAACAGGCCCGTTACGTCGCGCGAGTTCGGGAACACCGGCGGCGACTTGTCGAGGAGGTTGTTCGCAGCCACCCGCCACGAGAACTGCTCATTCACGCGGAACGCCAGCGCCAGGTCGAAGTAGCTGATCGCCTTGACCTCATAGAAGGTCGTGCGGGTCGCGCCGGGCGTCCAGCCGAGGTTCGTGTCGCCGGAGTTGGACACGTTCGTCAGCGGGCCCAGGTAGCGCCAGTTGAGCGACGCGCTGAACACACCGTCGTCGGTGGTGTAGGTGCCGCGCAGGTTGTGCGTCCACTTCGGGATGAACTGGCCGCAGCCGGCGCCACCATAATAGCCCACGCAGTTGCGCTTGTTGAGCGTCGGCGCGTCCTGTGCGCCCAGCAGCGTGGTCAGCGAGCCCGAGAAGTCGAAGTCGAGCTTGCCGGCCGAACCCATGCGCAGCGCATACTGGCCCTGAAAGTCCCAGCCGTACGACTTGCTCTTGTAGTAGTTGGTGGTGCCCCTGCGAACATAGCCGCTCTGCGCGTTGGTGTTGGTCGGGCTGAAGAGGGTGCCATCCGCGTTGCGCACGAACATCGAGCAGAAGAAGTCGTTGCCGCTCGACAGGCATCCGTCGCGGAAGAAGTCGTAGTTATTGTAGCCGATCGAGTCGTCGAGATCGATCATGTAGCGGTCGACTGACACGGTCAGGCCGGGCAGGAACCGCGGCTTCAGCACGATGCCGAACGTCTTGGTATAGGCCGTTTCCGGATCGACGGTGAAGCCGCCGCTGCGCGTGGTGCAGCCGACATCCGTCGGGCAGAGCAGCGTCTCGCTGCCGTAGAGATTGTCGGCCAAACCGGTGGCGGCGCAGACTTCACGCGACGCCTGCGGGGCACCAAAGATCGGCTCCCGCTGGCCGGTCGTCGGGTTGGTCGTGTAACCGGTGATCGTCGGCGCGCAGAAGTCGTTGAACGCCTGCGGATCAATGCGCTCGTAGTTGCTGTCGCTCGCCTGGAACGCCTCGACCACGGTCGGTGCCCGCTGCGCGCGGTTCATGGATGCGCGCAAGGTGATGTCCGGGATCGGCGCCCAGATCGCTTCCGCCTTCCAGGTGGTGAACGCCTTGGGGTTGGTGCTGTACTTCGACACGCGGAACGCCCCGTTGAGCTGCAGCAGGTCTGCGAACGGCTTGTTCTCGGCAATCGGCACCTGGACTTCGACGTTCCCTTCCCAGACATTCTGCGAAAGGTTCTGGTCGGTGAAGCTGCGCTGCGCGCGCCAGACATCGTCGGCGGTGGAGTCGAGCTGATCCTCGCGATACTCGGCGCCGAACGCAATCGCCACGCCCTGCTCGGCCCACGGGCTAGTGATGCCGTGCTGGCCCAGATCGCCCTGAATGGTCGCGATGGCATTGTAGAGCGTGTTGACCGTCTTCTGGGTGCCGTATCCGCCGACCATCAGATAATCGAACAGCGCCTGGTTGTTGACCGGCGAGTTCGCGGCGAACGGGTTGAAGGGCAGGCAGCCGTCGCTTGTGTTTTTGCAGGTGACCGTGCCGTTGTTGCTGACCACGTCGAGCGCGTTGTTGACGCGATCGAAGTTCGGCATGCCCCAGGTCGTGTTCAACTGGTTGCGCGCGTACACGCCGCCGACGTCGTAGCTCCAACCCTCAGCGATCGCACCGCGCACACCCCCGCTGATGCGAAGACCCTTGTTCAGATAGGTGTCACTGATCGGGGCCACGCCGTTGGCGCGATACCGCAGATCGACCGGGGTCGTCGCGGACGTACCGGCGGCGCCACCGCAGAAGATCTGCGCCTGCGCGGGCGACATATACGGGTTGTCGCAACGTACGGTGTACTTGAGCGGGACGCCGGCATCATCGGCACCGTAGTTCGAGGGCGCCAAAATGCGCGCCGGGTACGGGTTGGACGACTTGTCTCGGAACCACATCGTGCTCGCGTAGACTTCCGCTGCGGGCGAGATTTCGAAAGACGCGAAGCCGCCTGCATTCCACCGCTTGTTTGCGCGCTGGAGAGCGGTGCCGTCGTACAGATTGGCCGCATAGGTTTCGGAGTACGGCAGCAGCGTACCCGAACCGTTCGGGTTGTTCACATAGGTGCTGCCGGCGTTCGCGCCTGCGCCCGGCGAAAGGTAGCCGAAGGGCGTATAGGCCGAGGTGGCGCAGCCGAGCGCGCCATCCTTCACTGGCTGCGTGAGCTCGCAGGCTGCGAACTCGCGGTCCGTCATCTGCACCATCTCGGCTTCGCGGTAGTTGACGTAGCCGGAGATATGGAAGCGATCGTCGAACAGCTTCTTGCCGGCCGTGATCGAAACGTCGGTGCGGCCGCCGTCAAAGGCATTGCCGCGTGCCGGCTGCGCGAAGTTGTAGCCGTTGGCGACCTCGGTCGCCAGGCCCGGCTTGTTGTTGTGCGCGTAGAAGTTGTAGTTGCCGTTGATCTGCACGCCTTCGAAGTCATCGTCGAGGACGAAGTTCACGACGCCCGCGATCGCGTCCGAACCATAGACGGCCGATGCGCCGCCGGTCAGAACGTCGACGCGCTTGATCAGCGAGGTCGGGATCATGTTCGCGTCGAGGCCGTTCACCGTGCCCAGGCGCTTGCCGTCGACCAGGACGAGCGTGCGCTCGAAGCCCAGGTTGCGCAACTTGATGCGCTGGCGGCCGTCGGAGTCCGCGTAGTTCTGCTGGCTGTCGGGGGCGACCTGCGGGATGCGGTTGAGCACTTCCTCGATGTTCACCGCCGCCTGCGCACGGATGGACTCCGAGGTGACCGAGGTGATCGGCGCTGCTGCGGTGACGTTCGGGCGGCTGATGCGCGAGCCGGTGACGACGATGGCGCCGCCGCTGTCGGCAGGGGCCTCTTCATTCGCCTGGGGCGCTTCGAGCGCAGAGTCGGTCGCAACCGGGCCACCGGTGACATTGGCTTCCTGAGCCATCGCCGGCATCGCTGCAACGCCCGCGATACAGGTGGATGCCAGCAACAAACGCGTCATCGTCTTCATCAATCGTCCCTTTAGTTCTTTGCGCCCGCCGGCCCTTTGAGGCTCTGTGCGGCGTGGATGCTGGTCCTGCCTGAGGTGTCGGTAACGGCGTAGGTGAAGCCCGGCAGGTGCGCGAAGGCGCCGACCTGGCCCTTGGCGTCGATCGCCAGGAACGCGACCTGCGCGTCCCGGACGGCCTCGCCGCGAAGCTTTGCAATGTGCTGCACGGCCTCGCGGCAGGCAGCGTGCGGGGTCATGCCCATCCGCATCGAGCTGGTGATCCGGGCGGTGCCGGCGATGCGGGTGACTTCCTCGCCCACGCCCGTCGCGGTCGCGGCACCAACGCCCGGCTCGACCATCAGCCCGCAGCCGGCCTGCGGGGAATCACCGACACGGCCGCGCAGCTTGAACGCCATGCCCGATGTCGTGCACGCGCCCGCCAGCCGCCCGTCGGGGCCGCAGGCGACGATGCCGATGGTGTCGTGGTCGAGTGCGGAGCCGCGCTGGTTCTCGATGTTGGCGACCGGCTGGTACTTGGCGGTCTTCAGCCAGTCGCGCCACGCCGCCTCGGCTTCCGGCGTCAGCAGCTTGGTGCGCTCGAAGCCCTCGGCAACCGCGAACTGGCGCGCGCCTTCGCCCACCAGCATCGTGTGCGGCGTCTTCTCCATCACGCGCCGCGCGACCGAGATCGGGTGGAGAATGTCTTCCAGCGCCGCAACCGCGCCGACATGCCCCCGGTCATCCATGATGATGGCGTCGAGGGTTACGTGCCCGTCGCGGTCCGGATAGCCGCCATAGCCGACCGAATGGTTGGTGGGGTCCGCCTCCGGCACCTGCGCCCCGGCCTCGACCGCGTCGATCAGCGTGCCGCCGGACTTGAAACGGGCGAAGGCGGCTGCGTTCGCCGCGGCACCGAAATCCCAGGTGGAGACGATCAGGGCGCGGCTGGCGGGCGCTGCCCGCGCCACCGAGGCGGACGCCATGCCCACAAGACCGATAGCAAGCGTATCCCTGCGTGAAACGATCACGACATGGCCTCCCCGATGCCCCGACCGCGTTCTGATCTCGGTCGGCCCATATGAGCGCTACCATCTTTGGTACCGCTGATCTGAAACAAACCTGTCATAGGCGACATATCAATACAATACCAAAAACGTTAAAGGTTCTAATCGTCCGGCGCTTGAGGCGGCAGGTATTGGACACAAGAGAAAGGCCGCGGACTCAGCGTCCGCGGCCTTTGCGAAGTAGGATTGTGGCAGCGCTACTGCGTTGCAGTAAATCCGCCGATCCCGGCGACCGCCAGGCGCGGCGTGGGCAGCGCCGTCTCCGCGAAGCGCAAGCGCAGGAAGCGGGCAGTGCGCGGCGCGGCGAAGGTGATGCGCTGGGTGGAGAGCGCATAGGCGATGTTGCTGAACTCGCCGGTGGCCGCCGGCTGCCATTGCTTGCCGTCGACGCTGGTCTCCGCGACGTAGCCCCGCGGCGGCGCCGCATTGGTCATCACGTGGCGCGACGGGGTCAGGCTGAAGCCCGCGAGCAGCACCGTCTCGGGCAACGCCACGGTGACGCCGGCAGGTTTCCCAGCGCCCGGCGCCGGCTGCGCCCAGATGGTGCCGGCATCATTGTCGAGCAGCTTCTCCGCTCCCGGTGCGCTCGCCTCGACGATCTTCCAGCCTGCCGTGTCGAGCACGGTGGGGTCGGAAGAAACGATCGCCGGCACGTCCACGGGCGCCACGGACCGGAACAGCGCGAATTCGCTGATCGCAGGAGCCACCGGCGCCTCCAGGATGCGCAGCCGCACGCGCCGGGCGGCGATCGGTTTCTCCAACCGCACGATCCGCTGGGCGGAGATGCACGCATGCTCGGCCAAGGTCTGCCAGCGTCCATCCACCTCCGCGTCGATCGCAAAGCGCGTCACCCTGACCCCCAGCGGCAGATACTCGCGCAGCCGGATCACGTCGAAGCTGTGGCCCGGCGGCAGGTCCAGCGTCAGGCTGGGCGTGGTGACGCCATCGGGCACCGACCAGTAGCTCTCGCGGTCGCCGTCGAGCACCCGCGCCGGCTCGAACCCGCGGCCGCGGCTGTGGCTGGCGCTCGCCACCGCGTCCTTGGCGAGATCCTGCGCAAAGGTCGCGCGGATCGCATCGCCGAACGACTTCAGGATCTTCATGTCCTGGTCGGCGATGCGCCCACGGCGGTCGGGTGGGATGTTGAGGTTCAGATTGGTCCCGCGGCCCACGGACTCATCGTACAGCCGGATCAGCCGCTCCGGGCTCTTCACCTTGGAGTCCTCGTCCGCGTGGTAGAACCAGCCCGGGCGGATCGACACGTCGGTCTCCGCCGGCCACCACAGCTCTGCCCCGCGAACTCCACTGTTGCCGTCCTTCTGGTCATACGGCTTGTTCGGCATGGTCGGCCAGCAGGGATCGCCGGCTACGCCATCCTCGTTGCCCACCCAGCGGATGTCGGCGCCCAGCGGATCGAAGGTGCAGGCATTGGGCTGCAGCTTGTGAACCAGCGCGATGATCGAGGGCCAGTTGTAATAGCGCGGCGCGTCGATCTTCCGCGCCTCGCGCGCGCCGCCGTAATAGCCGTCGCCGCCGTTGGCGCCGTCGAACCACACCTCGAACAGCTCGCCATAGCGCGTGCACAGCTCGGTCAGCTGCGCGCGATAATAGGTGATGTATTCCGGCCGGCCGTACTGCGCGTGGTTCCGGTCCCAGGGCGACAGATAGAGGCCGAAGGGAAGATTGGCGCGGCGACAGGCATCCGCCATCTCGCGCACGATGTCACCCTTGCCGTCCTTGTACGGGCTGTTGCGGATGCAATGCTCGGTCAGATTCGTCGGCCACAGGCAGAAGCCGTCATGGTGCTTGGCCGTCAGGATCAGTCCGCGCAGATCCGCCGCCTTGGCCGCGGCGACGATCTGGTCCGCGTCGAAGTCGCTGGGGTTGAACAGCTTCGGGCTCTCGTCGCCGAAGCCCCATTCCTTATCGGTGTAGGTGTTGATCGAGAAATGGACGAAGGCATAGGCCTCGCGACCGTGCCAGCGCCATTGGCGGGGCGAGGGGACGGCACCCCAGGGCTGCGGGGCCCGCGGCTTGGTTGCGGCACGGGCAGCGCCGGCGGGAAGGGTGCCTGCCACCAGGGTGGTGGCGAGCAGCGTACGCCGCGAAACATCGGTCATGGGATACTCCGAAGGGGCAGGTCAGGCAGGCGTGCTGCCGTAGGAGGGCGGACGGTCGGCCGGCGCCCGGCCGAAATCGCGGTTGGGCGTTCCGCTCATGGTGAAGCGCAGGGTGCCGCCCTTTGCGAGTTCGCGGTGCGCGATCCAGCTGCGGGTCCAGGGGCGCCCGTTCCAGGTCACTGCCGCCACATACGGCGTGTCCGGTCGGTTGCCCGGTGCCTCGACCACCAGTTTGCGGTTGACACCCAGCTTCACCTCGGCGCGCTCGAACAGCGGCGATCCGAACACATAGGCCGCCTCGACCGGATCTACCGGATAGAAGCCGAGCGCGCTCATCACGAACCAGGCGCTCATCTGCCCGCAATCGTCGTTGCCGATGACGCCGTCCGGATCGTCCTTGTACATTTCGGTGAGGAGCCGCCGCACCATCGCCTGCGTCTTCCAAGGCGCGCCCGTGTAGGCATAGAGATAGGCCACGTGGTGGCTCGGCTCGTTGCCGTGCGCATATTGCCCGACCAGACCCGAGATGTCGGGCGGCGCATTGTCCGGCAGCGTCGAGGGTGCCGAAAACAGCGCGTCGAGCTTCGCCTCGAACGCCGCCTCGCCGCCGAAGTGCGCGATCTGGCCATAGATGTCGTGCTGGTTCAGGAAGGTCGCCTGCCAGCCGTTCGCCTCGGTATAGTCGCGATACTCCTCCACCTTGTGCCCGATCTGGATCGGATCGTAGGGGGTGATCCAGCTGCCGTTCGCCAGCCGTGCCCGCGCGAAGCGGATCTTGGGATCGAGCACGTTGCGGTAGTTCAAACTGCGCTTGCGCAGGGCCGCCGCGTCCTCGTGCGCGCCCGCCGCCTCGGCCAAGTGCGCCATCGCCCAGTCGTCATAGGCATATTCCTGGGTGCGGCTGACGGACTCGTCCACGCGGTCGGCAGGCAGATAGCCGAGCTTCGCATAATCGCCGCGCGCGCGGGTGCTGGCCACGTCGGGCGTCGTCGGGTCGAACGCACGCCTGCGGATCGCCGGCCATGCGGCGGCATAGTCGGCCGGGATGCCCTTGGCATGCGCCTCCGCCAGCACCGCGACCGCGTGCCAGCCGATCATGGTGCCGGTCTCGACGCCCTGGAGCGGCCACACCGGCGGCCCGAAGGGGCTCTCGATGCTCTGGCGCAGCAGGTCGTGGGTGAACTCGGTCGCACGCTCGGGCGCGATCAGGGTCAGCAGCGGGTGCAGCGTGCGATAGGTGTCCCACAAGGAATAGGTGCTGTAGGCGCGCTCCTTGGCTGGAAGCTGGTGCACCTTCCGGTCCAGCCCCATGTAGCGCCCGTCGACGTCCGAGAAGAGCGTCGGCGCCAGCTGCGCATGATAGATGGCGCTCGCCAGGATCGTTCGCTGCTCCGGGGTGCCGCCGGACACGCGCACCGTGCCGAGCGCCTTGTCCCACGCCTTGGTGGCCGCGCGGCGATGCGCGTCGAAATTCCAGCCGCGGCCCTCGGCCTCCAGGTTCGCACGCGCGCCCGCCACGTCGACGCCCGACAGGCCGCACTTGGTCAGGATCGGTGCGGCGCCGGCATCGTCATAGTGGAGCACCAGCTTGAGCTTGTCGCCCGATACGGTGCGGGTGCCGTCCGGCTGCGGCTTGTCGTCGACATAGAAGGTCACGCGGTCGGGCGCCCGCGACAGCTTCAGCGCGAAGTGGATCTTGCGTCCCTTGGCCCAGCGGTAGACCGAGCGGCTGCCGGTGATGGTGCCATCGCCGGCGATCGAGAGCGTCGCGTCGCGCACCAGCCGGTAGGTTGGCGGCTGCACCGGCGGCATGTGCCAGAAGTCGAGCAGCACATGGCCCGGCCCTTGCGGGAAGCGGTGGCGCTGCCAGCCGGTCCGCTCGGTCGCGGTCAGTTCCGAAAGAACGCCGCTTTCGAGCCGCACGCGGTAGTAGCCGGGTTCCGCATGCTCCTCGGAGAAGCGCTGGCGATAGCCCTTGTCCGGATCCTCGCGCGGTCCGGGAACGAGCTCGACCGCTCCACGGCTCGGCACCACCAGCACGTCCATCAGATCGCCGATGCCGGTGCCGGAGAGGTGGGTGTGCGAGAAGCCCATGATCGAGGTGTCGGTGCGGTGATAGCCCGAGCATCCCTCCCACCGCGTGTTGTCCGTATCGGGGCCGACCTGGACCATGCCGAACGGTGTCGTCGGTCCCGGATAGGTGTGGCCGTCGCCGCCGGTTCCGACGAAGAGGTCCGGCGGCGCCTTCTCGACCCCGCGCGCCAAGGCGGAGCCGGGCAGGCCCGCCGCAGCGGCGGCAATGCCGGAGGTGGCGAGCAGGGTGCGGCGAGTAATGGCGATCATGTCAAAATGTCTCGGCAAGCAGCTTCGGGCGACGGTCGGCCAGGGTGACGAGCAGTTCGCCGAACAGCCCGTTTGCCCAGGCGAACCAATCGCGGGTGAACTTCGTGGGATCGTCCTGGTCGAAGGCCTCGTGGATGAAGCCGCTGCCGCCATCGGTGTCGCGCAGCATCTTCAGGCAGCTGCGGATCGTCGCGTCATCCTGGGCGACGAACGCGCGCTGGATCAGCGACATCGGCCAGATCTGGCCCAGGCCGACATGCGGTCCGCCGATCCCTTCTGCCGCGCGCCCACGCGACCAATAAGGGTTCGCATCGCTCCACGCGGCGTCGGCGGTACGGCGGAACAGCGGATCGCTCGCCGGCATGCAGCCGAGATAGGCGAGGCTGGAGAGCGACGGCACATTGGCGTCGTCCATGAAGATGGCATTCCCATAGCCGTCGACCTCGAACGCCCACACCTCGCGCCCGTCGCGCAGGCGCATCTTGCCGTACGCGTGAAGCGCCGCCTCGACCTCTGCTGCCAGAGCGACGGCCTCCTGCGCCAGCGCGGTATCGCGCCGCGCCTCGTTCGCGACCACCGCCAGCTCGCGCAGCGCGGTCACCGCGAACCAGTTGGCCGGGATCAGGAAGGGATAGACGCAGGCATCGTCCGACGGCCGGAAGCCGCAGTGGATCAGCCCCACCGACTTGGACGGCGGCCCCCAGCCGTCGAGCATCAGCGTCTCGGTCGTACGGTTGCTCACCCGCTGGAAGCGATAGGGGCCGCGATTGGTCTTGCGCTGCTGCTCACGGAAGGTGCGGACGCTCGCACGCGCCGCCTCCGCCCATTGCGCGTCGAACGGCGTCGCGTCGCGGGTCGCCTGCCAATAACCGTGCGCCAGCCGCATCGCGTAGCACAGCGAGTCGATCTCCCACTTCCGCTCGGCGACGCCCGGCTTCATCTCGGTCTGGTCGGTCAGCGCCCAGCTGAGCTCGGTCTTGCCGTTCGGATCCTCCAGGAACGCGTTGGCGTACGGGTCGATCAGGATGCAGCGCGCCTGCCGGTGGATCAGCCCCTGGAACAGCGTGCGCAGCTTGGGGTCCTGCTTCACCAGATGCAGGTATGGCTTCACCTGCGCGGCGGAGTCCCGCAGCCACAGTGCGTCGATGTCCCCGGTGATGACGAAGCTGTCCGGCTTGCCGTCGACGGTGCCCATCTTCACGGTCGTGTCGAGCGTGTTGGGATAGCAGTTGGCGAACATCCAGCGCAGCTTCGGATCGGCGATCTTGGCCGAAACCCGCGCGATCTCGCGCTCCACCGCCTTGCTGGTGAAGCGGCGCGTTGCGAGTGCCGGCCGCTTGCTGGCAAGGGTTGGCGTTGCCGCACGGGCAAAGGCCGGCGTGGCGGCGATTGCGACGCCTGCGCCAAGGACGGTACGACGATCGATCACTTGGCAAGCTCCCGAGCGTCGCCCGTCAGGGTGAAGTCTGTCCAGGCGCCGACGCCGTCACCCGGCTGGCCGCCGCCGACGTACAGGCGATAGGCGCCCGGCTGGACGGTACGCGTGCCATCGCGCGCGACCGTGCTGAGGCTGCGTGGATCAAGCTCGAAGCGCACCGTCTCGGTCTTGCCCGGCTTCAGCGACACGCGCTGGAACGCAACCAGCTGGCGCTGGAGCACCGGGGTGGTGAGCCCGCCACCCTTACCGGCGGCTGGCGGCACGAGATAGGCCTGCACCACCTCGTCGCCGGGGCGCTTGCCGTCGTTGCGCACCACCACGCTGACGGACACGTTGGCCGTCGTATCACCCGCCTTCGCCACCGGCGTGCCGTAGCCGAAGCGGGTATAGCTCAGGCCATGGCCGAAGCCCCACAGCGGTTTGCCCGTGAAGAAGCGATAGGTGCGCTCCTTCATGCCATAATCGGTGAACGCCGGCAGGTCGCTGACCTGGCGGTAGAAGGTGACGGGCAGGCGCCCCGACGGATTGTTGAGCCCGGCCAGCGTCTCGGCGATCGCGGTGCCGCCCGACTGGCCGGGATACCACGCGGCCAGGATCGCATCGGCCATGTCCGGATCGACGGAGACGGCGCTGCCGCTGGTCAGCACCACCACGACCGGCTTGCCCGTCTCCCGCAGCGCCGCGAGCAGCCTCTGCTGCGCGAAGGGCAGGGCGATGTCGGTGCGGTCACCGCCGACGAAGCCGGGCACGCTTACCTGCAGCGCCTCGCCCTCGAGGTCGGGCGACAGGCCGAGCACCGCGACCACGACGTCCGCATCCCTTGCCGTGGCGACTGCCTCGGCGAGCAGCGGCTCCGCCGGCGGCAGCCACATCAGGCGAACGCCCTCGTCCTCGCTCTGATGGTCAAGCTCCAGGCGGATGTCGACGGCGCGACCGTCGCTGGTGAACGGCACCTCGACCCGGCCCTTCGCGATCTCGCCTGCGGTCAGCTGCTTGCCATCGACCCACAGCCGCACGGCGTCGTGCGACTTGCAATATTTCCAGCAGGCCGGCGCATCGATGGCGAGCCGGTACGTGCCCGGACCCGGCGGCACCAGCTGCCCGGTCCAGCGCACCGCAAACCCCTCGGGCGAAAGCTGGGGCAGCGGGGCTGAGCGCGTATAGTCGAAGTCGATGCGGCGATCCTGCCGTACCGCAACCGGCGCCCCGGTCACCGTGCGGCTGGCGAAATACTCGCCCCGCAGGCCCGGCTTGCCATCGGCCCGCAGCGCCGTCTCCGGCACCACCACCGGCGCACCGTCGGCCAGCACCGAGCCCTGCGCATAGCGGACATTGCCCGCCCCGAACTGCTCGCGGATGCCGTCGAGCGGGGTGACCGGCTGACCTGCCGTGCCGTGATAATTCCCCTGCAGTACGCCGAGGTCGTCGGCATTGGTGCCCACCACCGCGATGCGGCTGCCCGCCTTCAACGGCAGGCGATCGGGATCGTTCTTCAGCAGCACAATCGCCTCGCGCGCCGCTTCCAGCGCCAGCTTGCCATGCGCCGGCGCGCCCAGCGCGGACGGCTTGATCTTCGACCAGGGACTTCCGGCGCCGAACGCGATGCCGAGTGCGCGCCGAGCCTCCAGCGAGCGGATCAGCGCAGTGTCGACTTCCGCCTCGGTCACCAGGCCCTTGGCCACCGCTTCGGGCAGTGCGGAGAAGGTCGTGCCGCAGTTCAGGTCGGTGCCGCCCTTGATCGCCGCTGCCGAGGCCGATGCCGCGTCCAGTCGATAGTGGTGGAAGAGGTGGATGTTCGCCGCCGCGTCGCAATCGGTGACGGTGAAGCCGCGGAAGCCCCAGTCGTTGCGCAACCGCTCGTTCATCAGCGACGGAAGCGCACAGGCCGGGGTGCCCGAAATGGAGTTGTAGGCGCACATCAGCGACTGCGCCTTGCCCTCGGTGATCGCCATGCGGAACGCCGGCAGATAGGTGGACTCCAGGTCCTGCGGGCTCACGTCCACGTCGAAGCTGTCGCGCCCGGCCTCCGGCCCGCTGTGCACCGCGAAGTGCTTCGGCGTGCCGATCACCTTGGGGTGCGCGGCGTCCGGCCCCTGCAATCCCTGGATGAAGGCGACGCCGAGCTTGCCCGTCAGGTGCGGGTCCTCGCCATAGGTCTCCTGGCCACGGCCCCAGCGGGGATCGCGGAAGATGTTGATGTTGGGCGACCAGATCGTCAGCCCTTCATAGATACGGCGGTCGGCGTCGACGGGCTTGCGGTTGAAGCTCGCCCGCGCCTCGGTCGCCACCACGTCGCCGACGTCGTGCAGCAGCTCGACGTCCCAGGTCGCGGCCATGCCGATCGCCTGCGGGAACACGGTCGCGACGCCGTTGCGCGCCAGGCCGTGCAGGCCCTCGTTCCACCAGTCATAGGCGGGCAGTTCGGCCTTCGGATCGGCCGGTGCGCTGCTCTGGAGCTGCGCCGCCTTTTCCTCGATCGACATCTGCGACACCGTGGCCACGACCGGATCGGCAGGCGCCTCGACGCCAGCGAGAAGCAGGGGAAGGAAGATCATGGCTGGGCACTCAGCGTACGAAGGGTGAGGGCGCGCGCAAGCGCACGGGCGGAGGCGTCGGACGCGACCTCGATGGTCACGCTCTCGCCTGGCAGGAGGTCGAAGCCGTCGTCGCTCGGCTGCGCGGCCACCGCGCCGAAATCGAGCATCACCGCGCGCGCAAGATTCTTGGCGGTGATCGTCACGCGCTTGCCTTCCCAGCGGGCGGAGAGGCCCGGCGCCGGATAGCTCATGTCCTTGGGCAGCATTCGCTCGAAGACCTGGCGTGACGCGGTCTTGCCGTCGACCACCAGTTCGGCGACCGCAAAGCTGGCGTTGGGCGCGGCGCTGCCGAACAGATCTGCGTCAGCGAAGCTCGCGATGTCGACGGCGGAAAGCGGGGCGAGGGTGGTCGTGCCGCCCTTGTCGCCCAGCGGCCGGCCGGCCATGTCGAAGCTGCGCACCCGCCATTCGGCCGCGATCGGCTGCACTGCGTCGGACACCAGCGCGATCCGCGTCTTGCCGCCGCGGTTCTCCGCGACGATCGCCTGCGGCGCAAAGAAGCGCCGCGCGGCATAGTTCAGCAGCTTCCACCGGCCGTGATAGTCGATGCTCGCCCAGGAGATCGAAGGCCAGGTGTCGTTCATCTGCCAGTAGAGCGAGCCCATGTTGGTCGGGCGGCAGGCGCGATGGTGGCGGGCGGCCATGTCGATCGCCTGCGCCTGGTTGACTTGGGTCAGGTACACCGTGTCGGCGAAGTCCTTGGCCGGGCGCAGCCGCTGGTCGAGGTACATCTTCAGCCGCTCGTTGCCTTCGCCGGCCAGGAACTTCTGGTGGCCCTTCAGCACCGGGCTGTCGAGCGCGAGCGGTCCGTTGCCGGCGAACTCGCGGATCGTCGCCATGTCCGGCATCGCCTGGAAGCCGTATTCGGACATGAAGCGCGTGCAGCTGTCGAGGTAGTTCTCGACCGGCTTGGAGCCCGACCACACGTCCCAGAAGTGGCGGTCGCCCGCCGCGTCGGTGTCGACCGGACCTTCATAGTTGGTCGACGGCGATCCCGGCCAATAGGGCGTGCCGGGCGAGCGGGTGAGCACCGCGTCGCGCAGCACCTGGTTGAACAGCACGGCCATGCCCGCGCCGATCCGCTCCTGCTCGTCGGCACCGATGCGCTTCTTGAACGCCTTGCGGTCGGACCAGTTCTCCCAGCCCGACAGCACCTCGTTGCCACCCGACCAGGCGATGACGGAGGGATGCGCCTGAAGGCGGGCGACCTGCTGCTCGGCCTCGACCTGCACGTTCTCGCGGAACTCGGCATCCGGCGGTGTCACGGCTCCGCCGAACATGAAGTCCTGCCAGATCATGATGCCCATCTCGTCCGCCATCGCGTAGAAGGCGTCGTCGAGATAATAGCCGCCGCCCCAGATGCGCAGCATGTTCATGTTGGCGTCCACCGCCCCCTGCAGGATGTGCCGCATCTGTGCGGCCGGCACCCGGCTCGGGAAGTTGTCGAACGGGATCACGTTCGCGCCCTTGGCAAAGATCGGGATGCCGTTGACCTGGAAGCCGAAGCCGCCGTCCTTGGTCAGCAGCTCCACCGTGCGCAGGCCGATCCGCCGCTCAGTCCGGTCCGTCTCGGCGCCGCCTTCGACCAGCGCAGCCTGCACGCGATAGAGCGGCTGCGCGCCATAGCCGACCGGCTGCCAGCGCTGGGGACTGGCGATGGTCAGCGGCACGGTGATGCGGTTCTCGCCGGCCGCGACCTGCACCGTCCGCTCGACGCCCTGGGTCTGCCCGTCCGGACCGACCACATTGGTGCGCAGCGTCACGCTGCCGGCGGTATCCGCCATCAGCGTATAGCGCGCCGTCAGCTGCGCTTCGGCATCGTTGATCGCTTCCTGGTCGACCTGAATCGTCTCGATGCGCACATCGTCCCAGGCTTCCAGCCGCACCGGGCGCCACACGCCGATGTTGATGATCCGGGGGCCCCAGTCCCAGCTATAATGGTACTTGGGCTTGCGGATGTAGGGCGAGCTTTGCTTGCCCTTGGGCTCGTCGCCGAACGCGGAGTCATATTCGCCCGGAAGCGGATTGGCTTCCTTGAGCACCATCGGCTGAAGCGTGCGCACCGGGGAGGCGATCGACACCAGTAGTTCGTTGCGCCCGACCTTGAGCGCCGGCTTGGCATCCACCCGCCACTGCCGATGCGCGTTGGCCGTCGCGAGCAGCTGCTGTCCGTTCACCGACACCGTCGCGAAGGTATCCAGCCCGTCGAACACCAGGTCGAGGTGATCGCGCTGGAGCATCTCCGGTGTCACGTCGATGACGCGGCGGAACTGCCAGTTCGTGAGCCCCGCCCACTGGATCTTGTCCTCGTTCAGGCCCTGGAACGGGTCCGGCACGCGCTTGGCGGCGATCAGGTCCTGCTGGACGCTGCCGGGCACCTGTGCGCGGAACCACTTGGCCTCCGGAGGATGCTGGCCGGCGGCGGTCGCATCCGTCGGATCGATACGGACCTGCCACTCGCCGTCGAGGGAGACGCTGGTACGCGGCGCGCCCCAGGCCGGCAGTGCGGCGAACAACAGGGGCAGGGCGAACCAACGCTTCATCGTGCGGTCTCCGTCAGCGTCGCCCGTTCGACGGCATAAAGGGGATCGGAAATCGGGGAGGTGAACTGGAAGCAGAGGTCGCGATCGCCCTCCAGCTTGGGGAGCGTGCCCGTGACGCGGAAGCGCGCGGGCGCGGTCGCGGGGTCGGGCAGCGGGAAGGTGCCGAGCGGCATCGGCTTGGCCGCCTTGTCGTCGCCGCTCACCGGGCAGCCCGCCGTGACGATCAGCTCGCCGTGCGGGGTGACGTTGTAGTGGCGGCGGACCTTGCCCGTGTCATGCGCCAGGCCGAAGTTGCGCGGCAGCCGCGCGACTTCGATCGTGAAGCCGCTCGCGACATCGACCGGCGCCGCCGGATAGACGCTGCACGTGTCAAAGACGTTGACGTTGTAGGCCGGGCCATTTGCCGTCGCATCGGCGGTGAGCGGCAGTCGGAGCCACAGCGCCCCGCTCGGGCATCCGGTCAGCTCGGAAGAGGTCCGCGTGAGGAGGGCCGCGCGGCTGGTGTCGAAGCTGCGCGCCGCCGCCGTCGCGTTGCCGGCGGCGTCGAAGGCCGCGGCGCGGATGGTCACGCCCGGCGTCAGGCTCAGCGGTGCCTTATAGACCTTCGATCGCGCGGTCGGCGCCTTGCCGTCTAGCGTGTAGCGGATCGTGCCATGCGGCGCCTGGGTGCTCAGCGCGACCGTCGCGCTGTTCGCCCGCAGCGCCTCGCCGCGGCTGCCCTGCACCTTGAAGTCGACGGCGAAGGCGCTGTCCGCCACCTCCAGGCCCGAACGCTTCCAGCGCGCGATCTGCGGTCCGACGCGCTCCAGGAAGCCGCCGAAGTCGCGCTTGCCCTTGGGCGACCAGTTGATCTCCGCCAGCGCCGCCGCGCGCGGGAACAGCGCGTGCTGCACCTGATAGGGCGTCACCAGATACTCGCTCCAGGCATTGGCCTGTGCGCCCAGCACATGCTTGGCCTTGTCGCCGGCAATCCCCGCCGGCATCGGATCGTAGCGGTACACGCTCTCGAGCGACTGGATGATGATGCGGCCCGGCGGCTCGTCGCCCCGGTCGCTCTGCAGGCTGTCGAAATAGAGGGTAGGCGCCGGCGAGAGCACCACGTCATGGCCGAGGTTCGCCGCCTGGATCGCGCCCTTCTCGCCGCGCCACGACATCACCGAGGCCGACGCCGGCACGCCGCCTTCCAAGATCTCGTCCCAGCCGATCAGCCGCCGGCCCCTGCTTGCCAGATACGTGCCGAACTGCTCGATCAGCCAGCTCTGCAACTGGTTCTCGCTCTTCAGGCCCAGCGCCTTGATCTGCGCCTGCACCTCGGGGGAACGCTCCCACTGGTCCTTGACCGCCTCGTCGCCGCCCAGGTGGATGTAGGTGCCGGGGAAGACGGCCATTAGCTCGTCCAGCACGTTCTTCACGAACTCTACGCCCTTAGGGCCGGGGTTCAGGAGATAGGGGTTGATGCCCCAGTCCGGCGACACCTCGGGCCGATCGCCCAGCACGCCGAGTTCGGGATAGGCCGCAACCAGCGCCTGCGCATGACCCGGAAGGTCGATTTCCGGCACGATGGTGATGCCGCGCTCCGCCGCATAGGCGACCAGCTGCTTGAGTTCGTCTTGGGTATAGAAGCCGCCGACCTTCGCCCCCGGCGCCCCGCCCGACGAAGGTGGGGTGCGCCAGGCGCCGACCTCGGTCAGCTTGGGATAGCGCTTCACCTCGAAGCGCCATCCCTGGTCGTCCGTCAGGTGGAGGTGCAGCGTGTTGAGCTTCACCGAAGCCATCTGGTCGACGATGGTGCGGATGGCCTCCAGCGTGATGAAGTGCCGCGTGGTGTCGATCATCAAGCCGCGCCAGGCAAAGCGGGGCGCGTCCTCGATCGTGACGGCATCGACCTTCACCGGCTTGCCGAACGCGCGGTCGGGGCTCAGCAACTGCGCGAGCGTCATCGCGCCATAGAGAAGGCCGCGGTCGCCCGATGCGGCGATGCGGATGCCGCTGGCGCTCACCGTCAGTCGGTACGCCTCTTCTCCCGCGATCGCCGGCTCGCGCACCAGCGCAATCGGGGCCTCGCCGCTCGTCTGCGAAAGTGCCAGGCCGCGTTCGGTGCGGACATGCGCGATCAGCATCCGCGCCGCGGCCTCGGCTGCGGTGTCGCCGGAAGGCGTGGCGATCGCAGCGCCATCACGAACGGTGAAGCTGGCGCTGCCGGAAACGACCGAAGCCGGCAGGGGTACCAGCGGCAGCGGACCCGCCAGGGCCGGCGTGGCCGTGCCGAGAAGCAGAAGTACGGTGAGCACCTGCCGCCCGGATCGAGCGAAACCTGCTGCCATTGGATTCTCCCCCGTTAGATCGGACGTTCCGCGCCCTGGTCTTGTAACTGTGTAACCAATATAAGTCCTACGGCGCAACAGCGCTGTTCCAGCACGGCTGAATGCCGTCGATGGGAGGGACCCGTGCCGGCAATACCATTGCAGGACCGGGCCGGTTGCTCCCCGCTTCCGCTTACGATAGCTCTTCGCCGGCGCGGCGCGAACGGGTGCCGCTGGGGGGAGTGTAAGAATGGCCTTTTCGGATCAGGTGGGACGGTTTCGGGACGACAATCCGTCGCCGCTGTACCTGCAACTTCAACAATTGATCCGGGACGGCATCAGCAAGCAACTGCTCGCCCAGGGCGATGCGATCCCGCCGGAGCGCGACCTCGCGACCGAATACAGCGTGTCCCGCATCACCGTCCGCAAGGCGATCGAGGGTCTCGTCGAAGAAGGGCTGCTCACGCGCCGGCGCGGCGCCGGCACCTTCGTCGCCGGCCGCGTCGAAAAGAGCTTCTCCAAGCTCTCCTCCTTCTCGGAGGATATGGCCGCGCGCGGCCGCACCGCCAGCAGCAGCTGGATCTCGCGTGCCGCCGGCATCGTAAATCCCGAAGAGGCGCTGGCGCTCGGTCTTTCGCCCGGTGCGCCGGTGCTGCGCTTCAACCGCCTGCGATTTGCAGACGAGGTGCCGATGGCGTTGGAATATTCCACCATCGCGGGATATTGCCTGCCCTCGGTCGAGGCGGTGGGCGACTCCCTCTATGCGGCGCTGGACGCCGCCGGCAACCGGCCCGTGCGCGCGCTTCAGCGGCTGCGTGCCGTCCCCTTCGGCGCGGAGCAGGCGCGGATGCTGGAGGTCGATGCCGGTGCGCCCGGGCTGCTGATCGAGCGCCACGGCTTCCTGCGCGACGGTCGCGCGGCGGAATTCACCCGTTCCTACTATCGCGGCGACGCCTATGACTTCGTGGCGGAACTAAGCGACCTCTGAAGGTCGTCCGCCGTTCGTGACCCGTGCGGCCTTCGCGCCGCCATCCGGAGGATTTTGCATGCACCGACGCCAGCTTCTGGCGGGGGGCGCAGGGCTCGGTGCCCTGATCGCCACCCATCCGCAGCGCGCCTTGGCGGCGCCCGCCAAGCGGCTCGGCCACGACGGCTTCCCGATGCCGCAGCCCGCCCGCACGCTGCCGCAGCCGCTGCTGGTGCAGGATCCGTCACGCACCTTGCTCGAACGCGGCTGGCGCTTTCACGAGGGCGATGTGGTCCCGCCGATGCCGGACACCCACAACGCCACCTACCTGAGCGTGAAGGCCGGGAACGCGCTCGGCGCCGCCGCCATGACCTTCGACGATTCCGATTGGAAGGCGGTGCGGCTGCCGCACGACTGGGCGGCTGCCCAGCCGTTCCTGGAGACCGCCAACGTATCGCAGGGCTACCGCCCGCGCGGCATCGCCTGGTACCGCCGTACGCTCCAGCTCGACCCCGCGGACCGCGGCAAGACCATCGAGCTGCACTTCGACGGCATTGCCACCAACGCCACCATCTGGGTCAACGGCAGCACGGTCGCGCACAACTGGTCGGGCTACAACAGCGTCCACATCGACCTGACGCCCTTCGCCCGCTTTGGCGACGAGACCAACGTCATCGCGATCCGCGTCGATGCGAACGCGATGGAAGGCTGGTGGTACGAGGGTGCGGGCCTCTATCGCCACGCCTGGCTGGTGCGCCGCGCACCGGTCGCGATCGTAACCGACGGCGTCCACTGCGATCCTCGCAAGGGAGAGGACGGCCGATGGCAGGTGCCCGTCACGGCGACGCTCGCGAACACGGGCCGCGATCCGGCGAGTGTCACCGTCGAGGCGTTGCTGCTCGACCCTGATGGAAAGACCGTCGCCAGCGGGCGCGCCGACGCAAGCGTGCCGGTGCTCCAGCAGGCCGAAGCGACGCTGAAGCTCGACGCGGGCAACTCCCAACTATGGTCGGTCGAGACGCCGACGCTCTACACCGTCGTCACGCGCGTGCTGCGCGACGGCTCTCCGGTGGACGAGCGCCGCACGCCGGTGGGCTTTCGCACCATCCGCTTTGATGCCGACCGCGGCTTCTTCCTCAACGACCAGCCGGTCAAGCTGAAGGGCGTCTGCTTGCACCAGGACCATGCCGGCGTCGGCGTGGCCGTGCCGGATGCGCTGATCGCCTGGCGTCTCGAGCGGCTGAAGGCAATGGGCTGCAACGCCATCCGCTGCACCCACAATGCCCCCAATGCCGAGCTGCTCGATCTGTGCGACCGCATGGGCTTCCTCGTCATGGACGAGAACCGGCACTTCAATCCTGCGCCCGATTACATGGAGCAGCTCGAATGGCTGGTGCGGCGCGACCGCAATCACCCGAGCGTGATCCTGTGGTCGGTCTTCAACGAAGAGCCGATGCAGGGCACGGAAGCGGGCGTGGAGATGGTGCGCCGCATGGCGGCGACCGTCCATCGCCTCGACGGCGCCCGGCCCGTCACCGCCGCGATGAACGGCTCCTTCTACGATCCGGTCAACGTCTCGACGGTCGTTGATGTGATGGGCTTCAACTATTATCAGGCGGACTATGATCGCTTCCACCAGCTGAACCCCACCAAGCCGATCACCAGCTCGGAAGACACCAGCGCGTTCGAGACGCGCGGCGCCTATGAGAGCATCCCCGCCGGTCACGTCATCACCTCTTATGACGAGGAGGCTGCGAGCTGGGGCGGCACCCACCGCGACACCTGGCGAGAGATCGCCAAGCGCCCGTTCGTCGCGGGCGGGTTCGTCTGGACCGGCTTCGACTATCATGGCGAGCCGACGCCTTATGACTGGCCGACCATCGCCAGCTTCTTCGGCATCCTCGACCTGTGCGGCTTCCCGAAAACCGCCTTCGACATCCACCGCGCCCACTGGATCGACGACGAGGCGGTGGTCGGCATCGCGCCTCACTGGACCTGGCCGGGCAGGGAGGGCCAGACGATCCCAGTCTTCGTCAGCAGCAACGCCGAAACCGTGCTGTTGCGCCTGAACGGCCGCGACCTGGGCGTGCAGAAGGTGGACCGCATCATGGGCAACGAATGGCAGGTCCCGTACCAGCCCGGCCGGATCGAGGCGCTGGCGATGCGGGGCGGCAAGGTGGTGGCGACCGCCGTCCACGAGACCGCCGGCGCACCCGTCGCTCTGCGGCTCACGCCCGCGCGCACGGTCATGGCGGGGGATGGCGAGGATGTGCAGCCGATCACCGTCGATGCGATCGATGCCCGCGGCCGCCACGTGCCGACCGTCAACCAAATGGCGCAGTTCACCGTTGAGGGTGCCGAGATCATCGGCGTCGGCAACGGCGATCCCAACAGCCACGAGCCCGAGCATGGCGACCGCCGCTCGCTGTTCAACGGTCTCGCGCAGCTGATCGTGCGGGCAGCACCGGGCAAGGGGACCATCACCCTTAGCGCCACGGCGGACGGGCTCAAGCCGGCGCGCCTGACGATCAGCCGACTCGCAACCCAGGCGCCGCCGCAGGTGCCGGTCACCCCGCCGACGATGACGATCGGCGAGTGGCGTCGCTCGCCCGCGATGGCCGAGCGACCCGACCCCGCGATCGCGCCGCCGGACGGGGACAACAACAGCTGGGCCTTCGTCCGCAGTGGCACGCCCACGCGACCCGAGGCGAGCGCCGGCTGGCGCGTCTATCGCGCAGCCTTCCGCCCGTGGAAGCGAGTGGGGGCAGAGGGCGGCACGATCCGCTTCGACAGCATCGGCGGCACCGCCGAGCTCTGGCTCGACGGCCAGAAGCTCGCAACCAAGGCAAGTGCCGCGCCCGGCCCGCTGGTGGCGGACATCCCCGCCGGCACCGGCCCACGCCGCGTCGCCCTGCTGGTCTCCGCCCCCGCCAACAGCCCCTCGGGCATCCTGGGCAAGGTGACGGTCACCACCCGCTAAGCGACCATCGCGCGCTTTCCCTCCCACGTGCCCCGGCGGAGGCCGGGGCCCAGTTGGGATAGCCTCAGCGATCTACGCAGGACGCGCACAAGCGCACTTACAGCTGGTGCGTCTGAAGACCCTGGGCTCCTGCCTTCGCAGGAGCACGGAGGGGGCGGACCGGCACCCGATCTTCGACGGCTACAAAAGGGGCGGCCCCGCAATCGCGGCGCCGCCCCGTAGATCGGTTCCACGAACCTCAGCGCGCGAGCAGCACGTCCAGCTTGCCCGGCGCAACCACCAGGTGCGCGACGCCTTCCGCTGGCAGCGCGACCGCGCGCACGCCAAGCGCCGCCAGCGCCGCCTGCTCCGCGCCGCCGTTCTCGGCCAGCTCCACCCGGATGCGGTTGCCGTGCACACTGACCGCGCAGACGTTCTCCACGCCGCCTAGCGCGGCGACCAGCGCAGGCGCCAGCCGCGCGTCGCCGGCCTCGGCGACTGCCGCCTCGGTGGGTGCAAGCGCGATCGGCATCGCCAGCGCGTCGCGGATCTCGACCGCGACCACGTCCGCGATCGGCCCCAGCACGACCTGCACCGCCTTGTCCGACGGCCGGATCACGCCCCGCGCGCCCAGCGCCTTCAGCGCAGGCTCGTCCACCTTCGCCTGATCCACGACGATCAGCCGCAGCCGCGTCGTGCAGGCGCCGACCTCGCGGAGATTGGCGGCACCGCCCAGCGCCTGCGCGAACGCAGCGCCCCGTCCGCCTGCGGCGACCGGCGCAATCGCTGCGGCGCCCGGCACTTCCGGCTCCCGGCCCGGCGTCTTCAGGTCGAAGCGGCGGATCACGAAGCTGAAGATGCCGTAGTAGAGGGCGAAATAGACCAGCCCCACCGGGATCAGCATCAGCGGCCGGGTCGATTTGCCGTAGTTCAGCGCATAATCGAAGAAGCCGGCCGAAAAGCCGAAGCCCAGCTTCACGCCCACCACGTCCATCAGCGCCATCGACAGGCCGGTCAGCACCGCGTGCACCGCGTAGAGCACCGGCGCCAGGAACATGAAGCTGAACTCGATCGGCTCGGTCACCCCCGTCAGCATCGAGGTTAGCGCCAGGCTGAACAACATGCCGCCCACCGCCTTGCGCCGCTCCGGCAGTGCCGTGCGATACATGGCGAGGCACGCCGCCGGCAGGCCGAACATCATGACCGGGAAGAAGCCGGCCATGAAGCTGCCCGCAGTGGGGTCGCCGGCAAAGAAGCGCCGCAGGTCGCCGTTCGCGCCCTCGAAATCGCCCAGCACGAACCAGAAGACGTTGTTCAGGATGTGGTGCAGCCCGGTCACCAGCAGCAGCCGGTTGAAAAGGCCGAAGAGGAACAGGCCCACGCCGCCGGCATTGGCGATGCCGTGGCCCATGGTGTCGATACCGCTGCTCAGCGCCTGGAAGCTCGTGCCGACGATCACCGCCAGCACCAGCCCCGCAACCCCGCTCACGATCGGCACGAACCGCCGACCGCCGAAAAAGGCGAGATACTCGGGCAGCTTGATGCCCGAAAACCGATTGTAGAAGATCCCGCCGACGAGGCCGGAGAGAATGCCGATCGGCACGTCGAGCCGCGCGATCGCCTTGGCCTTCCAGGCCGCGCTCGCGATCTCGGCGGTGGCCGCGTCCATGCCCTGGGTCGCGTCGCCTGACACGATCAGCAGCACCTTGGCCGCCTCGGTCGCCACCAGGAAGCAGACGATGCCGGCGAGACACGCCGCGCCATTGCCGTCCCGGGCATAGCCGGTGGCGACCCCGATCGCGAACAGCAGGCCCAGGTGCGAGAACAGCGCATCGCCGGCCGCGCTCAGGAACGCGATGCCGAGCAAGTCGGGCTGCCCCAGGCGGAGCAGCAGCCCCGCCACCGGCAGCACCGCGATCGGCAGCATCAGTGCGCGGCCGAGCGGCTGCAGCGCTTCCAGGATCGACTTCATGCGCGGAACTCCCGGGCGAGGATGCGGACTTCGGCTGCCGATCCGCACTGGAGCGCGGCAGCGGCATGGGCGCGGCACGCGTCCATGGACAGGCTGGCGACCAGCGCCTTGATTTCGGGTACCAGCGCCGCGGTGGCGGACAGTTCGGTGACGCCCAACCCTACCAGGATCGGCACGGCGAGCAGGTCGGAGGCGAGGCCGCCGCATACGCCGGTCCAGCGATCGTGGCGTGCCGCGCCGCGGCAGGTCTCGGCAATCATGCGCAGCACGGCCGGATGCAGGCCGTCGATCGCGCCTGCGACCGCCGGGTTCCCGCGGTCCATTGCCAGCGCATATTGGGTGAGGTCGTTGGTGCCGACCGACAGGAAATCCGCCTCCCGCGCGAGCAGGTCGGCGGTGACCGCCGCGGCCGGAGTCTCGATCATCACGCCGACGCTGACCGGGTCGGCGATGCCCAGTTCGGCGCGCACCCGGTCGACCACCTCGCGCACCCGCCGCAGTTCGTCGATCGACGCGATCATCGGCACCATGATCCGGCACTGGCCGATCGGCTGCACGCGCAGGATCGCGCGGATCTGGTCTTCCAGCAGCTGCGGATGGGCAAAGCCGACGCGGATGCCGCGCAGCCCCAGCGCCGGGTTTTCCTCCGCCGGGATCGGCAGATAGGGCGCAGGCTTGTCGCCGCCGATGTCGAGCAGCCGCACGATCAGCGAGCGGCCACCCAGCGCGTCGGCGATCGCCTGGTATTCGGCCGTCTGCTCGGCGAGGGAGGGCGCGGTCTCGCGCTCCAGGAACAGGAATTCGGTTCGCAGCAGGCCGCAGCCCTCGGCACCGTTCGCGACCGCCACTTCGGCATCGGCGCGCGAGCCAAGGTTCGCGAACACCTCGATGCGCTCACCGCCGGCCATGTGGCAGGGCGCGGCGGCGTTCGCCTGCGCCTCCAGGCGCCGCGCGTGCCGCTCGGCCACCAGCGCGTGCGCCTTCGCCAGCGTGTCTGCGTCCGGCCCGATCTGGAGCGAGGCCGCATCGGCGTCCAGGATCAGCATCGATCCCTCGGCAATCTCGTGCAGCGCCGGGCCCATCGCGACCAGCGCAGGCAATCCCATGCTTGCTGCCAGGATGGCGACGTGGGACGTCGGCCCGCCCTTCTCGACGCAGAAGCCGACGACATTCGCGGGATCGAGCGCCATCAACTGGGACGGCAGCAGATCCTCGGCCAGCAGGATCGTGTCGGGCGGGAAGGCGATCGGCGCGTCTTCGACCCCCATCAGAAGCGACAGGATGCGGCGTTCCAGGTCGCGCATGTCGTCCGCGCGCTCCGCCAGATGCGCGTCGCCGGTCGCGCGCAGTGCTTCTGCCTGCGGCCGGATCGAGGTGCGCCACGCCTGGCCGGCGCTGGCACCCGCCGTGATCGCAGCGGCTGCGGCACGGCGCAGGTCCTCGTCCTCCAGCATCGCACGATGTGCGGCCAGGATCGAGCGGCGCGCGCCGGAAGCCGTCGCCGCCTCGGCCTCCAGCCGCCGTCCGAGCGTGCGCAGCGCTTGGTCGAGCCGTGCCTGCTCCTCCTCAGCGCCGACGCCGACCGGGTCGATCTCGATCTCGGCGAGGTGGAGCGTGCGGGCATGACCGATCGCGAGCCCCGGCGAAGCGGTCACGCCCGCGAGCCTGCCGTCGCTGGAGATGACCGACGCCGGGGCAGGGGTCACTGCCGGCTGCGGCGACGCCGCAGGTGCCTGCTGCGGGTCCGCAGCCTCGCCCATGCCGCTTGCGATCAGGGTTACGATCGCGTCCACCGCCGCTTCCGCATCAGCGCCGTGCGCCTCGATCCGGACGAGGTCGCCTAGTCGTGCGCCGAGCGTCAGCAGCGCGACGGGGCTGCGCGCATTGGCGCTACGCTCGCCCTTGATCACCGAGAGTTCCGCGGAGAAGCGGACCGCCGTCTCGCGAATGCGGGCTGCCGGCCGTGCATGGATGCCATGCGCCAGCGGCAGTTGCAGTTCGCGCGCCACCACCTCGCCCTCATAGACGGCCGGCGCTTCTGCTGCGGAGGCTTGCTGCGGGACGAGGGCGAAGATCGGATCCCCGACCGCGACCGGCCCCTCTGCCTCCCCGAGCGGGGACACGGCGTATCGATCGCTGTCGAGCAGCAGCACCGGCGTGATCACCGATGGTGCGCCCTGGACCAGCAGGTCCAGGTCGAAGCGGATCAGCGGGTCGCCCCGGCGCACGCGGTCCCCGGCGGCGACCAGCGGTGTGAAGCCGCGCCCCTCGAGGGCGACCGTATCGACGCCGACATGGATCAGCACCTCGGCGCCTTCGGCCGCTGCGATCGTCACGGCATGGCCGGTCGGCTGCAAGGCGCGAATGGTCCCGTCGCAGGGAGCGTGCACCGTGTCGCCGGTGGGATCGATTCCCACGCCCGCGCCCAGCATGCCCTGCGCAAACACGGGATCCGGTATTTCCGCCAGCGCGCAGCGCCAGCCCTGCATCGGCGCGTGAAGGACGATGGAGCCCCCGGCCTGTTCGTCGATCATCTCGGTCGGCGTGGTCGTGCTCAGGGCGTCCTCCAAGGGGTCAGGCGATGGGTGCGCCGGCGATCCACGTGCCTGCCGGCTGCAGGTCGTGGGTGAGGCAGACCCAGTCCGCGCGCAGCCCGGGCGCGAGCGCGCCGCGATCGTGCGAGAGGCCCAGGAACGCCGCAGGGGCGGTGGCGGACATGACCGCGGCTTCCTCCGGGGTCACCCCGACACGGTCCACGACGTGGCGGAACGCCCCGGCCATGTCCAGCGCGGAGCCGGCCAGCGTCCCGTCCGCGCCCAGGCAGCAGCCGTTCTCGACTCGGATGGTCTGGCCGTGCAGCACGAAGCTGTCGACGTTCGCGCCGACGCACGACATCGCATCCGTCACCAGCAGGAAGCGGTCGCGCGGATGCGCGCGCATGGCGATGCGCAGCGCCGCATCGTGGACGTGGAAGCCGTCCGCGATGATGCCGCAATAGACGTTCTGATCGTCCAGCGCCGCACCGACGACGCCGGGCTCGCGGTGCTTGAGCGGCGACATCGCGTTGTAGAGGTGGGTGACCCCGGTCATGCCGGCGGCGAACGCCGCGGCGACGGTGTCGTGGTCGGCGTCGCTGTGGCCGACGCTCAGGATCACGCCCGCCGCGGCCAGGCGGCGGATGTCCTCGTGCGACACCATCTCGGGTGCCAGCGTCAGCAGCACCTTCCCCAGGCGGCGGCGGGTGAGCAGTTCTATCAGTGCGTCGTCCAGCCGCCGGAACTTCTCCGGGTCGTGGATGCCCTTGCGGGCGGCGTTGATGATCGGGCCTTCGATGTGGACGCCCACGCACCCCGGCACGCCGGCCGCGATCGCTTCCTCGGTCGCGTCCAGGGCGCGGGCGATCGCCTCGGGCACGTCGCTGATCAGCGTCGGCAGGAAGCCCGTGGTGCCGAACGGCGCATGGCCGCGGCCGATCGCATCGATACCCTCGACGGTCGGCGCGTCGTTGAACAGCACGCCGCCGCCACCATTCACCTGCACGTCGATGAAACCCGGCACGATCCAGCCGCCCGCCAGGTCGATCTCGCGCTCCGCCGCCGGCGCCGTCGCGTCGATTGCGGCAATCCTTCCCCCTGTCAGGGTGAAGGTCGCGCCATCGAGGGTGCCGGCCGCCGTCACGACGCGGCCGTTGGCGAAGCGGATCGTGCTCATCGCGTTTCCGTAACCTTGCGCAGGTGCTGCGGGCGATCCGGGTCGAAGCCGCGGGCCACCGCCAGCGCGTTCGTCATCAGGTAGAAACTCTGCACCATCAGGATCGGCTCCACCGCGGGATGGCCTGCGATCGCGGGAAGCGTCGCCGCTTCCCCGGCCCGGGCATCGGCCAGGCAGACGCGCGCGTCCCGGCCGGCGAACTCGACCGCTGCCTCACGCACGCTGTCGCCCGCGGCATCCGAGGTGGCGAAGCCCAGCACCGGGAAGTCCTTGCCGACGATCGCCATGGGCCCGTGCCGCACCTCCGCGGCGCTGAACGCCTCGGCATGAAGGCCGCAGGTTTCCTTGAACTTGAGCGCCGCTTCCTGGGCGATGCCCAGGCTGTAGCCGCGGCCGATCACGAACAGGTTCCGCGCGTCCACCAGCGCGTCCTTGGCCGCACTCCAGTTGAGGTCGCGCGCCTGTTCCAGGCCGGCGGGCAGCGCCGCCAGCGCGTCGCGCAGCGCCGCGTCCTGGCTCCAAGCCGCGACGATCGCAGCGAGCCCGGCGAGCGAGGCGATATAGGACTTGGTCGCCGCGACCGACGTCTCGGGTCCGGCCTTGAGGCCGATCAGCGTGTCGGCCAGGCCTGCAAGCGGTGAGCCTTCGTCGTTGACCAGTGCCACCACATGCGCGCCCGCCGCCTTCTGCGCCCGCACCGTCTCCAGCAGGTCGGGGCTGCGCCCGCTCTGCGAGATGGCGATGCACAGGAAGTCGCCCGGCGCGACCGGCGCGGTGAAGATGCTCGCCACCGATGGCGCTGCCGAGGATACGGGCACCCCGACCAGCGTCTCGATCAGATACTTGCCATAGGTGGCGGCGTGGTCGGACGATCCGCGCGCGCACGTCACCACCACCTTCGGCGGATTCGCGCGCAAGGTCTCGCCTAGTGCCGCCAATGTCGATGCATTGTCGCCCAGCAGGCGGCGGACCGCATCCGCGGCTTCGCGCGCTTCGCTTGCCATCAGGGTGGCGCGCGCGTCCACCATCGTTGCCCCTTGTTCCATGCCGCGGACGATAAGTTACAGATTGGTACTGTTCAAGGTCCTATCGTAGCGGAGAGAAAATCTCCTTGAGACGGCGTACCCGCTCCGGGTCGGTCCGCAGCCGTGGCCCCGTCTGGAACCCGAAGCGGCGCTCGATCTCCCCGGCATCCTTGCCTGGGCTGCGGCAGGAGGCGTGGAGCTCGCGGACCCCCGTTGCCAGGATCGCCGGCGCGCACGCCGCATCGATGCCGCTGCCCGGCAGGATGCCGACGCGGCCGTCCGCCTGGCGATGAAGTTCGGCCAGCATCGGCAACGCGTCGACGGCGCGCGGCTCCCCACCCGAGGTGAGGATGCGATCGAACCCGAGTTCCACCGCTGACTCCAATGCGGCGGGGAGGTCCGGGCAGAGGTCAAAGGCGCGATGCAGCGTCAGCGAAAGCCGCTGGCCGCGTGCTTCGCCGGCTGCGCGTGCGTGCGCCACCAGCTCGACGAGCAAGGGGATGTCGAGCCGCCGGTCCGGCGCGCTTGCGCCGATCACCACGCCCGCCAGGCCCGCCTGCGCGGCAAGGCTGATGTCCTCCGCGATCAGCGCCGCTTCCGCCGCGGTGTAGCAGAAGTCGCCGTCGCGCGGGCGGGCCAGCAGGTGCACGGGGATGGGTGCCTCCGCCGCCAGCCGGACCAGCGAGGCGGGCGGGGTCAGCCCACCGACCGACAACGCCGCACACAGCTCGATGCGATCGGCTCCGCCCGCGACGGCGGCCTCGATGCCTGCGCGTTCGTCGATGCAGACTTCCAGCATGCCCATCAGCGCTTCGCCGTGCTCATCGAATAGGGCCGGGCGCTTGCCGCCTTGCCCCAGCTGCGGTTCGGCGTCGCCTGCATCACGAAGCGGAGCTCGCCGCCGGCCATGATCTCGTCGTGGCGCAGATAGGTACGCGGCAGCGGCTTCCCGTTCAGCAGCACGTTGCCGACGTAGAGGTTGGCATTGCTCAGCCCCTTCGTGACGACGGTGAAGCGCTTGCCGTTCGGCAGGTTGAGCGCGGCGCGGTCCACGAACGGTCGCCCGATCACATATTCCAGGCTGCCGGGCGTCACGGGATAGAAGCCGAGGCCGGTGAACATCAGCCATGCCGACATCTGCCCCAGGTCGTCGTTGCCTGACAGGCCGTCCGGCGTCGGCTTGTACTGGCTATCGACGATCTGCTTCAGCCGCGCCTGCGTCCGCCACGGCTGGCCGGCATGGGCGTAGAGATAGGCGACGTGATGGCTCGGCTCGTTGCCGTGAATGTACTGGCCGATCAGTCCGGCGATGTCCTCGGCATGGCTGTAGTCGAGCTTGGAGTTGTCATACTCGAACATCGCATCGAGCTTGGCGACCGTCTTGGCATCGCCGCCAAGGGCGCGGAACAGCGCCGCCTGGTCCTGCGGTACGAACCAGCTGTACTGCCAGGCGTTGCCTTCGGTATAGTCGGACCCATAGTTGATCGCGGTGGGATCGAAGGGCGTGCGGAACGCGCCGTCGCTCTTGCGCGCGCGGACGAAGCCGGTCTTCGGATCGAAGCTGTTCCGCCAGTTGCCGGCGCGCGCATAGAAGCGCTTTGCCACGTCCGTGCGACCCAGCTTCTCGGCCATTCGCGCGATGGTCCAGTCGTCGTAGGCGTATTCGACCGTCTTGGACGCCGCCTCCGGCTCGCGGTCGATCGCGACATAGCCGAGCTTCTGGTAGTCGCCTAGGCCGCCATAGGGCGCATAGGTCGCGCTCGCGACCATCGCGTCCAGCGCCTCGTTCGCATCGAAGCCGCCGATGCCCTTCATGTACGCATCCGCGATCACCGGCACCGCGTGATAGCCAATCATCGTCCAGGTCTCGCGCCCGTGGAACTGCCACACCGGCAGGATACCGTCCGGGCTCGCCTTCCGGCTGGCGATCAGCGAGCGCACCATGTCGCTGTTGGCCTGCTCCGGCGCGACCAGGGTCAGCAGCGGATGCTCGGCCCGGAACGTGTCCCACAGCGAGAAGGTCGAGCGGAAGGTGAAGCCGTCCGCCCGGTGCACCGCATTGTCCGGCCCGCGATAGCGCCCGTCGACGTCGCCCGCGACCGACGGGGCAATCAGCGTGTGATAGAGCGCGGTATAGAGGTTGCGGCGCATCGGGGCAGGGGCGTCGATCTCGACTGCCGACAGCGCCTTCTCCCACGCCCCGCGCGTGGCGCTGCGCACCGCATCGAACCCGCCGCTCTCGCTGTCGAGGTTGGCGATCGCACCCGCCTCGTCCACCGACGAGATCGCGACCTTCACCTCGAGCGGTGCATCCAGGTTGCCGAAGTCGAGCCGCCCGACCAGCGCCTGGCCGCTCCGCTCCGCCAGCGCGTCGCTGCCGCGGCCCGGTGCCTGGAAGCCCTTGTACTTCACGTCCTTCTCGGTGCTGACAAAGGCATGGCTCTTCACCGGTGCCGAGAAGCGCATCGCGAAATAGAGCTGGCGCCCGGCCGCCCAGCCGCGCGTCGTGCGGGAGCCCGTCACTGTGCCGTCCGGCCGCATCCGCAGCGACGACCAAAGGATCTTGCCCGGGTAATTGTAGAGGGAGCTGCGCAGGTCGAGCAGCAGGTGCGCCGCCTTGTCCGCGCCAAAGGTATAGCGATGGACGCCCACGCGCGTCCCCGCCGTCATCTCCGCCCGCACGCCGGGATCGGTCAGCGTCACCGCATAATAGCCGGGCTGCGCCACCTCGTCCGCGTGGCTGAACCGCGAGCGATAGCCGGAGCCCGGCTGCTTGGGATCGCCCGGCTCCAGCGGCACCGTATCGCCTGCGGCCGGCATCACCAGGAAATCGCCCAGGTCCGAATGGCCCGCGCCCGAAAAGTGCGTTTGCGAGAAGCCCTGGATCGTCGGATCGTCGTAGCGATAGCCCGCGGCATGGCCGTAGCACTCGCGGATCTCGCAACCCGTGTCGGTGTCCGGGCTCAGCTGCACCATCCCGAACGGCGCCACCGCGCCGGGAAAAGTGTGGCCTTCGCCGCCCGTGCCGATCCGGGGATCGACGTCGTCATAGCCGTTGGCGAGCAGCATGGGCATTGCCAGCGCAAGCGCGGCAACGGAGGCGAAGCGGGTGCGGAGCCTGTTCATGACGCGAGTGTAACCAGCGCGAAGCTGGACGGAAGAGCCCGCGACGAAGATTCCACAATTCGTTTGCCGAATTACTCGGCGCGACGGCTCGCGTTCCAGTTCGGCGTCTGCTCTTGGCGCAGCTTCCGCACGAAGAAGTCGAACTGGCGCCGCTGGACATAGTCGATCGGCCCGGTCGACCGCCCGACACTGTGCTCCTCGTTCGGAACCACCAGCAGCTCGAAGTCCTTCCCCGCGCGGATCAGCGCGTCGGCGACCTGCATGGTCGAAGCTGGATCGACGTTGCTGTCCTGCTCGCCGACGATCATCAGCAGCTCGCCCTGGAGCTTTCCGGCATGGTCGGCGCCGGAGGCTGCCGCGTAGCTCTCGTCCACCGGCCAGCCGAGCCACTGTTCGTTCCAGCTGATCTTGTCCATGCGGTTGTCGTAGCAGCCGGCATAGGCGACCCCCGCCTTGTAGAAGTCGGGATGGAACAGCAGTGCGTTCAACGTGCTCTGGCCCCCGGCCGAGGCGCCGTAGATGCCGACGCGGCTGATGTCGTAGGAAGGATCCTTCGCCGCCAGCGCCTTGTGCCACAGGATGCGATCGGGAAAGCCGGAGTCCGCCAGGTTCTTCCACGCAACGTCGTGGAACGCCTTGGAGCGGTTGGCGGTGCCCATGCCGTCGATCTGCACCACGATGAAGCCGAGGTCCGCCTGCGCTTGCATGCCGATCACCTTGTCGCCGCCCGAATGATAGCCGAACGGCCAGAACGCCTTGGGCACGAAGCTGTCGTGCGGCCCGGCGTAGATGTTCTCGATCACCGGATAGCGCTTGGTGGGATCATAGTCGCGTGGGCGCACGATCAGGCCCCAGATGTCGGTCTTGCCGTCGCGGCCCTTGGCAACGAACGGCTCGGGCGGGCGGAAGCCGGCGGCGGTGAGGCGGCTGATGTCGCCACGTTCCAGCGTCGCGATCAGCCGACCGTCGCGCGCGTCGTGCAGCTCGGAGACGTTGGGCAGGTCCACCCGCGAATAGGTGTCGACGTAGCGCGTCATGTCGGGCGAGAACCGCACCTCGTGGGTCGCATCGGCGGTGGTCAGCGCCACCAGATTGCGGCCGTCGAAGTCCACTCGGAAATAGTGCTTATAATACGGGTCCTTGCCCGGATGCATGCCGCTCGCCGCGAACCAGATCTGGCGCGTGGCATCGTCGACGTGGACCACCTCGCGCACGACCCAATTGCCGCGCGTGACCTGGTTCTTCACCCGGCCGGTGCGGCCGTCGATGACATAGAGGTGGTTCCAGCCATCCCGTTCCGACGTCCACAGGATCTCCTGGCCAAGCCCGCCGACGTCATGGCTGAACCGCCGATCCCAGTAGAAGAAGGTCTTGGCATCCTCCGTCACCGCCGCATGGGCCGCGCCGGTCTCGGCATCGATAGAGATCACGCGTGCCTGCTGGTGGCCGCGGCGCAGATACTCGAGCGCAAAGCTGCGGCCGTCCTTGCGCCATTCGACGTCGGAGAGTTGATAGGGGTTGGGGAACAGCGTGTCCGGCACCTCGATCCGCCGCCGCGCCGCGACGTCGAACAGCACCGGCCGCTCCTGGTCCACCGCGTCGCCGGGCTTGGGGTAGAGCTGTGTCCGCACCTGCGGCTGGAGCGAGTCCGGCGGCGCCGCGGCCACACGCGTGACCTGCCGCTGGTATCCCGGCCGCACCCGATAGGCGACGAGCCGCCGCGAGTCCGGCGACCAGCGGATCGTCTCGGGATCGTAGAAGTCGCCCGGCGTCCCGTCCGTGCTGAGGGCCACCGCATTGCTACCGTCGGCGCTGCGCACCACGACGTTATCGTCCACCACCAGTGCCTCATACTGCCCATCGGGCGAGCGGCGCGGGTAGTTGTCGGCAGGGACGCTCAGGTCGCGCACCACGCCGAAGCCGCGCGGTCGGCCGCGATCCTCCGCTTCCTGCTTTCCGCAGCGGTAGGTGGCCAGGTCGCACTGCCACGGCTCATAGCCGATCGCGAAGCGGATCGTCGCGCCCTCCCCGAAGGCAAAGCTTTCGAACGGCAGTCGCAGCGGGTCGACCTTGCTGCCCGTCGCCTGCCCGAGCGCGGCCGCCAGCCGCGCCGCATCGAACGACGGCGTCTTGGCAAGCGTCTGCGCATCCACGGTCACGAAGGCGAAGCCGCCCTCCACCGTCTTCCGATAGGCGAAGCGGCGCCCGTCCTCGCTCCAGGAGGCTTCCCCCGCCACATCGCGGGTTAGGAACATCCAATCCTGGCGCAGGTCGATCGAGCGTTCGAACGCCGCGCGATCGGGTGCGCCCGCCAGCGCCGGCACTGGCATGGCAACGAGCGCGGCAAGGGCGGCGCCGGCGAGCAGCTTGGAAAGGATCATGTCAGTTCCCGGAGGCTTCGGGGCGGATCTCGAACGTGAAGCTGCGCGGCTCGAGCGGGATGCGGTATTTCACATGCGGCCGGCCATCGAGGTTCCAGCCGGTATCGCCGCCGACGCCCGTCTGTACCGCGTCGATCAACAGCGTACCGTTGCCATGCACCCGAATGTCCGAGCTGTGCGCCTCACCAACCGGCTTCATCTCCAGATCGGAATAGGGGAACGCCAGCGCATTGACCGACAGTGGCTGCGCGCCGGTCGCTCGTACGCCACCGGCCTTGCCCGACAGCGCCACCCAGCGCACGTCCTGCTTGGCGCCGGTTTCCTGCGGCCGGATATAGTCGTGATATTGTTCAGCGAGCGTGCCGGAATGCACGGCGATCAGTCCACCGGTCTTGCGATCGGAATAGGTCTCCTGCGGCCCGCGCCCATACCATTGCACCTGGTCCAGCGCCGGAGGCGTCGCAAAGGCAAGGCCGATGCGAAGCGGATCGGGCAGGTCGTCGCGCAGCGGCACGAAGCGCGCCTCCACCCGCACCGCGCCGTCCTTCGCCATGCGATAGCGCGTCTCGAACCGCACCGCGCCCGCGCCGATGTTGTAGCTGACGGCGATCGCGTCCCCCTCGATCCGGGCGGACGTCAGCGTCCGCTTCTCGGAGAACAGCTTCCACATCGCATGCGTCTTGGGAATGCCGGTGCCGATATCGTTGTCGGTCGGTGCCCGCCAGAAGTTCGGCGCACCACCCGTCAGCAGCTCGCGCCCGTTCGCCGCATAGCGCCCGAGCAAGCCAGTCTTTGCATCCACCTCCAGCACCGCACCGGCTGCAGCCAACTGCAGCGTGCCCCCGCGCGCCACCGGCTTCACGCTCGTACCCGCAAAGGCGGGCAGGGGGCTCGACGGACCCTCCAGCGCGAACTGCTCCCACGCCATCACCGTGCCTTCCGGCACCATCGGCACCGTGCCCGCGCCGGCATGGGCGCGCAGCACCACGCGATATTCGGCGTCCGCCTTGGTCCGCGGCGGCAGCCCGATCTCCATCGGCGTACGCGCCCCGGCCGGGGTCGCCCGCGCCGTCGCGTCACCGCGTGCCACGGCAACGCCGTTCTCCAGCAGTTCCCAGTCGAAGTGGAAGCCCTCCAGCCCGATGTGGTCGTGGCGGTTCACCAGCGTGAAGCGGCCGGCGCGTGCGTCCACCGCCTCGAATGCGATCGGGGCATAGACCTTCGCGACCTCGAAATACTCCGGGTCCGGGGTGCGATCCGCCTGGATCACCCCGTCGCCGATCGTGCTGTCGTCGCCGATCGGGCTGGGGCCATAGTCGAACCCCTGCGCCCAATAGTCGCGCCCGTTCTTGTCCTTGCGCAGCATCGACTGGTCGACCCAGTCCCACAGGAAACCGCCCTGCAGCTTCTTGTGGGCGCGGATCACGTCCCAATAGTCCTGAAGATTGCCCAGGCTGTTGCCCATCGCATGCCCGTATTCGCACTGGATCATCGGCTGGGTGAATTCCGGCGAGGTCGCATAGTCGACCATCTTCTCGATGTCGTCGTACATCGGCGCATAGACGTCGACGTAAGCGTTGGGGTCGTGCCGCCAGATCAGCGTGCCCCAGCCGAGATAGTTGAGCAGCCGGCTCGGATCGCGCCGCTTGGCCCAGCGCCCCGCCGCCTCGAAATTCGGCCCAATACCCGCTTCGTTGCCGAGCGACCAGAAGACGACCGAGGGGTGGTTCTTGTCGCGCTCCACCATGCGCTGCACCCGGTCGAGGTGGGCGGCTGCCCATTCCGGCTTGAAGCCCAGCTGGTGCTTGGAGCGATCGGGGCTGGAATTGCCCATCGCCATATAGGTGTGGCTCTCGATATTGGCCTCGTCCATCACGTAGAGACCGTATTCGTCGGTGAGCGCATACCAGCGCGGATCGTTGGGATAGTGTGAGTTGCGCACCGCGTTAACGTTGGCGCGCTTCATCAACTCGATGTCCTTGCGCATGCTCTCCTCGGACAGCACGCGGAAGGTGTGGGGATCATGCTCGTGGCGATTGACGCCGCGGATCATCACCCGCTTGCCGTTCACCCGCACTTCGTTGTCGACGATCTCGATCGTGCGAAAGCCGATGCGCTGCCGCGTCGCCTCGATCACTTCGCCCCTGGCGTCGAGCAGTTCCACCACCAGCGTGTAGAGATCCGGCCGCTCCGCCGACCAAGTGCGGATGCCGGGCAGAGTGGCCTGCACCCGCGCGGTCCGGTTCGCGCCGGTCACGCCGACCTCCCGGGTCAGCAGCGCCGTCTCGCCGTCGAGGACCGTCGCCCGTACCCGCGCCGGAGCCTTCTTGCCCGCAAGCTCCACGGACAAGTCGAGCGATCCGTCGCGATAGTTGTTGGTCAGCCCCGCGCGCGCCTCGAAATCGCGGATGCGGGTTTTTGGCGCCGCGTACAGCGTGACGCTCCGCTCGATGCCGCTCAGCCGCCAGAAGTCCTGGTCTTCGAGATAGCTGCCATCGGCATAGCGATAGAGTTCGATCGCGACGACGTTGCGCCCCTGGCGCAGGTGCGGCGTCACGTTGAACTCGGACGGGAGCTTGGAGTCCTCGCTGTAGCCGACGCGCTGGCCGTTGACCCACACGTAATAGGCCGCACCCGCCGCCCCGATCGTCAGGAACACGTCGCGGTCGGCCCAGTCGGCGCCGACCTCGAACTCGCGGCGATAGGAGCCGACCTCGTTCATGTCGTGCCGCACCCACGGCTGGTTCGCCCCGAACGGATAGCCCGCTCCGCTGAAAAGCGGCTGGCCATAGCCCAGCGCCTGGAGGATGCCGGGCACCTTCACCGTCTTCCACCCAGACACGTCATAGTCGGGGCGGTAGAAATCCTTGGGCCGCGCCTCGGGATTGGGCGAAAAGGCGAACTGCCACTCGCCGTCGAGCGACCGGTGATAGCGCGACTGCTCGGGCTTGTCGGCGAGTGCTTCCGCCCGCGTGGAGTAGCCGCGGAAGGTCGCGTGCGCCGCTTCCTTGCCGATCTGGAAGACCCCGGGCTGCTCCCACTCCGGGCGCGCGGGGTCGGCGGCCGCAGCGGGCCCGGCATGGGCGGAAACCGCCGCCAGGGCGGCCACCGCCAGCGTTGCAAGAAGCGCGGTGCGGCGGCGGGCTGAGGTCACGGTCGTTCCTTTGCGATGCACGTCATGCACGCAGAGGCGATCCGCTGCGGACCGCCTCTGCCGTTTGCTGGTGCGGCAGGCTCTCCATCGAAGATCCTGCCGCATGCGTCTTAGAAGTTGGCGCTGATCCCCATGAACAGCGTCCGCCCGGCGACGTCGTACACACCCGGGTAGGTGTTGCCGTTGCCGAACGAGTACAGGTTGCCCTGCGCCAGCACCGGCGGATCCTTGTCCAGCAGGTTGTTGATGCCGGCGCGGAAGACCACGCCTTCCTGCACCTTCACCGTGCCGGCCAGGTCGAAGTAGCTGTACGCCTTGATGCGGCGGTTCAACTCCGAATAGCCGCCGCTCGTCAGGAACGGATCGTCGGTGTTGGTGCTGAGCTTGGTGGAGCCGATGTAGCGCCAGTTGAGCGACACGGTGCCGATCTTCTCGGCATCGGTCCACGTCAGGCGGGCCTGGTGGCGCCATTCCGGGGAAGGCTGGCCGCAGGTCGGCCCGAACAGGCCCTTGCAGTCATAGGAGCCGAGGCCCGGGAGCGGCTCGTTGACCAGCTCGTTCAGCCAGGTGCCGGTGAGGTCCAGGTTGAACGTACCGGCGTTTTCCGTCGGCACGCTGTAGCTGCCTACCACGTCGATGCCGGAGGTCTTGAGCGACCCCGTGTTGAGGTTCGTGGAGACGACATAGCCCTCGCGGCCGAACAGGACGCCGGTGCGCGGGTCGCGATGGAAGAGGCCGCAGAAATACGGATCCGCGGTCGAGAAGCACTGGCTGATCGCGAGCGAGGTCGGGACCGAGCTGATGTAGTCCTTCACCTTGATGTTGAAATAGTCCACCGACAGCGAGAAGCGCGGCAGGAAGCGCGGCGTCAGCACCGTACCGACGGTAAAGGTGTCGCCCTTTTCCGGCTTCAGGTTCGGGTTGCCGCCGCCCAGCGCGCTGCACGTCTCGGACGGGCATTCCAAGATCTTGCCGTACTGCTCCGGCGTCACGCCGCTGGCGAGGCACTGCTCGAGCGTCGCGTCGGGCCTCGTGCCCGAGCAGGGATCCTGCGCGGAGACGTTGCCGACCTGCTGGCCCGCATAGAGTTCGCTGATGTTCGGCGCCCGGATCGCGCGGTTGTAGCTGCCGCGGAAGCGGATGTCGGAGACCGGCGCATATTCGACCTCGAACTTATAGGTCGAGATCTTCTTGGCCTGGCTGCTGTAGTCCGAAAGGCGATAGCCCGCGTTCAGCGTGAGCGACTTGGCGAACGGCAGGTCCTGCAGGACCGGCACCTCGATTTCGCCGTAGATCTCGCTGACGTTGAACTTGCCCTGCGACTCCGTCGTCCCCTTCGACTGCGCGACCTCGTCGGCCTCGAACTTCAGGGTCTCGCGGCGATGCTCGACGCCGATCACCACGCCGATGCCCTGGCTCGCCCAGGGGCTGGTGATGCCATAGCTGGTCAGGTCGGCGCTGACGTTGCCGCTGTAGACCTGCTCGGTGTCCAGGCCCCGGGTGTAGGTCGGGACATAGATATAGTCGAACGCCTCCTGCGAGATCGCGCCATAGGCGAACACGTCGAGGGGCACGCAGTTCGGGTCCGTCCCGTCGATGACCGAGGTGCAGGTGGGGGTGCCGTTGACGTCCACCACCTGCAGCCCGCGGTTCGCACGGCGGGCGTCGATGTCGTTCTGGTAGTTCTCCCGGAACAGCACGCGGGAATAGAGCGCGTTCACGTCATAGCGGATGCCCTCTGCGATCTGCCCGCGCACGCCGCCGGTGATGCGATAGTCGGTGTGGCGCAGGTCGTCGCGACGCGGACGCGCGAGGCCGGCGACCGGGCGATAGCCGATGAACAGGTCCTGCGTCTCCGACGTGCCATAGGCCGAACCGCACAGGATCTGTCCCTGCTGCGCACTCATCAGCGGGTTGTCGCAGTTGATGGTGTAGGTATCACCCTGCCACAGCGCGGAGGGCGCCACCTGCGAATAGCTGCGGTCGTCCATGAACATGCCGCTGGCATAGATCTCGGCCGCCGGGCTGATCTCGAAATGCGCGAAGCCGCCGGCGGTGTAGCGCTCGTCCGAGCGCTGGAAGTAGTTCAGCGGCGCGGTGTTGTAGCGATACGCCGGGCCATAGGTGTCCCAGGTCTTCCGGCCGTCCTTGGTGTTGACATAGGTGGTGCCGAAGCCCGGGCCCGACAGCGGGTTGAACAGGCCGTATTGGTTGTTCGACGATCCGCCGCACACCAGACCGGTCGAGTCCGCGTTCGGGTCGAACGCGCAGGCGGAGACGTCGCGGTCGGACTGCAGGATCGGCTTGACGTTGCGATAGCCGAAATAGGCGGTGATGTTGCCGCGCCCGTCGGCGAAGTCCTTGCCCGCCGCCAGGTTCACGTCCAGGCGCTGGCCGTCCAGCACGTTGCGGTTCGCGCGGTCGTAGCCGGCGTCCTGCACGATCTGGCGGGCGGCATCGTTGTTGTTGTCGTGGAAGGCGAAGCCATACTGCACGTCCGCGCGGACGCCGTTCAGGTCCCGCTTCAGGATGAAGTTGACCACGCCCGAGATCGCGTCGGAGCCATAGACGGCCGAAGCGCCGCCCGTGACCACGTCGACGCGCTCGACCAGCAGCGAGGGGATGAGGTTGAGGTCGGTCGCCTGCACCGGCAGCAGGCGCTGACCGTCGACCAGCACCAGGTTGCGGTTGCTGCCGAGGTTGCGGAGGTTGACGCGCGCCGTGCCGTCCGAACCGTTGGAGACGTTCTCGTTCGCGTCCGCAGTCACCTGGGGCAGCCGGTTCAGGACGTTCTCGACATTGGTCGCTCCCTGAAGCCGGATCTCCTGCGCCCCCACCACGGTGAGCGGGCTGTTGCTGGTCAGGTCGGGGCGCTGGATGCGCGTGCCGGTGACGGTGATGGAGCCGCTGTCCGACTCCGCCGCGGAGGGAGGGGCTACGTCCTCGATCGTCGGCCCGGTGCTTTGTGCCGCTGCCTGGCCGCCGGCGGTAAGTGCGGCCGCAACGGCGATCGTCGACGCATATCGCCGGAAATCGCGGTGGCGCATCGTGTTTCTCCCCTTTGAAAAATCCCTCGGGCGGAGAGAACACTAATCGAATACGAAATGTCAAATACGTTATACGATTCTGACATCACCCTGCACGGTTGGTGTCGGAGTGTTGCTTCGACGTTACGGTTTCAGGGCACAGCGGCCTGACCGCGCGCTCGCCGAATGCCGTTGGCTGTCATTTCGGTGTCATCGACGTGCCACGGGACTGTCTTTCGACGTGCCTAGGGAGCCGGCGGCCGCCGCGACGTCTGCGCCGGCCGCTTCCTGGGGGACTATCGCGTGCGAAACGCTCGAACTGCCCGCGCCATGTTGCGCACGGCTCTGCTTGCATCCACCCTGGCGCTTGGCGTCGCCGTTCCGGCCGCCGCGCGGGAGGTAACCGGAACCGTCGTCGACGCCAGCGGCACCCGCAGCCTGAGCGGCGCCGAACTCCGCATCGTCGAGCTCAACCGCGTCGTCGAGGCGAACCGCGACGGCCGCTTCCGCTTCGTGGACGTGGCGCCGGGCGAATACACCATCGTCGCACGCTACATCGGCGCGGCCGACGAGACCCGTCACGTGACGGTGGTGGACGCCAGCGATCTGGTCGCCGATTTTGCTCTCGCGCCCGCCGGTGCGGCTGCGGACGACGCCGGCAGCATCCTGGTCGTCGGCCTCGCCGCCAACCAGGCCAGTGCCCTGTCGCAGAAGCGCTCCGCCGACGGCGTCGAAAGCGTGCTGTCGCGCGACGCCATCGGCCAGAACCCGGACCAGAACGTGGCAGAGGCGCTGCGCCGCGTTCCCGGCATCTCGGTGCAGGACGATCAGGGCGAGGGCCGCTTCGTGGTCGTCCGCGGCCTTGCGCCCGAGCTCAACAACGTCTCGATCAACGGCGCCCGCATCCCCTCTCCCGAGGCCGAGAACCGCGCGCTGGCGCTCGACACCATCCCCTCGGAACTGGTCGGCTCGATCGAGGTCAAGAAGACGCTCACCCCCGACATGGACGCCGACACCATCGGCGGCTCGATCGAGGTCAAGACCACCAGCGCCTTCGATCGCAAGAAGGACCTGCTGAGCTTCAGCTTCGAAGAGTCCTACAACGACCTGCGCGACCGCGCCTCGCCGAAGGGCTCGGTGGACTTCTCCAAGCGCATCACCCCCGATTTCGGCATCTCCGGCGGCGCGTCCTACTATCGTCGCCGCTTCGGAACCGATGGCGTGGAGGCGTCCGACTGGACGCGCAGCGATGCCGGCATCGCCTATCCGGAAGAGGTCGACTATCGCGCCTATGACGTGACGCGCACGCGCATGGCAGGATCCCTCTCGCTCGACTGGCGCCCGGCCGCCAGCACCACCCTCTACGCGCGCGGCATCGTCAGCTCCTTCCGCGACGACGAGCTGCGTAGCCGCCTGCGCTTCACCTTCGGGGGTGAGCCGGTCAGCGGCGACGCAGGCAGCGCCAGCTTCCTCTCCGGTGCAGGCTCGGACAACCGCATCCGCGTCCGCCGCGAGATGAAGGACCGCACCGAGATCCAGAACGTCTATTCCGGCACGGTCGGCGGCAAGACCGAGGCGGGTCTCTGGACGATCGACTACTCGGGCAGCTATTCCTATTCCGAGGAAAGCGAGCCCAACCGCCAGGACACGATCTTCGACCGCCGCTTCCAGGCAGGCGCCAGCCAGCTCGGCGTGACGCTGTCCGGGCTCGACACGCAGACGCCCGAATACAGCGTGAGCGACCAGGGCCGCTTCACGGACGGAAGCGATCCCATGAGCGCCATCGAGACGACGGATGGCCTCAGCACCGACGACGAATGGGCCGCGCGCCTGGACGTCGCCCGCGACATCCCGCTCGCCTCCGGCACGCTGCAGGTGAAGGCGGGCTTCAAGGGCCGTTTCCGCACCAAGCAGTACGACCTCGACTTCAACAGCTATGACGAGCTGACCGATGGCGACTTCCCGACGCTCTCCGGCCTCTCGCGCTCGATCGGCAGCAAGGGGCTGGTCGACATGAACCCCGCCGTCGATCCGCTGGCCGTGCGCGGCTGGTTCCAGGCGAACCGGGATCGCCTGGTCCGGAACGACGACGACAGCATCCTCTCCAGCCTGTCGGCAAGCTATGCCGTCGATGAGGACATCTACGCTGGTTACGGCCAGCTCCGCTACGACAGCGGCGCGCTCCGGGCGGTCGGTGGCGTCCGCATGGAGCACACCGAGAACAAGATGCGCGGCTATGCGATCGATACGGACACGGTGGAAGCCACCCCCGTCACCTTCGACCGCAGCTACACCAACTGGATGCCCAGCCTGAACCTGCGCTTCGAGCCCACCACGAAGCTGGTGCTGCGGGCGGCGGTGACCCGCAGCCTGGTGCGCCCCAACGTTTCCGATCTCGCGCCGCGTTTCTCCTACAATGCCACGGACGGCGAGGGCGAATTCGGAAACCCAGAGCTCAAGCCCTATCGCTCCTGGAACTTCGACGCATCGGCCGAATATTATTTCGCCGACAACGCGCTCGCCGAGGTCGCGGTGTTCCACAAGCGGGTGTCGGACTTCATCTTCCAGTCGCGGATCGACGACTACGACTTCGGCGGCGTCGTGATCGACGAGGCAACCGTCCCCTTGAACGGCGACACCGCCAAGGTCTCGGGCGTCGAGCTCAACCTCCAGGCAGCGCTGAACTTCCTGCCGTCGCCGCTCGACGGGCTGCTGGTCGGCGGCAACTATACCTATGTCGATACCAGTGCGACGCTCTACGGTCGCGAGCTGACGCTGCCGGGCAGCTCCAAGCACATCTGGAACGCCTTCGTCGGCTATGACAAGGGTCCGCTCCAGCTGCGGGCCAGCGGCACCTATCGCGGCCGCTACCTCGACGAGGTCACCGCCGATGGCGACGGCGACATCTATGTCGATCATCGCCTGCTGTTCGACGTGGGCGCCAAGCTGCGGGTCGCGCCGGGCGTCCAGCTCACTGCCGACTTCGTCAACATCGGCACCGAGCCGTTCGATCGCTACTATTCGGGCACCGATGCCGGCGGTCGCCGCATCGCCCAGCACGAGGAATATGGCTGGACGGGCAAGTTCGGCTTCAAGATCACGATGTGAGCGGCAGGAAGGGACCGGAAATGACCCAGTATCTGGCAGGCGCTGCGCTCGCGATCCTCGCGCTCGCGCAGTCCGCCGTGGCCCAACCCGCGCCGGACGCACCGCCTGCGGGCGCGCTCAAGCTCGATCGCGTCGTGCTGCTGATGCGGCACGGCGTGCGCCCTTCGACCAAGTTCCCGGCGACGCCGGTCGGCACCACTCGCGATCCGTGGCCGGCCTGGTCGACGGCCGCGGGCGACCTCACCCCGCACGGCGCAGAGGCGATCCGTCGCCTCGGCGCCTATGACCGCGCGCTGTTCGCGCAGCAGGGCTTGCTGCCCGCATCCGGCTGCGCTGCCCCGGGCACGGTCGTCGCCTGGGCCAGTTCCGCTTCTCGCGCGATCAAGACCGGCAAGGCGTTTCTGGAAACGCTCCAGCCCGGCTGCGCGGTTCCGCTCGACCATCCCGTGAACGAGGACGACGACGCCGTCTTCCATCCGCTCGACGGCAGCATGAAGATCGACGGCCAAAAGGCACTGGCCTCCGCCCAGGCGCTGCTGCCGCCGGGGGGCATCGCGGGGGAAGTCGCACGCAACGCCGATGCCTTCGCCGTGCTGGAGCGCGTCATCGGCTGCTGCCCGGGTGAAGCGTGCGGGACGACTGCCGCGAAGCACCAGCCGGCCTGCACGAGCCGCCGTGAGACCCGGCTGGTGGCGGAGCAGGGCGATAAGCCCGACCTCGACGGCGCGCTCGGCTTTGCCTCCACCGCCGGCCAGACGATCCTGCTCCAGTATCTGGAGGGGATGCCGATGCGCTCCGTCGGCTGGGGACGTGCGTCCAAGCGCGACATCCAGACGATGCTGCGCTTCCACCCGGTCAAGTTCCGCTACGAGACCCGCCCGGCCTATGTCGCGGAGCGCGTGGCGGCGCCGATCGCGCGCCGGATCGGAATGGCGCTGAACCAGGGCGATGCGCGGGTGACGCTGCTGTTCGGCCATGACAGCAACCTGGCGGCGCTGGGCGGCTTCTACGACCTTCACTGGACGATGGCCGATTATCCGGCGGACGACATCGCGCCGGGCGGGGCAATCGGGTTTGAACGCTGGAGCGACGCGGCCGGCAACGGCTTCGTCCGCGCGTTCGTGCAGGCGCAGACGATGGATCAGGTCCGCAACCTCACCCAGCTTGGCAAGCGCAACGCGCCGGACCGTCGCTACATCGCCATTCCGGGCTGCGCCGCCGCGCAAACGCCGTGCTCGCTCGCGACCTTCAACCGCATCACCGCCGCCAAGCTCGCGAGCCCGGCGGAGCGCTGATCGAGCGGATCAGCCGGCGACGCGCGCCTGGTTCGGAAGCCAGGCGCGCAGCCGCTCGATCGCTTCCTCCACCAGCGGCGTCGCCACGGCGAAGCTGAAGCGCACGAACCGGCGGCCTCGCACCGGATCGAAGTCGACTCCGGGGGCGGTCGCGATGCCGGTGTCCGTCAGCATCCGCTTGCAGAAGCCAATGCTGTCGTCCGTCAGGTGCGCGACCGAGGCGTAGATGTAGAAGGCGCCGTCCGGTGGCGCGATCTCGCCGAGGCCAAGCTCGGGCAGCGCGTCCAGCAGCAGCGCGCGGTTGCGGCGATAGGTCCCGACATGCCCCTCCAGTTCCTCCGGCGCGTCGAAGGCGGCGAGCGCGGCATGCTGGCTCAGCGACGGCGGCGTCAGGAACAAATTGCCCATCCGCTTGCGCGCTTCCTCGACCAGGTCGGCCGGCGCCACCATCCAGCCGAGCCGCCATCCGGCCATGCTGAAGTATTTCGAGAAGCTGTTGAGGATGATCGCGTCCTCGGAGTGGCGCAGCATCGTGTCCGCCGCCATGCCATAGCTCAGCCCGTGGTAGATCTCGTCCGAGAGGATGCGGATCCCGCGCGCCCGGCACAGCTCGGCGATGCCGGCGAGTTCATCGCTTGGGATGATCGTGCCGGTCGGATTGGCGGGGCTCGCCAGGATCAGCCCCTTGGGAGCGGGGTCGAGCACCCCCAGTGCCTCGCGCGACATCTGGAAGCGCACCTCCTCGCCGCAGTCGATCTCGACCGGCTGCATGTGCAGCGCGCGCAGCGTGTTGCGATAGGCGACATAGCCCGGCCGCGCCGTCGCCACCCGGTCGCCCGGCTCGAAGGCGGTGGCGAGCGCCAGCACCAGGGCCGGCGACGCGCCGCAGGTCAGAAGGATGCGTTCCGCCGCGACCTCTACGCCATAGCGCTCGCCATAATGCCGGGCGATCCGCGCCTTCAGCGCCGGGCTCTCCCAGTACCCCATCGCATCGTTGTCGAGCACCTGGTGCGCAGCCGCGATCGCGGTGCTCGGTGCGCCGGTGGAGGGCTGGCCGAACTCCATGTGGATGATCGACCGCCCCTCCTGCTTGAGCCGGTGGGCAAGCTGGCTGATGGCGATGGCATGAAAGGGTTCGACGGTGCTGCGCATCCGCGCCCCATTCCACGACACCGCACCGCGCGCCAGCCCCTCGAGCAACCGAGTACCCCGGCGAAGGCGGGGGCCCAGTGGCAACATCCTCGCAACAGGACGCCCGCTCTCCACCTCCGTGCTCCTGCCTGCGCAGGAGCACGAGACTAGCCGACCTGTGCTTCGACCAGCGCCTTGAGCGCCTCCCCGAACCGCGCGATGCTCGCCTCACTGAACCCGGCGATGTTGATGCGCCCGGACGCCGCCATGTAGATCGCATGGTGCTCGCGCAGCCACGCCACCTGGCTGCGGGTGAGGGGCAGGGTTGCGAACATGCCTTTGCCGCGCGCGATCGGCGCCAGGTCGATGCTCCCGATCGTGCCGAGCGCGCTGACACCCTGGCGCAGCGTCACCAGCCGCTCCCGCATCGCATCCAGCTCCGCGCGCCACTCGGCGGTAAGCGCCGCATCCTCCAGCACGATCCGCGCGACGGCCGCGCCATGGTCCGGCGGCATCGACCAGTTGGCCCGCGCCAGCGCCAAGAGGTTGGAATAGAGGATCGCACTCGCCTCTGCGTCCGGCGCCACCGTCCACAGCGCGCCCGTGCGCTCGCGATAGAGCGCGAAGTTCTTGTCGCACGAATAGGCAAGCAGCCCGTGCCGGCAGCGCGCCAGCACCGCGCGCGCACCCGCCGCGTCGACGTCCCAGCCGTCGCCCAGCCCCTGATAGGCCAGGTCCACGAACGGCACGAGCCCGCGCACTTCCACCCGCTCGGCGATCTCCGCCCACAGCGCCGCATCCGGGTCGATACCGGTCGGGTTATGGCAGCAGCCGTGCAGCAGCACCGCGTCGCCGGGCGCAGCCTTGTCCAGCGCCGCAAGCAGCGCCGCCCCGTCCAGCGTCTGGCTCGCCACGTCGAACGCGTCGAACGCCTCCGGCGTCAGCCCCGCCGCGGCAAAGATCGGCGCGTGGTTCGGCCAGCTCGGCGTTGCGATCCAGATGCGCGAGACGCCCGCACGGGCGAGCAGCTCCGCGCCCAGCCGCAGCGCGCCGGTTCCCCCCGGCGTCTGAATGCCCGCAAGCCGCTCGGCTGGGACGGCATCGCCCAGCACCAGCGGCGCGAGTGCGGCGACGAAGCCCGCATCGCCCTCCGGCCCCAGGTAGGACTTGCTGTCCTGCGTCGCGAGCAGCCGTTCCTCCGCCTTCTTCACCGCGCGCATCACCGGCGTGCCGCCCGCAGCGTCGCGGAACACGCCCACGCCCAGGTCCAGCTTGAACGGCCGCGGGTCGTCGCGGTAGGCGCCGATCAGCGCCAGCAACGGATCGGCAGGCAGGAGCGAAAGCTGTTCGAAGGCCATGATCTCTTCCGAATGGAGCAACGCGTCACGATTGTCGCGTCGGACAAGCGGCGACGGTTAGCCCCGCGGCGGCCCCCGGCGCAATCGCCTTGCAGCCATCCGCAGCCCCCGGCGTTGGGCAGCCCAGCAGGAGGCACTGGATGATCACCGTTCACCATCTCGAGAATAGCCGATCGCAGCGCGTGCTCTGGCTCCTGGAGGAGCTCGGGCTCCCCTATGCCGTGCAACGCTATGAGCGGGACAAGGCGACGATGCTCGCGCCCCCGGAGCTGCGCCGGGTCCATCCGCTCGGCAAGTCGCCGGTGATCCAGGACGCGGCCGGCGCGGGCGGCAGCCCGGCGGTGATCGCGGAAACCGGGGCGATCGTCGAATATCTGGTCGAAAAGGCGGATGGCCGGCTCGGCGCGCCCGCGCATCGCGAGTCCGCGCTGCGCTACCGCCACTTCCTCCACTATGCGGAAGGGTCGCTGATGCCGCCCCTGCTGGTGAAGCTGGTGCTCGGCCGCGTGCCGGTGTTCGGCAGGGCGGCGCAGCGCCGCATCCAGCCGATGATCGACGTCCACCTCGATTTCATCGAGGCCGAACTCTCCCGGCGCGACTGGTTCGCGGGCGACGAGTTCACCGCCGCCGACATCATGATGAGCTTTCCGCTGGAGGCGGCGCGCAACCGGGCGGGTCTCGACGAGTCCCGCCCGGCCACGATCGACTGGCTGGAGCGCATCCACGCCCGCCCGGCCTATGGCGCAGCGCTGGCGAAGGGCGGGCCCTACGCCTACGCCTGAGTGGCCTCAGCCGATGTGCCGGAAGCTGTCCGGGGCATCGGCGCGCGGCGTGCCGGAGGGCGCTTGCGGCGGCTCGATCTCCGCAGGCTCCGGCGCGTCCAGGCCGCCCTCCCACTTAGCGATCACGGTCGCCGCGATCGCATTGCCGATCACGTTGGTTGCCGTCCGGCCCATGTCCAGGAAGTGATCGACCGCCAGGATCAGCAGCAGGCCGGCTTCCGGGATCTTGAACATCGACAGCGTGGCCGCGATCACCACCAGGCTCGCGCGCGGTACGCCGGCGATGCCCTTGGACGTGACCATCAGCACCAGCAGCATGGTGATCTGCTGCCCCAGCGACAGCTCCACGCCATAGGCCTGCGCGATGAAGATCGACGCGAACGTCATGTACATCATCGAGCCGTCGAGATTGAACGAATAGCCCAGCGGCAGCACGAAGCTGGCGATGCGCGGCGGCACGCCAAACCGGTCGAGCGCCTCCAGCGTGCGCGGGAAGGCCGCTTCCGAAGAGGCGGTGGAGAAGCCGACCAGGATCGGCTCGCGCAGGTAGCGGATCAGCTGGCCGATCCGAGGGCCGATCATCAGGAAGGCGACGCCGAACAGCAGCAGCCACAGCGAGGCGAGGCCCGCAAAGACGCTGGCCATGAAATAGGCGAGCTGCCCGATCACGCTCGGGCCCTGCTCGGCAAGCGTCCCGGCGACCGCTGCGAACACGGCGATCGGTGCGAATCGCATCACATAGTCGGTGATCTGCAGCATCACCGACACCAGCGCCTCCAGCGCGCGGGTTAGGGGGGCTGCCTTTTCACCGACGGCCGTCATCGCGACGCCCACGAACACAGAGAAGACGACAATCTGGAGGATCTCGTTGGTCGCCATCGCCTCGACCATCGAGGCCGGCACGATGTGGCTGATGAAGTCCTTGAGGTTGAACGACGCCTTCGCCAGCCCGGCGGAAGCATCTGCCGGCGGCATCGGCAGCCCCAGGCCGACGCCCGGCTGCAAGAGGTTCACCAGGATCAGGCCGACCGTCAGCGACAACAGGCTCGCCCCCACGAACCATGCGAACGCACGCAGGCCGACCCGGCCGAGCGCGCTCGTGTCGCCCATGTGGGTGATGCCCACCACCAGGGTCGAGAACACCAGCGGCGCAATGATCATCTTGATCAGCCGCAGGAACAGCGCCGTCACGATCGAGAAATAGCCGGCGATGTCCTTCAACTGTGCCGTGCCGGCGCCGCCCGCATCATCCAGGGACGCGTTCAGCACCCAGCCGACGACAAGGCCCGCGACCAGACCGAAGAGAATATAGGCGGTAAGCCGCTTGGCCATTCAGAAAAACCCCCGGGGAAGAAGGCCGGCAACCAAGGGGAATGCAACGCCCGGGTCAAGCCGATTGTCCGCGGCGCGGTGACGCTCCCGCCCTTTTTTCGCAGCCTCAGGAACCTTTGGCAAAAGAACGCAACAGGCGCCCGTGCGGATCGCTTGGCAAGGTCGCGGCTTGCTTCTAATCAGCGCGCATGATCTCGACCAACGATGTTCGCCGCTCGTTCCTCGACTATTTCGAGAAGGAGGGGCATGCGCGCGTGCCGTCTGCGCCGCTGGTGCCGCAGAACGACCCGACGCTGATGTTCGTGAACGCCGGCATGGTGCCGTTCAAGAACGTCTTCACCGGGCTGGAGACACGCCCCTACAGCACCGCGACATCGTCGCAGAAGTGCGTGCGTGCCGGCGGCAAGCACAACGACCTCGACAACGTCGGCTACACCGCGCGCCACCACACCTTCTTCGAGATGCTCGGCAACTTCTCGTTCGGCGACTATTTCAAGGATCGCGCGATCGAGCTCGCCTGGAACCTGATCACCCGCGAATGGGGGATCGCCAAGGACCGGCTGCTCGTCACCGTCTACCACACCGACGACCAGGCGGCCGAGCTCTGGAAGAAGATCGCCGGCCTTTCCGACGATCGCATCATCCGCATCGCCACCAAGGACAATTTCTGGGCGATGGGCGACGACGGTCCCTGCGGCCCCTGCTCGGAAATCTTCTTCGATCACGGCGACCACATCGCCGGTGGCCCGCCGGGATCGCCGGACGAGGACGGCGACCGCTTCGTCGAGATCTGGAACCTCGTCTTCATGCAGTATCTGCAGGCGGGGAACGAGATCATCGGCGAGCTGCCGCGCCCGTCGATCGACACCGGCATGGGCCTGGAGCGCGTCGCCGCCGTGCTGCAGGGCGTTCATGACAACTACGACACCGACACCTTCCGCGCGCTGATCGACGAATCGGGTGCGCTCACCGGCGCGGCCACCGACGGCCCGATGCAGGCGAGCCACCGCATCATCGCCGACCATCTGCGCGCCTCGGGCTTCCTGGTCGCGGACGGCGTGCTGCCCGCCAACGAAGGCCGTGGCTATGTGCTCCGCCGCATCATGCGCCGCGCGATGCGCCATGCGCACCTGCTCGGCGCCAAGCAGCCGCTGATGCACCGGATGGTGCCGTCGCTGGTGGCCGAGATGGGCGCCGCCTATCCGGACCTCGTCCGCGCGCAGCCGCTGATCGAGGCGACGCTGCTTCAGGAGGAGACCCGCTTCCGCCAGACGCTCGACAAGGGCCTGCGCTTGCTCGACGAGGCGACCGCCGGCATGGCAAAGGGCGATACGCTCGCGGGCGAGACCGCGTTCAAGCTCTACGACACCTTCGGCTTCCCCTACGACCTGACGGAGGATGCGCTGCGAAGTCAGGGTCTGGGCGTCGATCGCGCCGGCTTCGAAACTGCGATGGCCGAGCAGAAGCGCGCCGCCCGCGCCGCCTGGAAGGGCTCCGGCGCCAAGGCCTCCGACGAGGTCTGGTTCGACATCGTCGAGGAAAGCGGCGCAACCGAATTCACCGGCTATGCAGTCGCCGAAGGGCAGGGCGAAGTGATCGCGCTGGTCCGCGACGGCGCTCGCGTCGACCGGGCCGAGGCCGGCGAGGAGGTGTTCGTCGTCACCAACCAGACGCCTTTCTATGCGGAAAGCGGCGGTCAGGTCGGCGACAGCGGCACGATCGACACCGACAAGGGCCTGTCGGCCACCGTGCTCGACACGTCCAAGCAGCTCGGCAAGCTCCACGTCCACCGCACGCGCATCAACGCCGGCACGCTGGCGGTCGGCGACAGCGTGCACCTGGCGATCGACACCGCACGTCGTGGCCAGATCCGCGCCAACCACTCCGCCACCCATCTGCTGCACGAGGCTCTGCGCGAGCAGCTCGGCACCCACGTCGCACAGAAGGGCAGCCTGGTGGCGCCCGAGCGGCTGCGCTTCGACTTCTCGCAGCCGACGCCGATCTCCCCCGCCGACATCGCCGAGGTGGAGGCGCAGGTGAATGCGCAGGTGCGCGGCAACGGCACCGTCACGACGCGCCTGATGACGCCCGACGACGCCATCGCCATGGGCGCGATGGCGCTGTTCGGCGAGAAGTACGGCGACGAGGTCCGCGTCGTCTCGATGGGCGAAGATGCCGAGGGCACCTATTCGATCGAGTTGTGCGGCGGCACGCACGTCAACGCGCTGGGCGAGATCGGCGTGTTCAAAATCGTCGGCGAGGGCGCCGTGTCGAGCGGCGTCCGCCGCATCGAGGCGTTGACGGGCGAGGCCGCACGCCAGTGGCTCGCCGGCCGCGACGAAAAGCTGCGCGAAGCCGCTGCCCTGCTCAAGGCAACCCCGGACGAGGTGCCCGGTCGCGTCGCGACGCTGGTCGAGGAACGCCGTCGCCTCGAGCGCGAGCTTGCCGAGGCCAAGAAGGCGCTGGCCCTTGGCGGCGGTGCCGGTGCGGCACCCGCGGGTCCGGAAACGGTCGGCGGCGTGGCCTTCGTCGGCCAGGTGCTCGACGGCCTTGAGGCAAAGGCGCTGCGCGGCGCAGTGGATGAAGCCAAGCAGCGCATCGGCTCCGGCGTCGTCGCGCTGGTCGCGGTAAACGACGGCCGCGCCTCGGTCGCAGTCGGCGTCACCGCCGATCTGGTCGGCACCCACAGTGCCGTCGACCTGGTCAAGGCAGCGGTCGCGGCGCTCGGCGGCCAAGGCGGCGGCGGCCGTCCCGACATGGCCCAGGGCGGCGGTCCGGACGGCGACAAGGGCGCCGAAGCGGTTGCCGCAGTCCGTGCAGCACTGGAGCCGGTTGCGGCCTGAACGGGCAGGGGCGGACCAATCTCCGCCCCTGTATTCCTAAGGGCGAAGCCGTACCCCGGCGAAGGCCGGGGCCCAGAGCCACGCGCGTTGCCGCTTCAACGTCTTAGCCGGTTTCCTGAAGCGGAACGGCAATAAGAGTGGCTGCTAAGTTTCTGTAAGATAACGGAAAACCGCCGGGTCCTTGCGCTCGGCAAAGACCGCCGAGCTATCCCGCAACCTCGCTCCGCCGCGTGCGCCGCAAGCGGGGCTCGCGCTCCAGCCCGGCGCCCTCGCGGATCTCGCGACGCAGTTCGTCGCGCTTCTCGTGGATGGAGGCGATCACGGGTCCCATCGCCACCCCCATCTCGACCAGCACCGCCTCCGATAGCTGAAGCGAGCTTTCCAGCGTCTCCGGCACCGCTTCGGTCACCCCCGCCGCATAGAGTTCGGCCGCATGCGCCGCATCGCGCGCGCGCGCGACGATGGTGAGGTTCGGGACCCACCCGCGCACCCGCCGCGCGATCCGCACCGTCAGCACGGGCTCGTCCATCGTCAGGATCAGCGCCGTTGCGCGTCCGAGGTTCAGGCGATCGACGAGCTCCGGCCGAACCACGTCGCCGAAGATCACGGGGTATCCCTGCCGCCGCGCCGCTGCCACCGTGTCGATATTCGATTCCACCGCGATGAACGGCTTGTCGTGCGCACGCAGCATGTCCGCGACCATGCGCCCAACCCGACCGAAGCCGATGATGACGGCGCCCGGCCCCTCCGCGCTCGGCTGCGGTTCCTCGACGCCGCTCCCCAGGTCGATCTTGCGCGCCGCACGTTTGCCGATCATCGCGAGCAGCGGCGTGATCGTCAGGCCGATCGCCGTCACCGTCTGCCAGAAGGCGGCGGTGGAGGGCTGGATCAGATGCGCCTGTGCCGCTGTCGCCAGCACGATCAGCGTCGTCTCCGACGGGCTGGCCATCAGCAGGCTGGTCTCGGCGGCGACGCCGCGGCGCAGACGCGCGACCCGCAGCATCGCGCCGGTGATCAGCGCCTTCACCAGCACCACGCCGCCCACGGCCGCTGCCAGCGACAGCCAATTCTCGGCGATCGACCGCAGGTCCAGGCTCATGCCGACCGTGATCAGGAACACGCCCAGCGCTAGCCCCTTGAAGGGCGCGGTGATCACCTCGACCTCGGTGTGATATTCGGTCTCGGCGATCAGCAGGCCGGCGAGCAGTGCGCCGACGATCGGCGACAAGCCCGCGGCGGTCGTCACCATGCTGGCCACGATCACCACCAGCAGGCTCGCCGACAGGAACAGCTCCGGGCTCTTCGTTCGCGCCGCCTGAGCGAACAACCGCGGCAGGATAAGCCGCCCGCCCACGAACAGCGCGGCGATCGCCACCGTTCCCCAGATCAGCGTGTTGGCGAGACCACCCCAGCCGGCATCCTGCGCATTGGGTGCGAGGGCGCCGAGCGCGAAGATGATCGGCACCAGCGCCAGATCCTCGAACAACAGCATCGAAAAGGCGGTGCGCCCGACCAGGCTGGTCGTGCCCGCCATCGGCAGCACCAGCGCGGTCGACGACAACGCCAGCGCCAGCCCGAGCCCCATCGCGCCCGGAAGCCCCTGGCCGAGCAGGAACAGCGCGCCGGCGATCGCAGCCCCCGACACCAGCAGCTCCGACGCGCCCAGCCCGAACACCTGGCTGCGCATCGCCCACAGGCGCCGGAACGACAGCTCCAGTCCGATCGAGAACAGCAGCAACACGATGCCGAATTCGGCAAAGGGGTCGATCGAGTGTCTGTCCGTGATGGTGACGTGGAACAGCCACGGAAACCGGTCCACCAGCGCGCCCAGTCCGGCGGGGCCAACCAGCACGCCCACCAGGATGAAGCCGATCACCGGGTTGACGCGGAACCGGGCAAACGCCGGGATCACGAGCCCGGCGGCCCCCAGGATCACGAGGGAGTCGCTGAACGGCGTCGAATCGATCGGGAGTGGCATGGCGCCTTTGTTGCGGATGGCGACCCGTCTGCCAACGCCGCGAAGCGCGGCGGGCGCGGTTTACCGCATCCTCAGCAAAAAGGGGCCGGCGGATCGCTCCGCCGGCCCCTCGTTGTTACGCGCTTCGGCGAAGATCAGGCGCCGATCGCGCCCATCTTGCTCTCCAGGTTCACGCGGACCTGCTCGAAGAACTGCTCGGTGGTCATCCAGGGCTGGTCCGGGCCGATCAGGATCGCGAGATCCTTGGTCATGTGGCCGTTCTCCACGGTCTCGATGCAGACGCGCTCCAGCGTCTCGGCGAACTGGGTCACCTCCGGCGTGCCGTCGAACTTGCCGCGGTACTTGAGGCCGCCGGTCCACGCGAAGATCGACGCGATCGGGTTGGTCGAGGTCGCCTTGCCCTGCTCGTGCTGGCGATAGTGGCGCGTGACGGTGCCGTGCGCCGCCTCCGCCTCGATCGTCTTGCCGTCCGGCGTCATCAGCACCGAGGTCATCAGGCCCAGCGAGCCGAAGCCCTGCGCCACCTGGTCCGACTGCACGTCGCCGTCATAGTTCTTGCAGGCCCAGACGAACTCGCCGTTCCACTTCAGCGCGGAGGCGACCATGTCGTCGATCAGGCGGTGCTGGTAGATGATGCCGGCCGCCTGGAACTGGTCGGCGAACTCGGTCGCGAACACCTCTTCGAAGATGTCCTTGAAGCGGCCGTCATAGGCCTTGAGGATGGTGTTCTTGGTCGACAGGTACAGCGGCCAGCCGCGCCCCAGGCTGTAGTTCATGCTGGCGCGGGCGAAGTCGCGGATCGACTCGTCCAGGTTGTACATGCCCATCGCGACGCCCGCTGCCGGGAAGTCGAACACCTCGTGCTCGATAACCTCGCCGTCGACGCCCTCGAACTTCATGGTCAGCTTGCCCGCACCCGGCACCTTGAAGTCGGTCGCCTTGTACTGGTCGCCGAACGCGTGGCGGCCGACGACGATCGGGTGGGTCCAGCCCGGGATCAGCCGCGGCACGTTCTGGATCACGATGGGCTCGCGGAAGATCACGCCGCCCAGGATGTTGCGGATCGTGCCGTTGGGCGAACGCCACATCTTCTTGAGGCCGAATTCCTCGACGCGCGCCTCGTCCGGGGTGATCGTCGCGCACTTCACGCCGACGCCGTACTTCTGGATCGCCTTGGCCGAATCGATCGTGATCTGGTCGTCGGTCTCGTCGCGCTTCTGGATGCCCAGGTCGTAATATTCGAGGTCGATGTCGAGGTACGGGAGGATCAGCCGCTCGCGGATCCATGCCCAGATGATGCGGGTCATCTCGTCGCCGTCGATCTCCACGACGGGCGTCTTCACCTTGATCTTGGCCATGATCTCGCTTTCCGTGTTGGCTGGATGGGTTGCCGTGCGTCCTAGGAGCAACCCGGGCGGCGATCAACCGGGGAGCCGGCCGGGGGAGGGCGCGTCGACCAAGCGCGCGTGTTGTCAGGCGAACGGGGCGCGGGTACACCCGCGTGCATGGCATCCTTGGAAAAACCGCCGATCGTGACGACGACGGTGAAATGGCGCTGGCCCTCGGTTCACCCCGAGGGGCGCAAATATGTAGCGATCTCCGCCATTGTTGCGGCGATCTTCCTCTTCTTCGTCTGGGACGAGCTCGGCTTCGCGCTGGTCGGCTTCACCATCTGGGTGGCCGCCTTCTTCCGCGACCCCATCCGGGTGACGCCCCAGGGCGCCGACCTGATCGTGGCGCCGGCCGACGGTCTCGTGACGATGATTGAGCGCGTACCGCTGCCGCCCGAACTGCGTGGCCCCAACGGCCTCGGCGAAGAGCCGCTGGTCCGCGTCTCGATCTTCATGAGCGTGTTCGACGTCCACATCAATCGCTCGCCGATCGCTGGCACCGTCCGCCAGGTCGTCTACATCTCGGGCAAGTTCCTGAACGCCGACCTCAACAAGGCGAGCGACGAGAACGAGCGCCAGCACATCGTGGTCGAGGACATGTACGGCCGCCGCATCGGCTTCACCCAGATCGCGGGCCTCGTCGCCCGCCGCATCGTCGGCTTCGTGAAGCCGGGCGACATCATCGCCGCCGGCCAGCGCGTCGGCCTGATCCGCTTCGGCAGCCGCGTCGACGTGTTCCTGCCCGACGGCATCGAGCCGCAGGTGATCCTCGGCCAGCGCAGCATCGCAGGGGAAACCATCCTCGGCCGCCCGGCAGTGCCGGCACCCGCCGGCGTCGCGCAGTAAGGCGGCCGCGATGCGTCGTCCTCGTCCCACGCGCGGCATTCCGCTGCGCGCCGTCGCCCCTAACGCGGTCACCGCGCTGGCCCTGTGCTCCGGCCTCACCGGCATTCGCTTTGCGATCGCGGGCGATTGGGAGCGTGCGATCATCATGATCCTGGTCGCGGGCGTGCTGGACGGGATCGACGGCCGCATCGCGCGCCTGGTCCACGGGCAGAGCCGCTTCGGGGCCGAACTCGATTCGCTCTCCGACGCGATCTCCTTCGGCGTCTCGCCCGCGCTGATCCTCTATCTCTGGTCGCTGGTGGCGGCGCCGCGGATCGGATGGATCTGCGCCCTCGTCTATGCAGTCTTCTGTGCGCTCCGGCTCGCCCGCTTCAACGCCCAGATCGACGTCGTGGAGCAGCCGCACAAGTCCGCCGGCTTTCTCACCGGCATTCCCGCACCCGCGGGTGCGGGCCTTGCCATGCTGCCCATCTACATCTGGCTCTGGTCGGGGGAGGCGGTGTTCCGCTCCCCCTGGATTGTCGCGCCCTGGGTGGCGTTCATCGCCTTCCTGATGGTGTCCAGCCTGGCGACCTACAGCTGGTCGTCGCTGAAGCTCCGGCGCAACATCCGGTTCGAGGCGATCGTGGTGGTAGTGATCGTCGCGGCAGCGCTGGTTTCGGCGCCTTGGCAGACGCTGACGGTAGTCTGCGTCGGCTACCTCGCCACGCTGCCCTTCAGCATCCGCTCCTACCGCCGGGTCAAGCGGCTGCGCGAAGGGTCCGCGCCGTCGCCCGCTGCCGGATAAGGTTGCGGCGCGAGGACAGCCGCACCGCCGGCAGGCGCTCCATCGGAACCTCGGGACCATGGCGCAGCAGGCGGGCGATCCGCTGCCACTGCGGCGCCACGGTTGCAACGATGGTCGAGATCGCCACCGCAAGGGTGAGGGCGAAGAGCAGTGAAGCAAACAGACTGGCCATGAAAAACCTCCGAACGCTTGCCGGAACACGGTAACGCTTCTTTAAGACACAAGAAGCGCTCGCCGCTTTGGTTCCGAAATCCTGTTGTGAACATGGTATGTTCCACATCCGTTCCACCTGTCAACGCTTGATCTGAAGCGGCGGCTGGGCTAAGCGCGCCGCCTCAACCCCGCATGGGAAGCGCACATACCGGTGTTCCGGGCCTTGAAGGTCCTCGAATTCCTGCTTCCCAGAGGCTCAACCGGAAGGAGTTATCCCTATGGCGGCACCTGTCGTCTCCATGCAGCAGCTGCTCGAATCGGGCGCGCACTTCGGTCACCAGACCCACCGCTGGAACCCGAAGATGAAGCCGTATATTTTCGGCGACCGTAACGGTGTTCACATCCTCGACCTGTCGCAGACCGTGCCGCTCTTCGCACGCGCGCTCGAGTTCGTGTCGTCGACCGTCGCCGCCGGCGGCAAGGTGCTGTTCGTCGGCACCAAGCGCCAGGCGCAGGAGCCGATCGCCGACGCCGCACGCAAGTCGGGCCAGCACTTCGTCAACCACCGCTGGCTGGGCGGCATGCTCACCAACTGGAAGACGATCAGCAACTCGATCAAGCGCCTCAAGACGCTCGAGGAGCAGCTGTCGGGCGACACGCACGGCCTCACCAAGAAGGAAGTGCTGCAGCTCACCCGTGAGCGCGACAAGCTCGAGCTGTCGCTGGGCGGCATCCGCGACCTGGGCGGCATTCCGGACATCATGTTCGTGATCGACGCCAACAAGGAAGAGCTGGCGATCAAGGAAGCCAACAAGCTCGGCATCCCGGTCGTCGCGATCCTCGACTCGAACGTCTCGCCGGAAGGCATCGCCTTCCCGGTGCCGGCGAACGACGACGCGAGCCGCGCGATCCGCCTGTATTGCGAAGCCATTGCGATCGCCGCGACCCGTGGCGGCCAGCAGCAGATGCAGCAGGCCGACTTCGACGTCGGTGCGATGGACGAGCCGCCGGTCGAGGAGGCGCTGGGCGCCGACCAGACCGTTGCTGCCGAGGGCGAGCAGCAGATCAACGCCTGATCGGCGCGGATCGAACGACTTCCGGGCGGGGTGGGGCAGGTGCCTCGCCCCGCCCGTAGCTTTAGCTGAGATACAAGGAACCAGGACATGGCAGAGATCACCGCCGCCGCCGTCAAGGAACTGCGCGAGCGTTCGGGCGCGGGCATGATGGATTGCAAAAAGGCGCTGGCCGAGAGCGGCGGCGACATGGAAGCGGCCGTCGATTGGCTGCGTACCAAGGGCCTTGCTGCCGCCGCCAAGAAGTCCAGCCGCACCGCGGCCGAGGGCTTGGTCGGCGTCGCGGTTGCCGGCACCATCGGTGCTGCGGTCGAGGTCAACTCGGAAACCGACTTCGTCGCGAAGAACGAGCAGTTCCAGAACTTCGTCCGTGAAGTGACCCAGGTCGCGCTGTCGGTCGGCGACGATGTCGAGGCGATCAAGGCCGCGGCGATGCCGTCGGGCACCACCGTGGGCGACGTCCTCACCCACAACATCGCCACCATCGGCGAGAACCAGTCGCTCCGCCGCGCCAAGCGCCTCGAAGTGACCAGCGGTGCGATCGTCCCGTACGTCCACAACGCGACCTCGGCCGGCCTCGGCAAGATCGGCGTGCTCGTCGCGCTCGAATCGACCGCTCCGGACGAAGTGCTCCAGAAGCTCGGCAAGGACTTGGCGATGCACATCGCCGCGGCCTTCCCGCTGGCGCTGTCGGTCGACGCCCTCGACCCGGAAGTCGTCGAGCGCGAAGCTGCGGTTCTGCGTGAGAAGAACGCCGAAAAGATCGTCGGCAAGAGCGCCGAAGTGGCCGAGAAGATTCTCAACGGCCCGATCGAGAAGTTCAAGAAGGAGAACGCGCTCCTGACCCAGGCATTCGTCATGGACGGCAAGACGCCGGTTCAGGACGTGATCGCCAAGGCGGGCAAGGACGCCGGCGCCACCATCGTGCTGAAGGACTACGTCCGCTTCCAGCTCGGCGAGGGCATCGAGAAGGAAGAGAGCGACTTCGCGGCAGAGGTTGCGGCAACCGCCGGCCTCACCAAGTAAGTGTCGCTTTTCTCGCGATTTCTTCGGGCGGGCGCGGCTACCTTCGGGTGGTCGCGCCCGTCCTCGTATTCACGGGATCTGCACGGCATCTGCGCTTGGCATCGCAGCCGCTGCCGCCTAAGGTCCGCGCCATTCCCGAACCCCGTACGTACAAGGTGTCATGACCCTGCCTCGCTTCGATCGCATCCTTTTGAAACTCTCGGGCGAGGTCCTGATGGGGCCGGGTCAGTTCGGCATCGATCCCGCCACCTGCGATCGCGTTGCGCGGGAAGTGAAGGCTGCTCGAGACGAGGGGCATGAACTCTGCCTCGTCGTCGGTGGCGGCAACATCTTCCGCGGCCTCGCCGGTGCCGCCCAGGGCTTCGACCGCGCCAGCGCCGATTACATGGGCATGCTGGCGACCGTGATGAACGCGCTCGCCATGCAGAACGCGCTGGAGCGGATCGGTGTCGAGACGCGCGTCCAGTCGGCGATCCCGATGGCATCGGTGTGCGAGCCGTACATCCGCCGTCGCGCGGTCCGCCACATGGAGAAGGGGCGGGTCGTGATCTTCGCCGCCGGCACCGGCAGCCCGTTCTTCACGACCGACACGACCGCCGCGCTCCGCGCCGCCGAAATGAACTGCAGTGCGCTGTTCAAGGGTACCAGCGTCGACGGCGTCTACGATGCCGATCCGAAGAAGGTGCCCACTGCCAAGCGCTACGACACGCTGAGCTTCGGGCGGGTGCTCGCGGACGACCTCAAGGTGATGGACGCGAGCGCCGTCGCGTTGTGCCGCGACAACGACATTCCCATCGTCGTGTTCAACATTCGCGACGAGGGCAATCTGGCAGCCGTGCTGCGCGGTCAGGGCACCGCCACCGTCGTCCAGAACCAGACCAACGCTTAAAAGAAGAACAGGAGCCTGATTCATGGCCGCATATAGCAAGGCCGACCTCGAACGCCGCATGGCCGGCGCGGTCGAGGCGCTGAAGGGCGATCTGGGCGGTCTCCGGACCGGCCGCGCCTCCGTCTCGCTGCTCGATCCGGTGACGGTCGAGGTCTATGGCGCACACATGCCGCTCAACCAGGTCGCGACCGTGTCTGCGCCTGAGCCGCGCATGCTCTCCGTCCAGGTGTGGGACAAGACCAACGTCGGTCCGGCCGACAAGGCGATTCGCTCCGCCGGCCTCGGCCTCAACCCGATCGTCGACGGCCAGACGCTGCGCCTGCCGATCCCCGACCTGACGGAAGAGCGTCGCAAGGAACTTGCGAAGCTCGCCGGCCAATATGCTGAAAAGGCACGTATTGCGGTTCGCAATGTGCGTCGCGACGGCATGGACAGCCTGAAGGCCGACGAGAAGAAGGGCCTGATGTCCGAGGACGAGCGCAAGCGCCACGAGACCGAGGTGCAGAAGCTCACCGACGCGACCATCGCCGATCTCGACGCGGCCGCCGCGGCCAAGGAAAAGGAAATCCTGGGCAAGTGAGGTCGCTTGCGGCTTCGGTTCCGGCGTCGGGTGGGACGGGTGCTGCAGTGCCGCGCCACGTCGCGATCATCATGGACGGGAACGGCCGCTGGGCGAAGGCTCGGCGGCTGCCGCGGATCGCCGGCCACCGCCAGGGAGCCGAGGCGGTGCGCCGTGTCGCCCGCGCCGCGCGCGAACTCGGGATCGAGGCGCTCACCCTCTACGCCTTCTCGTCCGAGAACTGGCGCCGGCCGGAGGAAGAGGTCAGCGATCTCATGGGCCTGCTGCGCCATTTCCTGCGCAGTGAGATCGACGAACTCGCACGCGAGAACGTCCGGCTGCAGGTCATCGGCGACTGGCGCCGTCTCTCGCCCGATCTCGTCCGGCTGATCGAGGACGCGATCGCGCGCACGGCCCGCAACACCGGCTGCCAGCTCGCGATCGCGCTCAACTATGGGGCCCAGGCGGAGATCGCCGCCGCCGCCCGCCAGCTCGCCGCCCGCGTGCGCGATGGCGAAATGGCCGTCGAGGCGATCGACGAGGCGGCGATCGAGGAGGCGCTCACCACCCGCGAGCTGCCGCCGCTCGATCTCCTGATCCGCACGTCGGGCGAAGTGCGGCTTTCGAACTTCCTGCTGTGGCAGGCCGCCTATGCCGAGCTGCTGTTCGTCGATACGCTCTGGCCCGACTTCGGCGCCGATGCGCTCGCCGACGCGGTCGCCCAGTTCGGCCGCCGTCACCGCCGCTTCGGTGGTCTGTGAGCGAACCTTCGGCGCCCCCGCGGCGTTCTGATCTGGGCGTCCGCGCGGTCGCGGGCGTCGCCATGATCGGCGTCGCCGGCCTCGCGCTCTACGCGGGCGGCTTCCTCTTCTGGCTGCTGGTGGCCGTCGCGGCGCTGTTCATGATGGCGGAGTGGGCGGACCTCCACCGCACCGCCTATGCGGACAAGCGCCTCGCGCAGTTCGCGCTCTTCGTGCCCGTCGCGATCATGGCGCCGCTCGCCGCCGGACCCGGGTTCCTCGCCCTCGGCCTGATCGTGGGTGCCGCCTTCTTCACGGTCATCATCACGCGCCGCCCGGGCCTCGCCCACGGCATCGTCTATGTGGGGCTTCCGGTCCTGGCGCTGCTGCTGCTGCGGAACCAGGAACACGGCGTGCTGCTCAGCCTCTGGGCGATGGCCCTGGTCTGGGCCTGCGACATCGGCGCCTATTTCGCCGGGCGCTCGATCGGCGGCCCGAAGCTCGCGCCCACCATCAGCCCCAACAAGACTTGGGCCGGCCTCATCGGCGGCGTGCTCGCGGCGAGCGTCTTCGGCGCGGTGCTCCAGCCGCTCGGCCTTCCGCTCCACCTGGTGCTCGCGACGCCGCTCCTCGCCGTGCTGGCGCAGATGGGCGACCTGTACGAGAGCCAGCTCAAGCGTCGCGCCGGCGTCAAGGACTCGGGCAACATCCTCCCTGGCCACGGCGGCGTGCTGGACCGGCTCGACGGCCTCGTGCCCGTCGCACCCGCCGCCGCGCTGATGGTCGAGCTTGCGAAGATCACATGGTGAAGCGCGTTTCCATCCTGGGCGCGACGGGGTCGATTGGCACCTCGACGCTGGACCTGATCGTCCGCGCGCCCGACCAGTTCGAGGTGCTGGCCCTCACGGCCAACCGCGACGTGAAGAAGCTGGCCGAGGCCGCGATCCGCACCCGCGCCCGCCGCGCCGTGGTCGCCGATCCAGAGTGCCTCGACGCGCTGCGCGACGCGCTCGCCGGCAGCGATACCGAGGCGGCGGCAGGCCCGGATGCCGTGGCCGAAGCGGCCGCGATGGGCGCCGACTGGACCATGGCGGCGATCGTCGGCACCGCCGGCCTTCGCCCGGTCATGGCCGCGCTCCAGACCGGCGCGACCGTCGCGCTCGCCAACAAGGAGGCGCTGGTCTCCGCCGGTGCCGTCGCGACCGCCGCTGCCCGCGCCCATGGCGCGACGCTGCTGCCGGTCGACTCCGAGCACAACGCCGTTTTCCAGTGCTTCGATTTCGCAGCACCCGAGCGGGTGCGCCGCATCGTGCTCACCGCCAGCGGCGGTCCGTTCCGCGAGACCAGCCTGGAGGCGATGCGCGCGATCACCCCCGCCCAAGCGGTCGCCCACCCGAACTGGTCGATGGGCGCCAAGATCTCGGTCGATTCCGCCACCATGATGAACAAGGGGCTGGAGCTGATCGAGGCGTTCCACCTCTTCCCGGTTTCCGCCGAGCAGCTCGACGTCATCGTCCATCGGCAGTCGGTGGTGCATTCGATGGTGGAGTATGTCGACGGCTCCGTGCTCGCGCAGATGGGCACGCCCGATATGCGCACCCCAATCGCGCACACGCTCGCCTGGCCCGATCGCATGGCGACGCCCTGCGCTCCGCTCGATCTCGCCGCGATCGGCCGCCTCGATTTCGAGCCTGCCGACCCCGTCCGCTTCCCCGCGCTCTCGCTCGCGCGCGCCGCGCTTCAGGCAGGCGGCGCCCGCCCGGCGATCCTGAACGCCGCCAACGAAGTCGCGGTCGCGGCATTCCTTGCCGGCAAGATCGGGTTCCTCGAAATTGCCGCAATCGTGGACGATACCCTGGAGCGCTATGATCCGGAGGCCCCGGCCACGCTCGACGCGGTGCTCGCCGTCGACGGGGAGGCCCGAAGGCTGGCGGGAGAGCGTGTGAAGGACTGCGTCGCTTGATCGAAGGCCCGGGCTTCCTGCTGAGTGTGCTCGCCTTTCTGCTGGCGCTCGGCCCGCTCGTATTCGTCCATGAACTCGGCCACTATCTCGCCGGCCGACGGTTCGGGGTGAAGGTGGAGGCGTTCTCGGTCGGCTTCGGGCGTGAGATCGGCGGCTTCACCGACCGGCACGGCACCCGCTGGAAGTTCGGATGGCTCCCGCTCGGCGGCTATGTCCGCTTTGCCGGCGACATGAACCCGGCCAGCCAGCCGTCCGCGGAATGGCTCTCGCTGCCCGCCGCCGAGCGCAGCGGCACGTTCCAGGCCAAGCCCTTGTGGCAGCGCGCGATCATCGTCGCGGCAGGCCCGATCATCAACTTCCTGGTCGCGATCCTGATCCTGGCCGGCTTCGCGCTCGCCTATGGCGAGAGCCGCACCCCGCCGACGATCGGCCTCGTCGGGCCGAACAGCGCTGCCGCCGCCGCCGGTCTCCGGCCGGGCGACCGCATCCTGTCGATAGGTGGGCGCAGCGTCGACACCTTCGACGACGTCGCGCGCTACACCCGCATTCGCCCCGGCGAGGCGAGCACCATCCAGCTGGTTCGCGAAGGTCAGGTGCAGACGGTTCCGGTCACGCTTGGCACCACGACCGAGAGGGACCGCTTCGGCAACGTCTTCCGGCTCGGGCAGCTCGGCATCGGCCCGGCGGGGCGCGTGATCGAGCCCGTGGGCGTGCTGGAGGCGCCGGTGGTGGCCGTCCGCCAGACCGGCCAGATGGTCGGCATGATGGTCGACACGCTGTGGCAGATCGTCAGCGGGCGTCGGCCGGTGTCGGAGCTCGGCGGCCCGATCAGCATCGCGCGCGCTTCCGGCGAGCAGCTGGTGCTCGGGCCTCAGGCGTTCGTGTTCCTGGTGGCGCTGATCTCGATTAACTTGGGGTTCATCAACCTCTTGCCAGTTCCCATGCTGGATGGCGGCCATCTTCTCTTCTACGCCATCGAGGCGGTTCGCCGCCGGCCCACCGATCCGCGGGTCGTGGAATGGGCTTTCCGTGGCGGCGTGATGGCGATCCTGGCATTGATGGTTCTGGTGACGGCGAACGATCTTGGTTCGCTCGGTCTTTGGCGGGGTTTGTCCGGCTTGATCGGGTGAGCGGGTTAGGGCAGGGCGGACGCGATCCGCATGCCGTGTGTGTTGTACGGCTTACCGACTGGGGTGGGATGTGACGAAGGTTTCCAACTACGGCGTGCGCGCGACCGTGCTGATGGCAGGAACGATGCTGTCGGGTGTGGCGATGGCGCAGACGACGCCGACCGCCCCCGCTGCGCAGGCGCAGCAGGCTGCTCCTGCGGCGACCCCTCCGGTGGTCGTTTCGGCTCCGGTCCGCAACATCCGGTCGCTCACCGTGCGCGGTTCGCAGCGCATCGAGCCGGACACGGTGCTGTCCTATACGAAGCTGCGCGTGGGCCAGCCCTACACCACCGAGAGCCTTGACCAGGCGATCGTCGACCTGCTCGCGTCCGATCTGCTCGCCGACGCGCAGATCGAGGGCGTCGAGACCGGCGACATCGTCGTCGTCGTGCGCGAGAACCCGATCATCAACCGCGTGGTGCTGGAGGGCAACAAGCGGCTGAAGGACGACAAGATCGTCAAGGAGATCAAGCTCGCGCCGCGGCAGATCTTCACCCGCACCGCGGTGCGTGCCGACGTGGCGCGCATCGTCGAGCTGTATCGCCGCCAGGGCCGCTTCGCCGCCTCGGTCGAGCCGCAGATGGTCATGCTCGACCAGAACCGCGTCGACGTGGTGTTCGAGATCAACGAGGGACCGAAGAGCAAGGTCCGCCAGATCAACATCATCGGCAACGACCAATATTCGGATTCCGATCTCCGCAAGGAGATGTACACGAAGCAGGCGCGTACCTTCCGGATCTTCAGCTCGAACACCAGCTATGACCAGGACCGGCTCGCCGCCGATCAGCAGAAGCTGCGCCAGTTCTACCTGACCGAGGGCTATGCCGATTTCCGCGTGATCTCGGCCGTGGCGGAGCTCACGCCCGACAAGCGCGACTTCATCATCACCTATGTGGTGGAGGAAGGGCCGCGCTATAAGTTCGGCGACGTGAAGGTCGACAGCGCGATCCGCGACTTCGACGGCGAAAAGCTCGCCGCGACGCTGCCGATGAAGAAGGGCGACTGGTACAACGCCAAGCTGGTCGAGGACTCGATCGACAGCCTCAGCCAGTATGCCGGGCTCTACGGCTACGCCTTCACTGACGTTCGCCCGGAATTCCAGCGCGATCGCGAAGCGCTGACGATGGGGATCAACTTCTTCCTCGCCGAGGCGAACCGCACCTACGTCGAGCGGGTGGAGATCACCGGCAACACGCAGACCCAGGACAAGGTGATCCGCCGCGAAATGCGCGTGGCCGAGGGCGACGCCTTCAACGCCTTCATGGTGAAGCGCTCGCAGGACCGCATCAACTCGCTGGGCTATTTCCAGGACAAGTTCGAGATCAAGCAGGAGCAGGGCTCGACCCCTGACCGCATCATTCTTGCGGCGAACGTCGAGGAGCGCTCGACCGGTGAGCTCTCGCTCTCGGCCGGTTTCTCGAGCCTCGAAAAGTTCATCCTGCAGGCGTCGATCCGGCAGAACAACTTCCGCGGCAAGGGGCAGACGCTCTCGGCCAGCGCCAGCTATTCGAGCTACTCGAAGTCGATCGAGCTGGGCTTCACCGAGCCGTATCTGTTCGACAAGAACATCGCGCTCGGCGGCACGCTGTTCCGGCGCGACTACAACTCGTTCAACTATTACGGCAGCGGTCGCGATCGCAACGACCTCTACTCGCAGCTCTCGACCGGCGGCACGCTCGTCGCTGGTGTCCCGCTCACCGAATATTGGCAGCTCTCGGGCCGCTACACGCTGCAGCAGGACAAGGTCACGCTCGACGAGGACACCTACTACACCAACGGTGAGTGCGATCCGCTCAAGGCGGGCCGCTACCTCTGCGATGCGATCGGCAACCGCCTGACCTCCTCGATCGGCCTCTCGCTGATCTATGACAGCCTCAACAGCCGCCTGCGTCCGAGCCGCGGTTCGCGGGTCGTCCTCGGCGCCGACTTCGCCGGCCTGGGCGGCGATGTCCGCTACATCCGCGGCCGCTTCGACGGCGACAAATATTGGAACCTCGGGGGCTGGGTGCTGTCGGCAGGGCTCGAGGGCGGCTATATCCACGCCCTTCAGGACAGCCCGGGGCCGGGGATCGATCCGGTTCGCATCACCGACCGCTTCTACCTCGGCGAACCGCAGTTCCGCGGCTTCGACATCCGCGGCGTGGGCCCGCGCATCCGCCGTACCTATATGACGGGCGACGCGGCCTCGGGTACGCAGGCGCTCACCACCGACAACAGCTACGACGATCCGCTGGGCGGCAAGGCCTATTACCTGGGCAAGCTCGAGCTCGAGCCGCCGCTCGGGTCGGGCATTTCCGAGCTCGGCCTGCGCCCGTCGGTCTTCGTCCAGATCGGCTCGCTGTTCAGCCTGACGCGTCCGCGTCCGACGGCCGAGTTCGAACAGGCGACCGACGCCAGCGGGAACCCCATGTTCAACAAGGACGGCTCGCCGTCGCTGCTGCCCCGCGTCGATCCGATCCGGACCGATACCGGCCAGGCGCTGTACCTCAACAGCTTCACCAACTCGAGCGGCAGCACCTCGACTCGCCTCACCACCTGTACGACCGGCTATTCCGCCACCTATGGCGGCACCTGCGTCGGCGGTGAGACGAACGTCGCGGCGGTCAACACGGTCGCGCCGTTCCTTGAGGAATATTACGGCGATACCTGGAAGCCGCGTCTGTCGGTTGGTATCGGCGTCAACTGGAACTCGCCGTTCGGGCCGCTGCGGATTGACGTGGCCAAGGCGTTGCTCAAGCAAAAGGGCGACGACACCAAGCTCATTACCTTCAACGTAGGGACTCAATTCTGATGCGTAGCTTCTCCAAGGCGGCGCTCGCCGCACTCGTCACCGTTTCCGCTACTTCGGTCGCGGCGCCTGCGTTCGCGCAGGTGCAGGGCCTCGGCGTCGTCGACCTGCAGGAGGCGGTGCGCCGCTCCAACGCGTTCACGACCGCGATGACCCAGATCCAGACGACCTACAAGGCGCAGATCGATCAGGCGAACACCCGCCGCACCGCGATCCAGAACGAGCTGAAGCCGCAGGTCGATGCGTTCGAGGCGGCCCGTCGCGCGCCTAACGCGAACCAGCAGGCGCTCCAGACCCAGTACCAGGGTATCCAGCAGCGCGAGCAGACCGCACAGCAGGAACTGGGCCGCATCCTTCAGCCGGTCCAGCTCGCCCAGGCCTATGTCAACGAGCAGATCGTCCGTCAGCTCGAGCCGGCGCTCGATCGCGTGATGGCAGCGCGCCGCCTGTCGGTGATCCTGCCTCCCGACGCGACCGTGAAGTCGCTGCCGGCGGCACAGGTCACCAACGACGTGATCGCCGAGCTGAACCGCTCGGTCCCCAGCGTCCAGATCACCCCGCCGGCCGGTTGGCAGCCGGGTGGCCAGCAGGGGGCTCCGGGTGCAGCCGCACCGGCTCCGGCGCCCGCCACCGGCACGAAGCCGAAGGGTCGCTGATCGTGGCGGCAGACGGTGTCATGACCCAGCCGTACGACATCAAGCGAGTCATGGCGGCGCTGCCGCACCGCTACCCCATGCTGCTGGTCGACCGGGTCGAGGAACTCGTGCTCGACCAGCGCATCACGGCGATCAAGGCCGTCTCGATGAACGAGGAGTTCTTCCAGGGACACTTCCCCGGACGGCCGATCATGCCGGGCGTGCTCCAGGTGGAGGCGCTCGCGCAGGCTGCCGGCGTGCTCGCGGTCGAAAGCCTGGGCCTCGCCGGCTCGGGCAAGCTCGTCTACTTCATGTCGATCGACGGCGTGAAGTTCCGCAAGCCGGTGGAGCCGGGCGTGCTGCTGAAGCTCGAGGTCGAGTTCGTCCAGAAGCGCTCGCGCGTCTGCAAGTTCGCGGGCAAGGCGCTGCTGGACGGCGAAGTCGCGACCGAATGCGAGTTCACCGCCATGATCGCGGACCCGCCCAAGGCGTGATCTTGGACTAACTTTCGACTAACTTTCCGCCTCTCGGGCGGCCTGCCGCTTGCGGTGGGCCGCCCTTGCGTGTAGGGCGCGCCCTTCGTTCCGGCTGGTCGGAAACCAGCCATTCACAGGAGCTTGATCATGAAGAAAGACATCCATCCCGACTATCACACCATCAAGGTGCAGATGACCGACGGGACCGTGTTCGAGACCCGCTCCACCTGGGGCAAGGAAGGCGACACGATGCAGCTCGACATCGATCCGCTGGCGCACCCGGCCTGGACCGGTGGCAACCAGCGCCTGCTGGACGCGGGCGGCCAGGTCGCGCGCTTCAACAAGCGCTTCGGCGGCCTCACGCTCGGCAAGAAGTAAGCCCGGGCGGGGCTCGCCCCGCGACGGCTTGCCGCACGAGATACGACGCCCGTCGGCTTGGAGCCGGCGGGCGTTCGTGTGTCCGGGGGAGGCAGGCTTCTGGCTGCCCGCCTAGAAGCGGAAGCTGATCCAGCCTCCCAGGAAGTCGGAGTCGGTGTAGCCGGCCCGCGTAAGGACCGGGCCTGCCGCAAGATGCTCGTAGCGTCCCGTCAGGGAGACGCGCGGCGACAGGCTGTAGATCGCCTGCAATCGAGCGACGTCGCCGACCTTGTGCCCGCCGACCAGCTCGGTGCCGGCAAAGGCAGTGCCGTTGGCCCGGTACACGGCGTCCGCTGCGGAGTCGCGCCAGCTCAGCTGGTACTCCGCCGTCACCCGCAGCTTCTTGAGCGGGGTGAAGGTGACGTTGGGCGCCAGTGCCACCAGGTTGGTCGGCGTCAGCGCCAGCTGGTAGCTGTAGTAGATGTTGTTGCCGAAGGGGGCGATGGCGTTGCGCAGCTTCCCCGCGTCATAGGCGCCGCCGCCGGTCGCATAATCGACGTGGAAGCCGACCCGTGGCGCGGTGCTCCCGCTCCCGATGCGGTAGGTCTGCGCAAGGAGCAGCTGCCACGCGTCGATGTTCCGGTTGCCGAAGCTGCCGCCTTGGTGGTTGACCGTCCAGTCGAGCGTCACCGGACCCGCCTCGCCCCACAGGTGCGCGCCCTGATAATGGCGCTCCTCGCGAGCCGTTACGCCTCCCCAAGAAGCATTGTCGTCGCGCAGCCGCCAGATAAACGGGTCCAGGTACAGCTTGGCGCCCTCTGCCACCGGCGGCAGCACGATCCCAAGGGTGATTCCCGAGAAGCGCTGCCGTCGTCCACGCGATCGTCGCCGGTGCCCTCGGTGCCCAGGCTGGTGAACTTGAAGTCGAACACGTCGGCGCGTACCCGCCGCCCCCGCACCCAGGCGCGGGCGCCGTTCAGGACGAAGCGGATGGTGTTGTTGTCGCGCTGCGAGGTGAGGAGGTTGGGGCCGTCGGTGAACTCCTGCCGGCCGTAGCGCACGCCCACCGCAGCGCCCGCGACTCGGGCATTCCCTTCGACGAACGCCTGCTGCACGACCAGATCGTTGCGAAGGTTCGCCGCCACCGTCCCCAGGTTGCGTCCGTCGAGCCCGCCGTGGGCGATCTCTCCATAGGCGCGGAAATGCGGCCCCACGTGCAGATCGGCGCCCGCGACGATGCGGTTGATGTCCTGGCGTTGCGCGTCGGCTTCGCGAAGACCCGGGTTGGTCGTCTCGTTGACCCGAAGCCGCAGTTCGCCCGACAGGGTCAGGTACACATCGCCGTTGCTGTCGATCGGCAGGCACTTCAGCCGGTCCAGGGGATCATCGCGCTTTGCCGGATCGCAAAGGCTGCGCCAATTCTCCGCCCAGCGAGACAGGTTATAGCCTTCGCTCGTGGCGCCTTCGCCCGTCGCCGCGGAAGGATAGCTGTCCGCTACCGGGGTCGCCGGGGTCGGGCTCGGACGCGTTTCCTTGGGCGCCGGGCTCGTCTGCGCCTTGGCACCTGCGGGAAGAAGTGCCGCGACCGACGCAGCGCCAACGGCGTACCGCAACAGGCTACTCATGAACCGCTCCCCGCCGTTACGCTGCAGGGATGGTGGCGGGATCGACCTCGTCGACGCGCGGCATTTCGCCACGCATCGCCGCATCGAACCGCTCCCGGTCGAGCGCACCTTCCCAACGCGATACCACCACCGTCGCGACCGCGTTGCCGATGAAGTTCGTCAGGCTGCGGCACTCGCTCATGAAGCGGTCGACGCCCAGGATCAGCGCCATGCCGGCGACGGGCACCGAAGGCACGATCGAGAGCGTCGCTGCAAGCGTGATGAACCCCGCGCCCGTCACGCCGGCCGCGCCCTTGGAAGACAACATCGCGACGCCCAGGAGCAGCAGCTGCTCGCCCAGCGACAGGTGCACGCCCGTCGCCTGCGCGATGAAGAGCGCAGCGAGCGTCATGTAGATGTTGGTGCCGTCCAGGTTGAACGAATAGCCGGTCGGCACCACCAGCCCGACGACCGACTTCGGGCAGCCGGCGCGCTCCATCTTCTCGATCAGGGCGGGCAGGGCGCTTTCGGACGACGAGGTGCCCAGGACGAGCAGTAGCTCGGTCTTGAGATAGCCGATCAACCGCAGGATCGAGAACCCGCACAGGCGGGCAACGATGCCCAGCACCCCCAGCACGAACAGCAACGAGGTGAGGTAGAAGGTCGCCACCAGCATCGCGAGGTTCGCAAGCGTGCCGAGGCCATAGGCGCCGATGGTGAAGGCCATCGCGCCGAATGCGCCGATGGGCGCCGCCTTCATGACGATCGACACGAGCTTGAAGACGACGACCGACACCTGGTTCACCAGGTCGGTGATCCCCTTGCCGCGATCTCCGACGAGCGCGAGGCTCACCCCGAACAGGATCGAGACGAACAGGACCTGGAGGATGTTGTCCTGCACCATCGCGGAGAAGATGGTGTCCGGGATCATCGCCATCAGGAAGCCGATGAGCGACGTCTCATGCGCCTTGGCGGCGTAGCCAGCGACTTTGGAGGGATCGAGGGTGGCGGGATCGATGTTGAGCCCCGCGCCCGGCTGCACGACGTTCGCCACGACCAGGCCGACGATCAGCGCCATGGTGGAGAAGAACAGGAAGTAGGCGAATGCCTTGGCGGCGACTCGCGCCACTGAGCCGAGGTCGCGCATGCCCGCGATCCCCGACACGATGGTCAGGAAGATCACCGGTGCGATGATCATCTTCACCAGCTTGATGAAGGCGTCGCCCAGCGGCTTCAACGCGGCACCGGCCTCCGGGACGAAGTGGCCCAGCATGACGCCTGCGAAGATCGCCGCCAGCACCTGCACGTACAGGTGCGCGTACCACGGACTGCGCGAGACCGGCTGTTCACCGGGGGCGGGGGAGGGCAACATCATGAACCTTTCATCTTCTTCCTGCAGTCCCACCCGCAGGCGGTCGAGAGGCCAGGCCGGATGAACGTTCCGGCAGTCCTTCACAACAGCGATAATCTTTATCGGTGAATGGCCGAACATTGCTGATGCCGACCCGTTCCCACCTCTCGCTGATCTCTCCATCCCGCAGCGCGCTTGAGCAGGCGCCACTTCCCCGGCTAGGCACGGCTTCCTCTTGTTACAGGTGAGCACATGCCCGGTGGACTGGTTGCCCTTCTCGACGATGTTGCTGGCCTCACCAAACTGGCTGCGGCGTCGCTGGACGACGTCGGTGCCGCAGCCGGAAAGGCGGGATCCAAGGCCTTGGGCGTGGTGGTCGACGATGCCGCGGTCACCCCGCGCTATGTCACCGGCCTGACGCCCCAACGCGAACTGCCGATCATCGGCAAGATCGCCCTTGGCTCGGTGCGGAACAAGCTGCTGATCCTGCTGCCTGCGGCACTGCTGCTGAGCGCCTTCGCCCCTTGGGCGATTACGCCGTTGCTCATGCTGGGGGGCGCTTTCCTCTGCTTCGAAGGCGCAGAGAAGGTGCTTGGTGCGATCAAGGGCGAGCATCATGATGCGGCGCCCGTCGAGGAAGGCTTCGTCGATGCCAGCGCGCTCGAGAAGGCGAAGGTCGGCGATGCGGTTCGGACCGATCTGATCCTGTCTGCGGAGATCATGGCGATCGCGCTTGCCGACGTGGCGGAGTCCTCGATCCTCACCCAGGCGCTGGTTCTGGTGGTGGTCGGCCTCGCGATCACGGTCGGCGTCTATGGCGTCGTGGCTCTGATCGTGAAGCTGGACGACATCGGGCTGCACCTGGCCCAGCGGTCTTCATCCGGCGTGCGCGCGCTTGGACGCGGCATGGTCAAGAGCATGCCCGTCATCATGCGGGTCCTGTCCGTCGTCGGAACCGCGGCGATGCTGTGGGTCGGCGGCGGCATCCTGTTGCACGGAGCCGAGGTGCTCGGCTTCGCGGCTCCGGCGGAGTTCGTCCACCATCTCGCCGAAGCCGTCCATCACGCGGTGCCGCTTGGCGGCGTCGTGGCATGGTTTCTGACGGCGTTGTTGTCGGGCGTGCTGGGTGTGGCCGTTGGCGCGATCATCGCCACCGCGGTCCACAAAATCCGCCACTGAGAACGACCCGGGAAGCCGCGCCCGTTTAGGGCGCGGCAGCCGTGGGGGCGGACCAGCCGAGGCCGAGCGACTTCTGGAGCGCGACATAGTCGGTGGTGAGGCCGGCGGTGGCGACGGACAGCTGCTGCTCGGCGGCGACCCGTTGGCGCTCCACGTCGAGCGTGTCGATCAGCGTAGCGGTGCCTGCGCGGAAACGCTGCTGCATTAGCGTCGAGGCACGGTCTGCCGATGCCTTTGCCCGCACCAGGCTGACGAGCGTCTGCCGCCGCGCACCGAAGCGGGCAAGCGCGTCTTCCGCATCGCGAAGCGCGCCGAGCACCGCCTGGCGATAGCTTGCCTCCGCCTCGTCGCGCTCGCCCTCAGCCTGTTCGACGCGAGCGCGTCCCCGGCCGAAATCCAGCAGGTTCCACTGGAGCATCGGGCTCGCGAGGGTGAGCAGATTGTCCGGATCGACGACGTCGGCGATGGAGGTGCCGCCTAGGCCGAGCATGCCCTGAAGGTTCAGGCTCGGGAAGCGTGCTGCCTCCGCGACCCCCACCCGCGCGGTGCGCGATGCAAGCTGGCGCTCCGCAGCGCGAATGTCGGGGCGGCGTTGAAGCAGCGACGCCGGGTCGCCCACCGCAACCTGTGCCGGCACCAGCGGGATGGGGGCAGGAGCCTTCAAGGCATCGTCCAGCGCGCCCGGAGCCTCGCCGACCAGAACGGCGAGGGCGTTCAGGTAGCTCGCCACTTCCGCGTTGAGCGGCACGAGTTCGGCATCGGTGTTCTCGACCTGAAGGCGGAGGCGCTCGACGTCGAGTGCCGAAACGGTGCCGCGGGCGTAGCGCTCTTCGGTCAGGCCGAGGATCCGGCGCTGCATCTCGGAGGAGCGCTGGGACAGCGCAACGCGCGCCTGGCGGTCCCGCAGCGCGACATAGGCCTGCGCCACCTCGGCGGTAAGCTGCACCTGAGCATCCGCCAGATTTGCTTCGGCACCCTCCGCGGCCGCGCGCGCCGCTTCTACCGTGCGGCGCCGGCGGCCGAACAGATCGATTTCCCAGCTCGCGTCGAATCCCAGATTGAAGAAGTCCACGCCGATGCTGTCGCCGTCGGCAATGCCTTCGCCCGCGCCCGCGTCGGGGGTTTCGCCGTCGCCGGAGCCGTCGGTCAGCGAACCCAGGTCGATACCGGGGAGCTCTGCATGCAGGTAGCTGCCGCTGGCGTTGGCGCTCGGCAGGCGGTTTGCGCGCTCAAGGCGCAGTGCGCCACGAGCCTGACGGACGCGGGCCTGGGCGACGGCGATGGACGGATTGGCTGCAAGCGCGCGCTGCTCGAGCGCATCGAGCTGCGGATCCCGAAGGGCCGTCCACCAGTTCGCGACGCCGGGCACGGCCGCCGCCTGCACCGCGTTCGTCGCCCGGACGAACCCTGCACCGGGAGCGCGCGACGGCGTGACGGGCGGGCCTGCGTAATCGGGCCCCATGGTGCAGGCGGCGAGCGACAGGGGAAGGACGAGAAGGGGCAGAGTGCGCATGAGCGAGCCTCTAGTGACCAGCGGCAAGGGAGACGCCCTTGGGAAGCGGGCGGAGGAACAGGACCAGCGGCATGACGAACAGAATGCCGACGGCAAGCAGCCAGAACAGGTCATTGTACGTCATGACCAGTGCGTCGCGCTGGATCGTCTGGGCGACCGTGCGCAGGGCGGCGTCGGGACTGCCCAGCGCCTGGCCCAAGCCGGCGAGGTAGCTTTGCACATCGACCGAGTTGGCGTTGAACGTCTCCTCGATGCGGCGCATGTGAAGCCAGTTCCGCTGATCCTGGAGGGTCGCGATGGCGGCGAGCGCCAGCGAGCCGCCGATGTTGCGCGCGGCGTTGAAGATGCCCGCGGCGTCGCCTGCATATTGCGGGCTCACCGAGGAGACCGCGGCTTGGTTCAGGAACAGGAAGCCGAGGATGGTACCCACGCCCCGCAGCAACTGCGAGTCGACGAACGCGCTTCCGGTGGACTCTGCGGTGAGTGCTGTGTCGATCCAGCAGCTGGCCGCCAGGATCGCCAGACCGGCGCCTACTGCGATCCGAATGTCGATGTGCCGGATCATGAAGGGCGTGAACGGCATCAGGATCATGCTGGGGATACCCGACAGCAGCACGATCTTCCCTGACTGGAGGGCATTATAGTCGGCGATCGCCGCCAGGAACTGGGGGATCACGTAGGACGTCCCGTAGATCACCATCCCGATGACGACGCCCATCAGGGCTACGCTGCCGAACTGGCGATCCAGCAGGAGGCGCAACCGGATCACCGGCCGCTGGGCGAGGAACTGGCCAGCGAACAGGAGGACGAAGCCGAGGATTGAGACGGCCGTCAGCTGGAGGATCTCGCTGGACTGGAACCACTGCTCCCGCTGTCCTTCCTCCAGCACGACGGTGAGCCCGCCGAGCCCCAGGGCCAGGCCGATGATCCCGAGCCAATCGGCCCGGAGCAGGTCGGCGAGGTGCGCCTTCTGATGCGGAAGGCCGATCAGCAGCAGCGTCACGAGCAAGACGCCCACCGGCAGGTTCAGGAAGAAGGCGTAGTGCCAGCTGATGCTTTCGGTCAGCCAGCCACCGATCAGTGGCCCGAGCACCGGACCCAGGATGGCGGTGACACCGAACATCGCGGTGCCGATCGGCTGCTGGTGGGGCGGAAGCCGCGTGGCGATGATGGTCATCGCCGTAGGGATGAGCGCGCCACCGGTGATGCCCTGGCCGGCGCGGCCGATGATCATCATGGTCAGGTTGGTGGAGATGCCGCACAGCATGGAGAAAGCGGTGAACAGCACCGCCGCGAGGAGCAGCAGCGTCCGTAGCCCCAGCACCCGCTCCAGCCAGGCGGACAGCGGAATGATGATGATCTCCGCCACCAGATAGGAGGTCGCGATCCAGGTTCCCTCGGTCCCGCTGGCGCCGATCTCCCCTTGAATGGTCGGAAGCGCCGAGTTGACGATGGAGATGTCCAGGGTCGCCATAAGCGCGCCAAGGCTGCCGGCGAGCACCGCCAGCCACGCAGCGGCGTCCGCCTTTGCCGGGGTGCCTCCGGCGGCGGCGGCAGCTTTAGTCATGGCCCCGCTGCTCGTTGTAGCGTTCCTGCTCCTGCTTGATCCGGTCCCGCGCGTCACGCGCAGAGCGGGTGTCGACGGTGGGGCTCACGGACATGCCGGGAACCAGCAGTTTCAACGTCTCGGGACCGGCATCGATCGTGATACGGACCGGCACGCGCTGAACGATCTTGGTGAAGTTGCCCGTGGCGTTCTGCGGCGGCAGCACCGAGAACTGCGCTCCGGTACCGGGGGACACGCTCTCGACGCGGCCGTGGATCTCGACCCCGGGGAGCGCATCAACCTCAAGCTTCACGGGCTGACCGACGCGCATTAGGCCGAGCTGCGTCTCCTTGAAGTTTGCCTCCACATAGAGTTGCGTCGTGGGCACGATCGACATGGTTCGGGTGGCAGGCTGCAGATACTGGCCGACCCGCACGGTCTTGTCGCCGATCCGGCCGTCGATGCTGGCGCGGATCAACGTCGATCCCACGTCGCCCTGCGCGCTTTCGAGCTGCGCACGCGCGGCATTCCCCTGCGACAGCGCCTGGGCGACTTGGGCGTTCAGCGTGCCGACGCGACGGCGTGCACTGCTCAGGGCCGCTTCGGCGCTGGCGAGCTGCGCGTTGGCCTGCCGCGCTTCGTTCTCCAACTGCGCCAGGCGTTCGCGGCTTTCCGCCCCGCTCGCCGCAAGCGGCCGATATCGCGCGACCTCGGCATTGGCGAAGCCGGCGCGGGTACGAGCGGCAGCAACTTCCGCTTGGGCACGCTCGATCGCGGCGTCCTGCTCGCGGATTTGGGCGCGGACACCCTCCGCATTGGCTTCGGCCACGTCGATCTGCGCCTGGAACTGCTGAGCGCGTGCCCGATAATCGCCGGGATCGATCTGGAGCAGCGGCTGACCAGCACGGACCTGCTGGTTATCGGCGACGAACACCCGCTCCACATAACCCGCGACCTTGGGTGAGACGATCACGGCATCGGCCTGGATATAGGCGTCATCCGTGCTCTGCATGAAGCGGCCGACACTGCGATACTGGATGAACCACAGCAGCCCGCCCACCAGTACGATCCCGAGGATAATGATCAGGATGATGCGGATCATGCGCTTCTTGCGGGGAGATGGAGGACTGCTCTCGTTCTGCTCGTCCTCACGGCCCGCGTCTTGCGGCGCATCGGTCGGCTGCTCGTGTCGGTCGGCCATATACCTGCCCTGGCTATCCTAAACTGACGCGGGGACCTGCTCGCTGTTGCAGCGCAAAGCAAGCCTCTTTATGGAGGGCCCTCACAACGTGCCCGACACGGACAGCCTCGTCAGCGACTTCGGTCGCTTGTTCCTCCGCTTGCGGCGGATCGCCGACGCGCACCTGGCAGAGCAGGGCGTTTCCCTCGCGCGGATGAAGCTGCTGATGTACCTCCGGTGCGAACACAACAGCGCGCGTGCCGCCGACATCGCCAACGTTTTCGGGCAATCGCCGCGTACCGTCAGCGAGGCGATCGCCGCGCTGGAACGGGATGGACTGGTTCGACGCACCCCGGATTTGGCCGATGGTCGCGTGAAGCGCGTTTCCCTGACGACCGCTGGAGAGGCTGCTATCGCGGCGGCAGAACCGCTGAGATCGCACCTAGACCAGGCGATCTTCGGGGCCTTGGACGCGGAGGAGAGATCCCAATTCCGGCGTGCGCTCGCAAAGCTCGATCGGGTAGCGGATGCACTGGAGGCGCAGGGCGGCTTGGACGAACGCCCCGGACCCGCAAAGGCAGCGCCGAAGGCTTAGGCCGCGGCGTTCAGCTGCCGCAGGAGCTGGAACGGGTTGAACGGCTTGGTCAGGTACAGGCTGCGCTCGGGCAGTTCCGAAGCGCTGGGGCGTAATGCTCCTGAGGCGATTACCAGGGACACCGGCGGGTATCGCTCGCGAACATGGTGGGCAAGGCGCAGGCCGTCCATCGACCCCGGCATCTGAATGTCGGTGAGCACGATCGAAATGGAGGGATCTTCGTCAAGAACCGCGATCGCCTCATCGGCGTCGCCAGCCTCAAGGACGCGGTAACCGGAGGCTTCGAACAGATCGGCCAGTTCGAGCCGGAAAAGCACTTCATCCTCTACGATGAGGATCGTTCGTGGATTGATCGGCGCGCGCTGCCCCATCAGTCCGCCCGATCCGTCGCAATCGCGTCGGCAAGCGGCGCATCGAGCGTGAGAGCAACGCCCTCGGGCAAAAAGTCCAGCGTCACATGGGCTCGGAAATAGGCCTTCAGCGATCGCTCGATCATTACAGAACCAAAACCTCTTCGGGGAGGAGGCGTGACATTCGGCCCTCCCGTTTCACGCCAAGTCAGCAGCAAACGCGGATGGTCGGGGATCGGTCCGTCCGCAATCCACCATTTCAGCGCCACTTCGCCGGTTTCGTTTGAAAGTGCCCCATATTTGATCGCATTCGTGGTGAGTTCGTGGATCGCGAGCGCGAGTGCCAAGGCAGCCCGCGGATTGACCGCGACACTCGGACCATCGACCTTGATCCGACGGCTGAGCGCGCCATGCGGCCTCAGCACCGTCGCGACCAGGGCGTGGAGCTCCGCGGTCTGCCAGGAGGTCGCGGTCAGGATATCCGTCGCACGTCCCAGGGCCACCAGGCGGGCACTCACTGCTTCTCCCGCGTCCTCGAGCGTCTCGGCCTGCCGGATCGACTGGGCGGCGATCGCCTGGACCATGGTCAGGACGTTCTTGAGCCGGTGGCTCAACTCGTTGTTGAGCAGACGCTGCTGGAACCGCGCCCGCTCGATTTCACTGAAGTCCCGCATCACGGCACCATAGCCGATCAGACTGCCGTCCTGTTCCTGGACGCGAAAGCCGAGGTAGTGGACCGGGATGCGTTCACCGGTGCGGAAATGACGCAGGTTCATTTCTCCGCTCCAGCTGCCCGCGTCCCGGATCGCTGGAAGAACCTCTTCCACCAGTCGCTCGACGTCCGCCGGCCAGATGTAGTCGAGCATCCGGGTCTCGCCCACCGTTTCGGGCGAGAGGCCGACCATGTCGCAACCGGCTGGGTTCAGGAATTCCACCCGCTGGTCGAGCGACGCGACGCCGATGAAGTCGGCACTGTTCTCCACCACCCGTGCCAGCCGGTTACGTTCGCGCTCGCTCGCACGCTTGGCGGTGATGTCGCGCGCGACCAGCAGCACCTGGCCGCTCGAGTTTCCGTCCTGCAGAATCGGGCGGACCGAAACATCCCACCAGCGCAGCGAACCGTCCCCGATCCGTGCCGGGGCAGCAAAGTTGGTCTCATGACCTTCGGAGGCGGCGGCGATCGCCCCAGAAGCGCGATTGCCGTCCAGCTCCTGCCAAAGCATCCGCCATGGTGTGCCGTGGACGTCCGCATCCTCGCTCAACCCCAGGGCTCGGCGGCCGTTCTCCGTTACGAAGAGGACGTTGGCCTCGCGGTCGAGCACCACGATGCAGTCGCCCGAGCTGGAAAGAACACCGGAAAGAAAGGCTTCGCGCGCGGCGAGCTCGTCGCGTGCGAACTGCGCCTCCTGCATCAGGTGATTAACCCGCGCGAAGGAAGCGCGCAGTTCGGACGCAAGAAGTACGATGCCGACCCCCACAACCAGGAAGGCGCCGGAGGCGATCCACTGAAGCGGATTGAGGCCCAGGAAGCCGCTCGGCCCCGCGATCGACCATCCTGCCAGGACCGCCGAAAGGAGGGTTGCGTACAAGCCGACGTTGCGGCCGAAGGCCAGCGCCAGCAGCAGGATCGCCGGCATGAACAAGAGCCACGGCAGCAGCACGGTGACGAAAAGCACCCGCACCAACGTCACCAGCACGATCGCTGCGGTAGCAATTGCGAACTGCACCACCGGCGGCAGCGGGCGCCGGATCGAGAAGAAGAGAAACTGCTCGAAGAATCGGGTCAGCTTGGAAGGCGGCATAGACGGCAGCATGGTTCCGCGTGGAGGACGATCCTGCCACCGTGTTGCTCCCCTAGCGCAACGGGACGCCGGATGCGAGCCCTCGGGATCGTTTCTTACCCGTTCCTAGTTATTTAGCTCCTCGGACCCGGCTGGAGCGCGGGTGATCTTCAGCGCTTCAGGAAGGTGTAGCGCGCGGGTTGGAACGGCGAGGCTGATGCCTGCTTTCTCAAGCCGCTCCATGATGGCGAGCAAGAGGTCCTGCTTGATGTGGATCGCCTCCACGGCATCGAGCACCGCGATGTAGGAGAAGACCTCCACGTTGACCGAACTCTCGCCGAACGCCGCCAGATTGGCGCGTGCGCCGTCCTGGTCGATCTGGGCATGCTCCTTCAGCACCCCTTCGATGATCGCGATGGCTTCGCGGAGCTTGTCGGCCGAGATGCCGTATTCGAGGGCGATCACCGGCGCGAAGAGATAGCGGTCGCGCGTCGCGAAGTTCTCGATCTGGAGCGAGGCGAAATTGCCGTTGGGGATCGTCACCACCGTGCGATCATTGGTGCGGATGCGCGTGGAACGCATGCCGACGTCTTCGACCGTGCCGAGCACATCGCCGACCTTGCAGAAGTCTCCGACCTGGACGGGCCGGTCGACGATCACGGTGACGCTGCCCACTAAATTCTCGATCGTCTTCTGCGCGCCCAGGGCGAGGGCGATACCGCCGATCCCGAGGGCGGCGATGCCGGTGGTCACGTCGATGCCGAGCGTGTCCAGAATGGCGACGATCGCGAGCGCGAGGAGCAGCACCTTTGCCGAGCGGCGCAGAAGGGTGATGACGGAAACCGCCTGCCGCCGTTGCGAGCGCTGCATCCGCGCGATGATCAACCGGCTGATGGCGTCGACGAAGCGCAGGGCGAACCACGCAAGCGCCACCCAGGCAATGATGCCGGCGTATCGCAGCAGCGTCTGTCGGGCGACGATCGAGACGGGGAGCGAGTCTGCGTAGACGTAGAAGCCCACGACCGCGAGAAAGAGGCTGAGCGGCGGAAGGGCCGCGTGCGAGAAGCGGAACGTGGGGCTCTGCTCGCGATCCCGAACCACACGGCCGATGCCGAGCAGGATGAGACTGGCAAGAAGACGAAGGCCGACGAAGCTGATGGCGGCAAGCCCCAGCAGCAGCCCCCAGTCGACGAGCGGCGCGCCGGCGACGCTCGTGTCGGTGATGCTCTCCGTCTGAGCGGGGGCCGCGGGCTCCGGAGCGTGTGCGCGCAGCACCTTGATGGTCTGGGTGGAGATCCGCCAGAGTTGCTGACCTTCCCCCACATCTCCGCGGACAAGGAGGATAGGCTCCTCTTTCTCCCCGAACTTGAGCGTGCCGACCTGCTCTTGTTCAGGAGCCAGCGTATCGTCGATACGGCCCGTGGCTTCGTTCGAGAGCACGGCGAAGGGGAGCAGCGACCCACCGCTGTCGAGCGCTGACTGGAGGCGCCGCGCCAGATCAGAGGCAGCAGCGGCCGCACGCGGCGTCTTGGGAGGCGCCAATTCGAAGTAGTTGGCTGCGCGGGCGTAGTCCTGCTCGCCGAGCGCCTTCACCAGCCCGGTCACTGCCGATCGCGGCGTCTCGCGCCCATAGGTGTCGGCGAGCACTGCGGGCGTCGTGGTGTTGCCGGCGGTCTCCTGCGCCTGGGCGGGCGCGCACACCACCATGGTCAACAGCAGGGCGGCCAGGAGCCTCTTGATCACCAGCATTCACAAACCTTCTTCGTCAACTCGCCGGAAGCTCTAGGCGCCCTCGGCCTGATTGCCACGAAGCCGCGCGGACAAACGCGTTCAAAGGAGCCATTCAATCGGCAGCTTGGCGGCAGCGGCAAGGGCGAGGCGCGGGATCAGCCGCATGCCAGGCTCCTGATGATGCACGCGCCGCTCGCCTCCGTTCTCCTCGATCCAGATGAGTTCGCCGTCCGGTCCGATCCGCACCTCGTAGGCGAGGTGTGCCACCTGATCGGCGAACACATCCGCCACCTGTGCGGCGAGGACGGGGCTCTCGATGATGAAGCCGAGTTCGGTGTTCAAAGCGACCGAGCGCGGGTCCAGGTTGAACGAACCGATGAACAGGCGCTCGCGATCGACGGTGAACGTCTTTGCGTGCAGCGTCGACGCGCCCGAGCGGAGCGCTGCGGTGGAGCCGGTCCCGGAGCCCCGAAAATTGCTGGCGACACCCAGCCGGACGCCGCGACGGCGCTCCCGGCGCCGCGGCGCCGCGCGTGCTTCCCGCCGCATTTCGAACAAGCGAACGCCCGCCTGCAGCAGCCGTTTGCGGTACGGCGCATAGCCAGCATGAACGATGCCCACGTCGGTCGCCTCATAGGCGTTGGTAAGCACCGATACGGCCACGCCTTCCCGCGCAAGCTTGCCGAAGGTGCGACACCCGCGGCGGCCAGGTACGAAGTAGCTGGAGATGAGACCGAGCTCGCTCTTTGCGGTCTCGAGCGCGGCGCTCAGCTTCTCGCTCAGGAGAGCCCGTTCGTGCACGCTGCCGAGAGCCTTGGCGGGATCGTCGCTGAGCATCCGGACCTCCGCCCACTCCAGCGCAAGGCGACCCTCCACCAGCTGGTGCACGAGCGGCAGGTCGCGTAGCGCCTGGACATAGCGTTTTGCCGAAGGATCACGCTCGACGATCGACGCACGCTTGCGCAGGCGCCGTCGCTGATCCTTGCGCACGCCCGGAAGGATCCGGGCCGCGGGGTAGGAGGAGCCGCAGCACCAGTAGCGGTCAAAATCGTCGGAAACCTCCGCGACGATCGGACCGATCGCCAGTGCGTCCAGATCGGCGAACAAGCCGCCATCGGCCGCGCCGAAATACTCGTCGCCGATGTTGCGCCCGCCGACGATGGTGACGCTGTTATCGGCGGTGAAGCTCTTGTTGTGCATCCGCCGGTTGAGCCGGGGGAACTCGGTTATGTAGCCAATCGGCTTCGGCCAGCGGATCCGGAACGGGTTGAACAGCCGGACCTCGATGTTGGGATGTGCGTCGAGCGCCGCCAGCACTGCGTCGAGCCCCGAAATGCCGTTGTCGTCCAGAAGCAGTCGAACCCGCACCCCGCGTTCTGCCGCGGCATGGACCGCTTCCAGCAGCAGCGTTCCCGAGCGATCACCGTGCCAGATGTAATATTGCAGATCGAGGCTGCGCTCGGCCGCCCGGGCGAGGGCGACACGCGCGGCAAAGGCTTCTCGCGCATCGGCGAGCAGTTTGATCCCGGACGCACCCGGATGACTTGCGCTCTCTTTCGCCGCGCCGCGGGCCAGCGCGGTGTCGGCAACATCGGCGATGATCCGCGCGCTCGAGTTTTTCGGATTGGGCGGGAGGCGATTGATCCACCAAAGCAAGCCCAGACCTATGGCGCCTGCTCCGATCGATCTCGCCCAACTGGCCTTCACTGCACCGGCGCTCCCGTTTCGTAGACCGGCCGGTGCCGGGCTGATGGTCGCTTAACGGTTACGGACGCGAGACGATCCGTCAGAGAGCTTCGCACGCCTCGGCGATGGCGGCGTAGATGCGGTCGAGGTCGGCGTCTTCGATGCAGTAAGGCGGCATCACGTAGACCGTGTTGCCCAGCGGCCTGAGAAGCAGATCCCTGTCCCGGAAATGGGCGAGCAGGCGTGGACCGAGCGCGGACAAGTAGCCGTCCTCTCCCGCGATCTCGAGCGCCGTGATGGTGCCGCTTCGCCGGCAACCCCGAACATTGCGGATGCCCGACAGCGCGTCGAGCCGAGCCTGTTGACGCTTCCCCAGCGACGCGATTCGCTCGGCCACCGGTTCTTCCGCCCAGATCGCCAGATTGGCACGAGCCGCCGCGCAGGCGATCGGATTGGCGGTGTAGCTGGAAGAGTGGAAGAACATCTTCGCGCGATCCGGGCCATAGTGCGCCTGGAAGATCGGCTCGGTGGCCATGGTGACGGCAAGGGGAATGGCGCCCCCGGTCAGCCCTTTCGACAGGCAGAGGATGTCGGGCACCACGCCGGCCTGCTCGCACGCAAGCAATGTTCCGGTCCGCCCCCAGCCCGTCATCACCTCGTCCGCCACGAACAGCACGCCGTGTCGCGTACAGATGGCGCGCATCTCCCGGAGCGTGGAAGGGGCGTAGAAGTGCATGCCGCCAGCGCCCAGCACCAACGGCTCGACGATGAACGCCGCCGCCCCGGCGGCACAGGCCTGTTCCAGGGCGTCGAGACTTGCCTGCTCGCCACCGGGCACGGGGAAGGGGATCGTGCCCACATCGAACAGCAGCGGCTCATAGGCGCTGTTGAACACGCCACGCGCGCCCACCGACATCGCCCCGATGGTATCGCCGTGGTAGCCATGTTCGAGGACGAGGATCCGATGCCGGGCCGGGTCGTGTTCTCGCCAGTAGCCGAGCGCCATCTTGAGCGCGACCTCGACGCTCGTGGAGCCCGAGTCCGAGAAGAATACCCGGGTCAGTTCGCGTGGCATGATGTCGCGCAGGCCCTGGGCCACTGCCTCCGCCGGTTCGTGCGTCCATCCGGCGAAGATGATCTGGTCGAGTTTCTCCGCCTGCTCACGGATCGCGGCAACGATCCGTGGATGGGAATGGCCGTGCGTCGTGACCCACCAGGAGGAGATTGCATCCACGATGCGGCGGCCATCGGCGGTATGAAGCGCCGCCCCTTCTGCACGGGTCACCAGCGGGATAGGCTCGCCGAGCCCATGCTGGGTGAAGGGGTGCCACACGGCCGAGGTCGTCACCGGAAGATCTCCAGATCGAAGTTGCTGTGGAAGGCGGCTTCCAGCGTTTCCCCATTCAGCGGATCCAGCCGGGGAAGGCGGCCGAGGCGGCGCACCTTACCGATCTCGGCCACGATGGCTTCGCTGTCCTCGACCGGCTCCCCGATGAAGGCGACACCCAGGATCGGTACGCCGCGTGCCCGCAGGGCTTCGATCGACAAGAGGCTGTGATTGATGGTGCCGAGGCCCGTGCGGGCGACCAGCACGACCGGCTGGTTCCAGCGGGCGAAGACATCGGCGAACAGCATGGTTCGCGTGACCGGGACAAGCACGCCGCCCGCACCTTCGACGACGAGCGCATCGTCGCCCGCCGGCAGTGCGAGCCTGTCCACCTCGATCGACACTCCGTCGATTTCCGCGGCGAGATGCGGGGAGCAGGGGGTGGCAAGCCGGTAGGCCTCGGGAAGGATGTGCGTCCTAGGCACGCCCAGCGTTTTGACTCGGGCGGCATCGGTGCCGTCCACCAGTCCCGACTGGACGGGTTTCCAATAGCGTGCGCCAAGCGCCGCAGCGAGGCCGGCGGCGAAGACGGTCTTGCCGATGTCGGTGTCGGTACCCGTGACGATGATGGTCTTGCTCATGGCACGACCTCCTGCAGCAGCGCGGCCAGCCGGTCCACATCCTCGGTCGTGACATTGAGGGTGAGGGAGACGCGCAGGCGCGAAGTACCGCGCGGCACCGTCGGTGGGCGGATGCCGCGCACGTCGAAACCATCGGCTTGCAACGCTTCGGCTGCCCGCATGGTGGCGGCATCGTCGCCGATCACCAGAGGGAGGATCTGCGAGCCGGTCGGCTGGACGCCCGCGGGTGCAAGTGCACGTTCCGCGTAGCGCACCAGGTCGTGCAGCCGCTCGCGTCGCTTCGGCTCATCGGCGAGGATATGCAGGCTCTCCCGAACCGCCCGCGCCATAAGGGGGGAGGGGGCCGTGGAGAAGATGAACCCGCGGCCGCGATTGATCAGAAAGTCGCGTACGATCCTCGGCCCGCAGACGAGCGCGCCTTCGCACCCCATCGCCTTCCCGCAAGTGCGCAGCGTGACGACGTTGTCGCGACCTTCCAGGTCTTCGGCAAGACCGCGCCCGACAGCACCGAACACGCCGGTCGCATGCGCCTCGTCGATCAGCAGGATCGCATCCTGCGCGTCCGCCAGCGTCGCGAGCGCCGCCAGCGGCGCCCGGTCACCGTCCATGCTGTAGAGGCTCTCCACCGCGATCCAAGGCGTCCCGGTTCCGCCGCCCTTGCGCCATTCGCGGATGGCCGCCTCTATGGCATCGACCTGGTTGTGTTCGGCCGCGACGCAGGTGGCGCGGCCGAGCCGCATTCCCTCATGCGCGCTCGCGTGTACCAGCGCATCGTAGACGACCAGGTCGCCGCGCTGCGGAAGGGTCGCGAACAGCGCCGCGTTGGCGGCAAAGCCGCTAGCAAAGTAGAGGGCGGCTTCGCTGCCGAAGAAGGCGGCCGCCTCGGCCTCCAGCGCTTCGTGCTCGTCGGAGTTGCCGCGAAGGAGCCGCGACCCACCCGAACCGACTGCTACGCCCTCGGCGAGCGCGGCCGCGACAGCATTCCGCAGGCGAGGCGCGGACGCGAGCGCGAGATAATCGTTGGAGGCGAAGTCGGTGCCCTGACGGGGCAGGAGCCGGCGGATACGATGCTGGTCCGCCAGCTGCGCCAGATCGGCGCGATGGGCTGCAAAGCTCGGCATGGCGGGGGTGTAGCGGCATCGTCTCGCGATGCCACCCCCGCCATGCCGGATGCGCTTAGTGGTTGTCGCGCGGCAGACCCATGGTCTGCGCGATGCGCTGGTACTTCTCGGCACCCTCCAGAATCGCGCCGGTGTTCATCTGGCCGACCACCGAACGCTGGATTTCCTGCCATGGCGTCTGCGAAGCCGGATACTGGTACCCGCCCTCCGCCTCGAGCTTGCGACGACGCTCCGCGAGTTCCTCGTCCGAGATCAGCACGTCGGCCGTACCCTTGTTGAGGTCGATGCGGACGCGGTCACCGGTCTGGATGAGGGCCAGGCCGCCCATCGCCGCCGCCTCGGGCGAGGCGTTCAGGATCGACGGGCTACCGCTGGTGCCCGACTGGCGACCATCGCCGATGCACGGCAGGGCGTGGATGCCCTCGCGGATCAGGTACGCCGGCGGACGCATGTTCACGACCTCGGCCGCACCCGGATAGCCGATCGGGCCGGCGCCGCGCATGAACATCAGCGTCTCCGCCGTGATGTTCACGGACGGATCGTCGATGCGGTGGTGATAGTCCTCCGGCCCGTCGAACACGACCGCCGGACCTTCGAAGGCGTTCGGATCGTTCGGGTTCGAGAGATAGCGCTCGCGGAACTCCTCGCTGATGACGCTGGTCTTCATGATCGCCGCGTCGAACAGGTTGCCCGACAGGACGATGAAGCCGGCTTCTTCCTTCAGCGGCTGGTTGAACGGGCGAATGACCTTTTCGTCCTCGATCTCGACGCCACGGCAGTTCTCGCCGATCGTCTTGCCGTTCACGGTCATGACGTCCTCATGGATCAGGCCCTGATCCATCAGCTGCGAGACCACTGCCGGCACACCACCTGCGCGATAATAATCCTCGCCCAGATATTCGCCCGCTGGCTGCAGGTTCACGAGCAGCGGCACCTTGTGGCCGTGCTCCTGCCAATCGCGGATGTCGAGCTCGACGCCCATGTGGCGGGCGAGCGCAGCCAGGTGGATCGGCGCGTTGGTCGAGCCGCCGATCGCTGAGTTCACGACGATCGCGTTCAAAAACGCCTCGCGCGTCATGACGTCGGACGGCTTCAGGTCCTCGGCCACCATCTCGACGATGCGCTTGCCGGTCTCGTACGCCACTTCCTGACGATCGCGATACGGCGCCGGGATCGCGGCCGAGCCCGGAAGCTGCATGCCGAGCGCCTCGGCGAGCGAGTTCATCGTCGTCGCGGTGCCCATGGTGTTGCAGTAGCCCGTCGACGGTGCCGACGACGCGACCAGCTTGATGAAGCCCGCGTTGTCGATCTCGCCGGCAGCGAGCATCTGGCGCGCCTTCCACACGATGGTGCCCGAACCGGTGCGCTCGCCCTTGTGCCAGCCGTTGAGCATCGGGCCGACCGACAGCGCGATCGCCGGGATGTTCACGGTCGCCGCCGCCATCAGGCAGGCAGGCGTCGTCTTGTCGCAGCCGATCGTCAGCACGACGGCGTCGAGCGGATAGCCGTACAGCACCTCGACCAGCGCCATGTACGCAAGGTTGCGGTCAAGCCCGGCGGTTGGACGCTTGCCGGTTTCCTGGATCGGGTGGACCGGGAACTCGAGCGCGATGCCGCCGGCCTCGCGAATGCCTTCGCGAAGGCGTTCCGCTAGCACCAGGTGGTGGCGGTTGCAGGGCGAGAGGTCGCTGCCGGTCTGGGCGATGCCGATGATCGGCTTGCCCGACTGGAGCTCGGCCTGGCTGAGGCCGAAGTTCATGTACCGCTCGATGTAGAGCGCGGTCATGTCGATATTCTCGGGATTATCGAACCAGGCGCGCGAGCGAAGCTTGTTGGTCGGGGTGGCGGTCATGGGAGGTGTCCGGTCAGCGAGTCGTGGAAAGGCGATAGATCATGACATGCCGATACGGCTTGCCGGGATCCACTCGGGCGGAAACAAAGTCGGGGTGATTGGGCGCGTCCGGAAACTTTTGCGGCTCCAGGGCGATCCCATCCCCCATGCGATACAGGTGACCCTTCTTGCCCAAATAGGTGCCGTCAAGGAAGTTGCCCGTGTAGAACTGGACCCCGGGCTCGGTGGTCAGCACTTCGAGCACGCGACCCGACTGCGGGTCCTCCAGGCGGGCGGCGAGCTCGGGCTTGGCAGTCAGCCCCTTGTCGAGGGCGAAGTTGTGGTCGTAGCCCTGGCCGTAGCGGATCTGCTGGTCATGGCCGTCCCGGATGCCGTCGGCCACCACGCGCGGGCTGCGGAAGTCGAACACCGTACCCGCGACCGGGCGACGCTCGCCGGTGGGGATCAGCTTGGCATCCACGGGCGTATAGGTCGCCGCCGGAACGGTCAGGCGGTGCCCGGTCGCACCCATCGGCGACCCTTCCCCCGCCAGGTTGAAGATGGCGTGATTGGTCATGTTGACGATGGTCGTCTTGCTGGTCTTGCCCTCGAAGGCGATCGTCAGCGAACCCTTGTCATCCAGCGAATAGGTGACGGTCACGTCGAACTGGCCGGGATAGCCGGAATCGCCGTCCGGGCTGCGATGCGCCAGCACGACGCTCGCCACCGGCCCGTTCTTCACGGAAACGACGCGCCAGACCTGCTTGTCGAACCCCTTGCCGCCGCCGTGCAGCGAGTTCGCCGCCTCGTTGAGCGGCAGCTGGAACTTCTTGCCATCCAGCGTGAACGTGCCGCCGGCGATGCGGTTGGCGTAACGGCCCACGGTGACCCCGAAATAGTTCGGATGATCGACATAGTCGGCGAGATCGTCGTAGCCGAGCACCACGTCCGCCTTGTTGCCGTCGCGGTCCGGTGCGATCAGCGACTGCAGCGTCGCACCATAGGTCAGCACGCGCGCGGAGACGCCGTTGGCGCCCACGAGCGTGATCGCTTCAACTGCAGTGCCGTCCTTCAGCGTTCCGGCCGCGGAACGCTGCACCTCCGCCGCGGATGCCGTCCCCGCCGTCAGCGCTGTCGAGGCCGCCGCCACCAGCGCCAGAACAACTCCATCGCTGCCCACCTTCCGCATCGTCCTATCCTTGTGTATCGACGCCGTTGACGCGCCTTTCGGGGCTATATAGTCGGACAAAATTCACCAGGGCAAGCCGCGCAGCAGATGCTGGCGAACAGCGCGACCGCTTCGGCTTCCACACAGGAGACAGGATGCATGGCGTTGCCGCCAACTTCTTCCGTCGCTTCGACAGGTGCGCACCACGCGCCCGGTGGAAGCTACAAGCCCGCGCTGACGCTGCTTGCCAGCCTCTTCTTCATGTGGGGCTTCATCACCGTCATCAACAATACCCTCCTGCCGCATCTCAGGAGCGTGTTCGAACTCGATTACACGCAGACCACGCTGATCGAATCGGTCTGGTTCATCGCGTATTTCGTGGCCTCCATCCCTTCGGCGAAGCTGATCGAGCGGATCGGCTATCAGAAGTCGATCGTTACCGGTCTGGTCATCATGGCAGCCGGTGCGCTGCTGATGGTGCCGGCAGCGCGACTGCCTTCCTATGGCGTCGTGCTCACCGCGCTGTTCATCATCGCCAGCGGGATCACGCTGCTCCAGGTGGCGGCGAACCCGTATGTTGCGGTCATTGGCCCGCCGGAGACCGGGTCGTCGCGCCTGAACCTGGTGCAGGCGTTCAATTCGCTCGGCACTACGCTTGCGCCGCTGTTCGCGGGCTACCTGATCCTGGGCCGTTCGAAGGGCGGCACGGCAGAAGCCGGCGTGACGCTCACGGCAGCTGAGCGCTATGCCGATGCGCAGTCGGTGATCCTGCCGTATCTGATCGTCGCGGCGGTGCTGGTGGTGCTTGCCGTGGTCATCGCGCGCTTCCCGCTTCCCGCGATTGGCCAGGCTACCCAGCGCGTCTCGCGCGAGGAGCGGCGCGGCATGTCGCTTTGGAAGCACCGGAACCTCGTCTGGGGTGTCCCGGCGATCTTCATCTACCTGATCGCGGAAATCGGCGTCGCCAACCTGTTCATCAACTTCGTCTCGCAGCCGGACATCGCGGCGATCACGCACGAGCAGGCATCGCGCTATCTGGCGCTGCTGTGGGGCGGCATGATGGTCGGCCGCTTCGTCGGCAGCTTCGTCATGCAGAAGGTGCCCGCCGACAAGGTTCTGGCGTTCTTCGCGGTCGGCGCGTTCATCGTGATGCTGCTTGCGACCTTCACCAGCGGCCATGCGGCGATGTGGTCGCTGATCGCGGTGGGCCTGTTCCACTCGATCATGTTCCCGACGATCTTCACGCTGGGCATCAAGGGCCTGGGTCCGCTCACCGAAGAAGGCTCGGGCCTGCTCATCATGGCGATCGCTGGGGGTGCGCTGGTGGTGGTGCAGGGCTGGCTGGCGGATACAGTCGGGCTGCAGACCTCGTTCCTGCTGACCGCCGCTTGCGAACTCTACATCCTGTTCTACGCGCTGTGGGGCTCCAAGCCGACGCACGCGCTGCCGGAGCGCGAGGTGATCGGGTAATCTCGCCGGCAAGGCACGACGAGGGCGTCTCCGCTACTGCGGGGGCGCCCTTTTCGTATCACTCCATGGCGTGGCGCGTGTCCTCGAGCGCCAGGTCGACCAGTGCGCGCATCGCCGCACCGGCTGCCTCCGCATCGCCCGCCGCAATGCCGTCGTAGACGCGGATGTGGTCCGGCAGGGGATCGCGGGGCAGGGCGCGGGAGCGTTGCTTGAACTGGGTGGTCCAGTTCACCGCCGCGCCGATGCTGGCGCTCAGGACGACCAGCGCGTCGTTCCGCGTGGCGCGGAGGATCGCGTCGTGGAAATCGCGATCTGCGGCCAGCCCAGCTTCCGTCGCCAGCGTGTGCCGCCGCATGGCCGCCAGCGCGTCTTTCATCGCCTTCAGGTCGGCGCGGTCGCGCCGTTCGGCCGCCAGGCGTGCAGCTGCGGGCTCGACGATCGCCCGCAGTTCGAACAGGCTGCGGATGAACTGGATGTCCGGACTGCCTGCGAAAGCCCAGGCGACGACATCCGGATCCAGGAGGTTCCAGCGGTTGCGCGGCAGAACGCGGGTGCCCGCCTTGGGGCGGCTCTCTACCAGCCCCTTTGCCGTCAGCACCTGCACCGCCTCGCGATAGGCGCTGCGGGAAACGTCCAGCGCCTCCGAGAAGGCGATCTCCCCCGAAAGGGTGTCGCCCGGCGCATATTCGCCTGAGACGATCGCTAGGCCCAGCTTGTGGGCGATCGCGCCGCGCAGCCGGCGCCCGGTGCCTCGCGGCTGTCGCGTCGGCGTCGTTGCACTCTCCGGCGCATCAGCCTCGCCCTTCGCTTTGGTCATCCCTATCTCCCCCGCTAAGGCTGTGGTCGCGTTTTGAATGCCGAACGAACGATTGCCAAGCCGGCACCGCTTTAATATGTCCGAGTAAATAAGGAGCCACCCCATGACCAACGACACCGCAACCCTCAACCGGGCGAGTGACGCCGGCTTTCGTTCGATCTCGGCCGACACGGGCGAACCCTTTGGAGAGCCGTTTGCCGTTCATGGTCCGGCCGACGTGGACGCCGCATGCGCCGCGGCGGAAGCAGCGTTCGACGCGTATCGCTCCACGGACCGTGAGACGCGCGCCGCGTTCCTGGAAAAGATCGGCGAAGAGATCCTGGCGATCGGCGACGAACTGATTGAAACGGCGATGCGCGAGAGCGGCCTGCCGCGCGCGCGCCTGGAGGGTGAGCGCGGCCGTACCGTCGGCCAGCTCAAGATGTTCGCCGGTGTCGTCCGCAAGGGTGGCTGGCTTGGCCTGCGCATCGATCCGGCGCTTCCGGAGCGTCAGCCGCTGCCGCGTCCGGATCTGCGCCTGCGCATGATCCCGCTCGGCCCGGTCGCGGTGTTCGGTGCCTCGAACTTCCCGCTCGCGTTCTCGACTGCTGGTGGCGACACCGCCTCGGCGCTCGCCGCCGGTTGCCCGGTCGTTGTGAAGGGCCACCCGGCGCATCCGGCGACGGGCGCGCTGGTCGCAGAGGCTATCCGTCGCGCGGTCGCCGCCTCCGGCCTGCCGGAAGGCGTGTTCTCGCACCTGGTCGGCCCCGGTAACGAACTCGGGTCGCAGCTGGTGCAGGACCCGCGCATCACCGCAGTGGGCTTCACCGGCTCGCGTGGCGGTGGCCTGGCGCTGATGAAGCTTGCACAGGCGCGCGAAGTGCCGATCCCGGTCTATGCCGAGATGTCGAGCATCAACCCCGTTCTGCTGATGCCGGAAGCGCTCAAGGCGCGCGGCGCGGCACTGGGTACGGCCTTCGTCGGCTCGCTGACAATGGGCGCGGGTCAGTTCTGCACGAACCCGGGCCTGTTGCTCGCGATCGAAGGCGAGGGGCTGGATGCATTCGTCGAAGCGGCGAAGACCGCGCTCGTCGAGGCAGGCGCCAGCACCATGCTGACGCCGGGCATCCACAAAGCGTATTCGGAGAGCGTCGAGAACCTTGCGTCGCATGCGCAGGTCGAGACGGTCGCGCGTGGCAAGGTGGGCGAGGGCGTGACCCAGGGTCAGGCCGCGTTCTTCTCGACCACGGCGGAGGCATTCCTGGCCGACAAGGCGCTGGGGCATGAGGTGTTCGGCGCCTCGTCGATCCTGGTACGTTGCCGCAACGAGGAAGAGCTGCGCCAGGTGCTCGTGGCCGCCGAGGGACAGCTCACCGCCACGCTGCACATGGACGCGGGCGACGCGGAGCTTGCGGCGCGCATGGTGCCGGTGCTGGAGCGCAAGGCAGGCCGTATCCTCGCCAACGGTTGGCCGACGGGCGTCGAAGTGACGCACGCGATGGTCCATGGCGGTCCGTTCCCGTCGACCTCCGACGGTCGCACGACCTCGGTCGGTAGCCTGGCGATCGACCGCTTCCTGCGGCCGGTGTCGTACCAGAACCTGCTGCCGGAGCTGCTGCCCGCAGATCTTCGCGACGGGGCGCAGGCAGGCCTGCCGCGTCTGATCGACGGCCAGCTCCACAACGATTGATCAATCCCGGCGACCGCAAACGCGGCGTTCAACTGGGGAGGAATTAGGATGACGTTGCGTTTGTTGCAGCATCGGGCGCCGGACGGCACGCGATCGGTGATCGCGGCCCAGGGCGACCGGGCGGCATTCGTGCCGGGGGTCGATAGTGTGCGGGCGCTCGCAGCCCGCGCCATCGCCGATGGCACCAGCCTGGCGGATGCGGTCGCCGCATGCGGGGAGGGGGCTACCGTCGACCTCGCCGCGGAGTTTGAGGCCGGTCACCTGATCGCGCCGGTCGACCATGAGGATCCGGCGCACGTCGTGATGACGGGCACCGGCCTCACGCACCTCGGCTCGGCCGAAGGGCGCGACAAGATGCACCGCGAGGCGGCCGCCGTCGAAAAGCAGACGGACTCCATGCGGATGTTCCTGGAAGGCGTCGAGGGCGGCAAGCCCGCAGCAGGCCAGGTCGGCCAGCAGCCGGAGTGGTTCTACAAGGGCGACGGATCCCAGCTGGTCGCCCCGGGCGCTCCGCTGTCGATGCCCGCCTTCGCCCAGGACGGCGGCGAAGAGCCGGAGCTTGCCGGCATCTACCTGATCGGTCCGGACGGTACGCCGTTCCGCTTGGGTCTCTGCCTCGCCAACGAGTTCAGCGACCATGTGACCGAGCGTCATAACTACCTGTGGCTCGCGCACTCGAAGCTGCGCCAGGCGTCGCTTGGGCCGGAGATTGTCGTCGGCACGCCGCCGTCGGACGTGCGCGGCAGCAGCCGCATCCTTCGCGACGGTGAGGTCCTTTGGGAAAAGCCGTTCCTGTCGGGTGAGGACAACATGTCCCACAGCCTGGCAAACCTGGAGGCGCATCACTTCAAATACGCGCTGTTCCGTCGTCCCGGCGACATCCACATCCACTTCTTCGGGACGGCCACGCTGTCGTTCACCGACGGCGTGAAGACGGAAACCGGCGACGTGTTCGAGATCGAAGCGGCGCCGTTCACGCTGCCGCTGCGAAACCCGCTCGCCCGCGACGCCGAGGCGCCGGTGACCGTTCGCGCACTCTGATCCAGCCTGCCCGGCCTCCGCGCCATCGCGGGGCCGGGCAGCCACTGCCGATCGCCCAAAGGGCTTGCAGTCCGGGCGGTCAGCAGCGACGAGGGATGCAGCCCGCGCGGTATCGGTCGCGCCCTTGCACAGGATCCTTCAATGGTCGTCACGGACATCGCAACCCGCACGTACGACCATAATTTTCGGCTCGACCCGATCGTCCGCAGCCTGCTCGACACGGACTTCTACAAGCTGCTGATGCTGCAGATGATCCGGCACGTGCATCCGGACGTCGACGCGACCTTTTCCGTAATCAATCGCACCCACTCGGTGCGCCTCGCGGAGGTGATCGACGAAGGGGAGCTGCGCGCGCAGCTAGACCATGCTCGCACCATTCGCTTCGCGAAGAAGGAGTTGATCTGGCTCGCGGGCAACAGCTTCTACGGCACGGCACGGATGTTCAGCCCGGATTTCATCCGCTGGCTGGCCGATTTCCAGCTGCCGCCCTATGTGCTGGAAAAGCACGACGGCCAGTATGCCCTGCATTTCGAAGGCCCTTGGACCCACACCACGATGTGGGAGATCCCGGCGCTGACCATCATCAACGAACTCCGCGCCCGAGCCGCCATGCGCGACAAGGGGCGGTTCGCCCTCGACGTGCTCTATGCTCGCGCCAAGGCGAAGCTCTGGCAGAAGGTCGAGCGGCTGCGCGCGCTCCCCGACCTAGTTCTTTCCGACTTCGGAACCCGCCGTCGCCATGGCTTTCTTTGGCAACGCTGGTGCGTCGACGCTCTCAAGGAGGGACTCGGCGACCGGTTCATCGGTACGTCCAACGTGTTGCTGGCGATGGATGCCGACCTGGAGGCGATCGGAACCAACGCGCACGAGCTTCCCATGGTGGAGGCAGCCTTGTCAGACAGCAATGCGGAACTCGCCGGAGCGCCCTACCGCGTCCTTGAGCAATGGCGGCAGCATTATGGGGGCAACCTGCTGGTGGCCCTGCCGGACGCGTTCGGAACGACCGCGTTTCTGGCGAACGCACCTGCCTGGGTAGCGGACTGGACAGGCTTCCGCCCCGACAGCGCGCCTCCGATCGCGGCCGGGGAGCAGATCATCTCGTGGTGGCAACGCCACGGCGTCGATCCGCGCAGCAAGTTGCTGATCTTCTCGGACGGCATGGACGTGGACACGATCGAGCAGGTGTATGGCCACTTTCACGGCCGCGTGCGGATGAGCTTTGGCTGGGGCACCAACCTCACCAACGACTTCCGGGATTGCGATCCCGATGGCGCCCACGGGCTCGAGCCGATCTCGCTTGTGTGCAAGGTCACGCGAGTAAACGGGCGCCCCGCGGTGAAGCTCTCCGACAATCCCGAGAAGGCGACCGGGGAACCGGACGAAATCGCGCGCTACCTGCGCGTATTCGGCGGGGCGGACCGCGTCGCAAGCGCGGTGGAGGTCTAGGCTCGGGCGCTGAGCCGTCCGCGTGCCGGACCCTCGGTGGAGGGAGCCGGCACGCGTGGCATCCTATTGCGCTTGCACCGTCTTCGAAGGCGCGATCTGGCCCGACGGCCCTTCTTTGCTCATCTGCTTCGCGTGGTGGATGTTGTATCCCACGAAGATAATCGCCCAGATCGCCGCGATGATCAGCAGGATGATCGCGAGGCGCCGGAGGGGCGGTCCTTTTCGAGGATCGGGCGGCACGGGCATGATGAAGTCCTTCGGATCGGTAGGCGCAGGGGCGAGGCTTAGTGGCTGGCGTCCTCGCCGGCGGCGCGCAGATCGACAAAGGTGCGCATCACCTTCGGGATACCGCCGATCACGAACGAAGCCATCGACTGCTCTTCAGCCAGCGACTGCTCGAGCAGCGCGGTGACGCTGCCGAAACCGCCGTCTTCGGCCAGGGTGATCAGGCCGGTGTAGCTTGCGATTTCGAAGTTCTCGAACGCGAAGTTCGCAAAGCTGTTCTTGATGATCTCGTCGCCAGCCACCGTATGGCTGAGCGCTGCCAGGTTGCCCGAAATGCTGAGACCCAGATCCTTGAGGCTGGAATGGCTTTCTCCGAGATCGGCAAGGATTTGCTCGACGCGGGAGATCTGCTGCTCGGTCTCGGCCCGGTGGCTGCGCAGCCGGGCTTCGATCTCGGGATAATGCGCGAGACGATCGAGCTGACGGTCGATCAGCGCCAGAGCCTGATGCTCGACTGCGTGCACGTCGCGCAGGCCGGTGATGAACAGCGGACGGATGATCTCATTGACAGTTGCCATGGGCGTCTCCTCTCGGTTGCGCCTTCAAAGCGCGCGGGAGGAAGGAGAGGTTCCCTGGACCTGGGGCGAGTATGGTGCCGGGGAGCGTCGGAGCCCAGCAACGCGGACGATGGCGTCAGGCGCGGGCGAGAAGCGGAAGTGGCCGGGCGAACTCGATCCGGTTCCGACCCAAGGCCTTGGCCGAATAGAGCGCGCGGTCCGCGGCAGAAAGCAGGCTGGGCAGGTCCGAGCCATCGGCGCCCAGTTCCGCCAGCCCGACGCTCACGGTTGCACGGATGTTGCCGCTCTCGCCGTGGACGGTGCCGGCAAAGCGTCGCGCTACCGCTTCGCCGATCTCGCTTGCCCGACTGCCGTTCTGTCCGGGCAGCAGCGCCGCAAATTCCTCGCCGCCCAACCGCACCAGCAGGGTCCTGCTCCCGATCGTTTCCTGCGCGATCGCGGCAAAGGACTTGAGGACCTCGTCCCCGGCAGCGTGACCATATCGATCATTGATGGACTTGAAGTGGTCCAGGTCAAAGGCGAGCAGCGAGGCGCACGTGCTTTCGGTCAGTATGGCGGCCCCGTCCTCGAAGAAGCGCTGCCGGTTGCCGAGCCCCGTGAGGAAGTCGGTGCGCGAAATCGCAAGGAGCTTGCCCTGCGCCTCTTCGCGGACGAGCGCCAGCAGCGCCATGGGCATCGCCATCGAGTAGAGCACGCCCTCGTACAGGGTCGCTTCCGCCAGCGACGGTAGGATGTCGTCGCCATAGATGCCTGTCAGCACCGGAAGGACGAGCGCTCGGAACGCGTAGAAGAGACCATGTCCTCCTGCGATCGCGACGGGGATTGGCAGCGATCGGAGCGACCGCAGCGTGTGGCTGCGCGCGAGCCGGCATGCGGTCAGCCCGCAAACCAGGGCAATCGGCAGCGCGGAGCAATAGTTCCAGAAGATCGATCGGGCGCCCGAACCGACGCTTGCCCATGCGACAGCGACGAACAGCAGAAGCGCCACGGACTTGCGCGCGTAGCGATGCCCGTCCAGTCGCCCTACGCCGTTCAGGACCAGCAGATATCCCGACAGGATGACGAGGTTGCTGAGCGCCCACCCTGTAGCACCCGGGAGATGGGTTCGCCCGATCGCGAGCCCGCACCCGACCGCCAGAACCGCGTACCCCGCAGCCCAGGTGCCGAGTTCGGCAGACCGCTCCACCCGAGCCTGTCGCTCCCAAAGGGTCATCCCCGCGCCGACGAGCAACGTGCCGATCGCCAGACCGTAAAGGGTGAGAAGGTCCAATTGCATCTCGATACAGCCCCCTAAAGGCTGCAATAGCGCAATCGAGATGAAATTTCCACGCTCGTGGAACCGGATGGCCGCTGCCGCGTTTCCCGCGCCCTCCAGATTGTTGCCGCCGTACATCGTGGCGGAGAGGGTGTCCGCTGAGATCGAGCAGAAACCTCAGTCTGTGGACGGCTTCACCACAGAGCCACTCTCGTAGCATCGTGTGCGAGGCGCAGGTGAACACGCCGAGCATCTTGAGATCGGTCTCGCAATTGTACAGCGACTCGTCGCTCGTCGCCGCTCATTTCGTCGGCAAGCGCGCAATCGACCGATGTCGCCATCGCCGTAGAGAAATCCCTCGATGCTGCGCTTGTCATCGCGCGTTGTGATTCCGCGTGCAAGGCCGGAGGGAAGCTGCCGGTGCGGAAGGGGCACGCCGTTTCCGCACCGCACTAGGCTTACATCGTCATGGTCAGGCTCGCCTGGAAGATGCGGCCGGTCTTCAGATAGCCGCCCGCGCGATCGGCCGAGATGTAGCGCGTCGAGGCGCCCACCGTGTTGTAGTAGGTCGGCTCGTTGGTGATGTTGCGTGCTGCCAGTCCCAGCTCGATCTTGCTGGTCATGGCGAAGGCGACGCCAAGGTTCAGCTCGTTGAGCCCCTGGGTATAGGTGTCGGGCTGGGTGTCCTCGACATTGTACAGCCGCTTGCCGGTGTGGTTGTACCAGAGGTTCGCGCGCACCGGGCCCTGCTCGTAGAAGAGCTCGGCATTGGCGATCAGGTGCGGCGCCTCGGGCAGGCGGCTGGTGCGGATTTCGTCCTCGCCCAGCTGATAGGTGACTTCGGTGTCCTGCACGGTCACGTTGCCGCCGATGCCGAAACCGCCCATCCAATCTGCGGGCGCCCAGTCGTTCAGTGCGAAGCGGAACGAGGCCTCGATGCCCTTCGCCGAGCCACCCAGGCCGTTGTACGGCTGATAGTAGATCACCCCGTCGACCGCGCCGGATCCGGTGCGGGTCGCCGTCGGCACGATGACGTTCTTCAGGTCCTTGTAATAGGCGGCAATCTGGAACCAGCGGTTGCGCTCGGTGCGATATTCGACCCCCAGGTCGAAGTTCCAGGCGGATACCGGCTTCAGGTCCGGGTTGGGACGGGTCACCGAGATCAGCTCGTCGGTGATCGCGTCGCGCTCCTCGGTGGTCGGGCCTGCAAGCTGGTTGAAGGCGGGGCGGCTGTAGCTGCTGCGCGCCGTACCGCGAACCGTCCAGCCGCCAGGGGCGCGCCACACCGCCAGGACCGACGGGTCGAGATGGTCGTACTTGCGCCCCGCCTCGATGAAGCGCGCGTCGCTGTCGGCTTCGGTATTGGACCAGAAGCTGGCCGTGTAGCGATTATCTTCCCAGCGGATGCCCGGCATGACCTCGATCGTGCCTGCGTTCTCGGTTTCGAAGCGGAGCGTCGCGGTCGCGAACACGGCCTTGCGCGTTTCCTCGCCCGACAGGCGCCCGCGGTTGAGGATGTCCTCGCTCAGTCCGTCGATGTCGACATAGCGCGACACCTGTTCCTCGATCGCCTCGCGGCTGATCAGCTTGATCGGGCGGGGGGTCTGGTGCCCCATGAAGCTGTCGAGCGTCTCGCCTGGAAACTGGGCGAGCGGCAGGCCGGGCACCGTGCCGCTGTAGAGGTCAGTCTGGAAGCGATAGCGCAGCGATCCGTCGTCGATCGTCAGGCCCTTGCGATCGGCGCGTTCCCACAGGCCGCCCGCCTTGACCAGCGCCAGCACGCCGTCGCCGCGCCAGTCTATCTCGCCCTTGAAGGTCAGCTTCTCTTCCGAAAGGAAGCTGCGATTGGTCTGCACATAATATTGCTGCGGCCGTTCCAGGCTGCCGACATAGGCGGCGGCATCTGGCGACAGGATCGCGCGCGGCCAGTTGCGATCGGACAGGTCGATCAACAGCCCTTCGCGCGCCACGCCGGTCTGGCCGGGCGTGCCGATGTACGAGATGCCGCGAAACGCCGCCGTGTGCGACCGCGGCTGGTCGAGCCGACCATCGGCATAGGATCCGCTCAACCCGATGCTGACGCGCTCGCCCTTCCAGCGGCCGCCTAGCTGGGTGGAGACCAGTTCCTGCTCCACGTCCTCGACGCGGAAGTAGTGCGCCGGGTTGATGCCCATCGGCCGGTAGATGCCGGTGTCGTCATAGCCGCCGGGATTGGGATTGGTCTGGCCGCTGACCAGCTCATTGCGCAGGCCCGTCTGGTTCTGCGTGTTGGTGTTGTTGTAGCGGGCGTAGTTGACGCGCGCGAACAGGTCGAGGGCTTCGGTGCGGTAGTCCAGCGAGCCGCTGGCGCCGTAGCGCTCGATCTCGTTGTTGAAGAAGTTCCACTGGATGCCGTCGGCGGTCACCGAGTCCGGGTTCTCGCGCGGGGTCTCGCCTTTTACCGTCGCCTTGTACGGGTTCTGGAGCGCGACCGATTCCGCTGCACTCGCGCGGCGCTCGTAATAGCCGGCGACGTAGACGCCGAACTGCCCAGCGCTGCCGAAGCGCTTGGCCATGTCGAGGCCGACGGCGCCGCCCATGCCCGCCTGTCCCTGATCGAGTGCCAGGTCCGCGGCCTGCGCCAGCACACGGGCGCGCACAAAGGAACTGCCGAAGTCGAACGCGGTCGGGGTGCGCAGGTCGATGTTGCCTGCAATCGAATCCGCGTCCTTGTCGGCGCCCGGGGTCTTGTCGACGACGATGCCGCCGATCGCGAAAGGCGAGAACAGGTTGAGCGAGATCGCGCGGGTATTGCCGCCCGAGGTCTGGGGCAGGCGTAGCCCGTCGAGCGTATAGGCGTTGAAGCCGGTTTCGAACCCGCGGATTGAGACGAACTGCGCCTCGCCGGTGGCCGATCCGTTGCGCGCCTGGTCGACGCTGACCGAGACGCCCGGAAGCTGCTTGGCCAGATCGGCGATGTTGGTTTGGGATCGCAACGAGACGTCGCCGGTCTGCACCACGTCGATCGTGCCGACCGCGTCCTCCTCTTCCTGCACCAGCCGGCGGTCGGCCGCGCCCAGTACGACAATGTCGTTGTCGGTACGCTGCACCTCGGCGTCCACGTCTGCGGCAGGGTCCGGTGCCCCGGCATAGGCGATGGAGGATGCCGAAAGCATCAGGGCAAGCAGCAGCGGCCGCCCGAGCGGGCGGAGGGAAGGCTTTGTCATGGGATCTCCCAGGGATTGCGTCTGTCGAATGCAGATGTGGGCGACCTAAGTCCGCTACGTTACCGATCAGGGACCAATATATGTCGTCGGCGTGTCATCTCTGCGGGTTCGCGGAGCGATCAGAGCGTAATCGAGAGGACATACTGCGGACCTAACGAGACGCTTCTTTTCCAGATCGCACAGGTTTGCTCATGAAACTCGGGTCCATGCTGCTGTCGGCCGTTGCCGCTGCCGTTTCTTGCGTGCCGGCGGCGGCGCAGGAACGGCCGGACCTGCAGCTGGAGAAGGTGGTGATGGTGGTCCGGCACGGGCTCCGCGCGCCGCTGGCGGACGAGGCGCCGGTCGGCACGATGGCGCGCCAGCCCTGGCCCGAGTGGCAGGTGCGCGAAAGCTATCTGACCGAGCGCGGTTACACGGGCATGCGGCTGCTGGGTGCTTATGATCGCGAAGCCTATGCCGCGCGCGGGCTGTTCGGCGCGGCAGGGTGCCCGGTACCCGGCGCCGTGCGGATCCGGTCCAGCACCGCCCAGCGTGCGATCCAATCGGGGAAGGCCCTGGCCGAAGGGTTTGCGCCGGGGTGCGGCCTCACCGTTGAGCATGGCGCGCCCGGCGATCGCGACCCGATCTTCGATCCGCGGGGCGCGGGCATGGTCACCTATGACGGTGCGGCGGCAGTGGCCGCGATCGACCGGCACACCGGCGGTATTCAGGCATTGGCCGAGCGGCACCGCGCGGCGTTCCGCACGCTGGAAGAGATCCTGGGCTGCCGGGGCAAGGGGATTGCGCGTCCGTGCGACATCCTGGCCGAAGAATCGGTGCTGAAGCCGGCGGCGGACCCTGCGTCGTTCGACTTTGGCGGGCCGATCCGGACGGCATCGGGGACCGCCCAGGTGTTTCTGCTCGAATATGCCGAGGGCTTCGACCCGGCGCGCGTGGGCTGGGGGCGTGCGACGCCGGAAAAGATCGAGCAGATCGGTGCGCTGCACTCGCTGCTGTTCGACGTCCATGTCCGCGCACCCTATCTGGCCGGGCGGCAGAGTGCGGTGCTCGGCCGGCGCATCCTGTCCTCCCTTCAGGACCCGAGCGGGGCGAAGCTGGATCTGGTGGTTGGTCACGACAACAACCTGAACGCGATGGCCGCGGTGCTGGGCGTGACGTTCAAGGTCGATGGCTATGCCGAGAACGACGCAACCGTGGGCGGGGCACTGGTATTCGAGTTGCTGCGCAATCCCGGCAGTGCCGAGCGTTATGTGCGGGTGGCCTATCAGTCCCAGACGCTGGAGCAGCTGCGCAGCCTGGAGCCGCTGTCGATCGCGACGCCGCCCAGTTACAAGACCCTGGCGATCGCCGAATGCGCGGGTGGCTTCCAGGGCATGTGCACGCTGCAGCAGTTCGACGCGCTGGTGCGGGGCAGGCTGGCGCCGCTCGATGGTCCAGCGCGCTCTCGGTAGCGCCAGATGCGGTCGGCTGAACCGCGTCGCGCTGCGCTGCGGACACCGCGTTCAGGGATCAGCCGCTAATCCGACTCGCTGGCCGTGAGCGCGCGTTCCAGTGCGTCAGCAAGTTCGCTGGCCCGGTATGGTTTCGTCAGCGTCGGGACTTCCGCATATCCTTCGGCGCCTTCCGCGTGGCCGTAGCCGGTCGCAAAAATGAAGGGGATCTTGCGCTCGCGCAGGGTCTCGGCAACCGGGTACGATCGGCCACCGTGGAGATTGATGTCCAGCACCGCCACGTCGAACCGTTCGGTCCGGGCAAGTTCCAGCGCCGTGTCGAGACGCATGGCGGGCCCTACCACCTCGGCCCCCCGTTCGATCAGCAGGTCTTCAAGGTTCATGGCGACCAGCATCTCGTCTTCCACCACGAGCACACGCTTGCCGGTGAGTGTCATTCCTGCCCTTCCATGTTCGGCAGGGGAGCCTCGATCTCGCAGACCACCCCTGTTGGCGGATAGCGCAAACGCACTATCCCGCCGATTTCCGCTGCCAGCCCGCGTTCGATCAAGCGTGAACCGAAGCCCCGGCCTGACGGTGGCGTAACCGACGGGCCACCCTGTTCCTCCCAGCACAGGTGAAAGACGGGTGGCTCACCTTGCTCGACGCTGCAGTCGATCCGGGCGCGCCCGCCTTCTTGCGAAAGCGCACCATATTTGGCGGCATTGGTGCACAGCTCATGCAGCGCAAGCGCCAGACTGACGGACGCCTTGGACCCGATGCGAAGGTCGGGTCCCGCATAGTCGAAGCGGTTGGCCCCGCCGAAAGGCCGAAGCGCATTTTCGATGATCTGCCGGAGCGGCGCAGACGCCCAGCTCTCCCGTGTCAGGAGATTATGGGCGTCCGACAGGGCCAACAACCTGCCCTCGAACGCGCGCCTCGCGTGATCGGGAACGCGCTCATCCCTGAACGATTGCACTGCAAGCGACTGCACGACCGCCAGCGTGTTCTTCACGCGGTGGTTGAGTTCGTTCACAAGCAGTTCGCGGTGCCTTTCGGCCTCCTTGCGCTCCGTGACGTCGGAGAAGGACACCGCGATGCCGCCGCCCTCCTTGGGAGCCGTTCGTATCTCGACGAATCGATCCGGCCTCAGCACCGACCGCATTTCCTGCCGGCTCCCGACCCGGTCGATCATGGTGCGACGAAGGACATCCTCGAACGGCGTACCGGCCACTTCGGGGAAAACGTTCCACATGACGCGGCCAAGCACCTCGTCGCGGGACCGATCGAAATGGCGTTCGGCGGCACGGTTGAACAGGATCAGCCGCCAGTCCGCATCGATGGCGTAGAAGCCGTCGGACACAGCCTCCAGGACCGTTCGCATTCGGCGCTCGTTGTCGGCGAGCAGACGCGCCTGCTCCCGCGTGGCGCTCACGTCCTGAACCAGGCTGTAAAAGCCCTCTGTTTGCCCGTCGGACGTCAGCTGGGGCAGGTATTCGGCCTGTACGATACGGCGCACCCCATCGGGAAAGATCAACTCCTGCTCGAAGGAGAGGTGCTCGCCCGCCAGCACGCCGTCGATGTTCGCTCTCCCTTGGGCGAGCGTTTCCGGGTCCACAACGTCGAACACCGACTGTCCGATCACGTTCTCGCGCCGCCGGTCAAACCACTGCTCGAAGGTCCGGTTCACGAACCGGTACCGCAGATCCTTGTCGACATGCGTGATGAGCACGGGCAGCGCGTCCGCCAGCATCCGCAACTGCTCTTCACTGTCGGCAAGTGCGGCCTTGGCCTGGCTGGTCGCGAGCTTCGCCTCGAGCACGCGTTCGCGGGATGCTGCTTCGCCACGAAGGTCCGCCAGCCGGATCGCCCCGGCCACACGCGCGCGCAGTTCCTGGGCGTTGAAGGGCTTCACGATATGATCGTCCGCCCCGGCCTCCAGGCTTTCCACCCTGGCCTCTTCACCGGCGCGTGCGGACAGGAAAATGATCGGGACGGCGGCCGTGGCCGGGTCCGCCCGCAGCTCCCGAAGGAGCGCGAACCCGTCCAGGCCGGGCATCATGATGTCCGACAGGACGAGATCGGGTGCCATCCGCTTTGCCGCTGCCAGGGCTTCCGTGCCGTTCGCGACCGCCGTCACCTCATAGTCGTCGCGCAACAGGCGCTCGACATAGGCGCGCATGTCCGCGTTGTCGTCGGCCAGAAGAAGATGCGGCCGCGCGTCGGGCAGGGGCGTCCGGGACGCTGCCGCCTCTCCGGGCAGCCAACGAAGCGCTTCTTCGACATAGGCGTCTGCGCGGGTGGAACCGGTGGCTGAAGCCGCTGTGTCGCCGATGGTGCGGCCATAGGGCAGGGTCACCCTGAAGGTCGCGCCGCGGCCCGGCCCCTCGCTCTTGGCCGATATCGTGCCACCGTGGAGTTGGACCAGCTTCTGGACCAAAGCCAGGCCGATCCCCGATCCTTCATGGCTGCGCGCGTTCTGGCCCTCGATCCGGTGGAACCGCTCGAATAGCCGGGGCAGCTCCTCCGCCGCGACGCCCTCGCCGGTATCCGTCACGGTGAGTTCGACCCCATCGTCCAAGGCGGCCAGCCGAACCCGGACCGATCCTTGATGCGTGAACTTAAAGGCGTTGGACAACAGGTTGAGCACGATCGTCTCGTACATGCTGCGGTCGACCGCCACGGGGCGAGGAAGGGGCTGAACGTCGACGGTGAAGTCCAAGCCAGCCTTCTCCATCGCGGATCGGAAGTTGGAGGACAGATCGGCGGTCAGCGCCGCAAGGTCGACGAGCTCGAAGCTCGCTTCGGCCCGATCGGCTTCTACCCTCGAGAAATCGAGAAGCGCATTGACCAGCCTGAGCAGACGTAGCGCATTGCGATGCGCCATCTCCAGCTCGCCGCGATGCGCAGGCAGGCGGTCAGGGCTGTCGGCCAGAGCGTCCTCCAGCGGCCCGAGCAACAGGGTGAGGGGCGTCCGGAACTCGTGCGACACGTTGGAGAAGAAGGCGGTCTTCGCCCGATCCAGTTCAGCCAACTCCTCGGCGCGCCGACGCTCGTCCTCGCGGGCGCGCGCGTTGCGCATGGCGACCGAAACCTGGCCGGCCAGCAGCTCGAAGAACGAGCGATAGCCTTCATCCAGCGAGCGGTTCGGGGATACGCCCGCAATGATCACGCCCAGCGCCGTTCCCTGCACGCCGGTGATCGGGAGGACAAGGGCACAGCGGACGGGATCGGCATAGGGTCCGCCGACCAGCGGGACCAGGGTCTGCACATCGTCGACCGGCGTCACCTGGCCGCGCAATGCCGCGGCGACGGGCCACACGGCACCCGCCCCCTGATGCATGCGGGGCGGTGCGGCCACGCTGTGCTCCGGGATGCCGACTGCCGCAGTCCGGATCAGTTCGTCACCCTCGCAGAGGTAGATGGCGGCGAAGGGCACGTCGAGCGGATGTTCGGCCATGGTCTCGACGAGGTCGCGGGCGGCCTCGGCGGGTTCGCGCGCTTCACCGGCCCTCGCACCGAGTTCTCTCAACAGGCGCAGCCGTCGTTCGCTCACCAACTGCTCGGTCACCTCCGAACACACGGCCAGCATACCGACGATGTTGCCGTCGTCATCTTCGGCCGGCGCATGGCTGACCGAGAAGTACGCCTCTTCGCGATAGCCGGAACGATGCATCTCCAGCGGCAGCGCCGCCGTCCAGTTCGCCAGGCCCGTCCTCATCACCCGGTCGATCATGGGCCCCAGCGTGTCCCAGGCCTCGGCAAGGGTAATCCGGATATCGTTGCCGAGCCCCGCCGGATGCCGGTCGCCAATCAGCTTGGAATAGGCATCATTGTAGATCTGGGTGAACGCGTCTCCCCAGGTGAGAACCATGGGATATTGGGACGACAAAAGGGTACGCACCGTCGAACGAAGGCTCTGCGGCCAGCGCTCGACCGGGCCCAGCGGCGTGCCCGACCAATCGATGACGCGGCCAAGCGCGCGGATCTCACCAGGGCCGGCAAACAGTTCTTCCGCGGAGCGGGATCGAAGCGGGACAGGATCAGACAAGCTATCGCAACCTTCGCGGTACATCGGCATCGTTGCTTTAGCGGCAAGCCGGTGAGGCCGCTACAGCGGCTCGAGAACGCGCCGTGGCGGCTGCTCACCTGGAGGCGAGTGCGCGCCTCGCGAGCCGTTCGGGAGCAGCAAGCTTGACCTGCAGTCGGGCCCGATTGCTTTCAAAACTTCATGTCGAACCAGAGGCCGTAGAGCATCAACGCTGCTCCGAGTGACCAGAAGGCCGTTCCGACCTTCTTGAGCTGGGGGGCGCCGCTGATCACGACGCTCACAGGAAAACGGTGCAGGTTGGCAGCGTTGAAGCGCCTGTGAAAGGCGCCTTGCACATCGACCATCTTGTGGACGGCGACGTTCATGATGTTGAGCATCGCGACGACGTTGATCGTGAGTAGCACCTGGAACAGGATCGTTGTGAACGCGTGAGACCGGTGCATGTCGAAGTTCTTCAGCGTCCAGCCTATCAGCACGAGGAGGGCCATCCCGCCGAAGATGGCGCCGAGTGTGAAGGGCGGTGACAAACCAGGCCACAGGACCGCCGGCGCAGTGCCGTCGGGGGCGGAGTAAAATCCGGCCAGTTGGTAAGCTGCTCCCTTTGCGGAGCGGCGGGGATGTTTGTCGTGGAGAGCTACGCAGCGGTCAGACGGTTTGTATTTGTCGAGGGGCATAGTCGCCGGGAAGCGGCGGAGGTGTTCGGGCTGAACCGGGATACGGTACGCAAGATGTGCCTGTATTCGGCGCCTCCTGGATACCGCCGGACGAAACCTCCGACCAAGCCGAAGCTCGGGACGCTGCTACCGGTTATCGACGCAATCCTGGCAGCCGACCGCGAGGCGCCGGGCAAGCAGCAGCACACGGCCAAGCGGATCTTTGAGCGGCTGCGCGACGAGCATGGCTATACGGGCGGCTACACGATGGTGAAGGACCATGTGCGGCTGTGCAGGGCCCGCGGGCGCGAGACCTTCGTGCCGCTGGCGCACCCGCCGGGGCATGCACAGGTCGACTTTGGCGAGGCGGTCGCGGTCGTCGGCGGGGAGCGGATGAAGATCCACTATTTCTGCATGTCGCTGCCGCAGTCGGATGCCTGCTTCTTCAAGGCGTATCCGCGCGAGACGACCGAGGCGTTTCTTGACGGGCACGTGTCGGCATTCGCGTTCTTCGGGGGCGTGCCGCTGTCCATCCTCTACGACAACACAACCATCGCCGTGGCAAAGATCTGCGGCGATGGAACGCGCGAGCGCACACGCGCCTTCACCGAGTTGGTCAGCCACTACCTGTTTCAGGACCGTTTTGCGCGTCCAGCGCGAGGCAACGACAAAGGCAAGGTCGAGGGGCTGGTGAAGTTTGCGCGCAACAACTTCATGGTGCCCGTGCCGGTCGCTGCCAATTTCGATGTCCTGAACGCCAGGTTCGAGGAGTCCTGCCGTACGCGCCAGGGCGAGCATGCCGGTCAGCACGCGCAGACCATTGCCGAGCGGCTGGCGGCAGACGTATCGGCATTGCGCACGCTGCCGTCCGTACCACTGGAGCCATGCGAGAAACGCGCGGCGCGCGTGTCGTCGACCGCGATGGTGCGCTACCGGACCAACGACTATTCGGTGCCGACCGCGTACGGCTACCGCGACGTGATGGTGAAGGGGTTCGTCGACGAGGTCGTCATCATATGCGCGGGCGAAGAGATTGCCCGGCACGCGCGTTGCTACGACGAAGGCGTATTCGTCTCCAACCCACTGCACTATCTCGCGCTCATCGAGACCAAGCCCGGTGCGCTCGACCAGGCGGCAGCCCTTCAGGACTGGAACCTGCCGGACATCTTCCAGCATCTGCGCCACCTGCTCGAGGCCCGGATGGGCAACAAGGGTAAACGCGAGTTCATCCAGGTGCTGCGGCTGCTCGAGGCGATGCCGCTTCCCATCGTCACGGATGCCGTGACCGAGGCAGTCCAGTTGGGCGCACCTGGTTTTGACGCGGTAAAACTCATCGCGCTGGCGCGTATCGAGCGCCGTCCGCCGCGCCTGGATTTAGCGGCGTATCCGCACGTGCCCAAGATGGACGTCAAAACGACGTGCGCGGCCGACTATGCGGTGCTGGCAGCATGACGGACAAGGACGCCATGCCGGTGGGCACGACCGCAGGTACGCCACAGGTGCTGCTCGCCCATCATCTCAAACAACTCAAACTGCCAACCGTTCTGCGCGAGTACGAAAAGGTCGCGCGCGAATGCGCGCAAGGCGGGGTCGACCACACGCGCTACCTGTTGCGGCTTATCGAGTTGGAGCTCATCGACCGCGAGCGCCGGACCATCGAGCGACGGATCCGCGCAGCCCGTTTCCCGGCTGTGAAGAGCTTCGACACCTTCGAGTTCACCGCCATCCCCAGCCTGAACAAGATGATGGTGGTCGAGCTCGCACGGTGCGAATATATCCTGCGCCGCGAGAACGTCATTGCGCTCGGCAACAGCGGGACAGGCAAGACGCATGTAGCCCTCGCGCTCGGCCTGGCGGCTTGCCAGAAGGGCTTCACAGTCGCCTTCACTACCGCGGCCTCGCTGGTGAACCAGTTGATGGAGGCGCGAGACGAGCGACGGCTGCTCAAGCTCCAACGCGAGATGGCGGCCGTGAAGCTGCTCGTCGTCGATGAACTCGGCTACGTCCCGTTGTCCCCGACCGGCGCCGAACTGCTCTTCGAGGTGCTGTCGCAGCGCTACGAGCGCGGCTCGACCATCATCACCTCCAACCTGCCGTTCGAGGACTGGACGCAGGTGCTCGCCTCCGAGCGGCTGACCGGCGCACTGCTCGACCGGCTCACCCACCATGCCACCATCCTGACCATGAACGGCGACAGCTATCGCCTCAAGCAGTCCACCGGACGCAAACGTCGCGGGGCGGAGCAAAACCAGGCCAGTGCCCTGTCCGACCCGGACACCGGTGAGATATTATCTTCCTGACCATCAGGCCGAGGACGGCAACGATATGAAAAGGGCCCCGATCGGGGCCCTTTTCATATCGTCAGCGCGCGCCTCAAGTGGCCTGCTTTTACTCCGCCCCGCTGGCCTGGTTTTGCTCCGCCGTTGACACGCCGAGTGCGAGTTTGATGACGAGCCCGGCACGAAGGCGTGCGGACACGATCAGAGACGCTACGCACAACAAGACAGAGACGAGCCAGGCAACGACATGCATGTGAAAACTCCGTGGGCCGCCTCTTCTTAGCCGCTCCCGCTTCCGGTTGAAAACGGCAGCAGCGATATGAACGAGCATCCGTTCGCGGGCAGTGGCTGAGAGGCTGCGTACGTGCGGCGCTGGGTCTTGGGCCGTGAGATGGCGGAAAAGATGCGTTTCCCTGTGCCGCCGCGAAGCCAAGCCAGACGCATCCTATGTAGGAAGTGGCGAGGCTGATTGCCGCGGCCGGCGGCATCCATCTAACGGGAGTGCATCATGAAAAAGATCGGGTTCCTTTCGTTCGGCCATTGGTCGGCATCTGCGCAGTCCGCAACCCGATCCGCCTCAGACGTGCTTCTGCAGTCGATCGATCTTGCTGTTGCCGCGGAAGAACTCGGCGCAGATGGTGCGTACTTCCGCGTTCACCATTTCGCGCAGCAGTTGGCATCGCCTTTCCCACTGCTGGCGGCCGTGGGCGCTAGAACCAGCCGGATCGAGATTGGCACGGGCGTCATCGATATGCGGTATGAAAACCCGTTCTACATGGCGGAGGATGCGGGATCCGCCGACCTGATCAGCCGCGGCCGGCTGCAACTCGGCATCAGTCGGGGCTCGCCCGAACAGGTGATCGAGGGATGGCGCCACTTTGGCTATGCGCCCAGGGAGGGGGAGAACGACGCCGACATGGGCCGGAGGCATGCGGAGGTTCTGCTCGATTTGCTGCGAGGTGAGGGGTTCGCGAAGCCGAGCCCCAACCCGATGTTTCCCAATCCACCGGGCTTGTTGCGGGTGGAACCGCATGCGCCGGGCCTGCGTCGGCGCATTTGGTGGGGATCGGCGTCGAACGCCACCGCGATCTGGGCTGCGCAGCGCGGCATGCACCTGCAAAGCTCAACCCTGAAGGCGGACGAGAGTGGTGAGCCACTTCACGTACAGCAGGCCAAGCAGATCCGGATCTACCGTCAGGCATGGAAGGAAGCAGGGCACGATTGGGAGCCGCGTGTTTCCGTCTCGCGCTCGATCTTCCCGCTCATGAACGACCGCGACCGTGCCTATTTCGGGCGGGGCAGTAGCAGCGACCAGATCGGAGTGATCGACAATATGCGCGCGGTGTTCGGCCGTTCCTACGCCGCCGAACCCGAACAGTTGATCGCCCAACTGCGGGCGGACGAGGGCATCGCCGAAGCCGATACGCTGCTGCTCACGATTCCGAACCAGCTTGGCGTGGACTATAACGCCCATGTGCTTGATGCCATCCTCACGCACGTCGCACCCGCGCTCGGCTGGCGCTGAGGCGCCACCGCCGATCCTCGCGGGTGCGCTGCCACCGTTGATCGGAAACCGAGCCTCTGCGCGATCTTACCTGTCCTTCCTGAGGACAGCGATTGCTGATGCACCGGTTCAGCTCGCCGACGAGGGACGTCCCACCCGCCCGCTGCGCCTGAATGCCTAGCGCAGGGACCTTGGCCGCCCTGACAACCGCAGGTGTTCTCGACGCAAGCAAAGCTATCTCGTTATTCCCACTCGATTGATAGGAGAATAGAAGAAGACGAACTGCAGGGAGCGATGATGACTGCTGAATGGACGCGGGTTTCCGGTGCTGTCGCATCGTTGCTTCTGGGAATGCCTGTTGCAGCCGTCGCGCAGACGGCGACCGTCGACACGTCACTGACGCCAGATGCAGAGCAGCCGCTCGCCGATACCGAGGGCGGGGATGGGCAGGATATCGTGGTGACCGGTATCCGCAGCGGCATCGAGCAGGCCGTGCGGATTAAGCGTGACGCCGACAGCATCGTCGACGTGATCAGTGCCGAGGACATCGGCCGCTTCCCCGACGTCAACGTGGCGGAGTCGGTGCAGCGGATCAGCGGCGTGCAGATCAACCGAACCCGCGGCGAGGGGCGCAGCGTCAACATTCGCGGGCTTCCCGACACCTTTACGCTGGTGACGCTCAATGGCCGTGCCGTGCCCAACGCGCTCAACGACCTGTTTGCGGGCGTCTCGCGCTCGTTCGACTTCTCCGCACTGGCGCCGGAGTTCGTGCGCACGCTGGAGGTGTACAAGTCGCCCACCGCGGACCTTGAGGACGGGGGCCTGGCGGGAACCGTCAACATCCGGACGCCACGCGCGCTGGATCTGGGGAAACGCGTGCTGGCGCTGTCCGCGCAAGGTGAGCATGAGAGCAACTCCGGGAAGCTCTCGCCGCGTCTATCGGGCTTGTTCGCCGACACCTTCCTCGATGGAAGGCTGGGCCTGACTCTCGGCGCCTCTTACACCCAGCGCCGCCCCCAGACGCAGCAGATCGAGACTGGCTGGAACACCGTCACCGAGGCGCAGGGCGTGCCGCTCGGCGGCGGGAGCGACGACCTCAATGGCAACGGCGTCATCGAGCCGAACCGCCTCGTGCGCATCCCCGGGTTGATCATCCACGACATGTTCACCGAGAACAACCGCCGGTTGAGCGGCATCGCCTCCGTTCAGTTCCGACCCAGCGACGCGGTGGAGCTCTATGTCGACGGTTTCTACACACGCGTCGACGTTGAGGCGGTGCGGCAGGAGAATTGGCAGAACTTCGCCGGCGCGAGCGGGGTCCTCGCCTCGCGCACGGAAATGCTCGACGGCGTCGAGACCGCAACCGACTTCACGGTTAGCAACATCGACCTGCGTAACGGCGGCCGTTTCCAGGATCGCCGGGGCTACATCCGTTCGCTCGTGGGCGGCGGCAGGTTCGAGGCGGGCGGCTGGACCGTGGTGCTGGAGGGTTCGGACCAGCGTTCGCGCCAAACCCGCGACACGCTCAACATCGCCGACAGCATCAACGGAACGGCGCGAGTGGTGGCGAGGCCGGGCGATGCTATCCCGAGCATCACCTATCTCGATGGCTTCGACACCAGGAAGCTCGACCCCGACAATTTTCGACTGCTCAGCCTCAACGGCGAGCTCGATCGCCTGACCACGGACCGGCTGCGCGACATCAAGCTCGACATGCGCCGGGATCTTGGTGAGCGGGGGCTGACCGCGCTGCGCGCCGGGGTCAAATACACCGATCGTGCCGTGTATTCGGACAACAAGACGCTGACGATCTCCGCTGCGGGCGTCTCGCAGCTCTATGGTGGATTGCCGCCCGGGCCGATCGCCGGATCGTTCAGTGCCGCCCCGTTCATGATTCCCATCCGATCTGGTGCCGGAGCATTCCTTGGCAGCTACGACGGCGGCGGCGCCTTCCCGACCCAGTGGTTAGGCTCTGACGCGCGCTCCTTCGTGGCGGGGTTGAGCGACGCCGAACTGATCGCGGCGGGGACCTACACCAACGATGCGACCGGCATCCTGGACGTGCACGAGAAGATCCTGGCCTTTTATGGCCGCGGTGATCTCTCCTTCGGCAGGCTCAACGGCAACCTCGGCCTGCGCGTCGTCCGCACCGACCAGACCACGGCTGGTGTAGCCCCCGACCTCAACGGCATCACCGTCGAGGTCGAGACCGGCAACACGACGCGTGTCCCAGCCGCCGAGCCGCTTCGGGTCGAGCGCAGCTATTGGGACTGGCTGCCGAGCCTCAACCTCAAGTTCGAAGCGACCGACCAGCTTCAGCTCCGCTTTGCGGCGTCGCGGACGATCTCCCGGCCCAATCTCGGCGACATCTCCCCAACAACCACCGCAAACGGCAATGCGCTGACGGTGACGCGCAACAACCCGTATCTGGATCCGTTCCGGTCAAACAACCTCGATGCAACGATCGAGTACTACTTCGGACAGGACGCCCTCGTCGGGGCCTCGCTCTTCTACAAGAACCTGGAAAGCCTGATCCGGCGTGAGACCAGCATCGTCTCGTTGCCAGTCTCGTACATTCGCACGACGGGCACGACCACGATCCAGACCGACTTCACGGTAAGCGAGTTGGTCAACGGTTCGGGCGTCGATCTCAAAGGCATCGAACTCTATTTCCAGCAGGCGTTCACCTGGCTCCCCGCTCCGTTGGACGGCTTGGGCACCATCTTAAACTACACCTATATCGACAACAGCGATCCCACGCAGCTCACCGCTGCATCGAAGCACAACTACAATCTGATCGGCTATTACGAGAAAGGGCTGATCGGCGCGCGCGTGTCCTATTCATGGCGCAGCAGCTATCTGGCGTCGGCCGCCACCGCCCCTGCAATGGGGCGCGTGAATCGGGCTTTCGGTACGCTCGATGCCAGCATCAGCCTCCAGGTCACGCCGCAAGCCTCTGTGGTGCTCGAGGCGGTGAACCTGCTCGATCGCGACGAGATCGTCGAATACACAACGGGCTTGCCGGCCAATTATCTCGACGCCGGACGCCGTGTGTTCGGGGGCGTGCGCCTCAACTTCTAACGACCAGCCTCGGCCGGCCAGAGCGCCGGCCCATCTGACGGAGACATGCATGGCTGACACAGTCGATCGGCGCGGCGTCCTGCTGGCCGGCAGCGGCGGCGCCTTCGGGCTCTATTCCTGGGCAGCGGGAGCTCAGGCCGCGAAGGGCACCGCCCCGCAAGACCTTCGGCTGGCGCGCCGCCCCGGCACCAAGCCCAAGAACATCCTGTTCGTGCTCACCGATGACCATCGGTTCGATGCCATGGGATTCATGAAGGCGCAGGCTTTCGGCGACACGCCGACGCTCGACCGGCTGGCGCGCGAGGGTGCGCATTTTCGCAACGCGTTCGTCACCACCGCGCTGTGCTCGCCTTCGCGGGCGTCGATCCTCACGGGCCTTTATGCGCACCAGCACAAGGTGGTGGACAACAACCACCCCATCCCACCCGGGCTGATCTTCTATCCGCAATATCTGCAGCGCGCCGGCTATGACACCGCCTTCATCGGCAAATGGCACATGGGGGACGAGGGCGATGCGCCGCAGCCCGGTTTCGACCATTGGGTGAGCTTCAAGGGCCAGGGCACCTATCTGCCCAGCGCCGACGGTCTCAACGTCGACGGCCGTAAGGTGCCGCAGAAAGGGTATATCACCGACGAGCTGACCGACTATGCGCTCGACTGGATCGGCAAGCGCGACCGCAACAAGCCCTGGATGATGCACCTCGCGCACAAGGCGGTGCATTCCGAGTTCATCCCTGCCGAGCGACACAAGGGGCGCTATGACAAGGAGACGTTCCGCTACCCCGAGAACATGAAGCCCGGCATGCCCGGGCGCCCGATCTGGGTCGAGAACCAGCGCAACAGCTGGCACGGGGTCGACTATGCCTATCACGGCACGCTCGACATCGCGGAGTATTACAAGCGCTACATGGAGACGCTGCTCGCGGTCGACGAGGGCATCGCCCGGATCATGGACCTTCTTGAGCAACGCGGCGAACTCGACGACACGCTGATCGTCTACATGGGCGACAATGGCTTCATGTTCGGCGAGCATGGCCTCATCGACAAGCGGGCAGCCTATGAGGAGTCGATGCGGGTGCCGTTGCTGATGCGCTGCCCCTCGCTGTTCGCGCCCGGCAGCACCATCGAGCAGGTGGTGGCGAACATCGACATCGCACCGACGCTGCTGGCAGCGGCAGGATTGCAGGCGCCCTCCTATATGGCGGGATCCGACATGCAGCCGCTGGCGCGCGACCCTGCCGCTCCTTGGCGTGCTGAGCTGCTCTACGAATACTACTGGGAGCGCAACTTCCCCCAGACGCCGACCGTCCACGCCCTGCGTGAGGACCGGTACAAGTACATGCACTTCCACGGCATCTGGGATCTGGACGAACTCTACGATTTGGCCTCCGACCCGCACGAGAACAACAATCTCTTAGCGCAGCCGGGTCACGAGGATCTGGCGGAGCGGCTCAGCGGCAAGCTGTTCGACATCCTGGAGAAGACGCAAGGGATGCAGATACCCTTGAGTGCCGACGCCGGCTTCCGTGCCGACCTGCGAAGTTCGCCTGGAAGTAAGCAAGGAGTCTTCCCAGCGACGTTCTATCGGCCGCCAGTTAGACGCTCAACATAATCCCGCTGGTGTAAGGGCCGCTACCTCAAGGCCGGCGGCTCCTGAGGAAGAATGTCGCTGTTATTGCGCAGGCTTCCGTGAGGCGGGCCACAGAGGCAAGCAAACTGCGCATCGGCCCAGGCCTACGAGATTGATCGAGCGCACGAGCGTGCAGCGGCAAGGTGACGGTGAGGTGATGGCGGAGAGGGTGGGATTCGAACCCACGGTGAGCGTGAACCCACGGCGGTTTTCAAGACCGCTGCCTTAAACCACTCGGCCACCTCTCCGCACACAGCGCGCTTACGGCGGCTGGTCGGGTTTGTGCAAGCCTCTCGACGCTTAGGGGTTTCGCGCGGGCTCTCCGCTGTGGCACAGAGCCGCTTCACGTGCGGGAGCCGAGTATGCGTAGATGGGGCAAGGGGCTGCTCGCCCTTGCGGCGATGATGTCGATCAGCGGTTCGGCGGCAGCCCAGGACGAGGCGGGGTTCCAGGCCTATCTCCAGGGAGTGGCAGCAAAGGCACGGTCCCAGGGTGTGAGCGAGCGCGCGATCAGCGCCGTGCTGAACGGGCTCACCTACAATCCGCGGGTGGTGGAACTGGACCGCGGTCAACCCGGCGGGACCAGCAACAGCGTTCCCGCCTTTGCTCCGTACAAGGCCCGTCATGTCGACGCCGCCCGCATCAACCGCGGGCGCGAGGCGTATCGCGCACAGCGCCCGAAGCTGATGCGGATCGAGCAGGAGACCGGCGTACCCGAATCGATCATGGTCGCGATCTGGGGCCATGAGACCAACTACGGCGGCTACACCGGCAACTTCGACCTGCCGCGCTCGCTCGCGACCCTCGCCTATGAGGGGCGTCGTCGCGCGCTGTTCGAGCCGGAATTGATCGCGACCATGAAGATGGTCGACCGCGGGGTTCCGCGCGACAGCCTGAAGGGCAGCTGGGCAGGCGCGACCGGCTATCCGCAGTTCCTGCCGTCGATCTACCTTCGCCTCGCACGCGACGGCGACGGCGACGGCCGGGCGAACATCTGGACCAGCGCAGCCGATGCCTTGGCCTCGATCGGCAACTACTTCGTCAATGCCGGCTGGCGTCCCGGACAGCCCTGGGGTGTCGCGGTGAACGTCCCCGCCAACCTGAACCGCGGTTCGCTCACCTCGCCGACGCGGTCGCCGCGGTGCCCCCGCGTGCATGAGCGGCACACGCGCTGGCGGAGCATGGCCGAGTGGCGGCGCCTGGGCGTCGTCCCGCAATCCGGCCGCTGGCCGGACGACACCATTCAGGCGACGCTTCTCGAGCCGGACGGGCCGGGGAACACCGCCTATCTCCTGACCGGGAACTACCGGGTGATCCTGGATTACAACTGCTCGAACTTCTACGCGCTGTCGGTGGGGCTGCTGGCCGATGAAGTCGCACGCTAGCGCGTTGGGAGTGCTGCTGCTGACGGGGTGTGCGGCGAGCGGGCTGCCGCCCGCGCCGCAGCAGCCCCCAAGCGTCCCTACGCTCCCTGCCGCGCCACCGACGTCCGAGGCTCGCTACGATGCCGTCGGCTGGGCGAATACGGCGGCCGCGCCGGACGCCGACGGCGCCGTGTTCGTCGTCCATCCGACGCTCGCTGCGGGCAGCTTTGTCGAGCTCACGCTGCTCGACGGCGGCCGCACGACGGTGATGCAGGTGGGCCGGAACGCCCCCGTGGCTCCAGGCTATGTTCTGGCCCTCTCGCCGGTTGCTGCACAAGCGCTCGGCGTCGGATCGGCGCCGGTGGCCGTGCGGGTGAGGGAGGTGGTGCCGCCGGCCCACGAGCGTGCCGCAGCCGAAGGAGGGAGCCTGACGCGGATGGATGCGCCACAGGTGCTGCTGGCGGCGTTGCGCAAGCGTCTTCCGCCGGTGCCGGCCGCGGGATCCACGCCGGCGATCGGCGCGGTGGCTCAGGCGCCGGCATCGCCACAACCGCCATCGCCTCCTGGGCCCAAGCCGATCGAGACCGTCGAACTGCCGCCGAGCCAGGTTTCGCCGCTGCCCGCGGCGCCGGTTGCTCCGCCACCTACACCCGCCTCCAGCGTGCCCGCGACCGGCGCCTGGGCCGTTCAGGTGGCTGCGCTGTCGAACGCGGCCCGCGCCGAGGCGCTGGCGCGGGAGCTGGGCGGCTTCACGCGACGTACGGGGGCGCTGGTCCGCGTACGCATGGGGCCGTATCCCACGACCGCCGCTGCCGAACGCGGGCGTGCGCAAGCCGCAGCGCGCGGCTATGGTGACGCAAAAGTTATTCGCAACGACTGACCTAAGGCCCTGGACCCTACGATGAAGAAGCTGCTTACCGCCGTCCTGCTTTCCGCCGTCGCCGTCACGCCGTCGGTAGCCGCTGCGCCCCCGTTCGAGACTCCGGCGCCCGTCGCCTATCTCCAGGACCTGTCCTCGGGCGCCATCCTGTATGCCAAGGATGCGGACCGCCGCATGCCGCCGGCATCCATGGCCAAGATGATGACCGCCTATGTGGCGTTCGACCTCATCAAGAAGGGCGAGCTGAAGCTCGACCAGAAGTTCCAGGTGCGCCCCGAAACCTGGCAGCGCTGGCACGGTCCGGCCGCCGGCTCGACCATGTTCCTGTCCGTCAACGAGCAGGTGAGCGTCGACGATTTGCTGAAGGGGATTATCACCCTGTCCGGCAACGACGCATGCGTCGTCCTGGCCGAAGGTGTCGCGGGCACCGAAGAGGCGTTCACGAGCCTGATGAACCAGCGCGCCAAGGAGCTTGGGCTGACCAACAGCCACTTCGGCACGTCCAACGGCTGGCCGGATGAAGGCCGCACCTATGTCAGCGCGCGAGACCTGGCGACGCTTGCTTCCGCGACGATCCAGAAATTCCCCGATCTCTACAAGCGCTTCTATTCGCTGGAGAGCTTCACCTGGGGCAAGACGCTGGGTGCGGGCAGCGACATCACCCAGGCAAACCGTGACCCGCTGCTCGGGCGCGTCGCCGGCGCCGACGGCCTGAAGACCGGCCACACCGAGGAAGCCGGCTATGGTTTCACCGGTTCGGCCGAACAGAACGGCCGGCGCCTGGTGATGGTGCTGGCGGGGCTGACGAGCTTCAACCAGCGCATTTCCGAATCGGTCCGATTCATGGAGTGGGGCTTCCGTGCGTGGCGTGCCCGGCCCATCGCGAAGAAGGGCAAGCTGGTCGAAACCGCCGATGTCCAGCTGGGTGACAGCAGCACCGTCGGCCTCGTCGCTCCGCGCGACCTGACCGTCACGGTTCCGGCGGGCGCCGCCACCGAGCTCACGGGCACGGTCGTATATCAGGGCCCGATCAAGGCGCCGATCAAGGCCGGCCAGCATATCGCCGATCTCGTCATCTCCTCGCCCGGCATGGAGCCGCAGCGCCTGCCGCTGGTGGCCGAGAAGGACGTGGACGAGGCCGGCTTCTTCGGTCGCGCCTGGGCGGGCCTGATGGCGCTGTTCGGCGCTTGAGCGGCCTGTTCATCTCGTTGGAGGGCGGCGAGGGCGTCGGCAAGTCGACCCAGACCGCCCGCCTGGCTGCCGCGCTGGAAGCGCGGGGCCTGCACGTCGTGGTTACGCGCGAGCCGGGCGGCAGCGAAGGCGCGGAAGCGATCCGCGGCCTGCTGATGCAGGGCGAGGTGACGCGCTGGAGCCCGCATGCCGAGGCGCTCTTGTTCGCAGCGGCGCGGGCGGATCACGTCGAGAAGCGCATCCGTCCCGCGCTCGAGGCGGGGCAATGGGTGTTGTGCGATCGATATATCGACAGCACCCGCGCGTATCAGGGCGGGCAGGGGATCGACGACGCGGCGATTCTCGCGCTGCATGCCTTTGGCTCGAAGGGGCTGCTCCCGGATCGGACCCTGCTGCTGTCCCTTCCCGAAGGGGCGGGGGAGGAGCGTGCGCTCGTCCGCGATCGTGGCGTCGCGGATCGGTTCGGTGCCAGGGGACCCGAGTTCCACGCCCAAGTCGCGGCGACCTTCGAGCGGATCGCCGACGGCGAAGCCGCGCGGGTCCGCCGTGTCGATGCGGCGGGAACGCCCGAAGCCGTGACGGCCCGCCTGATGGATGCGCTCGCTGACCTCCTGCCATGATTAAACTCGTCGGGAATCGGGCCGCGCACGACGCCTTCTTCACGGCGGCAGAGCGGGGTGGGCTGCACCACGCCTGGCTCCTGGCGGGGCCGGAGGGCGTGGGGAAGGCGAGCTTCGCCCGCGTGGCGGCGAGCCGCCTGCTTGCGCACGCGGTCGATCCACGGGTGCCGGTTCGCGGAGGCGCGCTTCCCGAGGAGGACCGAACCGCGGCGCTGATCGCGGCGGGGTCTCACCCGGACTATCGTGAAATGGCTCGCCAGCCAAAGGACCCGGCGAAGCCCGACGAGAACCTCGCCCGCAGTATCCCGATCGCGCAGGTGCGTGCACTCCAGCCGATGTTCGCGACCAAGCCGTCGCTGTCCGAACGGCGCGTGGTGCTGATCGACGCGATCGACGACTTGGAGACCGCAGCTGCCAACGCGCTTCTGAAGAACCTCGAGGAGCCGCCCGCCGGCACGATCTTCCTGCTGATCAGCCATGCGCCCGGCCGTCTGCTCCCGACGATCCGCTCGCGCTGCCGGATGCTGCGCTTCGAGCGGCTTTCGGATGCGGAGGTGGGGACCGTCGTCCGGGAAGCGATGCCAGACGTGAGCGATGTCGAATGCGATGCGCTGGTCCGCGGGGGCGAAGGATCGCCCGGTCGCGCGCTCGCCTTCGCTGGCCTCGACGTCGCGGCCCTAGAGCGCGCTATGGCGGCGATCGCCCGCGACGGCGATCCAAGCAACGCGCTGCGCGGCAAGCTCGCCAAGGCACTCGGCGGCAAGGCCGCGCAGCACCGGTATGAAGCGTTCCTGGAGCGCGCACCGAGCTTCATCGCTGCCAGAGCGCGTGAGCGCAGTGGCGTCGCCTTGCACACGGCGCTGGGCGCCTATGAGGCGGCACGCGCCCTCGCGGCGGCAGCACCGGGCCTCTCGCTGGACGCGCAGGCGACGGTGTTCGAGATGGGCGGCATTCTTGCGCGTCTCGCAGAGCAGGACGGGCTTCAATCGCGCGGAGCGATGCACTAGGGACACGGCATGGCCGAGCCCTATTACATCACCACCGCGATCCATTATCCCAACGGCAAGCCGCACATCGGCCACGCCTATGAGATGATCGCCGCCGACGCGATCGCGCGTTTTCACCGCCAGGCGGGCCGCGACGTCCGCTTCCAGACCGGGACCGACGAGCACGGCCTCAAGATGATGCAGACCGCACGCAAGCGGGGCATGGAAGTGCGCGCGCTTGCCGACGAAATGTCGAGCTATTTCCATGAGATGGCGGACAGGCTTGACATCTCCTATGATCGCTTCATCCGTACCGTGGAGCCTGCGCACTATGCGGCCAGCCAGGCGATCTGGCAGGCAATGGCCGATGCCGGCGACCTGTATCTGTCGCGCTACGAGGGCTGGTATTCCGTTCGCGACGAGGCGTTCTACGAAGAGAAGGAACTGACCGACGGGGAAGGGGGCGTTCGCCTTTCGCCGCAGGGGACCCCTGTCGAGTGGACCGCCGAGGAGACCTGGTTCTTCCGGCTTTCCAAGTACCAGCAGCCGCTGCTCGATTTCTATGCGGCGCATCCGGAGTTCATCCAGCCCGAGAGCCGGCGCAACGAAGTGCTGCGCTTCGTCGAGGGAGGGCTCGCCGACTTGTCGGTGTCGCGTACCAGCTTCGACTGGGGCGTGCCGGTGCCGGGGAGCCCCGGCCACGTCATGTACGTCTGGGTCGACGCACTGACCAATTACCTCACGGGCGCCGGCTATCCGGATGGTGGGGACATGGCGCGCTTCTGGCCCGCCGATTTGCACCTGATCGGAAAGGACATCGTCCGCTTCCATGCGGTTTATTGGCCCGCCTTCCTGATGTCCGCTAAGCTTGCACTGCCGCGGCAGGTATTCGGCCATGGCTTCCTCCTCAACCGCGGGGAGAAAATGTCCAAGTCGACCGGCAACGTCATCGACCCGATGGCCCTTGCAGGCTTGTACGGTGTCGATGCCCTGCGATACTTCCTGCTGCGCGACATCAGCTTCGGCCAGGACGGAACCTTCTCGGACGAGGCGATCGTCACGCGTGCCAACGCCGATCTCGCGAACAGCTTCGGGAATCTCGCCCAGCGCACCTTGTCGTTCATCGCCAAGAACCTGGACGGCGTGCTGCCGTTGCCCGGTCGGAGTGACCCCGCCGACGACGCTTTGCTCGCGCAGGTGGCGGAGGCAGGCGCCGCATTTCGCGAAGAGTTCGCCGCCCTTTCCCTGGGCCAGGCACTGGAAAGCTGGATGCGGGGGGTGTTCGCCTGCAACCAGTATATCGACGCACAAGCGCCTTGGTCGCTGCGCAAGACCGACCCGGAGCGGATGCATGCCGTGCTTGGAACGCTGGTGCGGGCCATCCGCAATCTTGCAATCCTGGTATGGCCGGTGATCCCCACCTCGGCCGGTCGTGTGCTCGACCAGTTGGGCCAAGATGCGCGCGATCATGGCGCGCTCGCTGACTCCGACTGGTACATCCGTGCGGCGGACGTGGACTTCCGCATTGCTCCGCCCGCACCGATCTTCCCGCGGCTCGCGCTGGAAGAGGCTGCGGTATCCGCATGAAGCTCGCCGACAGCCACTGCCACCTGAACTACAAGGGTGTGTTCGAGCAGCAGCCGGAGGTGCTGGCACGTGCTCGGAGCGCCGGCGTGGTGGCGATGCTCAACATTTCGACGCGTGAGAACGAGTGGGACGCGGTGATCGGCACCGCAGAGCGTGAGCCGGACGTCTGGGCGACCATCGGCATCCACCCGAACGAAGCGGACAGCTACCCGGAGGTAGATACTGAGCGGCTTGTTGCCCGTGCCGCCCATCCTCGCGTCGTAGGCATCGGGGAGACCGGACTGGATTACTACTACGAGCATTCCGATCGCGCCCGGCAGCAAGCGAGCTTCCGCAGCCATCTTGCCGCCTGCCGGCAAACCGGCCTCCCGGTGGTAGTGCACACACGGGATGCCGAAGCGGATACCGCCGCCATCCTGAAGGAAGAGCTGGGGAAGGGGAGCTTCCTCGGCGTGATCCATTGCTTCACCGGCACTGCCGAGTTCGCGCGCCAGGCGCTCGATATCGGCTTCTACATCTCCATTTCCGGCATCGTGACGTTCAAGAACGCGCGCGAACTCCAGGAGACGGCACGATGGCTGCCGCGCGAGCGCCTGCTGGTGGAGACCGATGCGCCTTTCCTCGCGCCGGTGCCGCATCGCGGACGTCCGGGCGAGCCCGCCTATGTCGCGGACACCTGCCGCTTCCTTGCGGACCTGCGCGGGGAGGATGTCGAAGAGCTGGCGGATGCCACCCGCGCGAACTTCCACGCGCTGTTTGCGAAAACGATCGCGTGAAGATCCGCATCCTGGGCTCCGGCACTTCGTCGGGCGTGCCGCGGCTCGGCGGCGACTGGGGAGCATGCGATCCGACCGATCCTCGCAACCGGCGTACGCGGGTGTCGGCACTGGTTGAGACGGACACTACACGCATCCTGATCGATACCGGTCCCGACATGCGGCAGCAGCTGCTCGATGCCGAGGTGGCAGACGTGGATGCGGTGCTCTGGACCCACGACCATGCCGATCACTGCCACGGCATCGACGACCTGCGGCAGCTATTCCATCTGCGCGGACAGCCGGTACGCGGCTATGCCCGTCCTGAGACACTGGCAGTGCTGCAGGAGCGCTTCGGCTACGTCTTCTTCGGCCGCAATGGCTACCGGGCAACCGTCGACGCGCAGGAGCTCCCCGACCGGCTGCGGATCGGCGACATCGACATTTCCGTGACCGATCAGCCGCATGGAGCGATCCGGTCCGCGGGCCTTCGCTTCGAAAGCGGTGGTCGTTCCGTCGTTTACGCGACGGACTTCAATGAAGTGACAGACGCGATGCTTGCGCTTTACCGAGGGTGCGACCTGATGGTCGTCGATGCGCTCCGCGATGCACCGCATCCGACGCACCCGACGGTGGACGAGGCGCTGGCGCTGATAAAGGCGTGCGGCGATCCGCGAGCGGTGTTGATCCACATGGACCACAGCCTGGATTACCGAGCGCTTCGATCCCGGCTGCCTGCGCACGTCGAGCCCGGCTTCGACGGCTTGGAACTGGCCGCGTGAGCCTGGAGAGCAGCGCCGAGCTGCTCTGGGGCATCGGAGCGCTCGTGCTTGCTGGATCCGCGCTGATCGCCCGCCGTCCGAGCAGAGGTACGATCCTGCGCTCGTTGCTGGCGTGGCTGCTCATCGGCGCAGTGATCGTTCTGGCTATGGTAAGCGTGCACTATCTCAGTGGTACGGCTGAGGAGAACGAGGGCAGCACAGGCTCGGGTAGCACGGCACTCGTTCTATATCCGACCGCGCGTTAACATAATGCAGATTACCGGTCTGATGTATTCTTTGGAAGTGGGGTCATTTTGATGATCGAGCGGTTGGTCGGGATCATGGCGCGCCTTCGGGATCCTGAGCATGGCTGCGAATGGGATCGCGCTCAGACCTTCGCCACGATTTCGCCGTACACGATCGAAGAAGCCTATGAAGTTGCCGACGCAATCGCCCGCGGCGACATCCCGGACCTAAAGGAAGAACTCGGCGATCTGCTGCTGCAGGTGGTGTTCCACAGCCGCATTGCCGAGGAAGCCGGCCAGTTCGCCTTGCCGGACGTGGTTGCGGCGATCAGCGACAAGATGGAGCGCCGTCATCCGCATATCTTCGGCGACGCCACGGCGAGCCCCGGCTGGGAAGCGATCAAGGCGGCGGAGCGCGGCGCAAAGACGACGAACGAAAGTGGCGGCGCGTTGGGCGGCGTCGCGCTCGGCCTGCCGGCGCTCAGCCGCGCCGAAAAGCTCCAGAAGCGGGCCGCACGCGTGGGCTTCGACTGGCCGGATGCGAGCGGTCCCCGTGTAAAGATCGACGAGGAACTGCTTGAAATTGAAGGTGCTTCGCCGACGGAATTGGAAGAGGAAGTCGGCGACCTGCTCTTCGCGGTCGTGAACTGGGCTCGGCACCTCGGCGTTGATCCTGAGGCAGCGCTACGGAGCGCCAATGCCAAGTTCGAGCGCCGCTTCGCTGCGATGGAGGCACATGCGGGACCGTTGTTTCCCGAACTGACCTTGGACGAAAAGGAAGCGCTCTGGGCCGCGGCCAAGACCGCTGAGCGCTCGTAAGTGAGACGGGTCCTCACTCAGCGTGTGAGGAACCGCTCATAGTCCGCCGGAGCCATGCGGACATCGTACAAGGCGCTTGAACCCTCCATCCAATGGTCGATGACCTCGCCATGGGCGTGCAGCCACGCCGCGCTGGCGCCGTCTTCCGGGGCCAGGGCGATGCGATAGCGCCGATGTCCTTGGGTCAGGCGATCGGCGATGGTGCGAAGGAGCGTGTCCACCCCCTCCCCGGTCAGTGCTGAGATTGCGACGACATCGTCGCGACGCGACGCCTCGCCTTCAAGCTCGGTTCGGTCGTCGGGCTCCAGAAGGTCCAGCTTGTTCCAGGCTTCGATCCTGGGCGTGGATTCGTCCACGCCGATCTCGGAGAGCACCGCCTCGACATCATCCGCCTGAGCCTGGGTGTCCGGATGCGCGATGTCGCGGACGTGGACGAGCAAGTCGGCCGAAACGACCTCTTCCAAGGTCGCCTTGAACGCCGCAACGAGTTGGGTCGGAAGCTCCGAGACAAAGCCCACCGTGTCCGACAGGATCACCTTGTCCACGCCCGGCAGCGAGATTTGCCGAAGCGTTGGATCGAGCGTCGCGAACAGCAGGTTCTCTGCCATCACCTCCGCCCCGGTCAGCCGGTTGAACAGCGTAGACTTGCCGGCGTTCGTATAGCCGACCAGCGCGACGACAGGCCAAGGCGCCCGCTGCCGGCGATCCCGGTGCAGCCCGCGGGTGCGCGACACGCTCTCGAGTTCGCGCCGCAGCCGCGCCATGCGGTCGCGGATCAGGCGGCGGTCGGCCTCGATCTGCGTCTCACCGGGGCCGCCCAGGAAGCCGAAGCCGCCCCGCTGCCGTTCGAGGTGGGTCCAGCTGCGGACCAGGCGGCCGGCCTGATAATCCAGGTGCGCAAGCTCCACCTGCAGGCGCCCCTCGGCGGTGCGCGCACGTTCGCCGAAGATCTCCAGGATCAGGCCGGTGCGATCGATGACCTTGCAGCCAAGGCCCTTCTCCAGGTTCCGCTGCTGGATCGGCGTGAGGGCGGCATCAAATACCGCAAGCTGCAGGTCCTGGTCGCGGACCGTCTCGGCAAGCGCGTCGACCTGTCCGCTGCCGATCAGCGTCGCGGCGCGCGGTTGTCGTACGCGCAGCGCCACGCGCTCCTGCACTTCGACCCCGATCGCCAGCGCGAGCCCCGCCGTCTCCGCGAGACGAGCGTCGGCATCGCGCGCCGATCCACCCATGTCCGGGAGCACGATCAGCGCACGCGCGCCGCGCGAAAACTCCTCGACGTCGCGTTCGAACCCGCCGCTCAATCTGCGTCCGATCCGGCCTGTTCCTCGGCCAAGTTCAGCGGATGCGCCGGCTGGATCGTCGACACGGCATGCTTGTAGACCAGCTGCGAAACACCGTCGCGCTGCAGCAGCATGCAGAAGAGGTCGAAAGCGGCGATCTGCCCCTGCAGCATCACGCCGTTGACCAGGAACATGGTGACGCTCTCGTGGTTCTTCCGAACCGCGTTCAGAAAGATCTCCTGAAGCAGCGCGTTGCGCGAGCTTTGCTCCGCAGCGGCAGCCACGATCGGGTCAAGATCGACCTGCCCTGCGGGCATGATGGTGGAGATGGCGTGCTTGTAGATCAGCTGCGACTGTCCGTCGCGCCGCAGCAGCACCGAAAAATTATCGAACCACGTGACGATGCCCTGCAGCTTCACGCCCTTCACGAGGAACATCGTTACTGGTGTCTTGGAGCGCCGAAGCGCGTTGAGGAAGAGATCCTGGAGCGAGCTCTGCTTCTCGGCCATGTCCTGCCCTTTGTTTTTGGCGGGTTCCCCCGCATTGCCCCGTCCCCGCGACGGTGCGGGGCTGACTTAGGACGCGGAAGCGGCCGCGTCCACCATGCTACTCGTCGCCCCGGGTTTCGGTGATGCCGAGCAACTTCAGTTTCCGATGAAGCGCCGAACGCTCCATGCCGATGAAGCTCGCAGTGCGCGAGATGTTCCCTGAGAAGCGCCGGATCTGCACGCGCAGGTATTCCCGCTCGAACGACTCCCGCGCCTCGCGGAGGGGCGCTCCCATGATGGCGTTGGCGCCCAGCCCGCCGCTCCCCTCGCCCGGCGTGCCGAGCACTTCCGGAGGAAGCAGGTCCACGTCGATCCGGCCAATGCGGTTGCCCGGCGCGAGGATCACGGTGCGCTCGACGACATTGCGCAGCTGGCGGACGTTGCCCGGCCACTCATAGGATTGCAGCGCCACCATCGCATCGGGAGCGACCTCCGGCGTCGGCACCCGCCGCTCGGAGGCGTAATGCGCGACGAAATGCTCCACCAGTGCCGGTATGTCCTCGCGGCGCTCGGTTAGCGCCGGGATCACCACCGGAACGACGTTGAGGCGGTAGTAGAGATCTTCGCGGAAACGGCCCTCCGCAATCTCGTCCTGCAGGTTCCGCGCGGTAGCGGAGACGACCCGCACGTCCACCTTGACGACGCGCTGGCCCCCGACGCGTGTGAAGCTCTGATCGGTCAGCACCCGCAGGATGCGCGCCTGGGTCGCAATCGGCATGTCGGCGATCTCGTCCAGGAACAAGGTGCCGCCATGCGCCTGCTCGAGCAGACCCGGGCGGACGAGCTCACCGCCCTCCTCCACCCCGAACAACTCTTCTTCCACGCGCTCGGGCGTCATCCGCGCGGCGCTTACGATCACAAAGGGCGCAGCGGTGCGCTGGCTCCAGCCATGAAGCAGGCGGGCCGCGACTTCCTTGCCGATGCCGGGGCCGCCGGTGATGAGCACGCGGCTGCCGGTGGAGGCCACGCGCTTGAGCGTTGCGCGAACGGTATTGATCGCCGCCGAACTACCGGTGAGGTCGTCCTCACGACCTGCCGAAGCGCGCAGCGAGGCGACCTCGCGGCGCAGCCGCTCGGTTTCGGTCGCACGTTCTACCAGGAACAGCAGGCGCTCTGCCTCGAACGGCTTCTCGATGAAGTCGACCGCACCGCGACGGATCGCCGCCACCGCAGTGTCGATGTTGCCGTGGCCGGAGATCACCAGCACGGGAAGCGTGGGATCCCGCTCTTTGATGACGTCGAGCAGTTCGAGCCCGTCCAGCCGCGAACCCTGCAGCCAGACGTCGAGCAGCACCAGTGACGGGCGCCTTGCGGCGATCGCCTCCAGCGCTGCATCGCTGTCGGCAGCGCCCCGCGTTTCGTAGCCCTCGTCTTCCAGCACACCGGAGACGAGATCGCGGATGTCGGTTTCGTCATCGACGACAAGGATATCGAGCTTCATGAGCGGAGTGTTCCGTTACGGGTAAGCATTGCCTGGCGCTGAGACTCTTCGGGGCCGGTATAAGCGGAAGCTGCCCCCTCTCCCTCCAGTGCTGCAAGGACGTTCAGGTCGAGTGTGATGGTGACGACGGTGCCGCCCCCGAGTCGATCGCCGAAGCTGATGTTGCCAAAATGCTCCTCGACGATCTTCTTGACGATGGCCAGGCCAAGGCCCGTGCCCCGTGCACGCGTGGTCATGTACGGCTCGACGATCCGATCCCGCTCCACCGGAAGGCCGATCCCGTTGTCGCTGACCGTCAGCTGCAACTGACCAGCGCCGATTTCCTGGAGGCTGACGCAGATCTCCCCCTTGGGCGCGTTTTCCGGCCGCCCCTCAACCGCTTCGACGGCATTTTTGACGATGTTGGTGAGCGCCTGGCCGAACTGGCGGCGATCGCAGACGACGGGCGGGAGTCCATCCTCCGCGACCAGGGTGAAGGTGATGTCGGGATGGGCAACTTCGTGCAGGAACACGGCCTGGCGCGCGATGTCGAGCATCGACTCTTCGTGGAAGACGGGCTTGGGCATGCGGGCAAAAGACGAGAACTCGTCGACCATCCGGCGCAGGTCGCCCACCTGCCGCACGATCGTATCGGTCAGCTTTGCGAAGGTACCGTCGTCATTCTCGATCTGCCGGCCATACCGCCGCTTGAGCCGCTCGGCGGCGAGCTGGATCGGAGTGAGCGGGTTCTTGATCTCATGCGCGATGCGGCGCGCCACGTCCGACCAGGCGGCGCGACGCTGGTCCAGCAACTGCTGGGTGATGTCGTCGAAGGTCAGGATGAAGCTGCCGTCGTCCCGCGTGATCTTGACGGCCAGCGTCTTCGCCTCTCCCCGCGCCTGCAGCTGGACGATCGCCTCTCGAGCATCCCCTGCGAGCGTCGCGTCGAGTTCGGCAGCCACGGCAGCAAGCGGTTTTCCGACTGCCGCTGCCGCATCAATGCCCAGCAGATTGGCAGCAGAGGCGTTGATCACACGGATGGCGCGATCGGGCCCGACCGAGATGACGCCGGCGCTGACGCCGGACATCACCGCCTCGATAAGGGCGCGTCGGCTGTCGATCTGTTCGTTCGCCTTCACCAGGGCGCTGGTCTGCTCGTTCAGCCGCTGGGTCATCAGGTTGAAGGCGGTTGCGAGGGTGCCGATCTCGTCCATCCGCCGTGGAATGGCGACGCGCGCGGTCAGGTCGCCCCCGGCAACCCGGTCTGCGGCTTGCACCAGTTCCCCCACGGGGCGCACGAGGCGATCCGCCACGACCAGCGCCACCCAGACCGCGAGCCCCACGATCATCAGGGAGATGACGAACAGCGAGATGTTGAACCGCAACTGGATCGAGCCGGATCTGCCGAGAAATGCCTGGTAACTCTTCAGCATCGTCTCCGCGCGGCCGGACAAGGCCAGGTATTTGGTCATGTCCCACTCGCGCCCGCCGTACAGGTACAGGTTGTCGACGCCGGGAATCCGAGTGACCGACCGCGATCGCCCGTTCTTGATGTCCGTTATGGCGTCGCTATTCGACAGCGCGCGGACCCGGCCCATGTCGAACTCCGTCGAGAGATCGCGATCCGTGGGGTTGTAGAAGAGCTGTGTCTGAAGTTCTCCCTTGGGAGAGATGGAGAAGATGACCGCTTCCGACAGGTTCCGGTAGTAGGCCTGCTGTGCAAAGAACTGCTGCACCTCCAACTGGTCCGTCGGATACTCCCGGAGGACCGGGCCGAGGTCGCCCGCCATGGTCACGACTTCGTTGCGGACGTAGCTGAGGATCTGCCGGTAGCTTTCCTGCGTCAGCGCGCGGGCATCGACCAGCATGCTGCGCGCCTGGTCGGAGAACCAGAACTCCACGCCCGTCTGGAACAGCAGCGATGCGAAGATGGTGACCAGCAGCATGGGGACGCTCGCCAGCAGCGAGAACATCGCGACGAGGCGCACGTGCAGCGCGCCGCCTCCGCCGATCGACGCTGCGCGCTTCTTGGCCGCGCGGCGCCCCAGCAACACCAGCAGCGCCATGCAAGGCAGCAGGTTGGAGACGAGGAGCAGCGCCATCACCGGAGGGGTGAGCAGATGCTGCCGCTCTCCTCCGGACAGGACGAAGTAGCTGCCGACCCCCACCGCGATGGCGATTGCCAGAACGCCGAACTCTATGGCTGGAACGAAGCGGGTCGGGAGCGTGAAGCTCCGCCTGTTCTCCATCCTCGCGCCATTGACCATCCGTCATGGCGTACAACGTTACTGTTGCCGAGAAAACACATAATCGTCCGCGTCGGACGGATGGTGGCTGCTCAGCGGGGAGGCGTTCGCGCCATTCCCGGCTCGATTGCCAGGTCATCCAGGCGCTTGCGCAGCGTGTTGCGGTTGATCCCCAGCGCCCGCGCAGCCCGCAACTGGTTGTTGCCGTGCCGCTCCAGCATCGCCTCGATCAACGGACGCTCGACCTCTGCGATCACCCGGTCGTAGAGGGTACCGTCGTCGAGTGCCTGCGGGCTATCGTTGGCGAGGCGCCGGAGAAAGGCGCGGACCGCCCCGTCGATCGCCCCTTCCCCATCGGCAGGCGCAAGGCTGCGCGTAGCGTCGCCGAAGGAACCGCGGAGTTCGTCGGCGCTGATCCGCTCGTCGCGGCCCAAGACCGCGCAGCGCCGCATCAGGTTCTCGAGCTCGCGAACGTTGCCCGGCCAGTCATGCCCCTCCAGCGCCGCTACGGCGTCTGCGGAGAGAGATCGGCGCGGAAGCCCTTCCTCGGCTGCGCGGTTCAGGAAATGCCGAGCAAGCAGCGCTATGTCCTGCCGCCGCTCCCGCAGCGCCGGCAGGGCAACCGGCACCACGTTCAGACGATAGAACAAGTCTTCGCGGAACGCATTCGCCTGCACCAGGGACGCAAGGTCCCGGTTGGTGGCCGCCACGATGCGAACGTCCGCGCGGATGGTTCGGGCGCCGCCGACGGTCGTGAACTCACCCGATTGCAGCACGCGCAGGAGGCGCGTCTGTGCCTCCATCGGCATGTCGCCGATCTCGTCGAGAAACAGCGTACCGCCCGCGGCCCGCTCGAACTTGCCGGCGACGCGCTGGGCAGCGCCGGTGAAGGCGCCGCGCTCGTGCCCGAACAGCTCCGCTTCGATGAGCTCGCGCGGGATCGCCGCCATGTTGAGCGCGATGAAGGGAGCGCGGCGTCGCGGGCCGAGGTCGTGCAGGGCGCGGGCGACGAGTTCCTTGCCCGTTCCGGACTCGCCGGAGATCAGCACCGTCAGATCGCTGGACACCACCCGGGCGATCACGCGATATACGTCCTGCATCGCGGGCGAACGCCCGATCAGCGGAAGATTGGCGTCGATCGCCTCGCCCGGGTCCGCGGGTGCGCTGGTACGCCGAGCGAGCGCCGCCTTCACCGCCATTCCGAGAACGTCCAGGTCGAAGGGCTTGGGAAGATAGTCGAACGCGCCGGCCTCGTTCGCCCGCACCGCCGTCGTCAGTGTGTTTTGCGCAGAGAGCACGATGATCGGCAGGCCGGGGTGCTCGGCCCGCAGCTTGGTCGCCATCTCCAGCCCGTCTCCATCCGGCAGGACGACATCGGTGATCAGCACGTCCGGTAGCGCAGCCCCGATCTCCGCTCGAAGCTGCGTAAGGGAGGCAGCGGCGGAGACCCGATAGCCGTCGCGCCGCAGCGCCTGCGCGATGACGGTGCGAATGCTCGCGTCATCGTCCACGACCAGAACGGAGGCGTCGATCATGCGTCGGGTGCTCTCGGCAAGAGGATACGGAAGACGGTCGAGGGCGGCTCCCCTTCGCGGGCGTAGCGGATCACGCCTCCAAGCTCGCCGACCAGCTTCTCCACCAGCGGCAGCCCGAGTCCACGTCCCTCCCGCTTTCCGGAGACAAAGGGTTCGAACAGATGCTCCGCCAGATCGGGAGGCGCGCCAGGACCGTTATCGATCACGCACAACTCGATCGGCAGCGGCCGGCTTGGTTTGCCGCGCCCCCCGCTCACGGAGACGCCATGCCGATAGGCCGTCGCCAGCGTGATCCGGGGCGCCGCCGTTTCGCCCAGTGCCTCAGCGGCGTTCTTGAGGAGGTTGAGCAACAACTGCACAAAGGCGTCGCTCTCGAGCAGCACATCAGGCAGCGAGGGATCGAACCGCTCCTCGATGAGGATCCTGCTCGCGAAGCCCGCAGCAGCGATCTGCCGCGCATGCGCGATCAACGGATAAATGTTGCGCGCTTCGAGTGTCCGGGGCCGCTGATCGGTGAAGTCCTCCATCCGGTCGATCAGCGCGGCGACTCGGTCGACCTCGGCGGTGATCAGGCTGGTGAGCTCCCGCCGCTCCTCCTCCTGTCCCACCTGCGCGAGCAACTGCGCCGCGCCCCGGATCCCCGAAAGCGGATTCTTGATCTCGTGCGCGAGCATCGCGGCAGCGCCGATCGCGGCTCGGGCCCCGCCCCGTTCGCCCGCACTGGCAAAGCGGCGCGACGCCCCCTCCGGATGGATGGTGACGATGCGCCAACCCGGCTGCTCCGGCAGTGCCCCCTCGACATAGTCGGCGCGCACCGGCCCTGTGCGATCGAGCACGAGTTCAACGTCATATGCGGCGAATCCGTGCCCGTCCCGCCGTGCCGCGGGCCCGGCCGGGAGCCGGACAAGCAGATCGACCGGCTGGCCCTGCATCGCGCGTTCCGAATGGTTCAGCAGGCTTTCGCACGCGCTGTTCGCGTGGGCGACGGTTCCATCCGGTCGCACCACCAGCGCGGCGACCGGCAGCGCCGCGAACCAGTCCGCCGGCCCTGGCTCTCCAATGGACGGTGCGGCAGTGCCGCTTGTCATGTCGATACGGCTCAAGCAGCCGCGCGGGAGCGCCAGGGGGCGTAGAACTCGGCCAGCATCCGCCGGACGACGGCCGGATCCGCCTCTTGGTTCACCTTGTTGCGGAACTCGGCGGACCCATGCAGGCCGCGCGTGTACCAACCGATGTGCTTGCGCATCATGTTCACACCCACTTCGGTGCCATAATGCTCCAGCATCATCTCGTAATGCTCTGCAATCAGGAGACATTGCTCGTCGAGAGTCGGGTCCGCCCGCTCGGTTCCGTCCGTCAGCGCGTCCATCACCTGCCGCAGGAGCCAGGGGCGTCCATAGGCGCCGCGACCGATCATCACGCCATCGGCGCCGGACTGATCGAGCGCCTTGCGCGCATCCTCGACCGAGCAGATGTCGCCGTTCGCGATCACCGGGATCGACACGGCGTCCTTCACGCCGCGGATGAACGCCCAGTCCGCCTCGCCCTTGTACATCTGGTTGCGGGTGCGGCCGTGGACCGTCACCATCCGCGCGCCGAGATCCTGGGCGATCCGGGCGAGTTCGGGCGCGTTGAGGCTGCTGTGGTCCCAGCCCATCCGCATCTTGACCGTGACGGGCAGCTTCACGGCCTTCACCGTCGCGTCGATCAAGGCCGCGGCAAGTTTCAGATCGCGCATCAACGCCGACCCGGCATCCCCGTTCGTCACCTTGCGAACCGGGCAGCCCATGTTGATGTCGATGATCGCCGCGCCACGCTCCTCGCTGAGCTTCGCGGCTTCGGCCATCTCCGCCGGCGTGCAGCCGACCAGCTGCATCGACACCGGCTCTTCGGCCGGATCCCACGCTGCCTTCTGGATCGACTGGCGCGTCTCGCGAATGGCCGCCTGGCTGGCGATCATCTCGGTGACGTTGAGGCCGGAGCCGTATCGGCGCACGATGCGTCGGAACGGCAGATCGGTTACGCCCGTCATGGGCGCGAGGATCACCGGCGCGGAGACGGTCACGGGACCGATCTGGATGGGAGCGAGGGTCTGCATCGGATGTGCCTGAAAAACGGGCAGCCTGTACGCGACTGGGCCGCACTAGGCAAGGCTGGCGGCGCGCAGCCGCTTGCGCTAACCGGCGCCGCATGAACGGCCATCGCACGGTCGCGCTGATCGTCGCCGCAGGTCGTGGCGAACGGTCGGGCAGCGCGCTTCCCAAGCAATTCGCAACGGTCGCCGGTCGGCCGATGGTGGCGCACAGCCATGCCGCCCTCGCCGGCCACCCTGCGATCGATCACGTTCTGGTGGTGACGGGTGCCGATCAGGTGGAGGCGCTGGAAGCCGCTCTCGGCCCCGTGCCCCACGTCGCAGGCGGCGCCACGCGCCGTCTGTCGGTGCTCGCAGGTTTGGAGGCGATCGCGGCGACGGGTGGCGCCGACCGGGTGCTGATCCACGATGCGGCGCGTCCGTTCCTGAACGCCGACGTCATAGACCGGCTGCTGAGCGCGCTGGATGCTGCGCCGGGCGCAGTGCCGGTGCTGTCGGTGCCGGACACCGTCGCACGGGCCGTCGGCTATGCGCTTGGCGAGGTCGTGCCGCGCGAAGAACTGGTGCGTGTCCAGACACCGCAGGCATTCGCCTTTTCCGCTATTCTCGCGGCGCACCGCGGCTGGGCTGCGGAGATCGAGCCGACAGATGACGCACAACTGCTGCGCGCCGCCGGAGGCAAGGTCGTGCCGGTGATGGGAGATATCATGCTCGAGAAAGTCACCTATCCCGGCGACTTTGCCGCGGCCGAAGTGCGCGCTGCGGCGCGCTTCCGCGTCCGCAGCGCCACCGGCTATGACGTCCACCGACTCGAGGCGGGCGAGGAACTGTGGCTCGGCGGCATCCGGATCCCGCATGACCGCGGCCTCTCCGGCCACAGCGACGCAGACGTGGGGCTCCATGCCCTCACCGACGCATTGCTGGGGACGATCGGCGCCGGTGACATCGGCACGCACTTCCCCCCCAGCGACCCGCAGTGGAAGGGGGCTGCGTCCGACCGTTTTCTGGTTCACGCCGCCGATCTGATCCGCGCGAAGGGCGGGATCATCGACTTCGTCGACCTGACACTGATCTGCGAGGCTCCGAAGATCGGACCGCATCGCGAGGCGATCCGCACCCGGATCGCAGACCTGCTGGTGCTTTCCGAGGAGCAGGTGAGCATCAAGGCAACCACCACGGAGCGGCTGGGTTTCACCGGCCGCGCCGAAGGCATCGCCGCCCAGGCGATCGCCACCGTTCGGATCCCGGAGGTAGGATGAAGCCCTTTTTCTCAGCGGCGCTGGCTGCGCTACTCGCGACGGCAGGAACTGCGCAGGCGCAGACCAACGCCTGTGTCACCCGTACCGAAGCGGAGGCGCTGGTGTTGTTCGTCGCCCCTGACCTGATCCGGCAGACGGGGCAGCGTTGCGCGGCCACGTTGCCGGCGACAGCCCTGCTGCGGCAGACGAGCGGTGCGCTCCTCTCGAAATATGAGGCGGAGTCCGAGCGTGCGTGGCCGGAGGCTCGCAAAGCGCTGCTCAAGATCGCTGGTCCGGACGTGAGCCAGATGCTCGACTCCGCCTTTGCCAAGCCGATGATCGGAGCGCTGGTCGCGCCCCTCGTCACGGGCGACCTGAAGGCGAAGGACTGCCCCACCGTGGAACGGGCGGTGACGCTGGTGCAGCCGCTCCCGGCTCGGAACACCGCCGCACTGCTCGTGCTGTTCGCGCAGGCCGACGCTGCAAGCCCGCGCCCGATGATGCGCCTGCCGGTCTGCCCGGCTGGCAAGGAATAAGAAGATGGATACCATTCTCCCCTCCCCGCTCGTTGAGGCCGCCCGCCGCGTGGTCGAGGAAAACCGTGCTGCCGGCCGCCGCATTGCCGTTGCGGAAAGCTGCACCGGCGGCCTCGTCTCGGCGGCGATCACCGCCATTCCCGGCTCCTCCGAAGTGTTCGAAGGCGGGCTCGTCACCTATTCCAATGAACTGAAGGCGAAGGTGCTGAACGTCAGCACCGACGTTCTGGAGACGTTCGGCGCCGTGTCGATCGCGACCGCCTGGAGCATGGCACAGGGGCTGATCGAAGTGACCGATGCCGATGTCGGCGTAGCGATCACCGGTGTCGCCGGCCCCGGCGGCGGAACGGAGAAGAAGCCGGTGGGAACGGTGGTGTTCGCACGCGCCGAACGCGGCGGTGATCCCCAGCACGTGATGGCCGACTCGCGCCATTTCCCCGCGGCAGACCGCGGGGATGTGCGGCTTCAGGCAGCGCTGTGGGCGCTCGAACTGCTGCTGCCGGGCGTCGGGCTCGAGGAGGAACTACCCCCCGCGCCGTAAAGCACGGCGGCGCGTTCCTCGAATGCGCCGATCATCTTGCGAAGCGCACGATCGAACACCTGCCCGGCGAGAAGTTCGAACATGCGGTTCTTGAACGCAAAATCGACGCAGAAGTCGACCAGCGTGCCGCCCTGCCCGTCCGACCGGAACTTCCAGTCGTTGTTCAGATACTTCAAGGGTCCGTCGAGATAGTCGACGCGGATGTGGCCCGGCCGCTCCTTGGAAACCTTCGAGGTGAAGGTCTCACGCAGGCCCTTGAAGCCGACGACCATGTCGGCAACCATCTCGCTTTCGCTGTTCGAGCGGACACGCGTCGCGCTCACCCAAGGCAGGAACTCGCCGTAGCGACCGACGTCCGCGACGAGCTCGAACATCTGTTCCGGCGTGTAGGGGAGATAGCGCGTTTCGGAATGGCGCGGCATTGCGTTCAGCCCCGCGCCACGCCGAGCTTGGCCTCACGTGCGGCGCGCATTTTCTCGAAGTCGTCGCCCGCGTGATAGCTCGACCGCGTGAGCGGCGAGGAAGCGACCAGCAGGAATCCCTTGGCGCGTGCAATCGCGGCATAGGCATCGAACGCCTTTGGCGTCACGAACTCAGCCACCTTCGCATGCCGCGGCGTGGGCTGCAGATACTGGCCCATCGTCAGGAAGTCGATGTCGGCCGAACGCATGTCGTCCATCACCTGGTGGATCTCAAGCCGCTCCTCGCCCAGGCCCAGCATCACGCCGGACTTGGTGAAGATCGACGGATCGAGCTTCTTCACGCTCTCCAGCAGCCGCAGCGACGCGTAGTAGCGCGCGCCCGGGCGGATCGTCGGATAAAGCCGCGGCACCGTCTCCAGATTGTGGTTATAGACGTCCGGCCGCGCGGCAACGATCGCCTCGACCGCCGCCTCATGCTTGTTGCGGAAGTCCGGCGTCAGGATCTCGATGGTCGTCGTGGGGTTGGCGTTGCGGATCGCCTCGATCACCTTCACGAACTGCTTCGCACCGCCGTCCGGCAGGTCGTCACGATCGACCGAGGTGATGACGATGTGGTTCAGCCCCATCTGCGCGGCGGCATCGGCAACGTTCTGCGGTTCCATCGGGTCGACGGCGCGCGGCATGCCGGTCTTCACGTTGCAGAAGGCGCAGGCCCGGGTGCAGGTGTCGCCCAGGATCATCACCGTCGCGTGCTTCTTCGACCAGCATTCGCCGATGTTCGGGCACGCCGCTTCCTCGCAGACGGTCGTCAGGCTCTTGGACCGCATCAGCGCGCGCGTCGCGGCGAAACCGGCCGAAGTCGGCGCCTTGACGCGGATCCAGTCGGGCTTGCGTTCGCGGGGCGGGCGGGCGAGCGGCGTCATCTCGTTCATGGGCGCCAGATAGCGCTCGCGGGGCGCTCCCACAACCGCCGAGCGCCGCAAGCGGGCTTGCCCTGGGCGCACGCGAAAGGCCGCGCGCAGAAATCGTTTGTTACTCGCCTCTCTCCGCGCGCTTTGATAGTCCGACCCCTATGACACGCATGACCGACCTCATCGAAGGCTATTACCGCTTCCGCGGCGGTGAATGGCAGGAAGAACGCGAGCGCTGGGCGGAGCTCAAGACGGGCCAGTCCCCGCGGGTGATGATCATCGCCTGCTCGGACAGCCGAGTCGATCCGGCGACCGTGTTCGGCACCCGCCCAGGCGAAGTGTTCGTGGTTCGCAACGTAGCGAACCTGGTGCCGCCGTTCGAAGTCGGCGGGGGCCGCCACGGCGTTTCCGCGGCACTCGAATTCGCCGTGACCAAGCTCGAAGTCGAAGAAATCCTCGTCATGGGCCACGGTGCCTGCGGCGGCGTCAACGCAGCGCTTACCCGCAGCCTGGAGCACGCGGCGCCCGGCGAAGGCGGCTTTGTCGCCCACTGGATCGACCTGCTCGACGAAGCTCGCGACCGCGTTCTCGCGCAATATGGTGACGGCCCCGAGGGCCAGGCCGCGCTGGAGCAGGAAGGCGTCCGCGTTTCCATGGCCAATCTGATGACCTTCCCGTTCGTCAAGGAACGGGTCGAAGACGGCCGCCTGAGCATTCATGGCGCAGTGTTCGCGATCGCCGACGGCAAGCTGCGCGTCCGCGACGAGAATGACGTCTTCTCGGCAGCCTGATCGTTAACCGCCGGCGAGTTGGTCCCTGAGGGTGGCCAACTCGCCGGTCAGCGGCGGCGGATCCATCGGAACCGCCCTTTCCAGTCGCTCGGCGATCGCGGTGAGTGCCGCGATCCGGGCCGCTTTTTTGTTGTTTCCGTCGATCGCGATCCATGGCGCCTGCGGCGCGTTGGTGCGGGCGAACATTTCCGCCATTGCCTCCAGATAGTCCGCCCGCCGGCTGCGGTTGTGGAAATCGTCTGGCCCCGTCTTCCAACGTTTCCAGGGATCCTCGATCCGCGCGCGCAGCCGCTCGTCCTGCTCCTCCTGCGTCACATGTACGAACAGCTTCACCAGCGTGGTGCCGGACTCGACCTGCTGCGCCTCGAACGCGTTGATCTCGCCATAGGCGCGCTGCCATGCGTGGCAGGTAGCGAGCCTCTCCACCCGCTCCACCAGCACGCGTCCATACCAGCTGCGATCGAACAGCGCGATCGAGCCCGCCGGCGGAAGATCCCGCCAGAACCGCCAGAGGAAATGGCGGGCGCGCTCTTCGTCCGTTGGAGCCGCGACGGGATGGACCTGAAAGTGCCGAGGGTCCCAGCGGGCGGTCAGCCGCTGGATGATCCCACCCTTGCCCGCAGCATCCCAACCTTCAAACATGACGATAGCGGAGCGGCCATGCACGATGTGCGCGACCTGGATGTGCTGGAGCCGCTTCTGAAGCGCCTTCAAATCCTCGTCATAGTCGCCATGGTATTTGGCGCCGGTCTCGTGATCGGAAAGGCAGAGGGTCATGCCGCTACAAGCGCGCGAGCCCCCGTGCCGTTCCGGACCCGCCAGCGCGCCTGACGCGCCGGCGGGCTCGAAATCAGCCTGCCGCGCTCGGCGCCACGGCTTCGGCGGTGTCCTTCTTCGCCGTGTCCGCGGTCACCCGGATGTTGAGCTCGCGCAGCTGCTTGTTCGAGACGAAGCTCGGCGCGCCCATCATCAGGTCCTCGGCCTTCTGCGTCATCGGGAAGGTGATGACCTCGCGGATGTTCGGCTCGTCGGCCAGCAGCATGACGATGCGATCCACGCCCGGTGCCGAGCCGCCGTGCGGCGGGGCGCCATACTTGAACGCGTTGATCATGCCCGCGAAGTTCGCGTCGACGTCCGCCTGCGAATAGCCGGCGATCTCGAACGCCTTGTACATGATCTCCGGACGGTGGTTCCGGATCGCGCCCGATGACAGCTCGATGCCGTTGCAGACGATGTCGTACTGATAGGCCAGGATGTCGAGCGGGTCCTTGCTCTCCAGCGCCTCCAGCTCGCCCTGCGGCATCGAGAAGGGGTTGTGGCTGAAGTCGACCTTCTTCGCGTCCTCGTCATACTCGAACATCGGGAAGTCGACGATCCAGCAGAATTCGAAGCGGCTGTCGTCGATCAGGCCGAGCTGGTCGGCCACGCGGGTGCGGGCGAGGCCCGCTAGCTTGGCGGCCTGCGTCTCCTTGCCGGCCGCAAAGAACAGGCCGTCGTCCGGGCCGAGACCCAGCGCCTCGGCGATCTTGGCCATGCCTTCCTCGCCATGGTTCTTGGCGATTGGACCGCCCCACTCGCCGCCCTTGCGCGTGGCATAGCCGAGGCCGGCGAAGCCCTCGGACTGGGCCCAGCTGTTCATGTCGTCGAAGAACTTGCGGCTCTTTTCGGCCGTGCCCGGTGCTGGCACCGCGCGCACCACGTCGCCCGCTTCCACGATCGACGCAAAACGGCCGAAGCCCGAGCCCTTGAAGAGCTCCGACACGTCGGTGATGATCAGCGGGTTGCGAAGGTCGGGCTTGTCGTTGCCGTACTTCAGCATCGATTCGCGGTACGGGATACGCTTGAACGGCAGCGCGCTGACGGTGCGGCCCTTGCCCTGCCAGTCTGCGAATTCCTCGAACACGCCGTGCAGCACCGGCTCGATCGCGGCGAACACGTCGTCCTGCGTGACGTAGCTCATCTCGAAGTCGAGCTGGTAGAACTCACCCGGCGAACGGTCGGCGCGGGCATCCTCGTCGCGGAAGCAGGGGGCGATCTGGAAATAGCGGTCGAAGCCGGCAACCATCAGCAGCTGCTTGAACATCTGCGGCGCCTGCGGAAGCGCGTAGAACTTGCCCGGGTGGACGCGGCTCGGCACCAGATAGTCGCGGGCGCCTTCCGGTGACGAAGCGGTCAGGATCGGCGTCTGGAACTCGGTGAAGCCCTGGTCGATCATGCGACGGCGAAGCGACGCGATCACCTGCGCGCGCAGCATGATGTTGGCGTGCACCTTCTCGCGACGCAGGTCGAGGAAGCGATAGCGCAGGCGGATGTCCTCGGGATATTCCGCGTCGCCCGCCACCGGCATCGGCAGTTCCTGGGCCATCGACTGGACGGTCACGGCGCGCGCGAACACCTCGATCTCGCCGGTGGCGAGGTTCGGGTTGACCGTCGCCTCGCTGCGGCGCTTCACCATGCCGTCGATGGTCACGACCGATTCCGCGCGCAGCGACTCGAGCGTCGGCAGCGCCGGCGAATCGCTGTCCGCGACGATCTGGGTGATGCCGTAATGGTCGCGCAGGTCGATGAAGAGCACGCCGCCGTGGTCGCGCTTCCTGTGCACCCAACCCGACAGGCGGACTTCCTGGCCGTCGTTGTCGGCGTCCAGCTGGCTGCAGTTGTGCGTACGATAGGCGTGCATAGTGCAATCTCTAGATTGCGCCGCCCAGCGGGAGCCGGGATTTCGCAAGCACGACGCTCTGAACGCGAAATCCCCGGCCCATGCTGAACCGGCGAGGAAAGGCAGGCCCGCCGCTTCCCTCCCCATCCCCCTTTTGTCAACCCGCAGCACCGCCTATGGGCATGCGATGCACATCCATCCGTTGATCACCGACAGCACCGCCCTTGCCGATCTCTGTGCGCGCCTAGCCACCGCGGACTATGTCTGCGTCGACACCGAGTTCATGCGCGAGAACAGCTATTACCCAGAGCTGTGCCTGATCCAGATCGCCGACGACAAGGAAGCCGCCGCGATCGACCCGATGGCGCCGGGCATCGACCTCAAGCCCCTGCTCGACCTGCTGGTCGAGAACGAGGACGTGCTGAAGGTCTTCCATGCCGGCGGGCAGGATCTGGAGATCGTCTATAACCTGACCGGCAAGACGCCCCACCCGCTGTTCGACACGCAGGTCGCGGCCATGGCGCTCGGTCAGGGCGAGCAGGTCGGCTACTCCAATCTCGTCGACGCCTATTTGGGCATCAGCGTCGACAAGGGCGCGCGCTTCACCGACTGGAGCCGTCGTCCGCTCGACAGCCGGCAGCTGGATTACGCCATCGCCGACGTGACGCACCTGTCCAAGATCTTTCCCAAGATGCTCAACCGCCTCCGCAAGACCGGGCGCGGCGACTGGCTCGACGAGGAGATGGAGCGGATCGGGAACCCCTCCAACTATTTCAACGATCCCGATCTCGCCTGGCAGCGCATCCGCATCAACAGCCGCAAGCCCGAGGTGCTCGGCCGCCTGAAGGCGCTGGCCCGCTGGCGCGAACTGGAAGCGCAGGGCAAGGACCTGCCCCGCGGCCGCATCGTAAAGGACGAGACCATCGCCGACCTGGCCGGCAACCCGCCGAAGAAGCAGGCGGACCTTGCCAAGGTGCGCGGGCTCTCGGCGACGTGGGCGGGGAACGACATCGGGGGCCGCCTGATGGCGGCGTTGGCGGATGCGACGCCGCTTCCCGCGTCCGAGATGCCTGCTCGCGACGAACGCGGGCCCTCGTTGGGCAAAGAAGGGGCGCTCGTCGCCGACCTCCTCAAGCTGCTCCTGAAGATCCGTGCCCGCGACATCAACGTCGCCGCCCGCCTGCTCGCCCGTTCGGACGAGCTCGAAGCACTGGCGGCGGGGCAGCGGGACAAGCTGCCCATTCTACAGGGATGGCGCTATGAGGAGTTTGGGCGCGACGCCCTCGCGCTGGTGGAGGGCCGCATGGCGTTCTCGGTCGGAGGCGGCAAGCTCAAGATGACGTTGACGGAGACTGCAGAATGATCCGGTATCTCTTTCCGCTGGTGGCGCTTGCCGGCTGCACGCCTACCGTCGCGACGCAGGAGCCGTCGGCCCCGCCCGAGGCGGGTACCCTCGGCGAGGGTTTGTGCAAGATCGAGCCGCTCGCCGACCTGGTCGGCTCGGCCGCAAGCTCCGACCTGGCAGCGGAAGCGCTGCGCCGTTCCGGAGCGCGCGCGATGCGGTGGATCGCTCCCGACAGTGCAGTAACCATGGACTTTAGGCCCGACCGCCTCAACGTCGACATCGACGCAGGCGGCAAGGTTACCCGCTTCCGCTGCGGCTGACGGCGCTCCCTGCCGCGGCTTCCAGTCCGAAGGCCGCGGCAAGGGCTCGGTGGCGCTTTTCGACGGCCTCACCGTACAAGGCAGCATCCACCGGCGCGTAGCGCAGGAGAATGGCGCGGCCGGCGCGCTCCAGGCGCGTTCGATTGAGCGGCGCTCCCAGGCCGCCGCTCAACCGTTGGCCCAGCCGGATTGCGAGCCCCCACCGCCGCGCCGTGTCCAGCATCTCGGACCGGGCGAGCGTCGGGAGCGGTGCCGGCGAATCGCTTCCGCCCCCCAGCGCGGTGTGCAGCGCTTGCGCCACCAGCGCGCGGCCAGCCGGATCGATCGCCACCCATTGGCCATGCAGCGCGATTTCCACGCCGCGTTCAGCGCGAAAGTCCGGGTTGGCATGCCAACCGACATCGGCAAGGAGGCATGCGGCGTGACGGAGCCGTGCCAGATCCGCGGGCTCGTCGGCGAACAGCGGTGCGATCCACTGGTTCAGCAGGTCGCCATGTTCTTCGAACCGCGAGAGCCGGCGACCTTCCTCACGTGCAGCCGCCAGCAGCGGATCCTCTCGTCGCGCTTCCGGATCGAGCGCCTGGTAGAGCAACCCCTCGCGAAGACCGAAGGAGGACGTCACCGTGCATTCGCAGCCTAGGCCCGACAGCACCTCTGAGAGCAGCGCGGCTGCGTCCCCCAGTGTGGGGATCCGGCCCGAGGACAGGTTCGGGACGGCCTTCAGGTCCTGCTTGCTGGCGGTCGTCAGCATCGCCCCCAGCGTGCGGATGCGCGCCGCAGACATGGCATAGCCGTTGACGATCGGCAGCGGATATCGCGTCAGGTGCATGTCCCATTGAGTGAGCCCGCGCCAAGATCCTCCGACGAGGTAGAAGGGCAGTCCCGATCCCCGCCCCGCCCAGCCGCTGTTCTTCAGCACCCCGGCGATGTGGCGCGCCAAGGCGTCCTTTCCCTTCTCACGGATAGCGGCGATCCGCAGGACGCCGAGGGGAAAGGATGCCCGCTCACGCACCTCTCCGCCGGAGACCCGGACCAGTTCGAGGCTGCCGCCGCCCAGATCTCCCACGATGCCGTCCGCGTCGGGAAACGCGGACAGCACGCCGTACCCCGATCCGATTGCCTCCGCTTCGCCCGGCAGGATCTCGACCTCGAGTCCCTCCGCCGCGGCAAGCGCGATCAGGTCGGACCCGTTGCTCGCGTCGCGGACCGCGGCGGTGGCGACGGTGCGGACTTCCGGCACCGCCATCTCCCGTGTCAGCCACGCAAAGCGGGCGAGGGCCGTTGCCGCCATCGCCATCGCCTTTCGATCGATGCTCCCGGTGCGGCTGAGGGAGCCGCCCAGGCCGGCCAGCACCTTCTCGTTGAACAGCACGGAGGGCAATCGCGGCGGCCCGTTGTAGACGACCAGGCGAACGGAGTTCGAGCCGATGTCGATGATCGCGTTCCGCGCGGTCACGGGCGCGGCAGGCAACGCCGCAGGCGCGCGAAGGAGAGAAAGCAGCGCCATGGGTCAACCGTCCTGTTCGGTGAGATGCTGTCGCAGCGAAAGCTCCTGGGGCATGGTGTCGTCGAGCGCCGCCCCACGCCCGGACAACGAGGGATTGGTCATGAAATAGCGGTGCAGGTTGAAGCCTGGGCCATCCACTTCCACCCGCTTGTAGCTGCCGTCCGGCCCAAGTTCCCAGCTCTGCTCCTCGTCGATCAGGTTGGCGAGCAGCACCTGGTCGAGCACCTGCTCGTGCACGGTGGGGTTGGTGATCGGCAGCAGATACTCCACCCGCCGATCAAAATTGCGCGGCATCCAGTCGGCCGACGAGATGAACAGCAGCGCCTCGTCGTTCGGCAGGGCGCTGCCGTTGCCGAAGGCCCAGATGCGGCTGTGCTCCAGAAAGCGGCCCACGATCGACTTGACGCGGATATTCTCCGACATGCCGGGAACCCGCGGCCGCAGGCAGCAGATGCCGCGGATCACCAACTCGATCTGCACCCCGGCGCAACTCGCCTCGTACAGTTTGTCGATCACCCTCGGATCGACCAGCGAGTTCATCTTCGCCCAGATCGCCCCCTCCCGACCCGCCTTCGCGTGGCAGATCTCTTCCTCGATCAGCTCGATGAGGCGATCGCGCAGGTTACGCGGGGAGATCGCGAGCCGCTCCAGATGCGCAGGCTCCACATAGCCGGTGATATAGTTGAACACCTGCACGGCATCGCGCCCGATCACCGGATCCGCCGTGAAGAAGCTCAGATCCGTGTAGATGCGCGCGGTGACCGGATGATAGTTGCCGGTGCCGAAATGGCAGTAGGTCCGCACCCCGCCGTCCTCGCGCCGCACGACCATCGAGATCTTCGCGTGTGTCTTCCAGTCGATGAAGCCGTAGACGACCTGGACGCCAGCGCGCTCGAGCGCCGATGCCCAATAGAGATTCTGCTCCTCGTCGAACCGCGCCTTGAGTTCCACCACCGCGGTCACGGACTTACCCGCCTCCGCCGCCGCAATCAGGGCGCTGACGACGGCAGATTGCTTGCCCGCCCGATAGAGCGTTTGCTTGATCGCGAGGACGTCCGGGTCGGCAGCCGCCTGCTTCAGAAAGGCGAGAACCACATCGAAGGTCTCGTAAGGGTGATGGACGACGATGTCCTTCGCCCGGATCGCCGCGAAACAGTCTCCACCGAATTCCCGGATACGCTCAGGAAACCGCGGACTGAACGGCGGAAACTTGAGCTCCGGGCGATCTTCCTCGACCAGGAGCGAGAGATCGCCGAGACCCAGGAAGCCACTCTTCTCGATGAGCAGCGCATCGCTGCCGCCGAGTTCCTCCTTCAGGACGCTGAGCAGGCCGTCGCTAATCCCGCTTTCGACCTCCAGCCGGATGACACGTCCGCGCCGGCGCCGCTTGATCGCGGAGCGGAAGTAGAGAACCAGATCCTCCGCCTCTTCCTCCAGCTCGATATCGCTGTCGCGCAGCACGCGGAAATCGGCGGAAGCGCGAACTTCGTACCCAGGAAAAAGCAGCGAAGAGAAGCGCTTGATCAGCGTTTCTATCGCGACGTATCGGGCGGGCGTGCCGGGCAGACGGACGAAGCGCGGAGCCGCCGCCGGCAGAAGAACCAGTTCCCGCACCCGCACGCCATCGGCAATGCGGACGAGGTCGAAGATCACGCTCAAACCCTGGTTCGGGATGAACGGGAACGGGTGGGCCGGATCCAACGCCTGGGGCGTGATCATCGGAAACAGCTGTTCCTGGAAATGGCGGCGGAGCCAGGCCTCCGCCTCGCCTGCGATCGAGTCGCTTTCGAGGACGAAGATGCCGGCCTCCCCAAGCGCTTCCGCGAGGTCATCCCAGATCCGCTGCTGGCTCGCCACCAGTGCTGCCGCATCCTCGACGATCGCGGCAAGCTGTTGCGCGGGCGTGAGGCCGTCGATGGACTTGAGTTCGACGCCCTGCATCACCTGGCCCTTCAGGCCGGCAACGCGCACCATGAAGAACTCGTCCAGGTTGCTCGCGGAGATCGATAGGAACCGCAGCCGTTCGAGCAGCGGATGCGCCGGGTTGCAGGCCTCCTCCAGCACCCGCCGATTGAACGCCAGCCAGGAGAGTTCGCGATTGAAATATCCTTGGCCGGTTTCCGTCACCTTCAAGCTCCCTCTTGTTCCACGCCTGCTGGCGGCGCGTTCGGCACCAATCCCGCATTCGTCAGGACTGGCCGCGCCGTCGTGATGGAAAGGCGACGGTTCTGTCGCACCATCGCATCTTCCTCCAGCGCTTCGACAACGCCGAGGATGCTGATGTAGCTCCGCTCCACCCGGCGCGTGATCCAGTCGATCAATCCCGGTCCCGCGACGAGCTCCCGTCGCTCGAACAGATAGTCGAGCAGCGAGGCCACGAGCCGCGCGTCGGGAAGCCCCAGCGTCAACACCGGTGTCGCGCCGATCCGCGACCGGAGATCCGGGAGGCGAACGTCCCAGGCGGGGGGTGGCGCGTCCGCGACCACCAGCAACGGTCGTCGTTCGGCCTGCGCACGGTTCCACGCATGGAAGATGTCGACCTCGCTCTGGCGTTCGGCATCATCGATGACGGTCCCACCGGTGCGCAGTGCGAAGAGCCGAGACAGCAAGGAGCGACCGGACTTGCGGGGGCCGACCAACAGCGCGGCCATCACGGGCCAGGTGCCCCAATGTTCCAGGTGCTGGACGGCGTGCGCGTTGATGTCGCTCACCAGAAACTCGTCCGCCCGCGCGCCCACCGGCTGACCCAGCGGCAGGTCGAGCTGCATCATCCGCCGGTCGGTGCCGCCGGTGCGGCCGAGGGATTGGGCGAAGGGGTGCCGGCGGCTCGGCGAATGCGCAGCACGCCCCCGCCCTGCGTCACCTGCCAGCCGCGCGCCTGCAAGGCTGCAGAAAGCACGGCGGGATCGCCATCAAAGACGACTCGCATCACGGACACGCCACCCAGCGCGAGACTGGTGGTGACTGCGGAACGGACGCCGGCGATCGCGCGGACCGAAGCTTCCGACGATGCGAGCGCAGCAACGCCGGGCGTATCGAACTGGATCGAAAGCGTCGTGCGACCCTCCGGCGTGGTCGTGGCGACCTCCGGTCCCAGGTCCGCCGCCCCAGGCGCGGGTACGTTCACGGTCGGAAGTGGTTGGCCCGGCGGCGGTGCACTGAGCGCTGCATCGGTGCGCAAGGCGCCTTGGCGGAGCGCCTGCTGATAGGCCGCATCGATCCGGCGGACGCCCTCATCCAGCAGCGCGGGCAGCGCGTCGGTCCGCTCGACCCGCAGGGTGAACCGGGTGAGCACATGATGGTCGGGACCATAGCCTGCGGAGAAGTCGGCGATCACCGGACCGCCCGGCCATTGGCGCCGCAGCTTCACCTGCGGGATCAGGACGTCGGCTGCGCCATATTGATCGAGGATGGTGCGCCACCACCCACGGCCGCGGCGGCTTACCTGGCCGCCGTTCACCAGCAGCGCGTCAGGGCCGGTGCCGGTCAGCCGGACATAGTCGATGACGCTGTTGCCGGTGCGAAAGCGCGCCCAGGCCTCCTGCCAGGGCGTCGCGCGCTCGAACACCGTCGCCGCGCCCCCGGATTCCTGGAGCGGCACGACCAGCAACGCGGGCGAGCGGAGCGTCTCCCCGGCAACGCCCAGGATCGAGCCCGCGCGCCCACGATTGAACAGCACGCCCAGCTTTGCAACGTAGCGGTTCGGTCCGATCTGCTCATTCTCGATGACGATCCCGCTCACGAGCGAGTCGAGCGCCGAATCGGGAAGCGAGCCCGGACGACCCGTCAGGCGTCGCGACAGCATGTCCCAGCCCTTGCGCTGCGCCAGCCGCCAGCCTGCGGTTCTCGCGGCTTCGGCATTGGGGCCCGCTACATCGACGGAGACGCCGGAAACCTCGAAACTCCCGGAACTTGCGATGGGCGCGACGCCGCGGCCGCTGTCCTCGATCTGCGCGATCACGGTACCGCCGGTAGCAAGCAGCGCCACCAACAGGCCGGCACGCAGAGTTCGGGAAAAGCGCAAGCAAGGCATCGGCCGCCTTTTGACGAAGCGGGCGTGGAAATCCAAGCAGGATATGGCTAGTCGGTCGCCCATGAGCACCGAAGATGCGGGCGCGACGCCCTATACCTACGCCGGAGCCGGCGTTTCGATCGCCGCGGGCAATGCCCTGGTACGGGCCATCGCGCCGCTGGCGCGCTCGACCCGCCGCAGCGGGGCCGACGCCGATCTGGGCGGGTTCGGCGGCATCTTCGATCCCAAGGCGGCCGGGTTCAAGGATCCGCTCCTCGTGGCAGCGAACGATGGTGTCGGCACGAAGCTGAAGCTGGCGATCGAGCACAACGCCCATGATGGCGTCGGGATCGACCTAGTGGCGATGTGCGCCAACGACCTGATCGTCCAGGGCGCCGAGCCGCTGTTCTTCCTCGACTACTACGCCAGCGGCAAGCTGGAGCCCGAGGTCGCCGAGCGCGTCATTGCCTCGATCGCAGAAGGCTGTCGCCAGGCAGGATGCGCGCTGATCGGTGGCGAGACGGCGGAGATGCCGGGCATGTATGCCGCGGGCGACTATGACCTCGCGGGCTTCTGTGTCGGCGCGGTCGAGCGCGAGCAGTTGCTCACCAAGGGCCGTGTTCAGGTCGGCGACGTGATCCTGGGGCTCGCCTCCTCCGGCGTTCACTCGAACGGCTTCTCACTGGTTCGCCGTTTGGCTGCGGACAAGGGCTGGAAGCTCGATCGGCCCGCTCTCTTCGACCAGGATCGCCTCTTGATCGACGCATTGATGGCGCCGACCAAAATTTACGTGAAGAGCCTGCTGCCGCTGCTGCGTGAAGAGCGCATCCACGGCCTGGCCCACATCACCGGCGGCGGCCTGCTCGAGAACATTCCGCGCGTGCTGCCCGAAGGCTGCCACGCGCGCGTCGACGCCGATTCCTGGGAACAGCCCCGCCTGATGGCATTCCTTCAGGCGCAGGGCGCGATCGAGCCGGAAGAGATGGCGCGGACCTTCAACTGCGGCATCGGCATGGCGGTGCTCGTCGCAGCGCAAGAGGCAGACGGTGTCGGAGCCGCGCTGAAAGAAGCGGGCGAGCAGGTTTTCCGTATCGGCACGGTCGAAGCGGGTGACTGTGGTTGCACCGTGGTCGGAAGCGCCGGCACCTGGAGCGGGCGCAGTGCGTGGACGGCGACCCACCTTGGCTGAGAACGTCCGCCGCAAGCTCGGCATCCTCATCTCGGGCCGCGGCTCGAACATGGCGGCGCTGGTTGAGGCGGCCCGTGCCCCGGACTGCCCGTTCGAAGTCGCGCTGGTGGCGAGCGACAAACCCGAAGCGGCCGGCCTCGCCTGGGCGGCCGAACAGGGCGTGGCGACCTTCGCGCAGAGCCCGAAGGGGATGCCGAAGGCCGAATACGAAGCCCGCATCGACGCCGCACTTCGGAATGCCGGCGTCGAGTTGATCGCGCTGGCCGGCTATATGCGCCTCCTGTCCCCGGCGTTCGTGGAACGTTGGGCGGGACGCATCCTCAACATCCACCCCTCGCTGCTGCCGAAGTACAAGGGGCTCGACACCCATGCCCGGGCGATCGAGGCGCGCGACGCGGTCGCCGGCTGCTCGGTGCACCTGGTCACCGAGGAGCTCGATGCCGGCACCGTGCTTGGTCAGGCCGAAGTACCCGTCCACCTCGGCGATACTGCCGAGGCACTTGCCGCACGGGTGCTGGTAGAGGAACATCGACTGTACCCACGGATCCTGGCGGAGTTCGTACGCAGCATGGCCGACACCCCCCTTGCCCGCGTCCGCAGCGTCGCGCTCGCCCTTCCCGAAGCGGAGGAGGAAAACGAAGGCGACACGAGCTTCTCTGTCGATGGGACTGTCTTTGCGCGGATTACCGGCGACGGCGCGCTGACGACCCGCAGCGAGAGCGGCTGGCGCACGCTCACGCTCAGCGAGGATGCCGATTGGACGGTGATCGGCGACGCGATTGCTCGGGGCTGGGAGCTGTCTGCGCCCCAGGCATTGCTGGAGGCCGGCGGACGATGAGCGACCTGGGATGAGCGAGAAGCCACGCAAGCGCTGGCGCTGGTTGACGTTGGCGGAGATCGTCGGCGTCGTGGCTCTGGTCATTTCGGCGCTGACGCTCTGGAACAACGTCTCGCTGCGCAAGGACAGCCAGATCGAGCGCGAGGAAGAGATGGCACGCCAGCGGGCGGCCGCGGATGCCAAGGCGCATGTCGCCCGGCTCGTGACGCTTGTCGGAACCCCGGGGAGCGACGGAAGCAGCCTGGAACTGAGCGATGCGAACCACAGGATCGAGCGGATCGAGGTTCAATTTCCGCCTTCGCTCAAAGTGCCGTCGAAGGACGGCGTGCTGGATACCCGGATAGACGCGGACTGGATCGCGGAGCCGGTGCTCAAGCTCACCGATGGCGGCGCCGATACCATCCAGGGGCGCCTGCCCATCCGCATCGACAGCCACTATTGGGACGCAGACGTCCAGCGCGAGGACAGCGCCATCTATGAGCTGGTTTTCGCGACGGAGGGGCGCCTGCTGGGTGGCAGGACGCTGAAGCTGCAGGGGGTGGCGCTGAAGCAGCGGCATCCTGGGAGCAACTCGGCTGCGCTGCTCGACCGGCTTTGGACGGCGGAACGGCGCCGCCTGGCCATTCCCACAAAGAAATAGGGCGCAGCTCCGTTCGGAGCCGCGCCCTCAATTCCGCTGGATCGCCGCCCATGCGGGCGGCGTCCCGATCAGCCGACGATTTCTTCCGGCTTGAAGAAGTAGGCGATCTCGATCGCGGCGTTCTCTTCCGAATCCGAACCATGGACCGAGTTCGCTTCGATCGACTCGGCCAGCTCCTTGCGGATCGTGCCCGGCTCGGCGTTCGCAGGGTTGGTCGCGCCCATGATGTCGCGGTTGCGCTTCACGGCGTCCTCACCTTCGAGCACCTGCACGACCACCGGGCCGGAGATCATGAAGGAGACCAGGTCGTTGAAGAACGGGCGCTCGCTGTGCACCGCGTAGAAGCCCTCGGCCTGTTCCTTGGTCATCTGAATGCGCTTGGACGCGACGACGCGCAGGCCGGCTTCCTCCAGCATCTTGGTGACGGCGCCCGTCAGGTTGCGGCGGGTTGCGTCGGGCTTGATGATCGAAAACGTGCGGGTCGCGGCCATGGCCGTACGGCTCCTTGAGATGATGGCTTGTTGGAAAGTCGCGGCTCCCTAGTCTCCATGCCGCTTTGATGCAAGCCGGAGCACCCCCGGCGCGGGTCAGGCCGCCTGTTCCCAGCGGCCGTTCTCGCCCTGCTTCCAGTATCGGCGCGACACGTCGCCCCGGTCGCCAAGCGTACGCCATGCCTGGCGAGCCTCCACGATCCGTTCGTCGTCGAAGAAGTGAAAGGCTCGCTCGAACGCCAGCGCGCCGTCGCGCCACAGGCCGTCCGCAAGCGCGATGTTGCGGGCGCCGTTCGTGGGCTGGATGTCGCCCGCAATCAGCACAGGCTGGCGAGCGTCGCCCGGGCCACCCGCCTGTGCGTGCGGCAAGAAGCTTTCCGGCGCATAGGCCCACAGGCATCGGTCCAGCGCCTGCCGCGCCTCTTCATGCTCGGCCACCACCAGCAGGCGACCGCCACCCGCCACCACCCGCTCGGCGATGCGCGGCAGGGCACGCTCGAGCGGAAGCTGGGTCAGGTGGTAGAAGTCGACCTGCATGGCGGTGGCGCGTCGCGATCAGCCTTCGAACTGGTCGCGCACGAAGCGGTCGAGCACGCGGACGCCAAATCCGGTCGCACCCTTGTCCCAGGCCACGCCGGGCTTGTCGGCCCAGACCATGCCCGCGATGTCGAGGTGTGCCCAGCGGACCTCCGGCTCGACGAAGCGGCCAATGAATTGCGCCGCCGTGATCGAGCCCGCGCCGCGCCCGCCGATGTTCTTCATGTCGGCGATCGGCGAGTCGATCAACTTGTCATAGGCCGGCGACAGCGGGAACCGCCACAGCTTGTCGCCCGTCGCCTTGCCGGCCGCCAGCAGCTCGTCGGCGAGCGAGTCGTCGTTGGCGAACAGGCCGCCATGCTCGTTGCCCAGCGCGATGATCATCGCCCCGGTCAGCGTCGCCAGGTCGACGATCGTCTTCGGCTTGTGCGTGCGCTGGACCCAGGTGATGGCGTCGCACAGCACCAGGCGGCCTTCCGCGTCCGTGTTGAGAACCTCGATCGTCTGGCCGGACATGGAGGTGACGATGTCGCCGGGGCGCTGGGCGTTGCCGTCGGGCATGTTCTCGACCAGGCCGCACACGCCGATGACGTTGGCCTTCGCCTTGCGCAGCGCCAGCGCCTTCATGGCGCCTGCCACGGCGCCCGCGCCGCCCATGTCCCACTTCATGTCTTCCATGCCGGCGCCCGGCTTCAGCGAAATGCCGCCGGTGTCGAAGGTCACGCCCTTGCCGACGAACGCGACATCGACGTCGCCCTCGCCCTTTCCGTTCCAGCGCATGGCCAGCAACTGCGCCTCGCGCACGGAGCCCTGGCTCACGCCGAGCAGCGCGCCCATGCCGAGCTCCCGCATCGCTGCCTCATCGAGCACGGTGATCTCGACGCCGAGCTCCTCGAGATGACGGCAGCGCTCGACGAAGCTCTCCGGGTACAGCACGTTCGGCGGCTCGCTCACCAGGGTGCGTGTGAGCGCCAGGCCATCCGTCAGCGCCTTGGCATCGGTCCAGGCAGCGTCGATCCCTTCCGGGGCGCCCACCACCTCGATCCGCTCCAGCGTCGGGCGGGCGCTTGCCGGCATGCGGGTCCGATAGACGTCATGGCGCCAGCTCCGCTGCTCCGCTGCGGCGAGCAGCCGCGCAACGGCCGTGGCGCCGGACGTCGCCGAGAGCGTCGAGAGGTCGATCACCAGCGCAGGGACTCCCGCGGTCAGGAAGCGCGCGGTCAAGGCGCCGCCGGCGCGCTCCAGGTCCTGTTCGCTACCGCTGCCGGTGCCGAGCAGGATCACGCGCGCCGCCCCGTTCCCCTGCGGCACGAAGATCTCGGCGATCGTGCCGGGTTCGCCGTCGAACCGGGCGCCCTCGGCCGCTCCCCGCACCAGTGCAGCCGTGGCGCTTTCCAGGCCCGCGTCGCCGAGCGAAGCAATGCCTGCTTTCCCGACCGGCAGCACCAGCGCCGCAGCATCTGCGGGCCGCGAGGAGATGAAACGGATCTGCATCGATAATGTCCCTGTGGTGGAATCGGGCGCCGGACGGCGAGCCGCACCCTTAGGCCAGGCGCGGCACGCACGCAAAGCGACTGGAGGGCGATTGCGGTTCCCGAAAGCGGATGCGATAGGGCCGGTTCATGGATCGCCCCGCGAGCCGCGGCCGCCGCATGGAGAGTAGTTCTAGGTGAAGCGTAGCGTCCTCCTCCTGTCCGGCGCGGTGCAGTTCTGGCTGGCGTTCGGCGGCGCCTCCGCCATGGCGCAGGATCTTCAGGACCGGCCGGTGCCACCGCCGCCGCCCGAAGCCGCAGCAGCGCCAGCCTCCGAGGATGAAATCCGCTTCACCGCGGACCGGCTCGACTATGACACCGAGGCCGATGTGGTCACGGCGACCGGCGACGTGCGGATGTTCCGCGAAGGCGACCGGCTGCGCGCCGACCGTGTCAGCTGGAACCGCAAGTCGGGCCAGGTCGTGGCCGAGGGGAACATTGCGGTCACCAACCCGGAGGGTGACACGGCTTATGGCGATCGTATCGAGCTGACCGACTCGTTGAAGGACGGCCTGATCCAGAACATGCTGGTCGTGCTGGACGAGGGCGGCCGGATCGCCGCCCAGCGCGGCAGCCGCGACGCCGGCGGCGTGATCCAGGTCGAGCAGGCTGCCTACAGCCCGTGTGCCGTGACGGATTCCGAAGGCTGCCCCAAGCAACCGTCGTGGCAGATCACTGCCGTTCGGGTAACCTACAATCCGACGGATCATCGTATTCGCTACTCCGGCGCGCAGCTGAAGCTGTTCAATCTGCCGGGCATTCCCCTCCCCGCGTTCAGCCATTCGGTAGGTGGCGGCAGCGCGGGCGGCGTGCTCACCCCATCGTTCCGGATCGACCGGGTGAACGGGGTCGAGGTGGCGGTCCCCTATTACTTCGCACTCGCGCCGAACCGCGACCTGACCATCACGCCACACATCTTCACCTCGGTTCTGCCGATGCTGGAGGCGGAATACCGGCAGCTCACCGAAACCGGCGCGCTGCGGGTGATCGGTTACGGAACCTATAGTCGCCGGAGCGACGAGGTTCTGGACAGCGGGGAGACGGTGAACAGCGAGCGCTCCTTTCGCGGCTATATCGACGCGGTGGGCAGGTTCCAGCTCGATCCCAACTGGAGCGTGAGCGGGTCTCTGCGCCTTCAGACCGACGACACCTTCCTGCGTCGGTACGACATCTCCCGCGAAGATCGGCTCCGCAACAACCTGAAGGTCGAGCGGATCGACGAGAATAGCTATCTCTCGATCGATGGCTGGGCGGTGCAGACGATGCGCACCGGGGACAACCAGAAGATGCAGCCGATCGCCCTTCCCGCGATCGACTATCGGCGGCGGATCGAAGGGGTCGCCGGGGGCGTCCTGCAGCTTCAGGCGAACTCACTGGCGCTGTTCCGTCAGGAGGGCCAGGATACGCAGCGCGCCTTTGCATCCGCGCAGTGGGATCTGCGGCGCATCACGAACTGGGGGCAGCAGGTAACGTTGACTGCCTATGCCCGCGGAGACATCTACAACGCGAACGATACGCTGGAGACGATCGTCGCCAGCTACCGCGGCAATGAGGGCGTCAGCACGCGCGCGATCGGCGCCGTCGCCATCGACGTGCAATGGCCCTTCGTCGGAGAGGTCTTCGGCGGCACCCAGCGGATCACGCCGCGACTGCAGGCGGTCGTGTCGCCGCATGTCGCCAACCTCTCGGTACCGAACGAAGACGCGCGGGCGGTCGATCTCGAGGACTCCAATCTTTTCGCGCTCAATCGCTTCCCCGGCTACGACCGGTTCGAGGACTCGACGCGCTTTACCTACGGCATCGACTACGCGCTGAACCTGCCGGGCGTGGAGATCAACGCGACCGTGGGGCAAAGCTATCGCCTCTCGAACCGTGAGACGATCCTTCCGGATGGCACCGGGCTGGATGATCGCCTGTCCGATATCGTCGGGCGCACCGAGGTCCGTTTCCGCGACTTCGTGCAGTTCACGCACCGCTATCGTCTCGACAAGGACGGGCTGGCCGTGCGCCGCAATGAAGTCGACGCGACGATCGGATCGCGCAAGACGTACCTCCTGCTGGGCTATCTCCGGCTGAACCGCGATATCGATGCGGTCGAGGACCTGCTGGACCGCGAGGAGGCCCGCGTGGGCGCCCGGGTGCAGTTTGCACCCTTCTGGTCCGTGTTCGGCTCCGCGACCGTCGATCTTACCGACCGCAGCGAGGACGTCCTCTCCGCCGCGGACGGCTTCGATCCGATCCGGCACCGGATCGGCGTCACCTATGAAGACGATTGCCTGCGGCTGGGCGCCACCTGGAAGCGGGACTATCAGGACAACGGCGATGCGCGCGGCGGCAACAGCTACTTGCTGACGCTGGCATTCAAGAACCTGGGCCGCTAAGCCCCTGTTCAGGGACGTGCGGGCAAGGTGAGCGCTGGATTGTGCCCCTGTCGCGCCGGATGGTTGATGAGGTTGAACACCAGGTGATCAAGAATTTCGTGAACGGGCGCCGCTTCCGGAATGCCGCCACGCTGCTGCTGCTCGCCGGTGCGGCGACCGCATCGACCCTGTCGGCGCAGGTCGTGCCCGACGACCAGGCAAGCCCCGCGGCGAACCTCAATCTCCCACAGAATCCGACCATCTTCGGCAAGCAGGATCCGAACGTTCGCAAGGCCACGGCGATCGTCAACAACGCGGTGCTGACCGGGACCGACGTCGACCAGCGCATTGCGCTCGTCGTGGCGCTCAACAACATCAAGCTGAGCCCGGAGGATCGCGACCAGCTGCGCCTGCAGATCGTCCGCCAGCTGATCGACGAGACGCTGCAGATCCAGGAAGCCAAGAGCAACGACATCACCGTCACGACGACGGAGATCGACCAGGGCTTTGCCCGCGTCTCGCGCAACTTCAAGCGGACGCCGGACCAGATGCGCGCCTACCTGCGCCAGGTCGGTTCGTCCGAAAAGTCGATGAAGCGCCAGATCGAGGGGGAGCTTGCCTGGAGCCGGCTCCTGCGCAGCCGCGTGGAGCCCTTCATCAACGTCGGCGACGAAGAGGTGAAGGCGATCCTGGACCGCCTGGAAGCGGCTAAGGGCACGGACGAGTATCACCTGAAGGAAATCTATCTCTCGGCCACGCCGGATCGAGAGGCCGAGGTGATCGACGCGAGCCGCAAGATCATCGAGCAGATCCGCAAGGGTGCACCGTTCGAGTATTTCGCCTCGAACTTCTCCGAAGCGTCGACGCGTGCGGTGCAGGGAGACCTGGGCTGGATCCGCCTTGCCACCCTGCCGGCGCCGCTCGCGCAGGCAGCGCAGGGGATGGAAGTGGGCCAGATCGCAGGCCCGATCCAGACGCCGGGCGGCTTCTCGATCCTGTATCTAACCGACAAGCGTCAGGTGCTGATGGCCGATCCGCGCGATGCGCGGCTCAGCCTGCGCCAGCTCACCAAGAACTTTCCCGCGGGCACGAGCCAGGCACAGGCGACGAAGCTCGCCGCGCAGTTCGCAGAGGCGACCAGCAAGATCCGCGGCTGCGGCGAAGTCGCTAAGGTGGCAAGCGACCTCGGCGTGGAAGTCGTGGACAATGACTCGGTTCGTGTCCGGGACCTGCCGCCGGCGCTCCAGGACCTGATGGTGAAGCTGCAGGTGGGCGAGGCCACCCAACCGTTCGGTAGCCCCACCGAAGGCATCCGCGTGCTCGTGCTCTGCGGCCGCGATGACAGTCGCACCGCCAGCCTGCCGTCCGCCGAGGCGGTGCAGCAGCAGGTCGAGCAGGAGCGCGTGAACCTGCGTGCCCAGCGCATGCTGCGCGACCTGCGTCGCGACGCCATCGTGGAGTATCGCTGATCCCTAGCCCGATGCCTTCCAGCCAGCGGCCGCCCGAGCTTCCGCCGCTGGCCGTCTCGATGGGCGATCCGGCTGGGATCGGGCCGGAGATCATTGCCAAGGCATGGAGCGCGCGGGCGCCGCATATGCTCCCGCCGTTCTTCGCGGTCGGCGATCCGCGCGCGGTGTCGCAGGTCTGGGATGGTCCCGTCGTCGCCATCAGCGATCCGCATGAGGCGACAGCCGCGTTCGGCAACGGGCTTCCGGTGATCGCGGCGGCGGATGCTGGCGAGGTCGTTCCCGGGGCGCCCGACATCGACGGTGCACGCTGCGCGCTTCAATCGCTGGAGCTGGCGGCCGGCCTCGCCCGATCGGGAGCCGCCAGCGCGGTGATCACCGGGCCGGTTTCCAAAAAGCAGCTGTACGACATCGGGTTCACCTATCCCGGCCAGACAGAGTTCGTGGCGGAGCGGTGCGGCGTCGCGCATGAGAATGCAGTGATGATGCTCGCTGGCCCTACCCTCCGGGTCGTTCCGATCACCACGCACATTCCGCTGCGGAGTGTTGCGAGCACGATCAGCATCGAGTTGATCGTCGCCAAGGCGCGCGCCACGGCTCGTGGCCTCCAGCGGAACTTCGGCATCCTGAAGCCGCGCCTGGCCTTCGCCGGGTTCAATCCGCATGCCGGTGAAGGTGGCGCGATCGGGAGTGAGGAGATCGACTTCCTGATCCCCGCCATTGAACAGCTTCAGGCAGAAGGCATCGACGCGGTCGGGCCTTATGCAGCGGATACGATGTTCCACCCGCGTGCGCGCGCACTCTACGACGTGGCGCTGTGCCTCTATCACGACCAAGCGCTGATCCCGATCAAGACCCTCCACTTCGACGAGGGCGTGAACATGACCCTCGGCCTCCCCATCGTACGCACGTCGCCGGACCACGGCACCGCGTTCGGGATCGCCGGACGCAACGAGGCGGAACCCGGAGCGATGATCGCCGCGATCCGCATGGCTGCACAGGCCGCAGCCGTGCGGCGCACCAGCGCCTGCCAGTAGCATCCATGGACACGCTGCCCCCGCTCCGGGAGGTTATCCGCCGCCATGGTCTTCGCGCAAGCAAGGCGCTCGGCCAGAACTTCCTTTTCGACGGGCAGCTTCTCGCCCGGATTGCTCGTGTGCCGGGTGATCTTGCCGGGCAGGAAGTGCTCGAAGTCGGCCCTGGGCCAGGCGGGCTGACGCGCGCTCTGCTCGCCGCCGGAGCAAAGGTGACGGCGATCGAGCGCGACCATCGCTGCATCCCCGCCCTGCAGGAACTGTCCGAAGCCTATCCGGGCAAGCTCCGGCTCATCGAGGGGGACGCGCTGGAGATCGACGCGCCCGCCCTGTTCGAGGGCCGGCCGCATATCGTTTCCAACCTGCCGTACAATGTCGGCACGGCGCTGCTGATCGGCTGGCTCTCCTCCGACTGGTGTCCTTGGTGGCAGAGTCTGACGCTGATGTTCCAGAAGGAAGTCGCCGAGCGGATCGTCTCGCACGCAGGTGAGGAAGCCTATGGCCGACTGGCGGTCCTCGCGCAGTGGCGATCGACGGCGCGTATCGCGATGCCGGTGCATCGCTCCGCCTTCACCCCGCCCCCCAAGGTGATGTCCGCCGTGGTGCACATCCTTCCTGCCGAGATGCCGGAGAGTGTGCGAATGGCGACGCTGGAGCGGATCACCGCTGCCGCATTCGGCCAGCGTCGCAAGATGCTTCGGCAGAGCCTGAAGCCGGTCGCCGGCGCACTCGACGCGGCCGAGCGCATCGGGATCGACGTCACCCGGCGTGCGGAGACGGTCCGGGTGGAGGAGTTCGTTGCCCTGGCGCGGGCGCTCGACGGGCCAGCGAGCTGATCGGTCTTACGGCTTGGCGGGTGTCGCGGCCGGTGCCTGGGCGGGCGTGACCGACTGCTGCGCGGTGGCGGTGGCCGGCGGCCCCTTGCTGATCGCAGCGGCGAGGGCCGTCGCGTCCGTGCAGTCGTTGCCGCACAGCTTCCGGATCTTCGCCAGATTCTCCTGCGCCTTCACCATGGCACCCTTCGCGACCAGGGCCTCACCCTGCCCCCGCAGCGCCCGCAGGTCGGTCGGCTCCAGTGCCAATGCCTCGCGGTAGAGCCGGATCGATTGCCCGGGCAGCCCGCGCGCCCGCGCGATCTCCGCCAGCACGTTGAAGGCCTGTCGGTTGCGCGGGTCGACCGCCAGCGCGGTTTCGATCAGACCGGCTGCCCGATCCAACTGTCCGGCCGCGCGCGCGGCCTCCCCCTGTTGCAGCAACGCCATCGACCGCGGGTTGATCTGGTCGTCCGGACGCTGGCCGCTCAGCGACGTGGAGATGCTGACGAGCGCCAGTGCAGCTGCCGCCGTCAGAGTGGTGAGGCGCATGATCTTCTCCGTTAGCGTCACGAGTGCACGGCTATCATGCGCGCACCAGCCTCGCGACAAAAAAGCCGTCCGTGCCATCGTGCGCGGGCGTCAGGCGGCGCCCGTCGCCATGCGGTCGCCCGACGGCGGCTTCGATCGGTGCAACCGACCAGCCAAGGTGCCGGTTCAGGAAGGCCGCGACCTGGTCCCGTCCCTCTGCGTCCAACAGAGAACACACGACATAGGTGAGGGCTCCGCCGGGGCGCACCAACTCCGCGGCGACGTCGAGCAGCCGCGACTGCACCTCCGCGAAGCGGGTGAGCCGCTCAGGGGTCAGCCGCCATCGCGCCTCGGGATTGCGTCGCCAGGTCCCGGTGGCCGAGCAAGGCGCGTCGACCAGCACGACATCGGCCCTTCCGTGAAGGTCTGCCAGCCCTTCGGCTTCGCGCTTGGGGTCGAGCAGCCGGGTTTCCGCGACGGTGACACCCGCTCGCGCGGCGCGTTCGGGAAGTCGGGAAAGCCGCGCGCGATCGGTATCGCTCGCCACGATCCAACCGCGGTTCTCCATGGCGGCGGCCAGGGAGAGGGTCTTGCCGCCCCCTCCTGCGCAAAGATCCACGACGCGCATGCCGGGCTCCGCACCTGCGAGGCTGCCGACGATCTGGCTGCCCGCATCCTGCACTTCGATGCGGCCTTCCCGCCATGCGAGCAACGGCTCGACCGGGGCGTCTGTCGCCAGCCTCAGCGCGTCCGTTGCAAACGCCAACGGCTCGCCGCCGATCTCCGCCTGTACCGCGGCGCGATCCGCCTTCAGCCGGTTGACCCGTACGTCGACGGGCGCCCGCTCCAGGAGCGCAGCGAGCTCGTTCGTGTCGAGTTCGGAAGTCGCGAACGCGTCGATCAGCCACGCAGGCGCGAGCGCCGCCTCCGCTTCGGGTTCATCCGCCTGGATCGGAGCCGGTCCGTAGCCAGAACCGTCAAAGCAATCCGCCAATTCCGGACGGCCACGCGCCAACGCGACCATCGCCGCACGGCCGCTCGCCGGCCGCTCTCCGAAGCTGCGGATCGCTTCGTAGACAAGCCCGCGGATCGCCCGCCGATCCTTCGATCCGGCATAGCGCCGGGCTGCAAAGAAGCGCTGGGCGACCGTGTCGGCGGCCGCACCCCCGCTACGGGCCGCCTCGATGACGGCGTCCAGCAGGTCTATCGCGGCCTGCGTCCGCGCAGCCGGTGTCACGGCAGCACCCTCGTCGCGCGGTCAGCGGGTCGGATAGTTGGGCGCTTCACGCGTGATCGTCACATCATGCACATGGCTCTCGCGAAGCCCGGCGCCCGTGATACGGACGAAGCGCGCTCGCTCCTGAAGCTCCGGGATCGTGTGCGAGCCCGTGTAGCCCATCGCCGCCTTCACGCCGCCGACCAACTGGTGGATCACGTCGCGCGCCGGACCCTTGTAGGGCACCTGGCCCTCGATGCCCTCCGGCACCAGCTTCAGCTGATCCTTGATGTCCTGCTGGAAATAGCGGTCCGCCGATCCCTTCGCCATCGCGCCGACCGAGCCCATGCCGCGGTACGACTTGTAGGCGCGGCCCTGGTACAGGAACGTCTCGCCCGGCGCCTCTTCGGTGCCCGCGAGCAGCGATCCGATCATCACCGCGGATGCGCCGGCAGCCAGCGCCTTGGCCACGTCGCCCGACGTGCGGATGCCGCCGTCCGCGATCACGGGCACGCCCGACTTGCGAGCTTCCTTGGCCGATTCCATCACCGCGGTCAGCTGCGGCACACCGATGCCCGCGACCACGCGGGTGGTGCAGATCGAGCCGGGCCCGATGCCCACCTTGATGCCGTCGGCGCCCGCATCGATCAGCGCACGGGTCGCCTCGGCGGTCGCGACATTGCCTGCGATCACCTGAACGGAGTTCGACAGCTTCTTCACGCGTTCGACGGCGCGCGCGACCTCGCGGTTGTGGCCGTGCGCCGTATCGATGACGATAAGGTCGCACTCTGCGTCCACCAGGGCGGCGGTACGCTCATAGCCCTTGTCGCCAACGGTGGTCGCGGCTGCCACGCACAGCCGGCCGGCGGCGTCCTTGGTGGCCGAAGGATAGGTGACCGCCTTTTCAATGTCCTTGACGGTGATGAGGCCGACGCAGCGGTACGCCTCGTCCACCACAAGCAGCTTCTCGATGCGACGCTGGTGGAGCAGGCGGCGCGCTTCTTCCTGGCTGACGCCGGCCGGGACCGTCGCGAGGTTGTCGCGCGTCATCAACTCGGAGATCGGCTGCGCCGGGTTCTCGGCGAAGCGGACGTCGCGATGGGTGAGGATGCCGACCAGCTTGCCCGACGGGTCCGTCACCGGGATGCCGCTGATCCGATGGCGCTCCATCAGGAGCCGCGCTTCCGCGAGCGGCGCGTCTGCCAGGATGGTGATCGGGTTGACCACCATGCCCGATTCGAAGCGCTTGACCGCGCGCACCGCGGCGACCTGCTGTTCGAGGTCGAGGTTGCGATGGAGGACGCCGATGCCGCCGAGCTGGGCCATCACGATCGCCATGTCCGCCTCGGTCACGGTATCCATAGCCGAGGACAGGAAGGGGATGTTGAGCGCGAGGCTGCGGGTCACCTGCGTCCGCGTGTCCGCCTGGCTGGGCAGAACGTCTGATTCCGCCGGGTACAGGAGAACGTCGTCGAAGGTGAGACCGAGAGGGATGTCCATGGGGGCGCCAGATCCTGCGGGAGTCGAAGGTTGGCGGCCCATGTAACCAAGGTCATGCCGCCGCGCTAGGGGGCGATTGGCGCCAGCGCATCGACGTGCGCCTGGAGATAAGCGCTGACTTCGCCGACCAGGGAGCCGCCGAAGCGCGGGTTGATCTCCAGGATCTGCGGTCGTCCGTCCTCCAGCTTGTAGTTGAAGCAGCAGGTGCCCTCGTACTCCATCGCGTCCAGGACGGCACAGCAGAGCGAAAGCGCGTCACCAGGCTCGGCAGGCACGACCGCCTTGGCTCCCTGGGCTCCGCCTCGCACCGCCAGGGGCGTTCCCATGTCGTACCGGTAGCAAAGCTGGAAACGGACATGCCCGTCGATGCGCAGCAGGTGCAGGACATATTCGTCGGCGCCGGGCACGGCCCGTTGGTGGAACGAGTCTTCCGGGATGGCGCCGATCGCCGCCGCCTCCGCGGCATCGCGCACCATCACGCAACCTGCCCCGAAGTTCCCGTGACGGGACTTGCGGATATAGGGGAAACAATCCGGCTCGTCGTCCAGCAGCGCCGGGACGTTCTCTCCGAAGCCGTGCTCGATCAGCCACTCGTTGCATGCGAGCTTGTCGTCGCACAGCGCCACGAGCTCCGGACTCGGCAGCACCGCGCGGCGGGCGCCGTCGAAGTTTGCTGGGCGTGCCTGCGCAATCTGCGCGACGCTAAGCGGCACGACCAGGTCGAACCTTGCGAACTCCGCAGAAGCGAGGTCCGCGAAGCTCGGCTGGAACCGCGCACGGTCGATGAACTGGGCGATTGCCGGCGCTTGCGTGGAATGCTCGCCGAACAGCACGCGGCGGATCATGGGTGCGCCGCCAGGCGGCGAGCGAGATGGGCTGTCCTCATGGCGCCGTCATGCTAGCAAAGCCGCTCAATTCCAAGCCGGGGCAGATGTCGCTGCCCCGGAGCTGTCCTTGAGGAGCCCGCATGACCCTGACCCGCCGCGAACTTCTGGCTGCCGGCGCGGCCGCCGCTGCGACCCAGGCTCTGCCGGCGACCGCTTTTGCCGCCACTGGAGCCGACGCCGCGGCGGAAGCGCTGTTGTCGCAGATCGCGGAATCGCTGCTGGCGGATATGCCCGAAACGGCATCGGGACTGGGGATCGACACGGGCAAGCGGGCAGCGCTCAAGGCCCGTCTCGGCGACCGCTCCCCTGCGGGTCAGGCGAAGCTGCGCCAGCACCTTATGGATCATGTGCGTCGCCTGAAGGCGATCGACACGGCGCAGCTCTCGACGGCCACGCGCACCGATGTCGACGTCGTCCGCACCGCGTTCGAGACTGCGCTTGAAGGCCTCGCCCAACCCTATGGCGACGTCGCCGTCGGGGGCTGGCGCAACACGCCCTACGTGGTCGTGCAGAACGTCGGGGCCTATCTCGACACGCCTCGCTTCCTGGACAGCGATCACAAGATCGAGACCCGGGCGGATGCAGAGGCGTTCGTCGCCCGGGTTAACGCTTATGCCGATCAGCTCGACGGCGAGACCGAGCGCCTGCGCGCTGCGACGGCGTTGGGCGTGATCCCGCCCGACTTCCTGCTCGACAAGACGCTGGCACAGATCGGCAAGAGCCATGCGGGGGCGGTAACCGACTGGGACCTCTACAAAAGCTACACCAGCCGCACCGCCAAGATCGCGGGTGCGGACGCGAAGGCTGTTGCGCAGGTGTTGGAGCAGAAGGTCCGACCCGCGCTGCTTCGCCAGGAGGCGGCGCTGAAGGATCAGCGGGCAAAGGCGACCAGCGACGCCGGCGCCTGGAAGCTTCCTAACGGCGATGCCTATTACGCCTGGGCGCTCCGGGCCTCGACGACGACCAACATGACGCCCGACGAGGTCCACGCCATGGGCCGCGAGGAACTCGCGCGGCTTCAGGCGGAGATGGATACGATCCTGAAGCCGCTCGGCTACACCAAGGGCACCGTCGGCGAGCGGATGACGGCGCTTGGCAAGGACCCGCGCTTCCTGTTCCCGAACGACGACAAGGGTCGCGAGCAGATCATCGCGCTGCTGACCGACCGCATCCAGGACATGCGCGCCCGCATGCCACGCGCCTTCCACACGCTGGTTCCCGGTCGCGCCGAGGTGCGCCGTATCCCGCTGGTGGAGGAAGCGGGCGCGCCGGGTGCCTATGGCGGACCGGGCTCGATCGACGGCAGCGTTCCGGGCAAGCTGTGGATCAACCTGCGCACCACGGAGATCTGGCCCCGCTATGCGCTTCCCACCCTTTCCTATCACGAAGCCATCCCCGGCCATGTCTGGCAGGGCGAATATACGTTCCGCTTGCCGCTCATTCGATCGCTGCTCGGCTTCAACGCCTTCTCCGAAGGCTGGGCGCTCTACGGGGAGCAGCTTGGCGACGAGCTCGGTGTCTACGAGAAGGATCCCGTGGGGCGGCTCGGCTATCTTCAGTCGATCGCCTTCCGCGCCTGTCGTCTGGTGGTCGACAGCGGCCTCCACGCGAAGCGGTGGACGCGCGAGCAGGCGATCCAGTGGTTCGCCACCACCAACGGTTCGACCGTGGAGGAGGTAAGCGGTGAAGTGGACCGCTATTGCTCCTGGCCCGGCCAGGCCTGCGGCTACAAGGTCGGGCATTCGGAAATCAACCGGCTGCGGCGTAAGGCGCAGCAGGCGCTTGGCGACCGCTTCGACTCCCGCGGGTTCAACGACGCGGTGATCATCGGCGGCGGCGTGCCCATGACCGTGCTCGAGCGAAACATCGACGGCTTCGTCGCCAAGGCACGGGGGTGACCCCGCGCACGCTCCGGCGTCACGATGCCGCCGAGGTTGAGCCTCCCCACTCTTTGGGATACCGCCGGAGCATGGCAGCGAAACCAGGGGATCAGCGATGACGGCGACGATCGCGCTCGTCGATGACGATCGCAACATCCTGACCTCGGTCTCGATCGCCCTTCAAGCGGACGGATTTTCGACACGCGTCTATTCGGACGGCGAAGCAGCGCTGAAGGCGTTGATCGACAACCCGCCGGACCTCGCCGTGCTGGACATCAAGATGCCCAAGATGGACGGGCTCGAGCTGCTGCGGCGCCTGCGCGAGAAGAGCCAGATCCCGGTGATCTTCCTGACCTCCAAGGACGACGAGCTCGACGAGGCCCTCGGCCTCGCCATGGGAGCCGACGATTACATCGCCAAGCCGTTTTCCCAGCGGCTGTTGATTGCTCGCATCCGCGCGATCCTCCGCCGTGCCGAAGCGCCCGCGGTCGCTCTCGGCGCGGGCGAGGAGCCCCCGCAGCCGGTTCTCGTCCGCGGACGTCTGTCGATGGATCCGGCGCGCCACCGGGTTACCTGGAACGGCGGCCCGGTGACGCTCACGGTGACGGAGTTCCTGATCCTCGAGACGCTGGCACAGCGTCCCGGTATCGTGAAGACGCGCAACCAGCTGATGGACGCGGCCTACCAAGACGACATCTATGTCGACGACCGGACGATCGACAGCCACATCAAGCGCATTCGGCGCAAGTTCCGGCAGGTAGACTCCGAGTTTGACGCCATCGAGACGCTCTATGGCGCCGGCTACCGCTTCTCGGAGGAATAGGGAGCAGGCGCTGGGCTCCCGCCGCTCGGGACGGGTTTCGCTCACGCCGCGCATCCTGTTCGTCAACATCTTCGCCCTGGCGCTTGTCGCCGGCGGCTTCTTCTACCTGGACAGCTTTCGCGCGCGCATCCTCGATGAGCGGGTGAGCCAGGCCGAGCGAGAGATTGCGCTCACCGGTGAGGCGCTGCGCGCGGTGGACCCGGAAGCACGTACCCGGCTCCTGCTGCGAATGGCCCGCGCCCAGGGTGCGCGACTGCGCGTGTATGACGCCGGTGGCATCGAGCGCTTCGACAGTCGCGCGGCGGGCGTGCAGAATTTCCGACTGCGGGATCCCGACAAGGAGCCGTGGCAGCAAGATGTCGCACGGCTGCTCGACGCGATGATCGACACCGTCGCCGGCACCCGCCGTGCCCCGCTGTACCGCGAACGCGGCAAGTCGGACGGGCTGAAATGGCCCGAGGTAGTCAGCGCAGCCGCCACGGGGAGAGGCGTCGCAACCGTCTGGCGCGCACCGGATCGCTCGCCGGTGATCACCGCCGCGGCGCCACTCGCGGCCGGTGCCACGCTGCACTCGACGGTGGACGCGCGTGACATCGTCCAGACCGTTCGCGCCGAACGCCTGCGGTTGAGCGTCGTCCTGCTGGTAGTGGCGCTCGTCTCCATACTGCTGTCGCTGTTCCTCGCGCGGACGATCGTGCAGCCGCTCCGGTTGCTCGCGCGTGCGGCGGTGCGCGTCCGCCTGGGCCGGGCGCGCGAGGTCGTCGTGCCCCGCCTGCCATATCGACGGGACGAGATCGGGATGCTGGCCCGCGCGATTTCCGACATGAGCGGCGCCCTGCGCGCGCGGATCGACGCAACGGAAGCCTTCGCCGCGGATGTGACGCACGAGCTCAAGAACCCCCTCGCCTCGCTGCGCTCTGCGATGGACAGCCTCGACCACGTCAAGGACCCTGCCTTGCAGGAACGGCTGATGGCGATCATGCGCGACGATGTGCACCGTTTGGACCGGCTGATCAGCGACATCTCGGATGCTTCGCGCTTGGACGCGCAGCTGAGCCGCGCCAAGTTCGAGCCGATCGACGTGGCGGCGCTGCTGGAGGCGCTGGTTCGCCTGCGCGCCGAACGCGAGCCGGTCAGAGGCGTGCGCGTCCGCTTCGATCGGCTCAGCGAAGGGCCTTTGCTCGTCTCCGGCGAAGGCTCGCGGCTGGAGCGGGTGTTCGAGAACCTGCTGGACAACGCCGTCTCTTTTTCGCCGGACGATGGACTCGTCACCGTGTCGGCGGTCGCCGAGGACAGCTCGATCGTGGTTCGCGTGGAGGACGAGGGTCCCGGCGTGCCCGAGGAAGCGCGGGACGCGATCTTCCGCCGCTTCCACTCGGTCCGTCCGGCCAGCGAGGCTTTCGGCACCCACTCGGGCCTGGGCCTTGCCATCGCACGCACCATTGTCGAAGGGCATGGAGGCATGATCGCCGTCGAATCCCGAGAAGACCGCCTGAGTGGTGCCCGCTTCGTCGTCCGCCTGCCGCAGGTCGCGGCGTGATGCCGGCTGCGGAGACACTCCACGCCTGCTGTGTCGCCATCGACGGCCGTGGCGTGCTGATCGAAGGACAGTCGGGCGCTGGCAAGTCCGACCTGACGCTCCGGCTCGTGGATCGCGGCGCCGAGCTGGTCAGCGACGACTATACGGTGCTCGAGGTGCAGGAAGCCCGCCTGATCGGTCGCGCACCGGAACGAATTGCGGGGCGGATCGAAGTGCGCGGGATCGGCATTGTCTCTCTGCCCTTCCGGAACGAGGTACCCGTCGCCATGATGGTCCGCATCGAGCCCACGCCAGAGCGGCTGCCGGAACGCCCGGAGCAGCGCTGCATCGCCGGTATAAAAATCCCGCTCGTGGCGCTTCCTGCCCTCGAGCCCTCAGCACCGATCAAAGTGGAACTCGCCCTTCGCATGTTCGCGGGCGCTGCATGAGCGCGCGGAACGAGCCTCAGCGCATTCTTCTCGTCACCGGCCTGTCCGGCGCGGGCAAGTCGACCGTGCTCAAGACGCTTGAGGATCTCGGGTGGGAAGTGGTCGACAACCTGCCGCTGCTGCTGCTCGATCGCCTCCTCGCGACCGAACAGCCGGTCACCCACCGCGAAGGCGGTCAGCCGCTGGCCATCGGCATCGGTTCGCGCACTCGCGGCTTCGACGCGGAGAGCATCGTCCGCCGCATCAAGCTCCTGAACGAGGAAGGCGGCCGCGACATCGGCACCCTGTTTCTCGACTGTGCCAGCACCGAACTGGAGCGCCGCTATGCGGAGACTCGGCGGCGGCACCCGCTCGCGCTCGATCGGCCGGCGAGCGACGGCATCGCGCGGGAGCGGGAGCTGCTGGCGCCACTGCGCCGCTGGGCGAGCCAGCTCGTCGACACCACCGACATGTCCGCGGCCGATCTGGCGCAGCAGGTCCGCGTCACTTATTCGATCCCGGGCCACGGCGAGCCGACGCTGTCGGTGCTTTCGTTCGGGTTCGCACGGGGACTGCCGCGCAACGCCGACATCGTCCTGGACATGCGCTTCCTGCAAAATCCCCATTGGGTGCCGGAATTGCGCCCCGGAACGGGACAGGACGCCGACGTTGCCGCCTATGTGGCGGAGGATCCGGCCTATCCAGCGGCGATGCAGGCGATCGAGACGCTGCTGGGCACCCTCCTCCCGCGCTACCGCGCCGAAGGAAAGGCCTATGTTACGGTCGCGTTCGGGTGTACCGGGGGGCGACACCGTTCGGTCCACGTCGCAGAACGGATGGCGTCATGGTTGCGCGACGCAGGATTTTCGCCCACGGTGACCCACCGCGATCTGGGAACAATTCCCCAGAACTCGCTGGAGGATGCACCGCAGGCTCCATGAATCGCTCGGGGGCTCGAGAGAAATGATCGGCTTGGTACTCGTGACGCACGGGCGGCTCGCAGAAGAGTTCGTCGTCGCGATGGAGCATGTCGTCGGCCGGCAGGAACGGATCGCAACCGTCTGCATCGGCCCGGAAGACGACATGGAAGAACGCCGCGCGGACATCGCGCACGGCATCGAGGAAGTGAACGACGGCAACGGCGTGATCGTGCTGACCGACCTGTTCGGCGGCACCCCGTCGAACCTCGCCATTTCGCTGATGGAGACGGGACGGATCGAGGTGATCGCCGGCATCAACCTGCCGATGCTGATTCGCCTCGGCGGTGCGCGCAAGACGATGAAGGTCGTCGAGGCCGTGGCGGCCGCGCGCGACGCCGGCCGCAAGTATATCTCCGTCGCCTCTGAAGTGCTTGGGGAAGCTGCTGCATGAGCGAGGTCCGCCGTGAGGTCCGCATCGCCAACCGGCGCGGCCTGCATGCCCGTGCCAGCGCGAAGTTCGTGACCCTGGCCTCGAGCCAGCCGATCCCGCTTACGGTGGAAAAGGACGGCTCGCAGGTTACCGCCACCTCGATCATGGGCCTGATGATGCTGGGCGCGGCCATGGGCGACACGATCGTGATCAGCGCCACCGGACCGGAGGCCGATCGGGTGGTCGGTGAGATGGTCGCCCTCGTCGAGGATCGTTTCGGCGAGGATTGATCCTCGCTCCTGCCGCCATGCCCAGAGAAATCACCGCCTATTCGAACCCGCTGGTGAAGCGGGTCCGCACCCTTCGCGACAAGAAGCACCGTCGGGACGAGGGGCTCTTCCTGGCCGAGGGGCTCCGCATCCTGACGGAGGCGCGGGAAGCCGGCCACCTGCCGCGCTACCTGTTCTACACGCGCGCGAGTGCCGACCATGCGCTGGTTCGGTCACTGGTCGCCGCCTGTGAAGCTGCGGGCGGCGAGGCGATCGAAACGAATGCTGACATCCTTTCCAAGCTTTCGGGCAAGGACAATCCGGGTGCGGTGCTCGGCGTCTATGACGAATTGCCGACTGCGCTCGATCGACTGGATCGCAACACCGCCCCCCTGTGGCTCGTGGCCGAGCGGCTCCGGGATCCGGGCAACCTGGGTACGATCCTGCGAACGGCGGATGCGACCGGCGCAGGCGGCGTGATCCTGCTCGACGACTGCGTCGACCCCTTCTCGGTCGAAGCCGTGCGGGCGAGCATGGGCGCGATCTTCACCGTGCCGTTCGCGCGTGCGCGATGGGACGAGTTCCGCGATTGGCTGCGCTCGGGTCCCGGCCAACTGGTCGGGCTCAGTCTCGACACGCAGCATGACTACCGCACGCCGGCCTATCAGGCGCCGACATTCCTGCTGACGGGCAACGAGGCCCAGGGAATGCCCGACTTCATGGCGGCGGAATGCGACCTGCTGGTCAAGATCCCGATGCGGGGCAAGGCCGACAGCCTCAACGCGGCCGTCGCAACCGCCGTGATGGCCTACACCGTACTGGATCGGCTGGAGCAGCCGCCGACCCGCTGATCGCCTGCCGATGTGCCGCCGGCGACACCGGCAGCACGTCGGAAGCACGTCACTCGGCCGGTTCGGGTTCCGCTGCCGGCAGGACCGCTGCCAGCTTGGTCAGCGGTCGGGTCGTCTGCTCCACGACCGGGAGCGGATCGAGCGACTTGCCCGCCGTATCGATGTTGAGCGTCTCGAAGCGCTTGGCGGAGGTCAGCACCTGCGACTCCAGGCTGCCGACAAAGGCATTGTAGGCGCTGGTCGCGGTCTCCAGGTTCTTGCCGAGCTTCGCGACATGGGCTCCCATGGTGCAGAGGCGGGTATGGAGCTCCTTGCCCAGCTCCGCGATCTGGCGGGCTTCGCCAGCGAGCTTCTCCTGCCGCCAGACCGCCGCCACGGTCCGGGCGATCGCGATCAGGTTGGTCGGGGTGGCGATCAGCACCCGACGGTCGAAGGCGAAGTCCCAAAGATCGGGCGCATGCTCCAGGGCCGCCGAGAGGAAGTGCTCGCCTGGCACGAACATGATGACGTAGTCGGGCGTGTCGTCGAACTGCGCCTGGTACGACTTCGCCCCCAGCTGCGTGATGTGCGTCTTCATCGACACCACGTGCGCCTGCATGTGGGTCGCGCGTTCGCGTTCGTCGAGCGCGCCATGCGCGTCCTGATAGGCGTTCAGCGACACCTTGGCGTCGATCACCAGGCTCTTGCCGCCGGGGACGCGGACGATGGCGTCCGGACGAAGCCGCCCGCCCTCGCTCTCGACGCTCACCTCCATCGCGAAGTCGGTGTGCTCGGCCAGCCCGCAGGTCTCCAAGACGTTGCGGAGCTGCTGCTCGCCCCAGCGTCCGCGCGCCTTGGGCGCGGAGCGCAGCGCGTTGACGAGCTTCGCCGCCTCGCTCTTCACCGACTCCTGCCCGATGCGCATCGCCTCCATCAGTCCCGCGAGATTGCCATAGGCCTCCTTACGCTCGCCCTCGACCTTGCTGACGTTCTGCTCATAACGCTGGAGCGTCTGCTCGACGGGTGCGAGCAGCGCCTTCAGCTTCATCTCGTTGGTCTCGCCGGCCTGCTGGAACCGCTCGCTCGCCCGCTCCAGGAAGGTCCGCTGCGCCCCGTCCAGCATCACCTGGGCAGTCTCGCGGAACTGCGCCGACATCGCCTCGCGCGCGTCCTTGAACTCCTGGAGGCGCTCGTCGAACGCTTCGGCGGTGGCCTTCAACCGGGCATGCTCGACCCGCTCCGTCTGGAGGTCGCGACGGAGCCCCTCGACCTCCTGGCGCAGGGTGCCCGCCTCTTTCGCGCGTTCGCTTGCGAGCGCGAGATCCGCGATCGCGGCCTTGAAATCGGCCTCACGCCGATCCCTCTCGCCCCGCGCCTCGGCGATGCCACGCTGCCCGAGGAACCAGCCAACCGCGAGCCCCACGACCATCGCCAGCACGATCACCAGCAGAACCACAGCGTCCATCAACTCAAACCCCTCACGCGAACGAACCCGGAACTTACGCGTCCGTCCAAGAGGTCACAAGCAGAACATCCACGGCCTCGCGGGCGCTCCGCACCAGAGCCTGTCCGACCACCCTTCCCGCCGACACCCCGCTCGCCTAAGTCGCACCGATGCCGACCGACATCGAAATCTCCCGCGCAGCAACCCTGCTCCCCATCGCCGAGGTGGCGGCGAAGCTCGACATCCCGCCTCAGGCGGTGGAGCCCTATGGCCACCACAAGGCCAAGATCGCAGTCGAAGCGCTGCCGAAGCGAGATACGACCGGCAAGCTGATCCTAGTCACGGCGATCAATCCCACGCCCGCCGGCGAAGGCAAGACCACGACCTCGGTCGGACTTGCCGACGCCCTTTCGCGGAGCGGCCGCCGCACCGCGCTGTGCCTGCGCGAGCCATCGCTTGGCCCCTGCTTCGGCACCAAGGGCGGGGCAGCCGGCGGCGGTTATGCGCAGGTCGTACCGATGGAGGACATCAACCTCCATTTCACCGGCGATTTCCATGCGATCACCAGTGCGCACAACCTGCTCGCCGCCATGATCGACAACCACATCTACTGGGGCAATGCCCTGGGGCTGGACGTGCGCCGCATCAGCTGGCGCCGGGTCGTCGACATGAACGACCGCGCGTTGCGCGACATCGTCCACTCCCTGGGCGGCGCCACCAACGGCTACCCCCGGGAATCCGGGTTCGACATCACGGTCGCGTCCGAGGTGATGGCGATCCTCTGCCTGGCGAGCGACCTCGCCGACCTGGAGACCCGCCTCGGGCGCATCATCGTCGGCTACACCGCCGACCGCCGCGCCGTCACCGCGCGCGACCTGCATGCGGCGGGGGCGATGGCGGCGCTGCTTGCCCAGGCCGTGAAACCCAACCTCGTCCAGACGCTGGAGGGCACTCCCGCCTTTGTCCATGGCGGCCCCTTCGCCAACATCGCGCATGGCTGCAATTCGGTGATCGCCACGCGCACCGCACTCGGCCTCGCCGATTATGTCGTGACGGAAGCGGGGTTCGGGGCTGATCTGGGCGCGGAGAAGTTCTTCGACATCAAGTGTCGGATGGCCGAGCTCGCACCGGATGCGGTGGTGATCGTGGCGACCGTACGGGCGCTCAAGATGAACGGCGGGGTCGCCAAGGCGGACCTTGCGGCGGCCGACGTTGCCGCCGTGCAGCGGGGTGGCGCGAACCTGATGCGCCACCTGGAGAACGTCGCCCAGTTCGGCGTACCGGCGGTGGTGGCGATCAACCGCTTTGCTTCGGACACGGAAGAGGAGATCGCGGCCGTGCGCGCGATCGCCGAGGCGCAGGGATGCGAGGCGGTGGTCTGCACCCACTTCTACGATGGCGGAGCGGGCGCTGGCGAACTGGCGGAGGCGGTCGCGGCGCTGGCCGATGCAGGCTCGGCCCGGTTCATGCCGCTCTATGACGATCGCCTGAGCCTGTTCGACAAGATCAACACGGTCGCGAAGCGGATCTACCGTGCCGAGGAGGCGGTGGCAGACGCGAGCGTCCTCGCGCAGCTTCGTCGCTGGGAGGCCGACGGCTTCGGCGACCTGCCGGTCTGCATGGCGAAAACCCAGTACAGCTTCTCGACCGATCCGACCCGGCTTGGCGCCCCATCGGGGCATGTGGTGCACGTGCGCGAAGTGCGCCTCGCCGCAGGCGCCGGCTTCGTAGTGGCGATCTGCGGGGAGATCATGACCATGCCTGGCCTGCCGCGGGTACCCGCGGCCGAAGGCATTCGCGTCAACGCGGCCGGGCAGATCGACGGACTCTCGTGAGAGTGCGGGCGGCGGGACCCAATCCCGCCGTCGCGATCAGGCGGCCTTGCGGGCCTTGTTGAGCCGCTTGATGACCATCTCCCGCTTCAGCCGCGAGAGGTGATCGATGAACAGCACGCCGTTGAGATGGTCCATCTCGTGCTGGAGACAGGTCGCGAGCAGCCCCTCGAGCCACTCGTCATGCTCGGCCCCCTGCTCGTCTAGCCAGCGCACGCGGCAGCGCGCCGGCCGCTCGACATCCGCAAACTGATCCGGGATCGACAGGCAGCCCTCCTTGTACAGGGAGCATTCGTCGGAGGTTTCGAGGATCTCGGGATTGACGAAGGCGCGCGGCTCCTTGACCGGCTTGCCCTCCTCATCCTCCTGCTCCTGAAGATCGATCACCAGTACCCGCTTGGGCACCGCAACCTGGATCGCCGCGAGGCCGATGCCGGGCGCGTCGTACATCGTGTCGAACATGTCGGCGATGAGCGTGCGAACCTCGTCGTCGACCGCATCCACGGGGGTGGAAATCAGCCGCAGGCGCGGATCGGGAATCTCGATGATGGGCAGGATGGCCATGGGCGCTAGCTAGGTAAGCCCCCCCGGCACGTCAAGCGATGCACTCACACCACCGGGCGTCGCGCTCGCAGCGCCTGTGCCAAGGTGCCCTCGTCCAGATAATCCAGCTCGCCGCCCACGGGCAAGCCATGCGCCAGCTGCGTGATCCGTACAGGATACGCCTCGATCCGCTCTGCCAGATAGTGCGCAGTCGTCTGTCCCTCCAGCGTCGCGTTCATCGCGAGCACCACCTCGTCGACGCCGCCATCGGCCACGCGCGCGACGAGCCGGTCGATGGCGAGATCCTCCGGGCGAACGCCCTCGAGTGCCGACAGCCGCCCGCCCAGAACGTGGAAGCGACCTGGGAACAAGCGGGAGCGCTCCAGCGCCCATAGATCCGCGACTTCCTCCACGACGCACAGCGCACGCGCGTCCCGCCGCGGATCGGCACAGACGGCGCAAGGGTCGCTGGTATCGACATTGCCGCAGACCGAGCAGGTGGACAGCCGCTCGCTTACCCGCTCCAAAGCGCCGAGCAGCGGAACCAGTGCCGTTTCGCGCTTCTTGATGAGGTGCAATACGGCCCGACGCGCGGAGCGTGGGCCAAGGCCCGGCAAGCGGGACAGCGCCTGCGTCAGCGCCTCGATCTCTGGGGAAGCCATCGCTACGACAGATAGGGGGTTGCGTGCCGCGCCGCTAGCGTGTCGAGAGCCACCATGCGCATCATCTTCATGGGCACGCCCGGCTTCGCGGTTACGATCCTGGACGCGTTGGTGGCTGCCGGACACGAGATCGTCACCGTCTACACACAGCCGCCGCGTGCAGGCGGCCGCCGCGGCAAGGCACCGACCCCGACACCGGTCCATGCCCGCGCCGAAGCGCTCGGAATCCCGGTCCGGCACCCGACGACGTTGCGCACTGCCGAAGCCCAAGCGGACTTCGCCGCCCTGGGCGCGGATGTGGCGGTCGTCGCGGCCTATGGGCTCATCCTGCCGCAGGCGGTTCTGGATGCGCCGCGGCTCGGCTGCCTGAACGTCCACGCCTCGCTGCTGCCGCGCTGGCGGGGCGCTGCGCCCGTGCAGCGCGCGATCCTGGCCGGCGACACCGAGACTGGCGTCGGCATCATGCAGATGGAGGCTGGCCTGGACACCGGGCCGGTGCGGCATGAGGTGCGCACTCCGATCGGCAGGGACACGGCGGCCGAACTAACCGACCGGCTTGCGCAGCTAGGGGGTGCGGCAATGGTCGAAGTGCTTGGCAACATCGACGCCTATCCCCCTGTTTCGCAGCCAGAGTCTGGCGTCACCTACGCCGCGAAACTCGACAAGTCGGAGGCGCGGTTGCGCTTCGATGCGGCAGCGTACGCGGTCGAGCGGCAGGTCCGGGCGTTTCATCCGACGGCATTCTTCGAAATCGATGGCGAGCGCTTCCGCGTCCTGACGGCGGACGTCTCGGACGAGAGCGGCGCGGCGGGTACCGTGCTGGACGAGCGGCTTACGATCGCGTGCGGCACGGGGGCGATCCGGCCCACGCTGCTTCAGCGTGCCGGCCGGGGCGCCATGCCTGCGGCAGACCTGCTGCGCGGCTTCCCCATTCCGACGGGTACGCGGCTGTCGTGAGCCGCTTCGCGCTGACGGTCGAGTTTGACGGCCGACCCTTCATGGGCTGGCAGCGGCAATCGCACGGCCCGAGTGTCCAGCAGGCGATCGAGGACGCAGCCTGGCGGGTGACCGGTGAGCAGGTCGCGGTGCACGCTGCCGGACGCACGGACGCAGGCGTCCATGCGCTCGCCATGCGCGCGCACGTCGAGATCAGAAAGGCGATCCTGCCCTTCCGCCTGATGGAAGCGCTAAACGCGCATCTGCGGCCGGACCCTGTCGCCATTCTCGCCTGCGAGGCAGTCGAGGACGACTGGCACGCCCGCTTCTCCTGCGTCGGCCGCTCCTATGAATATCGGATCGTTAACCGGCGGGCGCCGCTCACCTGGGAAGCGGGTCTCGCGTGGCAAGTACCGCAACCGCTCGATGTCGATGCGATGCAGACCGCGGCGCACTTCCTCGTCGGGCGGCACGACTTCACGACCTTCCGCTCCGCGCATTGCCAGGCGGAGAGCCCGGTACGTACTCTCGATCGTCTGGATGTCGAACGGCGTGGCGACCGCGTGCTCATCCACGCCGCCGCTCGTTCGTTCCTGCACCACCAGGTCCGGTCGATGGTCGGATGCCTCGCCTTGGTGGGGCAAGGACGCTGGCGCCCGGAGCAGGTGCGCGAAGTGCTCGTCGCGCGCGATCGCTCGCGGCTGGGCCTTAATGCGCCGCCGGACGGACTCTATTTCACCGGCGCCGTGTACCCCATTAGCGGCTGAGCCGCGCCACCAACTCGACATGGGTGGACCAGCGGAACTGACCTACCGGCTGCACCCAATCGAGCCGGTAGCCGCTCTCGCACATCGTCTTCACATCTCGTGCGAAGCTGCTGGGATTGCACGAAACATACGCCACGACCGGCACCTTGCTGGCGGCGATCGCTGCTGCCTGCTCGCGAGCACCGGCACGCGGCGGATCGATCACGACTGCCGAGAAGCGATCGAGTTCGGCAGGCGCCAGCGGGCGGCGGTAGAGGTCCCGATGCTCGGCAAATACGGGGCGGCCGGCGCGCGAGGCAGCGGCCTTTAGCGCCAGGATCGGCTCCCGGGCGGCTTCGCCCGCATACACCTTGGCGCGCTCTGCCAACGCGAGAGAGAAGGTGCCCAGTCCGGCGAACAGGTCTGCAACGATCGGAGCGCTCCCGACCGCATCCTTCACGCCTGCGACTAAGGCCGCCTCGCCCTCTCGCGTAGCCTGAAGGAAGGCACCCGGTTGAAGCGCGACCGGCACACCCGCGAAGCTGATCGTCGCGGGCTCCGGCTCCCACCGGGTCTCCGGACCATAGCCATCATCCACCGACAGGCGGGCGAGGCCGTGCCGCTCCGCAAAGCCGGTCAGCGCCTCCACTTCGGAGAGCTTATCACCGAGGAAGCCGGTGATCAGCACGTCGACGCCGCGATCGGTCTGCGCCAGATGCACGTCCGCGCGGCGCTCTCCCAGCATGGCCGCCAGCAGCGTCCTCAGCGGCGCGACCAGCGCGAACAGCTCCGGAAGCAGTACGTGGCATTCCATCATGTCGACGATGCGATGGCTGCCGGTCTCCGTGAAGCCAAGCAACACCTGGCGTCCGCGACGCTCGGCATGCAGCGTTGCGCGACGCCGGGTGCGCGGCGGCGAGACAAGCGCGAGACGAACTTCCGTCGCCAGGTTCTGGGTCGAAAGCGCGCCAAGCACGCGATCGCGCACGAACAGGGCGTAGCTTTCTTCGTCGAGATGCTGGAGTTGGCAGCCGCCGCACGCCGGGAAATGCCGGCAGGGTGGCACCTGATGATGGGAACCGCGCACCACGCTGTTGTCCGGGAGCAGCCGGTCGCCGGGGGCCGCGAAGGCTACGTGACGGCCATCGGCGGAGATGCCCTCGCCGCGGGCCGCCACGCGCACGATCAGATCGCCGCTCACAGGCATTCTCCCATTGCGACTGGGATCCGGCCGATCAGGTCGTCGGCTGCGAAGGCGGGGCCGGCAAGTCGCGCGGCGCGGCTGTGCAGCCACACGGCCTCGTCGGCGCTGCCACCGGCGGCGTGACGCGCGGCGACGAGCCCCGCCAGGACGTCCCCGGTACCGGCGGTCGACAGCCACGACGATGCCGCGGATGCGACCACGGCCTTGCCGCCGGCCCACGCGATCACCGTGTCCGCGCCCTTGTGGATCACTGTAGCGCCGCTGTTCCTGGCGGCAGCGAGTGTCGCCTCGATCTTGCTGCCGGCGGCATCGAACATGCGCGCAAACTCGCCCGCGTGGGGGGTAAGCAGCGTCGCGGCCTTGCGGGTACGCAGACGTTCGGCAGCCGCCTCGCCCAGCAGGCTGAGCGCGTCGCCGTCGATCACCAGATCCCGCTCGCAGCCAATCGCCGCCTCGAGGAGGTCCTTGGCCGCTTCGTCCCGGCCGAGGCCGGGCCCGATCACCACCGCGCCGATGCGCGGGTCGGTCAGCAACTCGGCGAGCGCATCCCTGCCCTCGATCGTGCGTTGGACGATCGCGTCTGGACCGCCAGTAGCAGGCTCCGGCGCCGCCAGGATCACATAGCCGGCGCCACCGTGGAGCGCCGCGCGCGCCGCGAGACGGGAGGCTCCGGCCATGCTGCCGGCGACCACGACCACCAGCCCACGATCATATTTGTGCGCTTGGGGTTCCGGAGCCTGTAGCCTCGGACGTGCGATGCTGCTCCAAATTGCGCCCGGCTCCACGCCGATATCGGCAAGCAGGACGTGGCCGCACTTGGAGACACCGGCGCCGAGCAGATGCGCCGGCTTGAGCGCGCCGAGCGCCACCGTGGCCGTGATCCCGTCCGGGGCGCCCAGATCGAGGCCGGTGTCGGTCTCGATGCCCGAGGGGATATCGATCGCCACTGAGACAGAGGCCGCGGCAACGAGCCGGGCCAGGTGGGCGGCTACGGGAGCGTCTAGAGCGCACGACATGCCGGTACCGAACAAGCCGTCCACCAGGACTGGCCTTGCGCTCACCTGCTCCAAGCTCTCCACCTTGCCCTGCCACGCGGCGGCGTTGGCTGCCGCCGCACCGCTCGTAGGCCGGCCGATCGCCGCGACTGCCACGTCATGGCCCCAGCCGCGCAGCAATCTCGCGACGCCATAGGCATCGCCGCCGTTGTTCCCCGGTCCCGCAAGCACCAGCGCCGGCTGCCCCGCGCCCAGCCGGGCGACTTCCCGCGCAACGGCGAGCGAGGCACGCTCCATCAGTTCGGATTGGGAAACGCCGGCACCGAAGCAGCGCTGCTCGGCAGCCCGCATCTCGTCTGCACGCAGGATGGGGGCGCCTGAAGGCAGGATCCTCATGCCCCAGCCGCTCCATCTACACGTGCAGGCAAACGGTACCGATCGCGGCCGATCTGCACCTCGATCTCGCTGGGCGACCGCAAGCGCACGACCGCCGGCTCCGCACCGTCCGCCGCCGTGACGCCGCTCCCGTCCCTGGCGACGAGAAGACGCCGGAAACCACCATCGGCACGCCGCACGGTCAGCACCAGGCCTTGCTGCCCCTCGCTTTGTTCGACCAAGCAGTTCTGCGCCAACTGCGTACCCTCCGTTGCGCAGGCGATCCGCAAGCCGCTGGGAGGCTCAGGCGGCCCGGCGTCGCCGCACGCTGCGAGCATCAGCGACAGAAGCCCGGTGCCGCCGCATCGCCAGAACGCCGCCGTCATCGCACGAGCTCCGCACGCACCTGCGCGATGACATCTGCGAGGATCGTCGACCACTCGGCTACGCCGTGTTCGTCTTGGATCAGGCCGTTGCGAACCTCGACGGACATGCTCGGGATGCCATGCGCCTCGGCATGGCGGTTGAGCGTCGCGTTGAGCTCGCGCCCGGAATAGGGCTCATTGTCTCCCGTGACAAAGCCCCGCTCCCGAAGCACCCGGATCGCGGGGTGCGCCGCCCGACTGTCCTCGTTGTAGAGAATCCCCACCTGCCAGGGCCGTTCGCGGCCATCGCTCGCGAGCCGTGGCGTGAAGCTGTGGATCGCAACGACCAGTTCGGGCCGATAGTCCTGCACCGCCTGTTCGATTGCGGCGTGGTAGGGAATGTGGAACCGCTCCACGCGGGTGGACCGATCTGCCCCCTGATTGCCGGGGATCACGTGGCCATCACTCAGAGCCGGGATGAGACCGCTGTGGTCGGGCTCCCGATGAAGGTCGATCACCAGCCGGGAAACGGTGCCGAGGACGGCCGGCACACCCAGGCTTGATGCGAGGCTGCGGGTCAGCGCGGCCGCGCCGATGTCATAGCCGATGTGCAGATCCAGCAAGGCGGGCAGCACGCCAAGGCTGATGTCCGCCGGGACGTGGTTGGAAGCATGATCGCATAGCAGCAGCACACCGCCTGCGATGCCGTCGATCCGCTCGGCGGGCGGAAGATCGTTCGGGTAGGAAGAGGATCCGGCAGGGCTGCGGTCTGACATGGCAGCGACCTGCCCCAGGAACGGCCGGCTGTCACCCCCTGGACGGGAGGATGGCGCCTGCACGAGGCAGGGGCCATCCACGGACGTCCGCTGACGGCGTCTGATCCGCCCCGCGTTTAGGCCCGAGCGCACACACGGCTGCAATCCTGCAAAAGCCCATCCTGCCGCACCACGTCGTCCCGCCGCGGGATTCTCGGCCTAGATCAGTGCCGTTTCGAGACACCACCAATCGGGTTCGGCGCTCCGGATCGCCTCGGCTGCCGCAGCGCAGGCGGGTGCGTCCTCGAACAAGGCGAAGCAGGTCGCGCCCGAACCCGACATCCGCACCAAACGGGTGCGGGGCTGGTGCTCCAGGAGGGCGAGCACGGCGTCGATGGCAGGTGCCAGCGACCGTGCCGGAGGCTCCAGGTCATTGCGGCCGGAACAGGCGACCTCCAGCAGGTCCCCGCTGCCGATCGGCCCGCGGTCCACACCGTCCCAGCTGCCGAACACCGCTGCCGTGGAGACACCCACGCCGGGGTTCACCAGCAACGCAGGAATGCCGGTGAGACCGTCCACCGGCACCAGATCCTCACCGCGCCCCCGGCCGATCGCCGTTCGGCTGAGCAGGCACGCCGGTACGTCCGATCCGAGCGCGTCCGCACAGGCAAGCAGGTCCGGATCATCGTGCCGTACCCCCGCGCGAGTCGCGAGCGCCCGAAGCGTCGCTGCCGCATCGGCCGATCCGCCGCCGATGCCGGACGCGACCGGAAGCCGCTTGTCGAGCAGGATTGCACATGGGCGATCATCACCGAAGGCCAAGCGGAAACGATCGCGGGCGCGCGTAACGAGATTGTCGCCCTCCGCCTGAAGCGTGCCTGCGAACGGGCCGGTGATGACGAAGCTGTCCGCCTCGGCGTCGGCGACCGTCAGCCGGTCGCCGTCCTCAACGAACGCGAACAGGGTCTCCAGAGCGTGATAGCCATCGGGACGGCGGTGCCGAACATGAAGCGCGAGGTTGAGCTTCGCGCGAGCCACTTCGTGGATCATGAGCGAGGCGACGCCGAGGCCGCGGGCAATCCTTGCAGGAGCTTCTCCGCCAATTTCGCATCCTTCGACGGGTCCGCGTCCAGACGGGCGGCGGACCAGGCATAGCGTGCTTCATAGCGGCGGCCGAGCCGCCAAAGCAGGTCTCCCAAATGTTCCTGCACTGTCCCGCTCACTTCGTTGGCACGGGCCGCCTGCTCCAGCAGCGGCAAGGCACGCGCTGCGTTCCCCTGTCGATAATAGGCCCATCCCAGCGAGTCCGCGATGTTGAGGTCCTCCGGGGCAAGCTGACGGGCCTGTTCGAGCATCGCGATGGCGGCAGGCAGGTTCTCGTTCCGCTCGACCTGGGCATAGCCAAGGTAATTGAGGGCCAGCGGCTCTGCGGGCGCGACCTCGACGGCGCGGCGCAAGACCGGCAGCGCCTCGTCCCACCGTCCCGCCTGCTCCAGCGCCGCCCCTCGCTGGAGCAGCAACGTCCAGTCCGGCGGCTCCCCTTCCCGGTCGAGCGCCGTCGCATAAGCGGCAGCAGCCTCCCCGAACCGACCCTCCGCGGTGAGCAGGTCGCCGAGCCGGCGTGCATCCTCCCCGCTGCTATCGGAGCCGGAGGAGAGCGCCGTGGCTGCAGCGATGGCGGCATCCGCCTCGCCGGCACGTGCCAGGACGGCCGCCTCTGCGGCACGCCCTTCGCGAGCAAAGGGGCTTCCATCGGGGATCGCCGCCAGCGCCTGATGCGCCTTGGCATCGGCGCCCTCCAGCGACAGCGCGTCGGCGAGTGCGATCCGTGCCCCGTCATAGCCCGGGTCGAGGACCAGGGCTGCACGCGCGAGCGCGATCGCGAGGGACGCGGTTTCGTCGGACGCGAGATCCTTGGCAACGCGTGTCAGAAAGCGCGAGGCCCCGAACCTGGCGTCGCCCTTTGCGCCCCGCCCCAGCCGCTGGCGATAGAGCGCGAGCACCGGATCCTCTCCAGCCAGCAAACCCCGCGCGGCGTCCCGCTTGCCCTTGCCCGCCAGCAGCGCGGCGGCAGCCAGCCGGAACTGCTGGTCCTCCTGCAGGGGGCCGAGCTGTGCTTGGACCGCCACCAGCCCCTCCGCCGTGCGACCGCTTGCGAGGAGGATCAGCGCGTGGTTCTCGGACGCATAGCGGCGGTCGAGGGCGTCGCCTTCTCGCGAGGCGAACTGCAGTGCGGCTGCCGGGTCGCCCCGATCAAGCGCAAGCCATGCGGCAAGCACGGGTTGCAGGAAGTCGAGCGGACCTTCGCCCAGCGTCTCCACTGCCCCAGACGCACGATCCGGCTGCCGAGCCACCACCGCATCCGCGAACTCGAGAACAGCGGCATCGGGCGGCGCAACGCCCGCACGCGTCAGCACCGCCAGCGATTTGCGGGCAAGCGCTAGGTCTCCGCTCGCCAGCCCCTCGCGATACGCGCGGATTGCGACCACTTCGCTGCCGGGCCGGGCAGCGAGCGCAAGCGCGTAATAGCGTGCAGCCGCGTCCACCGCGCCGTCTGCATCCGCCGCACGTGCACGAACGTAGGCGGGCAGGTTCTCCTCGGCGGCGGCAGGCGATGCAACGGCTACACCCGCTGAAGCGACGGCGCTCAGCAGCAGGCGCTTACATGTTAGGATAGTTCGGTCCTCCCCCGCCCTCGGGCACCACCCAGTTGATGTTCTGGGTGGGATCCTTGATGTCGCAGGTTTTGCAGTGGACGCAGTTCTGGGCGTTGATCACGAAGCGCGGCTTGGCGCCCTCCGTCTCCACCACCTCGTAGACCCCCGCGGGACAATAACGCTGCGCCGGCTCGTCGAACATCGGCAGGTCGTAATCGATCGGAATGTCGGGATCGCGCAGCGTGAGGTGGACCGGCTGATCCTCCTCATGGTTGGTGTTCGACAGGAACACCGAGGAAAGACGGTCGAACGTCAGCTTCCCGTCCGGCTTCGGATAGGCGATCGGCTGGACCTGGTCCTTGCGCCAAAGGCTCTCGTGATCCGGATGGTGGCGCATCGTGAACGGCATGCGGATGCCCCAGTGCTCGGCCCACATGGTGATGCCGGAGAGCCCCGAGCCGACGAAGTCGCCGAACTTCTTGACCAGCGGCACCACGTTGCGGACCTTGCGCAGTTCCTCATAGACCCAGCTCGCCTCATAGGCGCGGGGATATGCGTCGAGCGTGTCGCCGGCGCGTTCGGCCACGATGGCGTCGAACGCGGCCTCGGCCGCGAGCATCGCGGTTTTCATCGCCGTGTGCGTGCCCTTGATCCGGGGCACGTTCACGAAGCCTGCGGAGCAGCCGATCAGGGCGCCGCCGGGGAAGACCAGCTTGGGTACGGATTGCCAGCCGCCGTCGTTGATCGCACGCGCGCCATAGGACACGCGCTTGCCGCCCTCCAGGATCTTGGCGATCTCCGGATGCGTCTTCCACCGCTGCATCTCGTGGAACGGCGAAAGATGGGGATTGGAATAGTTGAGCCAGGTGACGAGGCCAAGCGCCACCTGCCCGTTCGCCTGGTGATACAGAAAGCCGCCGCCGTTGGTGCCGCGGGTTTCTGACAGTGGCCAGCCTTGCGTGTGGATCACCCGTCCGGGCACATGCTTTTCGGGCGCAATGTCCCAAAGCTCCTTGATGCCGATGCCATAGACCTGCGGCTGCGCATCCTTCGCGAGGTCGAAGATGCGGATCAGCTCCTTGCTAAGGTGCCCACGGACGCCCTCTGCCAGGAAGGTATATTTGGCGTGGAGCTCCAATCCGGGCTGCCAGTCCGGCTTGCGGGTACCGTCGCGCGCAATGCCCATGTCGCCGGTCGCGACGCCCTTGACCGATCCATCGTCGTGGAACAGCACCTCGGCCGCGGCGAAGCCGGGGAAGATCTCGACGCCGAGACCCTCGGCCTGTTCCGCCAGCCAGCGGCACAGGCTGCCGAGCGAGCAGGTATAAGTCCCCTCGTTCGACATGAACGGCGGCAGCGCGAAGTGCGGCATTTCCGTCTTGCCCGTGGCGTTCAGGATCCAGTGATGGTTCTCCGTCACCGGCACCGCTGCGAGCGGGCAGCCCTGATCGCGCCATTCCGGCAAAAGCTCGTCCAGCGCGCGCGGATCGATCACCGCTCCCGAGAGGATGTGGGCGCCGACTTCGGACCCCTTCTCCAGCACGCAGACCGCGATCTCGCGACCGGCCTCGTTCGCCAGCTGCTTCAGCCGGATCGCAGCCGACAGACCTGCGGGGCCCGCGCCGACGATCACGACGTCATAGGGCATTGATTCCCGCTCGTTCATGCACTCCTACTCCCACGCTCGCTGCGGCACCGTGTCGTCGCGTACCTGCAACGTCTTGTCGGCAGCGGAATTCATTCAGATTGACCGCGGCGTCAACCCGGTGGCCTATATAGGGTGATGGGGGCGGATCAGCATCTCGATTGGCGAAATATCGCGGCAAGCACACTGGATTGGTGGCTTGAGGCGGGTGTCGACACGCTGGTCGAAGAACGGCCGCGCGATTGGTTGGTTCCTGACGCTCTGCCGGCACCTGCTCCACTTCCGCCGGCAGCACCGGCGGCAGCGCCGAACCCAGGCTATCCGGTCACCTATGAGGAATTCCTCGCCTACCGGATGGGGGATCAGGCACCCGACGCAAAATGGGCGCTGGCGCGCGTTGCGCCGAGCGGGGACCCAGCCACTGCGGCGCTGATGGTGCTGACCGACGTTCCCGAAGAGGCGGACGCCGCAGCCGGGCACCTGCTTGCTGGACCCGAAGGCCGCCTGCTCGACCGGATGCTGGCGGCGATCGGTTTGGCCCGCGAACAGACGCTGATCGCCTCCGTCTGCGTCGCCCGCCCACTTGCGGGGCGGGTGCCGCGTGCGAGCGCCACCGAACTTGAGGCGATGGCCCGGCACCTGGTGGGGATCGTCCGCCCCAGGCGGCTGTTGCTGCTCGGCCAGATCGCAAGTCGCGCCGTGCTCGGCCCGAAGGCTGGAGCGCACGGCGACTGTTCGGACATGCTCAGCGATGACAATTTGGCGTGCAAGGCGGTCGCCACCTACCACCCGCGGGTGCTGCTGGAGCGACCGATGTGCAAGGCGGAGGCCTGGCGCGACTTGCAGCTGTTGATCGAGGAAAACGACGCGTGAAAATCGCTCTTGCGGTAAGCGCCCTGTTGATGGCCGCTCCTCTGGCCGCGAACGCCAGCGATCTCGACGAGGGTCGCGTCCTTGCGCGGGGCAGCGCGAAACACGGCGCTCTCGAGGGCGTCCCTCGCCAATTGAGCAGCGAAGAGCGCACAGCCTATCGCTCGGTATTCGCAGCGATCCGGGATGCGCGCTGGGCCGATGCACAGCTTCAGCTCGATGCGCTCAAGCCGGGCCCGCTGCACGCCGTTGCCCGTGCCGAGCTCTATACCGCGCCCAATTCTCCCAAGGTCGCGCTTGAGCCTTTGCTTGCGCTTCTGGCGGAAGCGCCCGAACTCCCGGAGGCGCCGCAGCTCGCCCGTCTTGCACAGCTTCGCGGCGCGGCCTCCCTTCCCGCGCTGCCCAGCCAACAGCGCATGACCTGGTTCGATGGTGCGCCGACGCGCGTCCGGACGCGCGCGGTCCGCAGCGACCAGGTGGCCGCCGAACTCGCCATCGCCATGAAGCCGTTCGTCAAGCTCGACGATGGCCCTGCGGCCGAGGCGTTGCTCAATCAGCGCGCGAGCGAGCTCACGCCTGAGGCGCTGACGGAATGGCAGCAACGCGTCGCCTGGATCTATTTCGTGGCCGGGGACGACGGCAACGCCCGCCGGGTCGCGCGGCTCGCACAGAGAGGGCAAGGCGACTGGGCCGCGCAGGCGGACTGGACGCAGGGCCTCGCCGCATGGCGGCAAAAGGACTGCGCCGCGGCGCAAGTGGCGTTCGGCGACGTCGCCCGTCGTGCCACCGATACCGAGCTGCGCTCCGCCGGCCTCTATTGGGCGACCCGGGCGGACATCGCGTGCGGTCGTCCGGACCTGGTGCAGCCGCGCCTGCAAAGCGCCGCGCAATATGGCGAAACCTATTACGGTCTGCTCGCCCGCCAGGCGCTGGGCATGGTCGACCGCAAGTCGGCCCCCGAGCGCGTGACGGCGGACTGGCAGGCACTGGAACGGCGCCCGAACGTCCGCGTCGCGGCCGCCCTGTCCGAGATCGGCGAAGCGTCACTGGCCGACCAGGTTCTGCGGCACCAGGCCAGGATCGGCGATGCCAGCGACTATGCTGCGCTCACGCGCGTCGCGGGCAGCATGAACCTGCCGGCAACCCAGCTTTGGCTGTCGCACAATGCACCTGTCGGGGCGAAGCCCGTCCTGGAGGCCCGTTACCCGGCACCAGACTGGACGCCGGACGGCGGTTGGCGTGTGGACAAGGCACTGGTCTATGCCCACGCCTTGCAGGAGTCGAAGTTCAACCCGCAGGTGGTGAGCCCCGCGGGCGCCTTTGGCCTGATGCAGATCATGCCGGCAGCCGCGAGCGACTTCGGCCGTGCCAAGGGCGTGACGATCGATCGCTCCGCCCTCGCCCGTCCTTCGACCAACATCGAAGTGGGTCAAAGCTATCTGGAAAAGCTGCGCGACATGCAGGCGACCGGCGGGCTGCTGCCCAAGGTGATCGCCGCCTATAACGCCGGGCCGAGTCCGGTGCAGGCCTGGGACCTGCAGGCGCACGACGGCGGAGATCCGCTCCTCTACATCGAGTCGATCCCCTATTGGGAGACGCGCGGCTACGTCATGTCGGTGCTGCGCAACTACTGGATGTACGAAAAGCAGGAGGGGAAAACCTCCGCCAGCCGCTCGGCGCTCGCGCAGGGCATGTGGCCGAAGTTCCCCGGAGCCAAGGGCGGCGGTGCGGTGCGTCTCAGCAGCAACGGCCGCTCGTCAGTCGCCCATGCCAATTGATCCAGCGCGGGCGTTCGTTCCGGTCCGCATCGCTGTCCTCACGGTTTCCGACACACGGACGCTTGCGGAGGATCGGTCGGGCGATACCCTTGTTGCGCTGTTGAGCGAGGCGGGTCATGTGCTCGCCGATCGCGCGTTGCTTCCCGACGATGTTGCCGCGATCGTAGGACGGTTGCACGGATGGATCGACGACCCCGCAATCGATTGCATCCTGACGACCGGCGGCACAGGCGTGACCGGGCGCGACGTCACGCCCGAAGCCGTCGAGCGCGTCGCGGACAAGATGATCCCCGGTTTCGGCGAGCTCTTCCGCTGGCTGAGCTATGCGAAGATCGGCACGTCGACCGTCCAGTCGCGCGCCTGCGCCTGCGTCTCGCGGGGCACCTATGTGTTCGCCCTTCCCGGCTCCACCGGAGCCGTTCGCGACGGTTGGGAAGGCATTCTCGCCTCGCAACTGGATAGCCGCCACACGCCCTGCAATTTCGTCGAGTTGATGCCCCGCCTGCGCGAACGCTGATTGTCGCGGGGTTGATTCCGCGTTCTGGCTATGTTCTTTCTGCGTCATGGCTCGCACTGCCCGTGGCGCAACGATCAACAGCACCAGCACCCGCTTCAACCTGCCGGAGCGGGAGGTGGATGGCGACTGGCTGGATGCCCGCGAGGCGATCGACGGTGCGCCACCGCCGGTGCGTACCAGCGTGGGCCTGCTCACGCCCCGCACGATCATCAGCTACAACCGGTCGCCCGACATCGGCTTCGATCGCTCGGTGAACCCCTACAATGGCTGCGAACACGGCTGCATCTACTGCTTTGCGCGGCCGAGCCATGCCTTTCATGATCTGTCCCCGGGCATCGACTTCGAAACACGGCTGTTTGCCAAGCCGGATGCGCCTGCGCTGCTCCGGGCCGAGCTTTCGAAGCCCGGATACCAGGTCCGGCCGATCGCCTTCGGCACCAACACCGATCCCTATCAGCCGATCGAAGCCGAGTGGCGGATCGCTCGGGCATGCATCGAGGTGCTGTCCGAGTGCGACCATCCGCTGACCATCACCACCAAGTCCGACCGCGTGGTGCGAGACCTGGATCTCCTGGCGCCGATGGCGACGAAGGGCCTCGTCTCCGTCGCGATGTCGATCACGTCGCTCGATCCTGTGATCGCCCGCACCCTGGAGCCCCGCGCGCCGCACCCGCGCAAGCGGCTCGCCGCCGTGGCCGCCCTCACCGCAGCCGGAATTCCCTGCTCCGTCTCCGTAGCCCCGGTGATCCCCGCGATCACCGATGGAGAGCTGGAGCGTATCCTGGAACAGGCGGCGGCCGCGGGCGCATGCGGCGCCTTCTTCCTCCCCGTGCGCCTGCCCTGGGAGGTCGCCCCGCTGTTCCGCGCATGGCTCGACACGCATTTCCCAGACCGTGCCGAAAAGGTGATGGCGATCATCCGCTCCTTGCGCGAGGGGCGGGTCAACGATCCGAGCTTCTTCACGCGCATGCAGGGCTCGGGTCCCTGGGCCGAGTTGATGCGGACCCGGTTCCGCATCGCGATCCGCCGCTACGGACTGGAACGCGGGCGTGCGCCGCTGAACTGCGACCGGTTCCGCCGGCCAAGGGGACCGCAGGGCGATCTGTTCGAGTAAGCGGGCGATGAGGGAACCGCCGGGGGCTCCGCGCGCTCTCCACCCCGGAGACGCCATGACCCGTACCTACATTGCCGCGGCGGTCGCTACCGCCTTGATCGTGACGCCGACGCTTCCTGCCTCGGCACAGACAGCCCGCACCATCTCCCGGTCCGACAAGGCTCAGGGTGCGCAGGCCCATCCCCAGCTGCTGTCGGAGTTCGGCGGCGCCTATACAGGGCCTCAGGCGGCGTTCGTCGAACGGGTCGGCAAGCGGGTGGCCGTTCAGTCCGGGCTCTCGAACGCGCAGGGCGACTTCACGGTGACCCTGCTCGACTCGCCGGTCGAGAACGCGTTCGCGATCCCCGGTGGCTATGTCTATGTCACGCGCCAGTTGCTGGCGTTGATGAACAGCGAGGCGGAACTCGCTGCGGTGCTCGGCCACGAGGTCGGGCATGTCGCCGCACGCCATTCGAACAAGCGCAACACGCGGGCGACCCTGGGCGGGCTTCTGTCCGCGGGAGTAGGCTGGCTCACCGGAAGCGACGTTCTCGGGCGCATCGCCAGCACTGGGACGCAGCTCTACACCCTGGGGTTCAGCCGCTCGCAGGAATATGAGGCGGACGGCTTGGGGGTCCGCTACGCCACCGCCGCAGGCTATGACCCTTATGGTATGTCCGCGATGCTTCGCCAGCTGAACGATGACCAGACGCTCGCCGCGCGGATCGAGGGGCGGCAGGCCGATGCGGTGCCGACCTGGGCGAGCACCCATCCGAACGGCGAAGATCGTGTCGCCCGAGCCCGCCAGCTTGCGCAGCAGATGCGCGCCGCACCCGCTTCGAACGTTCAGGACACCGCGTTCCTGCGAATGCTCGATGGACTTCCCTATGACGACAATCCGGCACAGGGGATCATCGACGGCCAGACCTTCCGCCATCCGCAGCTGCGGCTGCAGTTTACCGCCCCGGCAGGCTACAAGATCGACAACGGCACCGATGCGGTGACAGTGGCGGGAACCGGTGGACAAGCGCAGTTCCGGGCCGCGGCCGCCACCAGCGACCTGCCCGGCTTCGTGCGAGCGCGCCTGGGGGAACTTGGCGCTCGGAATACGTCCGGTGTCGAACTGCGGACCAGTGAGGTGAACGGGCTTCAGACGGTGCAGGGCACCGTCTCCGCCACTAGCAACGGCCGTGCGGTGGATGCGACGGTCGTTGCGTATCGCTTTCCGTCGGCGACCTACTACTTCCTCGTGGTGACGCCCTCGGGCAATCGCCTGGGGTCCTTTGCGAGCATGGTGTCCAGCGTTGCGCAACTGTCGCCGCAGGCAGCCGCCGCGATCAAGGGGAAGCGGATCCGCATCGTGACGGTGAAAGCCGGCGACACCATCGACAGCCTCGCGCGCAAGATGGCCTATCCGAGCTACCAGCGGGAGCGGTTCGTGACCCTCAACGGTCTTGAGGACACGCCCACGCTCACGCCCGGCCGGCTGGTCAAGCTGGTGGTCGCCGGCTGAGCTTCAGGCGACGGCCGCCAGTCGCTTCGAATCCGCCGCGCGCAGATTGGCGGAGGTGATCCCCGGCAGGCGCTCGACATGGCTGGTGAGCTCCCCGTCGAGCAGATAGTCGCGCCCCAGCAGCAGATGCGCCGTGGTCTCGCCGGCTGCGGCGACTTCGGCCCAAACCTCGCCGCGCGCACCCCGATGCCCGGCCAACAGGGTCGCCAGCGCCGGGAGCGCCGTGGCGTCCTCGACCTTGAGTTCGAGGGTCAGTCGAACGCTGTTTGCCAGCGCCTCGAACGGCTTCACTGCCTTCACGGTCACGCGCGCGCTTTCGTCTCCGGGACGACGATCGAGTTCGAGCGTCATGAGCCCGCACCCGCCGAGCTTGCTGGCTTCCTCCAGCGCATCGGCGGCGGCATCCTCGAAGCAGGTGGCGATGCACTGGCCGCTCGCGTCCGACAGGGTCGCCATCATGTACCGTTTGCCGCGCGCGGACGTACGCCAGCGCGCATCCTCGACCAATGCGGCGACCGTAGCCCCCGAACGACCGCCCTCCGGCACCGGCGTGTCGGCGAGCGCCGCGATGCTGCGCGCGCCATGGACCTTCGCGAGATGCGCATAGCGGTCGAGCGGATGGGCAGAGAAGTAGAAGCCGAACGCCTCGCGCTCTGCCGAGATCGCCTGCGTCATCGACCAGTGCGCATCCGGCAGTCGGATCGCCGGCTCGGCCGCGCCGCCGCCGATGCCGAAGAGGCCGCCTTGGCCGCTCAGCTTGTTCTCCTGCGTCCGCGCCGCGACCCCCAGGACGATCTCGGCAGCGCCTGCCACCGCGGCACGATCGGGCACGATGCTGTCGAAGGCACCGGCGGAAGCGAGCGTTTCCAGCTGCCGCTTGTTGAGCAGCCGCGGGTCGGCGCGATGGGCGAAGTCGTCCAGCGTCTTGAAAGAACCGTTTGCGCGGCGCTCCTCGACCAGAAGCTCCATCGCCCGCTCGCCCACGCCTTTGAGCGCTGCGAGGGCATAGCGAACCGCCAGCCCGTCGCCGTGCGGCTGCACGTCGAACTCCGCCTCGCTCGCATTGAGGTCGGGCCCCAGGCAGACGATGCCAAGCCGCTTCATGTCGTCGACAAAGATGGCGAGCTTGTCGGTCTGCGCCATGTCGAAGCACATCGACGCGGCGAAGAACTCGTGCGGGTAATGCGCCTTCAGCCAAGCAGTCTGGTAGGCGAGCAGCGCATAGGCCGCCGCGTGCGATTTGTTGAAGCCATAGCCGGCGAACTTGTCGATCAAGTCGAACAGCTCGTTGGCCTTCGCCTCGGGGATGTTGTTCACCTTGGCGCAGCCCTCGACGAAGATCGAGCGCTGCGCGTCCATCTCCGCCTGCACCTTCTTGCCCATCGCGCGGCGCAGCATGTCGGCGCCGCCCAGGCTGTAGCCGGCCAGGATCTGAGCGGCCTGCATCACCTGTTCCTGATAGACGAAGATCCCGTAGGTCTCCTTCAGGATCGGCTCGAGCAGGTCGTGCGGATAGACGATTTCCTCGCGACCCGCCTTGCGCGCGCCGAAGCTGGGGATGTTGTCCATCGGACCCGGCCGATAGAGCGACACGAGCGCGATGATGTCGCCGAAGTTGGTCGGCCGCACGGCAGTCAGCGTGCGGCGCATGCCTTCCGATTCCAGCTGGAACACGCCGACCGTTTCACCGCGCTGGAGGAGTGCATAGACGCCCTCGTCATCCCAGGGCAGGCTGTCCAGGTCGACGGTGACCCCGCGCTTGGCGAGCAGCTGCACGCCCTTCTTCAGAACCGACAGCGTCTTCAGGCCGAGGAAGTCGAACTTCACCAGCCCCGCCCCCTCGACATATTTCATGTCGAACTGCGTGACCGGCATGTCGGAGCGGGGGTCGCGGTACAGCGGCACCAACTCGGCCAGCGGCCGGTCCCCGATCACCACGCCGGCGGCGTGGGTGGAGCTGTGGCGTGGCAGGCCCTCAAGCCGCATCGCGAGGTCGAGCAGGCGGCGGACATCGTCCTCCCGCTCATATTGGTGCGCAAGCTCGCTGACGCCGTTGATCGCGCGTTCGAGCGTCCACGGATCGGTCGGATGGTTCGGGACCAGCTTGGCGAGTCGATCGACCTGGCCATAGCTCATCTGCAGCACGCGGCCCGTGTCCTTCAACACCGCGCGCGCCTTCAGCTTACCGAAGGTGATGATCTGCGCCACCTGATCGCGGCCGTACTTGCCCTGGACGTAGCGGATCACCTCGCCACGCCGGGTTTCGCAGAAGTCGATGTCGAAGTCGGGCATCGACACGCGTTCCGGGTTGAGGAAGCGTTCGAACAGCAAGCCGAGCTTGATGGGATCGAGGTCGGTGATGGTGAGCGCCCAGGCGACGGCGGAGCCTGCGCCCGAACCACGGCCCGGGCCTACGGGAATGTCGTGGTCCTTGGCCCATTTGATGAAGTCGGCAACGATCAGGAAGTAGCCGGGGAAGCCCATCTGGATGATGATGCCGACCTCGAACTCCAGACGTTCGAAATACTCCGGGAAGCGCGCACGCAAGGCGGGTTCGTCGAGCTCCGTCCCTTCCCCGTCTTCCAGTTCCACGATCTTGCGAAGCCGCGCCACGAGCCCGGCGAAGGCGTCTTCGCGCAGCCGCGTCGCTTCGCCTTCGCGATCACCGGCAAGGCTGGGGAGGATCGGCTTGCGCTTCGGGGCAGCCACGGCGCAGCGCTGCGCCACCACCAGCGTGTTCGCGATCGCCTCCGGCAGGTCCTCGAACAGGGCCCGCATCGTGTCCGCCGGCTTCATCCAGAGATCGGGAGAACTCCGCTGGCGGTCCTCGCTCGCGACATAGCTGGAACTCGCGATGCAGAGCATCGCGTCGTGCGCCTCGTGGAAATCGGGATCGGCGAAGCAACAGGGGTTGGTGGCGACCAGCGGCAAGTTGCGGTCATACGCCAGATCGAGCAGCGCCGCCTCTGCGCGTTGCTCGATCTCCTCGTTCCGCCGGCACAGCTCCACATAGAGCCGGCCGGGGAACAGCGCCTCGAGCTTGTCCGCATAGGCAAAGGCCGCTGCCTCCTGCCCCTCCGAGAAGAGACGGGCGAGCGCCCCCTCGCCGCCCGCGGTCAACGCCAGCAGGCCATCAGTGCACCCTTCAAGCGCCGAGAGTGGCACATGCGCCGGGATCTCGACCGGGCGATCGAGATGCGCCTTCGACACCAGCGCGCAGAGGTTTTCGTAGCCGCGCATGTCCTGCGCATAGAGTGCCAGCCAGTCGAGCGGCGGCTCCACCCCCTCCGGCACCGGGCGCGCAACGCTGAGAAGGGTGCCGATGATCGGCTGCACGCCCTCGGCCTTGCAGGCGTCCGAGAACGCCATCGCCGCGTAGAGGCCGTTACGATCGCTCAGGGCAATCGCGGGAAACCCGAGCTTGGCAGCCTTCTTCGCGATCACCTTGGGATCGATCGCGCCTTCGAGCATGGTGAAGGAGGAAAAGGTGCGAAGTGGTACGAACCCGGAATGCGGCATGCCCGACGCCTAGCCCAGATCGCGTGATTCTTCCAGCGCGCCGACCGGTGGAACGTCCGCTACGACCCGCCGTTCTGGTCCGAACCGAACGGGAGTTGCGCGATGGCCGATTTTCGAACTTCCCCCCAGGATCCGTTTACCGCCTTTCCCGGGACAGGCGCCGGGTGGGGCTGGATCCTCCTCTATGGGATCGCCTCTGCCATTCTAGGGCTGCTCGCCTTCGCCTGGCCCTTCTCCGCCACCGTCGCGGTCACGATCGTGGTCGGAAGCTTCTTCCTGATCTCCGGCGTCCTCGCGATCATTGCAGGCTTCGCGGGGAGAGGACATGACGTCCGCGGCTATTCGATCGCCTACGGCATCCTTTCGGTCATCGTGGGCCTGATGCTGATGTTCCGGCCCGTGGCCGGCGCGATCTCCCTGACCCTGCTAGTCGCGATCTGGCTTGCGGTGCGCGGGCTGATGGAAATCCGCTGGGGCCTGAAGCTGCGCCGGCTCCGTGGGCTGATGCTGGTCCTCGGCGCGGTCAATCTGGTGCTGGCCATCCTGATCCTGGCGACCGTGCCGTTCTCGGCACTGACGCTGCCCGGCTACATCCTCGGCTTCAGCTTCCTGCTCGGCGGCATCACGGCGATCGCGAGCGCGATCAGCCACCGGGCGGGAGCACCCGCCTTCGACGTACCCCGCTGAACGATCAGGCGCCGAGCAGGCGCTCGATATCGGCGGCGATCGCCTCTGGCTTAGTGGTGGGAGCATAGCGCGCCACCACCTTGCCGGAGCGATCCACCAGGAACTTGGTGAAGTTCCACTTGATCGACTTGCTGCCAAGCAAGCCGGGAGCCTCGGCCGCAAGAGTGCGGAAAAGCGGTGCTGCATTCTCCCCGTTGACGTCAATCTTCGCGTACAAGGGGAAGGTGACATCATAGGTCAGCGAGCAGAAGCTCGCGATTTCGGCAGCGTCCCCGGGCTCCTGGGCGCCAAACTGGTTGCAGGGGAACCCCAGCACCGAAAAGCCCTGGTGGGCATACCGCCGCTGGAGCGCCTCGAGCCCCTCGTACTGCGGCGTGAAACCGCACTTCGACGCAACGTTGACGATCAGCAGGACCTCGCCTGCATGGTCAACAAGCGTGCCGACACTGCCGTCCGAACGCGTGACGGGAAGATCGGTGATCGTCGTCATCGGCGGCTCCTGCTCAGTCCAACTTGCCTTCGTGCAGGCGCACGACACGATCCATACGCTGGGCGAGGCGCTCGTTGTGGGTGGCGATCAGCGCCGCGGACCCCTCATGGCGCACCAGGCGCAGGAACTCGGCCAGGACCACATCGGCCGTCGCCTCGTCCAGGTTGCCGGTAGGCTCGTCAGCGAGCACCAGCGCCGGCTGCGTGGCCAAGGCACGCGCCACCGCCACCCGCTGCTGTTCGCCGCCGGACAACTGGCTGGGGCGATGCCCAAGTCGATGGCCAAGCCCCAATGCCGTCAGCAGCGCCTGGGCGCGTGCCTCGGCGTTCGGCCGATCACTTCCCGCGATCAACTGCGGCAGCACGACGTTCTCCACCGCGTTGAAGTCCGGCAGCAGGTGGTGGAACTGGTAGATGAAGCCCAGCCGCTCCCGCCGCATCGCCGTGCGTCCGGCGCTGTCCAGGCGCGCCGCCTCGACGCCGGCAATCCGGATCGATCCTTCGAACCCGCCTTCGAGCAGCCCTACCGCCTGGAGCAGGGTCGACTTGCCGGAACCCGACGGGCCGAGGAGGGCGACGATCTCGCCGGGCTGGACCAGCAGGTCGACGCCACGCAGCACGTGGATCGTCTGTTCGCCCTGGGTGAAGCTGCGGCGCAGCTCCTGGGTCTGCAGGACGGGATCAGTCATAACGGAGCACCTGCACGGGATCGGTGTTGGCGGCCTTCAGGGCCGGATACAGCGTGGCGAGGAAGGCCAACAGCAGCGCGACGACGGAGATGGCGGTGATTTCCACCGGGTCGACCTTCGACGGCAGCGTGGTCAGGAAGCGGACGGTCGGGTCCCAGATGTTCTGGCCCGTCACGAGCCCGATGAACCCGACCACGCTCTGGCGGAAGTGGAGGAACACGAAGCCCAGCACGAGCCCTGCCCCGACGCCGAGCGCCCCGACGGTCGTGCCGACCGTCATGAAGATCCGCAGCAGGCTCGCCCTGCTTGCCCCCATCGTCCGCAGGATCGCGATGTCCCGCGTCTTGGCGCGCACCAGCATGATCAGCGAGGACAGGATGTTGAACACGGCCACCAGGATGATGATCGACAGAACGGTGAAGGTGACGATGCGGTCGACCGCGAGCGCCTCGAACAGCTGCGAGTTAAGCTGACGCCAGTCGACCAGTCGTCCGCGCGCACCCACCTTGTCGGCCAGGGGCGCCAGGATGCGCTCGACGCGATCGGCATCGTTGGTGTTGATCTCGACCATGTTCACGCCGTCGCCGAGCATCAGCAGGGTCTGCGCATCCTCCATTGGCATGATGACGAACGCCTTGTCATAGTCGTAGACGCCGACCTCCACGATCGCTCCGACCCGATAGCTCACCATCCGGAGCGCGGTGCCGAAGGGCGTCGCCGGGCCTTGCGGGTTGATGATCGAGATGTCGCTCCCCACCGACGCGCCCAGGGACTCCGCCAGGCGCGACCCGATCGCAACGGTTCCGCTGTTGGGCACGAGCGAAGTGAGCGAGCCGGCCTTCACATTGTCACGGATCGTGGGATTGCCCAGGATGTCCGGCACCTCCATGCCGCGCACCAGCACGAAATCGGACCTGCCTTCCAGCGTCGCGAACAACGGCTGCTCGATCAGCGGGGTTGCCGAAGTCACGCCGGGCGTCTTGCGCGCGTCGTCCAGAACCTGCCGCCAGTCCCGCAGCACGCCGTTGTAGCCTTGCACCACCGCGTGGCCGTTCAATCCCACGATCTTGTCGAACAGCTCCGCACGGAAGCCGTTCATGACGCTCATCACGATCACCAGAGCGGCGACGCCCAGCATCACGGCGATCAGGCTGATCCCGGCGACGAGGGCGATGAACGCCTCTCCCCTTCCGGGCAGGAGGTAGCGTCGGGCGATCATGCGCTCGTAGCTGGACAGGAGCATCGGCTGGGCAGGTCTCGCAAGAGAAACAGATGAGCACGCCTGTAAGTGGCGTGGCGGAGAGAGGCAATCTGCCCTGTTGCCGAATGAACACACGGTTAAGCGATTCTCTTAGGAGAGCGGCGGAGGCTGGTGACAAGGTCCGGCGCGCGACGTAGCAAGTCCCCACGAAACGCAGGCAAACAGGCCGTGGTTCGGGGAGGCTTTCAAGCCCCGCTGTCCTTAAGGGGAAGCAGCGCGCGGGCAGGAAGCTGACAAGGGGGCTGACGAGCGATCGTCACGCAGGCGCTCGGATCGGAAACGGTCCGAGCGTTTGTCATTTTGCCTCTTGGCGATCCCTTGAAAGACCATGCCGCTTCACCAAATCCCTTGATGAGCGATGCCTTCGGGGTCGCTCGGGAGCCGGGCAGATGCCGGCATCCCAGACAAGCAACTTGCTCATTGGAGGATTTGCATGCGCCAGTTCGATTTCACCCCCTACCGTCGTTCGACGATCGGCTTCGATCGCCTTTTCGACATGCTGGAGGCTTCGGCCCGGCAGGCCTCGTCGGAGAATTACCCGCCGTTCAATCTCGAGCGCCTCGCCGAAGACCGCTATCGCATCACACTTGCGGTCGCCGGCTTCAAGTCCGACGAGATCGACATCACCGCACAGCAGAACATGCTGCTGGTGACCGGCAAGAAGGCCGCCGAGACGGATGCACAGCGTAGTGCATTCCTGCACCTTGGCATCGCCAACCGCAGCTTCGAGCGTCGCTTCGAGCTCGCCGACTTCGTGCGGGTGGAAAGCGCCAACCTCGCTGACGGCCTGCTCGTGATCGAGTTGGTTCGCGAGGTTCCGGAAGCAATGAAGCCGCGCAAGATTGCGGTCTCGACCGGTGCGGCTCCGGCCGTGGAGCATCGTCCGGCCGGTGACCATCAGGAGGCACAGGCCGCCTGATCCAATTTACCGACTAAGGCGCGTCGCTCCCTTGCGCGCCGAAGCAGGGGCGCTCGGGCGATGGCCCGGGCGCCCTTTGCATGTCGGGGCTGGCGCGATGCCAGCCTTCCCCGCTCAGACGAGCCGCGACTGCCGGACCGCGGCCTCGATGAAGCTCGCGAACAGCGGGTGCGGATCGAACGGCTTCGACTTGAGCTCCGGGTGGAACTGGACGCCCACGAACCAGGGGTGATCCGGCCGCTCGACGATCTCAGGAAGCGTCTCATCGGGCGAGGTACCCGACACCACCAGGCCGCCGCGCTCCAGCACATCGCGATAATGCGTGTTCACCTCATAGCGGTGACGGTGCCGCTCGCTGATCTCGGTGCTGCCGTAGATCGACGCGACGACGCTGTTGCCCGCAAGCTTCGCCGGATAGGCGCCGAGGCGCATCGTGCCGCCGAGATCGCCGCCGGCCTCGCGCTTCTCCAGGCCTTTTTCCGACATCCACTCGGTGATCAGACCCACCACCGGCTCCTCGGTCGCTCCGAACTCGGTGGTCGATGCCTTGGCGATACCCTGCTCCCGGGCTGCCTCGACGCACGCCATCTGCATGCCGAGACAGATCCCGAAGAACGGCACCGCGCGTTCGCGTGCGAAGCGGACGGAGGCGATCTTGCCCTCGGACCCGCGCTCGCCGAAGCCGCCGGGCACCAGGATGGCGTGCATCGGCTCGAGCTGGCTGGCGATGGTCTCCTCGTCGCGCTCGAACAGCTCGGCGTCGAGCCAGCGGACGTTGACCTTCACCCGGTTGGCGATGCCGCCATGCACCAGCGCCTCGTGCAGCGACTTGTACGCGTCGGGAAGGCCGACGTACTTGCCCACCACGCCGACCGTCACTTCGCCCTCGGGGTTCGAAAGTCGCTCGACGATGTTCGACCAGCGGTCGAGCCTGGGCGGTTCGCCCGGCTCGATGCCGAAGGCGCGCAGGACCTCGGAGTCGAGCCCTTCGCCGTGATACTGGAGAGGCACCGCGTAGATGCTGGACGCATCGAGTGCCGGGATGACGGCTTCCTTGCGGACGTTGCAGAACAGCGCGATCTTGGCGCGCTCGCCCTCCGGCAACGGCTGCTCGCAACGGCAGACCAGCACGTCCGGCTGCACGCCCAGCGCCGCCAGCTCGCGCACCGAATGCTGCGTCGGCTTGGTCTTCAGCTCGCCGGCGGCCGAGATATAGGGCACCAGCGTCACATGAACGCTGATCGCCTGGCCGCGGCCCAGTTCGTTCTTCAATTGGCGGATCGCCTCGATGAACGGCAGCGATTCGATGTCGCCGACGGTGCCGCCGATCTCGCACAGCACGAAGTCGAGATCGTCGGTATCCGCCTGGGCGAACGCCTTGATCGCATCGGTGACGTGCGGGATCACCTGGACGGTTGCACCCAGATAGTCGCCGCGCCGCTCGCGCGTGATGATCTGCTGATAAATACGGCCCGAGGTGACGTTGTCCGACTGATGCGCCGCCACGCCCGTGAAGCGTTCATAGTGGCCAAGGTCGAGGTCGGTCTCAGCGCCGTCGTCGGTCACATAGACCTCGCCGTGCTGATAGGGCGACATCGTGCCGGGATCGACGTTCAGATACGGATCGAACTTGCGGATGCGGACCTTGTAGCCCCGCGCCTGAAGCAGCGCCGCGAGGCTAGCTGCCATGAGTCCTTTGCCGAGCGACGATACCACGCCGCCGGTGATGAAAATATACCGCGCCATGGGAGGAAACGCCTAACGTGTAGCAGCCGTGCTGCGCAAGCGCGCGATGGCTCGCGCGCTCAACAAAAGCGACGGATGGTTTGAAAGAAGAAGGTTAGCGGGCGATCGGTACCGCGCCGTTCTCGGCCGGAGCCGGAGCCGCGAGGTTCGCGGGCGCGCCTGCATCCGCCGGAGCGGTCGGTGCCGCCGGAGCGACCGCAGGAGCCGTTGGGCGAGCAAGCGACGTGTCGATCGCATCGTGTCGCGTGGCCGCCAGCACCGCGAGCAGGATGCTCATCGCGATGAACAGCCCCGCCAGGATCGCGGTGGAGCGCGTGAGAAAATCGGCCGCGCCGCGTGCCGACATCAGGCCCGACGGGCTACCGCCCGTGGTGAGGCCGCCCCCTTCCGAACGCTGCATCAGGATCACCGTCACGAGGAGCGCAGCGATGATGGCATGAACGACGAGCAGGAAGGTGAACATGTCGGGACAGCGATCCGAATTTTTCTGGGATGGCGGCGACATAGGCGAGCGCAGGCGGTGGATCAACCGGAACGGATCGACGCACCCGTAACATTTCGCAAGCGGCGGGAAACTTGCCACTCTCAAGGGCGTTCATCTCCCGGTCAGCTCCAGCGCGGACGAAGCATAACGTCATGGGAGAAAACGTGAAACCGTTCTCCGAGAACTCGCTCGGGAGGTGGATGCGCGGACTGGTCGATTACGTCCGGTCCGGTGAACCCGACCTGACCAATCGCCAGATGGCGCTGATGCTGCTTGTCTATCTCGAGCCGGGCCCGCATACGGTGCGCGGCTTGGCGCGGGCATTGAACGTGTCGAAGCCGGTCGTCACGCGCGCCTTGAACAGGCTGGGCACCCTCGGCTATCTGCGCCGTCAGCGCGACGAGGCGGACAAACGCAACATCTTCGTCGCACAAACCAGCGAAGGGGCAGATTTTCTTGCAGAGTTCGGGCATTTCCTCGCGGACGATCGAGTCAGCGAGCTCGTTGCCCGAAGGGCAACCGCGTAGCCGGTTTTCGCTCGCGGGACGCTCTTCGATCCTGGACGCGCGCGTTGATGCCGCGCGGCGCGACCTAGCCGACATCCGCCTCGCAACGCGCGTGTTCGCGCCGCATTACGCCCTGTCGGTGCCGCGCACCGCGGGCCGCAGCACACCGGTTCTTGCGCAGGCCGGCGTCTTGGAAAGCGTGCGTTCGGAAGTGCTTGCGGGCGAACCCTTCGACGCGCTGGAATTCTCCGGCAACCATATCTGGGGCGTATCGCCGGTCGACGGGAGCGTTGGCTTTGTCGACGCAAACGCCTTTACGGCATTCTGGGCACCGACCCACATTGTCGCCGTGCGAAGCGCCAAGGTTCGGGCGCTGCGGTCGCTCGACAGCAACAGCGTCGGCGAACTGGAGATGGGAAGTTGCGTGGCTGCGCTCCGTTCCGGCGAATCGGCATTCGAAGTGGACGGCGGTTATGTCGACGCCGACGCGCTGCTGTCGCTCGACGCTCTTTCCTTGGACATCGCGGCGGCAGCCGAGCGCCTGGTGGGCGCCCCAGCGCGTCCTGGTGGCCGCTCCGGCGCCGGCCTCGACGCCGCGGGGCTGGTCTTTCTCTCGCTTCGGCTTGCCGGCATCGAAGCGCCCCGCTTCCTGGATCTCCAGTCGACGGAGATGGGGATGAACCTGGCCGAGACCGCGCCTTTCGTGCGGGGCCAGATCCTCTTCTTCCAGGACGATGCGGCAGTCGTGGTGGATGCGCAGAACGCGGTTCATGTCGACGCGATGGGCGTCGCACGGGCACCCATCGCGGCGTTGATCGCCACCCATGGCCCCATTGTCCGGAGGCGGCAGCCTTGACCGCGACCATATTCATCGACGGTGCCGCCGGAACCACGGGTCTCGAGATCCGCGAACGACTGGCTGGTCGGCCTGAAATCGCGCTGGTCACGCTCGACGACAGTCGGCGCAAGGATCCGGTCGCACGGCGGGAAGCGCTGAACGACGCCGATTTCGTCATCCTCTGCCTCCCCGACGACGCTGCTCGCGAGGCCGTGTCGCTGATCGAAAACGATCGCACGCGGGTGATCGACGCCTCGACCGCGCATCGAACGGCTGAAGGCTGGGTCTATGGAATGGCGGAACTGGAACCTGCCCAACCGGCCCTGATCGCCGAAGCCGCACGGGTGGCGAACCCGGGCTGCTATCCCACCGGTTTCCTCGCGCTGGTGCGCCCGCTCGTTCGCGCAGGGCTCATCCCGCACGACTGGCCCGTCAGCGTGAATGCCGTCTCCGGCTTTTCCGGCGGCGGTCGATCGATGATCGAGGAATACCAGCAGCCGAACCCGCCGGCGTTCCGCGCCTATGCAATGGCGCTCGGCCACAAGCACGTCGCCGAGATGCAGCGCCACGCACGACTCGCGCATCCACCGATCTTCACCCCCGCCGTTGCGAACACTTATCGCGGGATGGTGGTGGAGGTTCCGCTGCCGCTTCACGCGATGACGCCCCGCCCCACGCTCCCAGCGATCGAGGGGGCGCTCCAGGACGCCTATCGTGGCTCTCCTGTCGTGCGTGTCGGGTCGGCGGAGGCGCCGACCGTATCGATCGAGGAAAATGCCGGATCGGACCGGCTGACCGTACGCGTCTTCGGCAATGCCGTGACCGGCCAGTTGCGGCTCGTCGCCACGCTGGACAACCTCGGCAAGGGGGCGGCAGGTGCCGCGGTGCAGAACCTCAACATCATGGCCGGGTTCGATCCCGCCGCTGGACTGGTCCTCTAAGCGCAGCCGTTTGGCGATCCTGCGGGTTGCGCGCCGCGGCGGGCCGGCTATCGCAGGCCCGGAGCTAGAATAAGGGAGTGTATATGAGACAGCCGGTCGGCAAGCTGCTGCTGTTCGGGGCCACGGGCGACCTGGCGCAGCGCATGTTGCTGCCTTCGCTGTACGGCCTCCATGCCGACGGCCTGCTCCCGGAGGGGCTCACCATCACGGGCACCGCACGTCACGACCATGACGACGCCGGCTACCGCGCGTTCGCCAAGACGGCACTGGACGAGCATCTCCCGGCGGACCGGCAGGACGAGGCGGCCGTCGCCGGCTTTCTCGACCGCCTGCACTATCACGCCATGGACGCATCCCAGGTCGAGGGCTTCGCCGGCCTCGCCGAGAAGCTGGGTAACATCTCCGGCGGCCTCGCGATCTTCCTGTCCACCGCCCCGTGGCTGTTCGCACCCACGATCAAGGGGCTCGAATCGGCAGGCCTCGCCGGCTCCAATGTGCGCATCGGGCTTGAGAAGCCGCTCGGCAACGACCTGAAATCGAGCCGCGAGATCAACGACATTGTCGCCGAGGCTTTCCCCGAGGATCGCACCTTCCGGATCGATCACTATCTGGGCAAGGAAACGGTCCAGAACATTCTGGCGCTGCGCTTCGGCAACGCCATGTTCGAGCCGATCTGGAACGCCCGCGGCATCGACCACGTCCAGATCACGGTTTCGGAAACCGTCGGCCTCGAGGGTCGCGCCGGATATTATGACGATGTCGGCGCGCTGCGCGACATGGTCCAGAACCACATGCTGCAGCTGCTCGCGCTGATCGCGATGGAGCCGCCGGCCCGCTTCGACGGCACCGCCATTCGCGACGAGAAGGTGAAGGTGTTGCGTTCGCTCCGGCCGATCGGCCCGGCCGAGGTCCAGTCGGAAACCGTCATCGGCCAGTATCGCGACGGCGCCGTGAACGGGGAAATCGTCCGCGGCTATGTGGACGAGCTCGAAAAGCCCTCCAACACCGAGACCTTTGTCGCGGTGAAGGCGCATGTGGACAGCTGGCGCTGGCAGGGCGTGCCCTTCTACATGCGTACGGGGAAGCGGCTGGCAGCCCGCCAGTCGGAAATCTCCATCCAGTTCAAGCCGGTGCCTCACTCGATCTTTGCCGAGCGCGGCGGCATGCTCCAGCCCAACACGCTGGTGATCCGCCTGCAGCCGGAGGAGTATATCCGCCTGCTGGTCATGGCGAAGGAGCCGGGGCTCGACCGCGAAGGCATCCGCCTGCGGGAGGTGCCGCTGGATCTCTCGCTGACCACCGCCTTCGCTAGTACCCGTCGCCGCATCGCTTATGAGCGCCTGCTGCTCGATCTGATCGAGGGCGATCCGACGCTGTTCGTGCGCCGAGACGAGGTCGAAGCGCAATGGGCCTGGATCGATGCGATCCGCGCGGGCTGGAAAGCGAACGACATGAAGCCCAAGCCCTATGCCTCCGGCAGCTGGGGCCCCACTGCCAGCGTCGCGCTGACCGAGCGCGACGGGGTGACGTGGAACGAGTGAACCTTCCCCGCCCCGCTCCGTTGGTTCGGAGAGGAGCGCAGGACCAGCTCCGGTCCTGCGCCGGCGGCCGGCAAGCAGGATGATCGAATGACCGAGATTGAATGGTGGGAATATGACGACGCGGCGGAGATGGCCGACGCCGTCGCCGGGGACGTGCAGTTCATCATCGAAAGCGCGATCGACGCCCGCGGCGCGGCGGTGATCGCGCTGCCGGGCGGCAAGACGCCCCAGCCCATCTACGAGAAGCTGGCGAAGGCCAAGCTCGACTGGAAGCGGGTGACGATCGTCCCGACCGATGACCGTCTCGTGCCGATGGGCGATGAGCTGTCGAACGTCACGGGCATCGCCAAGGTATTCCTGCCCAAGGGCGCACGCGTGCTGCCGCTGACCAGCGAAAAGGCGGCCGATTATCGCGCGGCAGGCCGGGCAGCGGATGCCCGCCTTCAGGACGTGCACTGGCCGCTAGACCTTTGCCTTCTCGGCATGGGAACGGACGGGCACACCGCGTCCATCTTCCCCGGACCCGATCTCGACGAAGCGCTTCAGGGCCCCAAGGAGCGCCGTGCGCTTGGCGTCATGCCGGACCCGCTGCCGCCAGAGGCGCCGGTCGGTCGCGTGACCCTTTCCCACTCCGCAATCGCCTCCTCGCGCTCGCTGATGATCGCCATCAGCGGCACGAAGAAGCGCGAGGTGCTGGAGCGCGCGATCAGCGAGGGCGCCGGCTCGACGCTGCCGATCGGGCGCGTGCTGTCCGAGGTCGAACTGCCCGTCGACGTGCACTGGAGCGAATCATGACGCTGCACTCCGAAATCGCGGCGGTCACCGACCGCGTCATCGCCAACTCGCGCGACCGCCGGGCAGCCTATCTGTCGCTGATCGACCGGGAGCGCGAGAGCGGCGTCGACCGGCCGATGCTGGGCTGCGCGAACCTCGCGCACGGCTATGCGGGCACGGATGAAGATCGCGACTTCATGCGCCCGGCGAAGAACATGAACGTGGGCATCGTCACCGCCTACAACGACATGCTGTCCGCGCACGCTACCTACTACCGCTACCCCGAGCAGATGAAGGTCTGGGCGCGCGAGGCGGGCATCACCGCGCAGGTGGCCGGCGGCGTTCCGGCGATGTGCGATGGCGTAACCCAGGGCTATCCTGGCATGGAACTGTCGCTGTTCAGCCGCGACACCATCGCCCTCTCGACGGCAATCGCCCTCAGCCACGGGATGTTCGAGGGCGCAGCATTGCTCGGCATCTGCGACAAGATCGTGCCGGGCCTGCTGATGGGGGCGCTGCGCTTCGGCCACCTCCCGATGGTCATGGTGCCCGGCGGCCCGATGCGGTCGGGCCTCGCCAACAAGGACAAGGCCGCGGTCCGTGAGCGCTATGCCGAGGGCAAGGCGACGCGCGAGGAACTGCTCGACGCGGAAATCGCCGCCTATCACGGCAAGGGCACCTGCACCTTCTACGGCACCGCCAACTCGAACCAGATGATGATGGAGGCCATGGGCCTGCACGTCCCCGGCGCCGCGTTCGCCAACCCGGGCACCAGGCTGCGCCAGGAACTGACGCGCGCCGCGGTGCATCGCCTGGCGGAGATCGGCTGGGATAGTGAAGACTATCGTCCGCTCGGACGCTGCGTGGATGAAAAGGCGATCGTCAACGCGGCCATCGTGCTGCTGGCGACCGGCGGCTCCACCAACCACCTGATCCACCTGCCCGCGATCGCACGCTGCGCCGGCATCGTGCTGGATTGGGAGGATTTCGATCGGCTGTCGAAGACCGTGCCGCTGCTTGCGCGCGTCTATCCGAACGGCGCCGCGGACGTGAACATGTTCGAGGATGCCGGCGGCCCCAGCTTCGTGATCCGCGAACTGCTGGGCGCAGGCCTGCTGCACGGCGACGTGATGACGATCGCAAAGGACGGCATGGCCGCCTACGGCCGCAAGGCCGAGGTCGAGGCCGACACGCTCGTCTGGCGCGAGCATGGGGAGCGTTCGGGGGACGAGGCGATCGTCCGCACCGTTGACGCGCCCTTTTCGCCGGAAGGCGGGTTCCGCATCCTCCAGGGCAATCTCGGCCGCGCCTGCATCAAGGTGTCGGCGGTCGAGCGGGACCGCTGGATCATCGAGGCGCCCGCCCGGGTCTTCTCTGACCAGGCGCAGGTGCAGGAAGCGTTCAAGGCCGGCGAGCTCGACCGCGACGTGGTGGTGGTCGTCCGCCACCAGGGTCCGCGCGCCAACGGCATGCCCGAACTCCACAAGCTGACCCCGCCGCTCGGCGTGCTCCAGAACCGCGGCTTCCGCGTGGCGCTCGTCACCGACGGTCGCATGTCGGGCGCGAGCGGCAAGGTGCCGTGCGCGATCCACCTGTCGCCCGAAGCTTTGGGCGGCGGTCCGATCGGCAAGGTGCGCGATGGCGACATCGTCCGCCTCGATGCCGAAGCGGGGGTGCTCACCGCGTTGGTGGATCCGGCGGAGTGGGACGCACGCGAACTGGCGCCGGCACCGGCGGCTGCGGACGGCACCGGCCGCGAGCTGTTCGCGCTGATGCGCCACGGCGCCAGCGAGGCCGAGGCCGGCGCTTCGGCGATGCTTGCGATGGCAGGCTTCTGAAAACGACCCGCGGAAAACCGGGCACAGGGAGAGGATGCGGAATGGAAGTCGTTGCGGTTGATATCGGGGGCACGCACGCGCGCTTCGCCATTGCCGAGGTAGAGGGCGGCCGCGTCGTCCACCTCGGCGAGCCGGTGACGCAGAAGGTGGCCGAACACGCCACCTTCCCGCTCGCCTGGGCAGCCTTTGCCGAGCAGCTGGACCGCCCGGTCCCGCGCGCGGCGGCGATCGCGCTCGCCTCACCGATCAACCCGGAGCTCATCAAGCTCACCAACAACCCGTGGATCATCCGGCCGCCGCTCATCAAGGAGCGGCTGGACGTCGACGCCTATTCGCTCATCAACGACTTCGGCGCGATTGGGCACGCTGTCGGGCAGCTCGACGGAGACGCCTATGTGCATCTCTGCGGCCCGGACGTACCCTTCCCGGAGCGCGGCTCCCTCACCGTTTGCGGCCCAGGCACCGGCCTGGGCGTAGCGCAGGTGTATCGCGAGGCCGGCGAGTACCACGTCATCGCCACCGAGGGGGGGCATCAGGACTATGCGCCGCTCGATGAGATCGACGACGCGATCATCCGCCGCCTCCGTCCGACCTATACCCGCGTATCGGCCGAGCGGGTCTGCGCGGGTCCCGGCCTCGTCCACATCTACGAGACGCTGGCGCAGATCGAGGGCAAGCCGTTCGTCCATTTGGACGACAAACGGCTTTGGCAGCTCGCGTTCGAGGGCGGGGACAAGCTCGCCGTCGCCGCCCTCGACCGCTTCTGCGTGTCGCTCGGCGGGGTCGCCGGCGATCTCGCGCTCGCACACGGGCCGACCGGGGTCGTCATTGCCGGGGGTCTCGGGTTGCGCCTCAAGGATCGACTGATCGAATCCGGTTTTGGCCAGCGCTTCGTGGCAAAGGGGCGTTTCCAGCAGCTGATGAACACGATCCCCGTCAAGATAATCACCCATCCCCAGCCCGGCCTGTTCGGTGCCGCGGCTGCCTTTGCCCAGGAGCACGCACGATGACCTTCCCCGAGATCCAGACCATCATGAACGCGGGTCCGGTCATTCCGGTGCTGGTGATCGAAGACGCCGCGACGGCCCGGCCGCTTGCCGAGGCTCTGGTCCGCGGCGGGATCCGGACGCTGGAGGTGACGCTGCGCACTCCGGCTGCGCTCGACGCGATCCGTGAGATGAAGAAGGTCGAGGGCGCGATCGTCGGCGCGGGCACGGTGGTGAACCCGCAGCAGTTCGCAGACGCCGTGGACGCCGGCGCCGAGTTCATCGTGTCGCCGGGTCTGACCGAAAAGCTCGCGGCACCGATCATCGAGAGCGGCGTGCCGTTCTTGCCGGGCATCGCCAACGCGGGTGATATCATGCGCGGGCTCGACCTCGGCCTCACCCACTTCAAGTTCTTTCCCGCAGAGGCATCGGGCGGGCTGAAGGCGCTGAAGGCGCTGGCCGCTCCCTTCTACCAGGCGCGCTTCTGCCCGACCGGCGGCATCACGCTCGCGAGCGCTCCCGAATGGCTCGCGTTCGATCCGGTGCTCTGCGTCGGCGGCAGCTGGCTTGCGACCGGCACGATGGAAGAAGTCGAGGCAAAGGCGCGTGCGGCTGCTGAGCTGAAGGGCTGAAATCAGGCGTGGGTCGCCTGCTGTCCGCACTGCTGCCGGCGCTCGCGGTCGTCCTCTCGGGGACGGCTGCGGCCCAGCCGCGGCTGATTACGTCCCCCGCGCCGCTTCCCCAGGATCATGCGCACCCGCGCGTGTTCCTGGCCGGCAGCATCGACATGGGCAAGGCGACGGACTGGCAAGCCGAGTTCGTGAAAGCACTCGGTGACCTCGATGTGACGATCCTCAATCCGCGTCGGACGGACTGGAACCCGGCCTGGAAGCCCGATGCGAGCGAACCCCACTTCCGCGAACAGGTCGAGTGGGAACTTAGCGCGCTCGAGTCCGCCGACGTCATCGTTCTCTATCTCGCACCCGCCACCCAAAGCCCCGTCAGCTTGCTGGAGATGGGACTGCATGCGCGGTCGGGCAAGCTGATCGTGCTGTGCCCACCCGGCTTCTGGCGCAAGGGCAACGTCGACATCACTGCCGAACGCTACGGCATCCGGCAGGTGGACAGCATGGAAGCGCTCACCGCGGAAGTACGCCGGCGGCTCACGGGCGCCAAGCGACCGAACTAGACGATCTACATCTCCCCGCGAGCGCGGCGGATCGCGTACCACTTGCGCACGTTGGCGTTGTGCTGTTCGAGCGTGTCCGCGAACACATGCCCGCCCGTGCCGTCCGCGACGAAGTAGAGCGCGCTGGTCGCGGCGGGATTGAGCACCGCGTCGATGGACTCCCGCCCCGGGTTGGCGATGGGACCGACCGGCAGCCCGGGAGATGCGTAGGTGTTGTAGCCGTTCTTCGCGCTCAGTTCCGATCGCAGGATCCGCCGGCCGAGCGGCCGCCCCTTGGTCACCGGGTAGATGACGGTCGGATCCGCCTGCAGCGGCATGCCCTGCTTGAGCCGGTTGCTGTAGACGGCTGCGACGATGCGGCGCTCGGCCGCCTTGCCGGTCTCCTTCTCCACGATCGAGGCGAGAGTCAGAACCTCACGCGGGGTCTGAACTGCGGCCGTCGGCTTGCGCTGTTTCCAGGCGGCGGCGAGATAGTCGCGCATCGCCTTCTGCATCTGGTTCAGGACCTGCTGCCGGGTGTCACCGCGCTGGTAATTGTAGCTGTCCGGAAGGACGCTGCCTTCTTCGGGGATCGCAACCGACCCCGTGAGATACGGCGCCCGCATCAGCGTCTCATGCACAAGAACAGAGGGCATGCCCTCCGGCACGGTGACCCGACGCTGGATGACCTTGCCGCTCTGGAGGAGCTCGAGCACATCGGACTGGCTCGCGTGCGCTGGAACCTCATACTCGCCCGCGCGAATGGGAGCGTCCGAGCCGAACACGCGGGCGAACAACAGGAACCGGTTGGCAGAGCGGATCGCGCCAGCCTTCTCCAGTTCGGTCGCCGCGCGGGAAAGGCTGGCGCCGCTGGGCACCACCACCGCCAGGTTCTTCTCTGCGGGGCCCGCACCGGTCCAGCTGCTGGCCACCCCGAAGAGGGCAGCCAGCAACGCCAGCGCGAGCACCATTCCCAGACATCCCGGACGGCGCATCAGCCGCAAATCCTGGTGTGCGGCGATGCGTCGTTCATCAGATCGCCTTCATCACCAGCGAGGCGTTGGTGCCGCCGAAGCCGAACGAGTTGTTCAGGATCGCCTTGACCTTGCGCTCCTTGGCCACGTGCGGGACGAGGTCCACGCCCGCGCAATTCTCGCTGGGATTGTCGAGGTTCAGCGTCGGCGGAACGATACCGTCGCGCATCGCCAAGATGCAGAAGATCGACTCGACCGCACCCGCGCCGCCGAGCAGATGGCCAATCGCCGACTTGGTCGAGCTCATCGAGACCCCGTCCATCGCGCTGCCGAACAGGCGGCGGACCGCCCCCAATTCCAGCTCGTCGCCGAGCGGCGTCGAGGTCCCGTGCGCGTTGATATAGTCGATGTCCGACAGCGACAGACCCGACTTGCGCAGCGCCATCTCCATCGAGCGGAACGCGCCCGAACCTTCCGGATGCGGTGCCGTCACGTGATAGGCGTCGCCCGACAGGCCATAGCCAATGACCTCGGCATAGATCTTCGCGCCGCGCTTCTTGGCGTGCTCATACTCCTCGAGCACGACCACGCCCGCGCCTTCGCCCATGACAAAGCCGTCGCGGTCACGGTCATAAGGGCGGCTGCCCTTGGTCGGATCGTCCCGGAACCCGGTCGACAGCGCACGCGCCTGGCCGAAGCCCGCGATGCCGATCGGGCAGATCGCACCTTCGGCACCACCCGCGAGCATCACGTCCGCGTCGTCCATTGCGATCATCCGGGCGGCGTCGCCGATCGAATGGGCACCCGTCGAGCAGGCGGTGACCACCGCATGGTTCGGCCCCATCAGGCCGTACTTGATCGAGACCTGGCCTGAGATCAGGTTGATGAGGCGACCGTGCACGAAGTGCGGCGAGACGCGCTTCGGACCCTTGGCGGCGAGCACCAGCGACTCGCTTTCGATCCCCGGAAGGCCGCCGATGCCGGAGCCGATCGAGCAACCGGCGCGGTAGCGCTCCTCCTCGCTCATGTCGGTAAGGCCGGCGTCCTCGATCGCCTGACCGGCGGCATCGATGCCATAGACGATGAACGGATCGACCTGACGCTGGACCTTGTGGTCCACGCGCTTGTTCGGGTCGAAGCCATACTCATGGTCGGCCGGCTTCACCTCACAGGCATAGTTGCTGTGAAAATCGGTCGCGTCGAAGCGGGTGATGGTGGCGGCGCCAGACTTGCTGGCGATGATGTTCTTCCAGGCCGTTTCGACATCGGCACCCAGCGGGGTGACGAGGCCGAGGCCGGTCACGACTACGCGGCGCATGGCAACTCTCCGTCTGTGCTCTCAAATGCGAACGGCCCCCCGCCCCTCGCTTGTCGCGGCGGGACGGAGGGCCGTTCCTGATCGGCGTCAGCCGCGGCCCCGTCGCTTAGTGCGACCGGGCCGGCAAGGCTCAGCCCTTGTGCTCGTCGATGTAAGCGATCGCGTCCTTGACGGTCGTGATCTTCTCGGCGGCGTCGTCCGGAATCTCGACCCCGAACTCTTCCTCGAACGCCATGACCAGCTCGACGATGTCGAGGCTGTCCGCGCCCAGGTCGTCGATGAAGCTGGCGTCCTCGGTCACCTTCTCGGCTTCGACGCCCAGATGCTCGACGACGATCTTCTTCACGCGATCGGCGGTCTCGCTCATTCCCTGTTCCTCTTTCAAAATGCAGTAACGCGTATTCCTGAACGCACCTAGAACGGCGTCCGTTCGCTTGCAAGGGCCCCGGCGCGCCGGAGCGTGCCGGACGTCAGATCATCGCCATCCCGCCGTTGACGTGCAGGGTCTGGCCGGTGACGTAGCCCGCTTCGCGGCTGGCGAGATAGACGACGGCTGCACCGATGTCCTCGCCGGTGCCGAGGTCACCCGCCGGAATCTTGCCCAGCAGCCCCTGCTTCTGTGCGTCGGGCAGCACGTCGGTCATGGCCGAACGGATGAAGCCCGGAGCCACGCAGTTCACGGTGATCCCGCGGCTCGCCAGTTCCTGCGCCAGCGCCTTCGACATGCCGACCAGGCCCGCCTTCGACGCGGCGTAGTTTGCCTGGCCCGGATTGCCGGTCTGGCCCACCACCGAGGTGATTGAGACGATGCGTCCGAAACGGGCCTTCATCATCGGCTTGGCGGCAGCGCGCGCGAGGCGGAACGCCGCCTCCAGGTTGACGCGGATCACCTGATCCCACTCGTCGTCCTTCATCCGCATCGCCAGATTGTCGCGGGTGACGCCGGCATTGTTGACGAGGATGTCGAGCTTGCCCAGCGCCTGCACCGCCTGGGGCACGAGCTGGTCCACCGCGGCGCCGTCGGAGAGATTGCACGGCAGCGCCACGTGATCGCCACCCAGCTCCGCCTTGAAGGCCTCGAGCTTGTCGAGGTTGGAGCCCGAGAGCGCGAGGCGCGCACCCTGCCCCGCCAGAGCCTTGGCGATCGCCGAACCGATGCCGCCCGACGCGCCGGTCACCAGCGCGGTCATGCCTGTAAGATCGAACATATCCTGATCCCTGTTCAAAGGCGCGCTACGAGCGCCTCGATGTCGTCCATCGTCACGACGCTGGTCGTGGTCGCGTCGGGTGCGATCCGCTTGACCATCGGCCCCAGCACCTTGCCGCCAAGCTCCACGAAGTCGCTCACGCCGGCATCCTGCATCGCCAGCACGGATTCGCGCCAGCGCACCATGCCGGTAACCTGCTGTACCAGCGCCACGCGGATCGCACCCGGATCGGCGATCGCCACTGCATCGACATTGGCATAGACCGGTACCAGCGGTGCCCGCAGGTCGGCGTCGAGCAGCGCATTCTCCATCGCCTCTGCCGCCGGCTGCATCAGCGGGCAGTGGAACGGCGCCGAAACCGGCAGCAGCAACGCACGCTTGGCGCCCATTTCCTTGGCGAGCGCCACCGCGCGTTCGATTGCCTGGCGATGGCCGGAGATCACCACCTGGCTCGGATCATTGTCGTTCGCGACCGTGGAGACGAGCTGCGGCCCACCCTCGGCCAGGATCGAATCGGCGGCAGCGTCGGCGATCGTCTGCGCCTTCTCCAGATCGACGCCCAGCAGCGCAGCCATGGCGCCTTCGCCCAGCGGCACCGCTGCCTGCATCGCCTGTCCACGCAGCCTGAGCAGCCGGGCGGCGGTTGCAAGGTCGAAGGCGCCGGCTGCGCAAAGGGCGGTATATTCACCCAGCGAATGGCCGGCGACAAAGTCCGCCTTCTCAGCCAGGCGCACGCCGCCTTCCTTCTCCAGCACGCGCAACACCGCGATCGCGTTTGCCATGATCGCCGGCTGCGCGTTCTCGGTCAGCGTCAGCTCGTCGGCCGGGCCTTCGCTCATCAGCCGGAAGAGGTTCTGGCCGAGCGCGTCGTCGACCTCTCCGAACACCTCGCGGGCATGGGGCGAGGCAGCGGCGAGCGCCACCCCCATGCCGACAGACTGGCTCCCCTGGCCAGGAAAGATGAAAGCGCGCACGTGCCTCTCCTTGAAACGTGAGGCGCCGTTAGGCCGAGCACGAAGATGAACGCAAGCCCATGGGCCGCGACAGGTTGCGACCATTTTGCGGCATCGACGACAAACGCTTGCGACAGCCAACCCCCAGATTGCCTTCATCGCCACTGAGGGTGATGAAGGAGTAGGTTCCCATGAAGAAGTTCGTTCTCGCCGCCGTCGCTGCTTCGCTGCTCGCGACGCCCGCCATGGCCGCGCCGCAGCGTTCGGACCATGGACCGCACCGCACCGTGGAGCGGACCACCGTCGTCAAGAAGCAGGTGACCCGCACGCCCCAGCGCCATTATCAGCAGCAGCCCAGCCGCCAGCAGTATCAGAACGTCCGCAGCTGGCAGCGCGGCGAACGGTTCGACAGCCGCTACGCCCGCAACTATCGCCAGATCGACTACCGCGGCAGCAGCCGGCTCTATGCTCCGCCCCGCGGCTACCAGTGGGTGCAGTCGGGTAATGACGCGGTGCTGGTCGCATTGACGAGCGGGTTGATCGGAGCCGTGATCGGCGGCGTGCTTGCCAACTGATCGCAGGCGGGTTCGCCAACTAAACACCTTGCCTTTCGCCGCTTTTGCGGTACAGGCACGGGTCCTCGGGGGTGGAAGGCACGTCCTTCCGCCCTCGTTTGATTTTGGGACGACAGCCGGAGGGGCGCCGCACGGGGCGGCGTCAGCGATCGGCCAACATAGGTAAGCAGCATGGCTCTGTACGAGCATGTGTTCCTTGCGCGCCAGGATCTGGCACAGGCGCAGGTGGACCAGCTGGCGGAAACCGCCACGAAGATCATCGAAGACAACAACGGCAAGGTCGTGAAGACCGAGACCTGGGGGCTGCGTTCGCTGGCCTACCGGATCGCCAAGAACCGCAAGGCGCACTACGTCATGCTCGAGATCGACGCGCCGGCAGGCGTGGTCGCCGAGCTGGAGCGCCAGACCCAGATCAACGAGGACGTGATCCGCTTCATGACTGTCAAGGTCGACAAGCTGGAAGACGGCCCGACCGTGATGATGCGCAAGAGCGAGCGTTCGGAGCGTGGCGACCGTGGTGGTCGCGGCCGCGACCGCGACGATCGTGGTCCCCGCGAGGACCGCGGCCCGCGCCGCGAAGAAGCGTAAAGGAGCATCATCATGGCACGACCGTTTTTCCGCCGCCGCAAGAGCTGCCCCTTCTCGGGCAAGGACGCTCCCCGGATCGACTATAAGGACGTCCGTCTGCTCCAGGGCTTCGTGTCCGAGCGTGGCAAGATCGTCCCGTCGCGCATCACCTCGGTGAGCGCAAAGAAGCAGCGCGAACTGGCCCAGGCCATCAAGCGCGCACGCCATCTGGGCCTGCTGCCCTACATCGTGAAGTAAGGAGCGCCCGACATGGACGTCATTCTGCTGGAGCGGGTCGAGAAGCTCGGCCACATCGGCGACGTGGTGAAGGTGAAGGACGGCTTCGCCCGTAACTTCCTCCTCCCGCGCAAGAAGGCGCTGCGCGCCAACGAAGCCAACCGCAAGGTCTTCGAAGCCAACCGTGAGCGCATCGAGGCCGAGAACGCCTCGCGTCGCACCGACGCACAGGCCGAAGCCAAGACGCTCGAGGGCGTGTCGGTGACCCTGATCCGTCAGGCGTCGAACACCGGCCAGCTGTACGGCTCGGTCGCGGTGCGCGACCTGGTCGAGGCGCTGGTTGCCGATGGCCACAAGGTCAACAAGGCACAGGTCGTGCTCGATCGCCCGATCAAGGCGATCGGCCTGCACGAAGTCCGCGTCGCGCTGCACCCGGAAGTCGCGGTGACCGTCAAGGTCAACGTCGCACGTTCGCCGGAAGAGGCCGACATGCAGGCGCAGGGCGTCGACGTGATGGCTGCGATGTTCGAGCAGGACACCGCCGGCTTCACCGAGGACTATGACCCCAACGCCGAGCCGGGCGAGATCGCGCGCGACGAAGCGCCGGTCGAGGGCGAAGAAGCCTAAGCCACTCGCGGCAACGCAAAACAGGAAGGGCCGCCGGGATCACCCCGGCGGCCCTTTCTTTTTGCCTTCTCCGCGGGAGCGAGCGCTCCAGGGCTCGATCAGTGCACCATCACATAGGCACTGACCACCGCCACCAGGGGCACCGAAGCGAAGACCACGGGAACGAACTTGAACATCACATCACCTACAAGGTTGTTGCTGCTTCAATGCGCGACCGAGGGAAAGGTTGCCAAAGGATGAACGGCAAGTCCGGGCTCCGCATCAGTGCAAGCTCGGAAACGCGGAGCCAGAAGACTCGTTTTTCCTCGCGCTTTCCGAGAGTTAAGAAAAAGAGATGGCGAAGCGAATTGGTTGCTTGACGTGCTCAGCCTCCGACCGTAAACGGCCACCTCACCAAGCGATTGGCCCCTTCGTCTAGCGGTTAGGACGTCGCCCTCTCACGGCGAAAACACGAGTTCGATTCTCGTAGGGGTCACCATCTTCGGCGCAAACGCCACTGCGGGTGACAAGTCTCACTAGAGGCACCAGCATTCAGCTCTCCTGACGGAATACGCGGCAGCCGCCGCATGGCAGGTGCCTGCGGGATCATCGCATGGGCTAGCGCGGACGGGCTATACCCGGCACCTGCCGCACCTATATCAAAGCTGGCAGACGGCGGTGGCCTGGCGAAGGTCGCGGCGCCGTAAACACGCCTCTCGGCGGCCCCTGCTCAGGCGCTCACCCGCTTCCTGATCTCGCTGCGCACACGCCCTACCCCGTTAGGCCCGGTTCTCCAGCAGCTGCTTCACTCCTGCTGCGAGAGTCTCGAGCTTGTAGGGCTTGCGGAGGATCGGAAACTCGCGCTCGTCGGCAGGGATAAACTGCTTGCTGCTGTAGCCGCTCGCGAGCAGCACCGGCAGCGAGTAGCCGAGTTCCCTCGCGCGTTGCGCCAGGTCGAGCCCGCTGAGCCTGGGCATCACGATGTCCGAGAAGATGATGTCGAACGTATCCGACTGGAGCAGCGCCAGCGCTTCTTCGCCATCGGACGCCTGGGTGACCACGCAGCCGAGATCCTCGAGCAGCTGGCGGGCGAAATAGCGGACGTGCTCACTGTCCTCGACCAGCAGTACCCGAAGCCCGTGTGGAATCGAGATATCCCCTGCGTCACTGACGTCGTCGCGGGCCGCCTTTTCCGTACGCGGCAGAAGCATGTGCACCGCGGTTCCGACGCCGACCTGCGACTCGATTTCGACGGCGCCGCCGGACTGCACGGCGAACCCGTGGATCTGCGAGAGCCCGAGCCCCGTCCCCTTGCCCGTGGGCTTGGTGGTGAAGAACGGCTCGAAGACGCGCTCCAACCGCTCGGGGGGAATACCCTCGCCCGTGTCGCTGATCGACAGCCGGACCATGTCGCCGCTGGGCGTCGACCAATTGCGGGTCGAGATGGTGATGCGCCCGCCGTTCGGCATCGCGTCGCGCGCGTTCAGCACCGCGTTGAGAAGCGCCGTTTCAAGGCCCGTGGGATCGATCTCGACCCGCCAGAGCGCCGGAAACAGGTCCAGCTGCAGGTCGTACTGGCTCCCGAGCGTGCGCTGGAGCATCTCGCCCAGCGCATCCAGGCGGACGCTCAGGTCGATCACCTCCGGCTCCAGCGGCTGGCGCCGGGCAAAGGCAAGAAGCTGTGAGGTGAGGCTCGTCGCCCGCTCGGCGGTTTCCAGCATCACATGCAAATAGCGGCTGCGCTTTTCGACCGGCAGATCCGGCTGCCGCAAGAGAAAGTCGGCGGCGCCGCGCATGACAGTCATCAGATTGTTGAAGTCGTGCGCGATGCCCCCTGCCAGCTCACCCAGCGCCTGAAGCTTCTGCGATTGGAGCAGGGCAGCCTGGGTCTGTCGCAGTTCGTCGCTTGCACGAACCTTCTCGCTGATGTCGCGCGTGATCTTCGCGAAGCCAACGTGCTGGCCGGCGCCGTTGTAGATCGGATCGATCACCACATGCGCCCAGAACAGCGAACCGTCCTTTCGGACCCGCTGCGCCTCGGCCTCGAACTTGCCTTGGCCCAGAGCGGTGGCCAAGGCTGCCGCCGGCGCACCGCGGGCGCGGTCCTCTTCGGTGTAGAAGCGTGAGAAATGCTGGCCCAGCACTTCCGCTTCCTCATACCCCTTGATCGCCCGTGCACCCGAATTCCAGCTCGTGATCCGGCCGCTGCGATCCAGCATGTAGATCGCATAGTCGCGCACGCCCTGGACGAGCAGGCGGAACTGGAGTTCACTGTCGTACGTCGCGCGCTCTAGCCGGCGCTTTTCAGTAATGTCGCGCGTGATCTTGGCATAACCGAGCAACGTCCCGTCCTCGGCCCGGATCGGGTCGAGAACGGCATGCGCCCAGAATTGCCCGCCGTCCTTGCGCACGCGCCATCCTTCGGCTTCGAACCGGCCTTCGCGGGCGGCGATCCGCAGCGCCCGCCCCGGCAGGTCCGCCGTGCGATCCTCCGAGGTGAAGAAGCGCGAGAAATGCTGGCCGACGATCTCGTCGGGGGAATAGCCCTTGAAGCGTTCGGCACCAGCGTTCCAGGTGACGATGCGGCCTTCCGGATCGAGCATGTAGATCGCGTAGTCGGTGACGGACTGTACCAGCAGCTCGAACCGGCGGTTCGCGACATGATCCTCAAACGCCGATGCGGCCATTCCAAATCCTAAGCATCACCACCGCCCCCGAACCCCAGTGCTTGCAGCCAAATCGGTCACGAAATCAAGCTCGTTACGCAGCCGCATGCATCCGCGGTTCGGCAGGATTTGCAAATGGCGTCGGACTACGCAGTCATGCGGCTTCTTCATTTTGCCAGCCCCCGCCCAGGGCGCGGAAGAGATCGACCTGGGTGTCGGCGATGAAGGCGTCGGCGTTCGCCAGCGCGGCTTCCGCATCGGCAAAGGTGCGTTCCGCATCGAGGAGTGCGAGAGAGTCGATGTCGCCCTCGCGCTGCCGCGCCCGCGCGATGTTTACGGCGGCTTCCGCTTCATTGCGCGCGGCCTGGAGTGCCGTCCGCCGGTCCAGCGCATTGGCGTAGGCTGAGAGCGCCGTCTCCGTCTCTTGCAGTGCCCGGAGGACGGAGCCGTCGAAGTCTGCCAGAGCCTCTCGGCTCTCCGCCTCGGCGGCCGCCACACGGGCCCGCGCGGGTCCCGGGTTCACCGCCCAATTCAGCAAGCCTCCCACCAGCCACCGCAACGGCCCCGCACCGAAGACGTCGCCGATATCGGTCCCGGTCGAACCTCCGGACGTTCCGAGGGTGATCCGCGGATACAGGTCCGCGGTCGCCACGCCGATCCGCGCGGTCGCGGCGGCGAGCCTTCGCTCTGCTGCGCGGACGTCCGGACGCCTGGCGAGCAGTGCAGCTCCGTCGCCCACTGGGATCGGCTGATTCAGCCGAAGCGTGGATGTGAAGGGCGGTGACAAACCAGGCCACAGGACCGCCGGCGCAGTGCCGTCGGGGGCGGAGTAAAATCCGGCCAGTTGGTAAGCTGCTCCCTTTGCGGAGCGGCGGGGATGTTTGTCGTGGAGAGCTACGCAGCGGTCAGACGGTTTGTATTTGTCGAGGGGCATAGTCGCCGGGAAGCGGCGGAGGTGTTCGGGCTGAACCGGGATACGGTACGCAAGATGTGCCTGTATTCGGCGCCTCCTGGATACCGCCGGACGAAACCTCCGACCAAGCCGAAGCTCGGGACGCTGCTACCGGTTATCGACGCAATCCTGGCAGCCGACCGCGAGGCGCCGGGCAAGCAGCAGCACACGGCCAAGCGGATCTTTGAGCGGCTGCGCGACGAGCATGGCTATACGGGCGGCTACACGATGGTGAAGGACCATGTGCGGCTGTGCAGGGCCCGCGGGCGCGAGACCTTCGTGCCGCTGGCGCACCCGCCGGGGCATGCACAGGTCGACTTTGGCGAGGCGGTCGCGGTCGTCGGCGGGGAGCGGATGAAGATCCACTATTTCTGCATGTCGCTGCCGCAGTCGGATGCCTGCTTCTTCAAGGCGTATCCGCGCGAGACGACCGAGGCGTTTCTTGACGGGCACGTGTCGGCATTCGCGTTCTTCGGGGGCGTGCCGCTGTCCATCCTCTACGACAACACAACCATCGCCGTGGCAAAGATCTGCGGCGATGGAACGCGCGAGCGCACACGCGCCTTCACCGAGTTGGTCAGCCACTACCTGTTTCAGGACCGTTTTGCGCGTCCAGCGCGAGGCAACGACAAAGGCAAGGTCGAGGGGCTGGTGAAGTTTGCGCGCAACAACTTCATGGTGCCCGTGCCGGTCGCTGCCAATTTCGATGTCCTGAACGCCAGGTTCGAGGAGTCCTGCCGTACGCGCCAGGGCGAGCATGCCGGTCAGCACGCGCAGACCATTGCCGAGCGGCTGGCGGCAGACGTATCGGCATTGCGCACGCTGCCGTCCGTACCACTGGAGCCATGCGAGAAACGCGCGGCGCGCGTGTCGTCGACCGCGATGGTGCGCTACCGGACCAACGACTATTCGGTGCCGACCGCGTACGGCTACCGCGACGTGATGGTGAAGGGGTTCGTCGACGAGGTCGTCATCATATGCGCGGGCGAAGAGATTGCCCGGCACGCGCGTTGCTACGACGAAGGCGTATTCGTCTCCAACCCACTGCACTATCTCGCGCTCATCGAGACCAAGCCCGGTGCGCTCGACCAGGCGGCAGCCCTTCAGGACTGGAACCTGCCGGACATCTTCCAGCATCTGCGCCACCTGCTCGAGGCCCGGATGGGCAACAAGGGTAAACGCGAGTTCATCCAGGTGCTGCGGCTGCTCGAGGCGATGCCGCTTCCCATCGTCACGGATGCCGTGACCGAGGCAGTCCAGTTGGGCGCACCTGGTTTTGACGCGGTAAAACTCATCGCGCTGGCGCGTATCGAGCGCCGTCCGCCGCGCCTGGATTTAGCGGCGTATCCGCACGTGCCCAAGATGGACGTCAAAACGACGTGCGCGGCCGACTATGCGGTGCTGGCAGCATGACGGACAAGGACGCCATGCCGGTGGGCACGACCGCAGGTACGCCACAGGTGCTGCTCGCCCATCATCTCAAACAACTCAAACTGCCAACCGTTCTGCGCGAGTACGAAAAGGTCGCGCGCGAATGCGCGCAAGGCGGGGTCGACCACACGCGCTACCTGTTGCGGCTTATCGAGTTGGAGCTCATCGACCGCGAGCGCCGGACCATCGAGCGACGGATCCGCGCAGCCCGTTTCCCGGCTGTGAAGAGCTTCGACACCTTCGAGTTCACCGCCATCCCCAGCCTGAACAAGATGATGGTGGTCGAGCTCGCACGGTGCGAATATATCCTGCGCCGCGAGAACGTCATTGCGCTCGGCAACAGCGGGACAGGCAAGACGCATGTAGCCCTCGCGCTCGGCCTGGCGGCTTGCCAGAAGGGCTTCACAGTCGCCTTCACTACCGCGGCCTCGCTGGTGAACCAGTTGATGGAGGCGCGAGACGAGCGACGGCTGCTCAAGCTCCAACGCGAGATGGCGGCCGTGAAGCTGCTCGTCGTCGATGAACTCGGCTACGTCCCGTTGTCCCCGACCGGCGCCGAACTGCTCTTCGAGGTGCTGTCGCAGCGCTACGAGCGCGGCTCGACCATCATCACCTCCAACCTGCCGTTCGAGGACTGGACGCAGGTGCTCGCCTCCGAGCGGCTGACCGGCGCACTGCTCGACCGGCTCACCCACCATGCCACCATCCTGACCATGAACGGCGACAGCTATCGCCTCAAGCAGTCCACCGGACGCAAACGTCGCGGGGCGGAGCAAAACCAGGCCAGTGCCCTGTCCGACCCGGACACCGGTGAGATATTATCTTCCTGACCATCAGGCCGAGGACGGCAACGATATGAAAAGGGCCCCGATCGGGGCCCTTTTCATATCGTCAGCGCGCGCCTCAAGTGGCCTGCTTTTACTCCGCCCCGCTGGCCTGGTTTTGCTCCGCCGTTGACAGGCTCCAGCCACACGGTCTGCCAGATGCCGCTGACGGGCGTGTACCAGATACCCTGCGGCGCCAGCGTCTGCTTGCCGCGCGGCTGCACGCCATCGGAAGTGGGATCGGCGACCTGGACCACCAGCTCGTTGTCTCCGCTCCGCAGATGTGCGGTGATATCGAAGCTGAAGGTGGCGGAGCCGCCCTTGTGCGCCCCCACATAGGCGCCGTTCACCCAGACGGCCGCTTCATAGTCGACGGCGCCGAAGTTCAGAAGCACGTGCTGCCCGGCCCAATCGGCCGGCACAGCGAAACTGCGCCGATACCAGATGCGGTCGTCCGGAAGAACGGGACGCTGCACGCCCGAAAGCTTCGATTCCACCGCGAAAGGGACTAGGATCTTGCCCTGCATCTGCGCGGGCCGGGGTGTGCCCGCTTTCGCAATCGCATAGTCCCATTGGCCGTTGAGATTGAGCCAACGGTCCCGCACGCGCTGCGGACGCGGATAGCTGCGCCACGCGTTCTCCGGCGTGACCTCCCGGCCCCACTTCGTCGTCAGCGCAGTCTTGTAGACGATCGCGTCCGGCGCGGCGGGAACCGTGCGCTGAGCCAACGCCGGAACGCCGCTGGCAAAGCTGAGCGTGGTCCCCAGCAACAAGGCCGTGCGGAAAAATGCCATCAGATCCTCCCTTTTTCTTTCCAGCCTAGGGTCAGGACCCATTGATGTGAGCGTCGCGATCTGATTCAGGCTCCGCAAGGAGACCGGGATGAGTGACCTGTTTTGGCTGACGAACGAGCAGATGGAGCGGCTGCGGCCGTTCTTTCCCAAGAGCCACGGGAGGCCGAGGGTAGACGATCGGCGGGTGCTGAGTGGCATCGTATTCGTCAATCGCAACGGGCTGCGCTGGCGAGATGCACCCGGCGAGTACGGCCCGCACAAGACGCTGTACAATCGGTGGAAGCGTTGGGGCGAGGCCGGTGTGTTCACGCGAATGATGGAAGGTCTGGCTGCAGCCGGCGCCGAGCCGCAGACGGTCATGATCGACGCAACCTACCTGAAGGCTCACCGCACGGCATCGAGCCTGCGGGTTAAAAAGGGGATCTTGGCCGCCTGATCGGCCGCACCAAAGGCGGCATGAACACCAAGCTTCACGCCATCGCCGATGCGAACGGGCGCCCCTTGAGCTTCTTCATGACCGCGGGCCAGGTCAGCGACTACACCGGCGCGGCAGCGCTACTCGATGACATGCCGAAGGCGCAGTGGCTGCTTGGTGATCGCGGCTACGACGCCGACTGGTTCAGGGACGCCCTCCAGGCTAAAGGCATCCAACCCTGCATCCCAGGCCGCAGGTCGCGCAACGAACCGATCCGGTACGACAAGCGCCGCTATCGGCGTCGCAGCCGCATCGAGATCATGTTCGGCCGCCTCAAGGACTGGCGCCGGGTCGCTACCCGCTACGACCGCTGCCCCACCGCCTTCTTCTCCGCAATCGCCCTCGCTGCCACCGTCATCTTCTGGCTGTGATCAACGAGTCCTGACCCTAACGGCAAGGAACGAAGGAGGCGACCGTAATTATCTTATCTTTTGACCGAACCTTTCAGGCTCACGCCTCTGCCGCAGTCGAGGTCTGCCATCCGCCTCCCAGCGCCAGGAACAAGCGCACCTGATCTGCGGCGATGCGACTTTCCTGTGCCGCCAGCGCCTGTTCGGCGGAAATCAGAACCCGGTCCGCGTCCAGCACCGGCAGGAAGCCCTGCCGACCCGCACGAAACAGCGTCTGCGCATCCCGTGCCGCCTGCGCAGCATGAGACCGCGCCTCCTCCAGCTCGCGGCGGCGATCGAGATCGCGTGCATAGACCGTGAGCGCCGTCTCCACCTCGCGAAGGGCGGTGAGCACCACCCCGTCGAAGCGCGCGTACGCCGCATCCGCCTCGGCCTCGGCCATGCCGATGCGGGCGCGCACGCGCTTGCGGTTCGGGAACTCCCAGCTGATCAGCGGCCCTAGCCCGAACTTGAACGTGTCCGATGACAGGAAGGACTCTGCGAGCCCCGCTGAGCCGATGGACGCGCCGAGACGGATTTTCGGGTACAGGTCCGCGGTTGCGACCCCGATCCGGGCAGTGGCCGCGCGCAGGAGCAGTTCCGCCTGCCGGACGTCCGGCCTGCGCCGTAGCAGCGCGGCCCCGTCACCGATCGGGACCGGCCGATCCAGCTGTGGCTCCCGCCCACAGCCCGCCACCCGCCGGTCGAACTCGGCAGGCGGCTTCCCGGTAAGGGTCGCAAGACGAAACAGCGCCGTCTGCTTCTGGGCGATCAGGGTCGGCAGATTGGCACGGACCTGTGCCTCCTGCGCGGTGGAGCGGGTCACGTCGAGCGTGCTGCCGCGTCCGCCACGAACCAGCCGCCGTGTCAGCTCGGTGCTGCGTCGCTGCAGATCGAGCGCTTGCTGCACGACGCCGATCTCATGCCCCGCAGCGCAGGCCTCGACATAGGCGGCGGTGGTCTGGGCGACGACGGTCACGCGGGTCGCGTCATACGCCGCCTGCGTTGCCGCCACATCGGCATCCGCCGCCTCGATCGCGCGGCGGATCTGACCCGCCAGATCAAGCTGGTAGCTCGCCGATGCCTCCAGCGAATAGACCCAGAAGGATGGGAACGCCTCGCCCGGCATCAACTCTTCCTGTGCCGAGGGCATGGCGCGCGAGATGCTTGCGCCGAGCTCCGTCTGCGGCTCTCGCGCATCCTCGGTGATGGTGCGCTGCGCCTGGGCTCGCGCTATGTTGGCCGCTGCCACGCGCAGGTCTGTATTCGCGGCGATGGCCTCCGCCACGAGGCTGTCGAGCACCGGATCCCGGTACAGACGCCACCAGTCCTGGGGAACGGCAGTCTCGGCGAAGGCGGGCTCGTTGCCGCTCAAGAACGGCGCCTTGGCAGAAGGCCGTTCGGCGATCGCCGTCTCCGGACGGTGGTAGTCGGGGCCGACCGGCGCGCAAGCGGCTGCCGCGACGGTGGCAAGCAAGGGAACGACTTTCCGCAGCATCGACGATCTCATGCCGTCTTCTCCGGGGTGGCGCGACGTTCGAGCCCCCCTGCCACCGTACCGGGGCGCGGTGCAGAAGACGGCTCGCGATGGAGGACGTTGACCGTCGCGGTGCGGCCGACGACGAGAGACAAGCCCGCCGGGACGCGGTCCAGCACGATCCGCACCGGGACACGCTGGGCAAGGCGCACCCAGTTGAAGGTCGGGTTGACGTTGGGGAGCATCTTGTCACCCGCGGTGCGATCGCGATCGTCCACGCCGCTGGCGATGCTCTGGACATGGCCCTCGATCACCCGCTGCTCCCCCATCAGATGGACTTGCACCCGGTCTCCCGGCGCGATCCGAGGCAGCTTGGTTTCCTCGAAATAGCCCACGGCATGGATCGACTTGCGATCGATGATCGCGAACTCGGCGCGCCCGGCAGTGGCATAGTCGCCGGGGCGAAGGTCGAAGTTGGTGATGGTGCCATCCACGCCCGACCGCACCTCCGTACGGGCGAGGTTGAGCCGCGCCGTCTCCAGCTGCACCTGCAGGCGGGCGAGTTCGGCCTGAAGCTGCTCGACCTTGGCGTCCCCCTGCTCGCGTTCCTCGGCCGGGACCAGGTCTCCGAGGGTGCGGTTACGCCGCGCCTCCCGCTGGGCCTGCGCGATCAGGACCTGCTGCGCCGCGATTCCCGCCTGCGCCTGCTTGACCGCGAGTTGGTAGCGCGGCCGGTCGATGATGAACAATGGGGTGCCGGCGCGCACCTCCTGGTTATCGTGCACCAGCACTTCGGTCACCAGCCCCGACACGTCCGGTGCGACCTGCACCACGTCCGCACTGATGCGCCCGTCGCGGGTCCAGGGATCCTCCTCATAATGCCGCCACAGGGCTTCGGCGACGAAATAGCCGGCGAGGACGATGGCGAAGGTGATCAGGACGCGAATGATGATGACGGGTTTCATGACGGTCTCAGAAGGAAAGCGCGAAGGGAGTGCCGGTGGACAGGGCGGCCGCGAGCAGCCCCCACAGGACGACGACCAGGGCGAAGTCGAACAAGCCCCGGTGGAAGACGAAGCGGTAGAAGCCCACACGCGCGAGTGCCCATTCGATCGGGAGCGACACCGCATAGGCGACGATCGCCGCGATCAGCAGCGGGTGGACATAGATGCCGTTGATGTCGATCTGGCCGTTCATGCGGCAAGGGCCTCCGGTTGCCAGGCGCTGGCGTCGGGAAAGAGGTTGCGGCGCAGGCCGACGAGTGCGTGCAGCGTGGGCTCACGGCCAGGGAAATCCGCCGGCGTGTCCAGGGTCAGCGCCAATGCGACGTCGATCTCGTCGAGCAGCATCAACGGCGCACGTTCGCTCGCTCCGTTTCCGAGCCGGCGGAAGTGGCGTCCGAGGGTTACGACAAGCCGCTCCAACGCGACCCGTGCGGCGCCCGACGGGGTCGTTCGCGCCGCTTCGCGGACCTGAAGCACGCCCAGGCCGACGCGAAGATCGCGAAGGGCGTCGGTTCCAGCGAGCCTGAGGTCCGCGGCTGCGCGCGGGAGGCGGGGAAGGATAAGCCCCACCCGGTCCAGCATGCGACTGGTCCAGGCCGCCGGACTGCGGATCGAACGCCCCTCGGCCGCGTCGGCGAGATCGCGCCAGCCGGCCCGCAGGACCCGCAGCACCGCAGCCGCGGGATCCAGCACGCGCACCAGACGGGTCGCGAAGATCGCGGCCAGAACCCCCGCGCACAACGCGAAATTGCTGTTCACGAAGGTGGCGAAATCGGACGGACCATAGTTGTTGTTGAGCGCCAGCCCGCCCGCGATCCCTACCACCAGCGGCATCGTCGCACCGGCGAGTGCCGGGAAGGCGACTGCCACGCCGAGCGGCAGGAAAAGGGGCGCGAGTACCAGCGCCAGCAGCGGAAAGCCGCTGATCATCGGCAGGATGGCGAACAGGTACAAGCCGACGAGCGGAATGCCGGCCGCGGTGCCGTAGAGGAAACCACGCTGCGCGACGGTGGGATCGTCCATGGCCGCGAAGAAGCAGCACATGACCGCGGCGATCATCGTTGCAGTGGCGCCGTCGGGCCAGCCGCTGAAGATCCAGAACGCTGCGCATCCCCCGATCGCCAGCACCGCGGCAAAGGCCGAGCGCAGCGCGAGCGCGTAGTCGAGGTGGAACTTGCGCGGGCGCGCCGCCCGGATCGTCTGCCGCAACGCCTGGGGCAGCTTCTCCTCAGGGAAGCGGATCGCGCGTGCGAGCGACCGGATGGTCCCGAGCAAAACGATGAGTTCCGCCAGCCGACCTGCAAGGTTTACCTGGAGAAGCGCATTCCAGTCGTGTCTTCTCGCCGCCTCCCGCGAAAGCGCTTCGGCGCGCTCGTGGAGCATGTCCGGATCCGCCGCAGCGGGATCCTTGATCCAGCTGCGGATGTCCTCGATCAGCCGATCGAGGTACTCCGGTAGCGCCCCTGCCGCCCGCAGCGTGACGATGCGATCCTCAATCGCGGAGGCCATCGGCAGCAACAGCACCAATCGGTCCTGAAGTGCGGCCAGTGTCCTGCGCTCCGGGCGAATCCGCGCGGTGTCATAGGGCAGATGTGTGCCCAGCAGATGGAGCTCGGTCGTATCGTTCGCGAGGCGGCGGCGCTCCATCTCCGTCTCTGGGGAGGAGGCGCCGGACAGGGCGTCCGCGGTCCAGCGCTCGGCATCCGCCAGGATGTCGCGCAGCCGATCGCGCACCGCGTCGCCCACGCTCAGCGGGAAGATGATCGAGTGGAACAACATCGCGCAGAACACACCGAGCCCGATTTCCTGGGCGCGGAGCACCGCGGTGCCGAACACCTGCTCCGGGTGACCTGCGGAAGGAAACCCGACGAAGGCGGCCGTATAACCGGCCAGCATGAAGAGGTAGGAGCGCGGGGTACGGTCCATCAGCGAAACGAACAGGCAGCCGCCGACCCACAGGGCCATCACCAGCGTCAGCAACACCGGCGCGTTCACGAACGCCAGCACCATGAGCACTGCGGCGCCCGCGCCGACGACGGTCCCGATGAGGCGGAACACGCCCTTGGAAACCGACGCGCCGGACAGGGGCTGGCTCGCGATATAGACCGTCACCATTGCCCAAAAGGGACGTTCCAGGCCGATCTCGAAGGAGAGGAACAACGCCAGCAAGGCGCCGGCAAAGGCGTTGGCCGAGAACACCAGATGACGCACGCCGATCGTCACGCGGCCGGCGTCCCGTCTGGACATTCCTGGAGAACGACCGCCAGGCGGTCCATCACCCGCAACGCGGCGCGAACGTCTTCGTCCGGGATCCCCGCGAAGACGCGCGCGCGCAGCGTCGCCGAACGCTCTTCGACCTCTGCGGCAAGGCTCCGGCCGGCGTCGGTGAGGTGGAGGGTCTTGGCGCGGCCGTCCTCAGGATCGGGACGACGATCGAGGAGACCCGCCTGCAGCAGCTGCTGGATGAGCGGAACCAGCGATGCCCCTTCCAGTCCCAGCTCTTCTGCAAGCGTCCCCTGGCGAAGCCCGTCTCCCATCCGGCCGATCAGCATCACGGCCAGCGCCGTGGTGTGGGACAGATCGAGCGAGGAGAGCCCTTTGTCGATGTAGCGTCGATAGGCGCGCGCGAGCGGCATCAGGCGGTGCGTGAACCCGCGTTGCAGCTGTTGATCCGGCATGGCGACGCCAGATAGTTAGGAAGCTAACTAAATGGAACCCCGCTCAGCAACATTTTGTTGCAAACCATGGCGAGGTCTCCACAGGGGACGCCCGCGGAGGCGCATCGCGCAGGGTCGTCATGGCATTGACGCGATCCCCGCCCATCGGGAAATGACCAGCAAGAAGAATTGGGGAGAATGAATGATGTCGATCCTGCGCCGGAGCATAGGGCTGTTCCTCGTCGCCACAGTGGCAGCCTGCGCGCCGGCCTCTTCGCTGCGGGTGATGACCTTCAACGTCCGCCTTTCCTACGATGAGGGTCCGACCCGGTGGGACGTGCGCCGCCCCGTGATGGTGGCGACGATCCGCGACACCCAGCCCGATGTGATCGGCACGCAGGAACTCCACCAGCGGCAGGGCGACGATCTGGTGCGCGCGCTGCCGCAATATCGCTGGTTCGGCCGCGATCGACGGGGCGGTCACGCGGATGAGCACATGGGCATCCTTTATCGCACCGACCGGCTCCGGCTGGTGACCGAGGGCGACTTCTGGCTGTCCGACACGCCCGAGCAGCCGGGCAGCATGAGCTGGGGTACCGATCTGCCGCGCATGGCGACCTGGGGCGTGTTCGAGACCCTCGGCCGCAACCCGCGCCGCTTCGTGTTCGTCGACACCCACTTGCCCCACCGGGAGCAGGATGCCCAAGCGCGCGAGCAGGGCGGCGCCCTGATCCTGTCGCGCCTGCCCGCAATCGCCAAGGACCTGCCGCTGGTCGTGGCCGGCGACTTCAACGCAGAACCGGACAGCGGCGTCTACGCTGAGTTCTCCAAGGCCCTCACCGACGCCTGGACGGCGGCTCCGCGAAAGCAGGGTCCGGAGCTCACCTTCCACGATTTCACGGGCGTCGGCAAAAAGCGCATCGACTATCTGTTCGTCCGCGGCTTCCAGATCAAGGACGCGACGGTCGATACGCATCACGAGGGTACGACCTATGCCTCGGATCACTTCCCCGTGATGGCGACGGTCGCCTTCGAGAAATAGGGGTAAGGAAGAGCCCCGCATGATCAAGACCCTGATGGTAGCCGCCCGCGATCGCGGGCGGCTTGCAGAAATCCTGCAGATCGCCTCACGCTTCGGCCTCGGGGTCTTGCTTGCCCGGCTGGGGCTGGAGCGGAACGACGGCGAACTCGACAATCCGCAGACCCTTCCGCGCCGCACGCGACTGGCGCTGGAGGCCCTGGGACCCACGTTCGTGAAGCTGGGCCAGATCCTCGCCACGCGCGGCGACCTGCTGCCTCCAGAATGGATCGCGGAACTGGAGCAACTGCACAGCGGCGCTCCCACCCTGCCCTTCGAAGCCCTCCGGCCGGCTGTAGAAGAAGCGCTCGGCCAATCACCCGAGACCGCGTTCGGGAGCTTCGATCCCGAACCCCTGGCCGCCGCCTCCATGGCACAGGTCCACCGCGCGACCCTGAAAGACGGAACGCCCGTCGTTCTCAAGATCCGGCGACCGGACATCCGGCCGCGCATGGAAGCCGACCTGCGGCTGATCGCCCAACTGGCCTCGGTGGCGGAAGCCGCGAGCGCCGAGGCTAGGCGCTTCGCGCCCGCCGCGATGACGCGCCAGCTCGCCGAAGCCGTGCTGGAGGAACTCGACTTCACCGGCGAAGGTCGCAACGCCGACCGGCTTCGTGCCGACTTCGCACGCGATCCGCGCGTGGTGGTGCCGGAGATCCACTGGGCCTGGACATCCGAAGCGCTGCTGGTGATGGACTACATCTCGGGGACCCCGCCCCGAGACGGCGATCGTCTTCGTGCGGCGGGTATCGATCCGGCGGAAATCGCATCGCTTGGCGCCGACATCGTGCTCGACATGGTGTTGGTGAACGGGCGCTTCCATGCGGATCCGCACCCGGGCAACCTGCTATGCCTGCCGGGTAACCGTATCGCGTTGCTCGACCTCGGCATGATCGGTCATGTCTCTCCGCGCCGCCGCGAGGAGTTCATCGCCTTCACCCAGTCGCTGAACGCCGGTGATCCGGCGGCTCTGGCCGATGTCCTCGCGACCTGGTCCGCGGGAAGCGCCGTGCCGCGCGACCGCGTCCAGGCCGCAGCCGAGCGGTTGATCGTGCGCCACGGCGGCGGCCGTGTCGTCCTGAGCGCGATGGTTGCGGACTTCCTGCCATTGATGCGCGACGAGGGCATGACGATGCCCCCCGACCTGTTGTTGATCTTCAAGGCGCTGGCGACGATCGACGGGGTGCTCACGGCGATCCAGCCCGACTTCGACCTGTCTTCGGCGATGCAGCGTTCGTCGCTGCGGATCGCGCAGGCCCGGCTCTCGCCCGACCACTGGCTGCCGACGCTTCAGGCGCTCGCGTGGGAACTCAGCAAGATCGGGAGCGACGCGCCGCGGCTGCTTCGCGCCGCGATCCGGCGTCTCGAAAGCGAACCTGCCCAGCCACCACAGGATGCCGGAGCAGCCATCATCACGGGATCGCGCTGGATCGGCGGTGCGATCGTCGCGGGCGCGATGCTGGTCGGTGGCGCGATCCTGCTGGCCTAGCCGGCGATCTTTTCACTCGGTGGGGGCGGTTCGAACCCGAAGACGCTGCGCCCGCCATATTCGTGGCTTGAACGGCGTTCCTGCGCGATCAGTGCTTCCACCGACGGACCAGTGGCATCCCGCTCCAGCCGCCGCGCCTGCGCGTCCAGCCGGCGGATCGCCGCGAGCTCCTCGGTGTTTCCGAGCTTCGCCTTGATCACTGCCCGCTTCATGACGGCGATACTCTGGTCGTAGACGCGGGTGGACACCGGAAAGGGGTGACGGTCCTTGCCGCCATGCGCGAGCGAGAAGCGCGCGGGATCGGTGAACCGGCAAGGGGTGCCGTGCACCACCTCCGCCACCATCGCGAGCGCCTGCACCGTCCGTGCGCCGACCCGCGGCGACAGCAGCAGGTCGGCGAAATCGACCGGCGCGCGATCAGCCGCGGCGGCGAGGTTGCCGTGGAGGCGACGCGCCACGATGTTCTCGGGCCGCACGTCGTGATGATCCGGCATCACCAGGTGCGGCAGCAGGCCCTGTGCCGGCGCAGCTGGCTCAACGGGCTGCATTCGAGCAAACTCCCGCACGATCCCGTCCGGACCGAGTGTCGCCAGAACCTCGAGTTGGCACTGCCGGGAGGGCGCCGCGCGACGATCGGCCAGATTGACGATCATTCCCTGCCCGCGGCCCTCGATCGCGGCGTGGGGAGCATCGACGAAGCTGGTGATCCCCTCCGACAGCCAATGATAGCGGCGCGCCTGCCTGCGATCGCCGTTCATTCCCTGCTGCACGACCACCCAGCGCCCGTCGTCCGTGACGATGAAGCCGTGGAGATAGAGGTCGAAGCCGTCCTGCACCGCCGCACTGTCGACCTTCGCGACAAGCCGGCTGGCCTTGCCAAGCGCCGCGCCATCCAGGCCCACCCGGTCACCGACTGCCGCGAGTTCCGACGGCGTCGCCCGCGAATGACGCCCCCGACCGCCGCACACGTGGATACCGAGTTCGCCGGAAAGCGGTGCCAGCCCACGCTTGAGGGCTCCGAGGACACTCGTGGTGATGCCTGAGGAATGCCAGTCCATCCCCATCACCGCCCCGAACGACTGGAACCAGAACGGGTGCGCCAGCCGCCGGAGCAGTTCGTCGCGGCCATATTCGTGAACAATGGCCTCGACGATGACCGCGCCGAGCTTCGTCATCCGCTGGCCGAGCCATGCCGGCACCCTGCCGCCATGCAGCGGCAGGTCGGCGCTCCCGGCACGGCGCGTCACCGGCAGGTACTCGGAAGGTGCAGGGAGACGTGAGCGAGCATGACATCACTGTAGCACGCCAGGAACGAACGCGGAACAGCCTCGCCTCACGTGGGTGCTACAGGCCCTCCCCGCCGACCCAATGCGCGTTCGACAGCCGCCGCGCCACGTCCCAGGTCTGGCGGCGGATATCCGGTACCGCGACGATCTCCCAGAAAGCCCCGCGTGTCATGGGGCCGAGTGCGAACAGCCGTTCGCTTGCCGAGCCGTCCGCCCGCACCACCTGGCCGCTGACCGTGACGTCGAGACCCAGATGCTCCGGGTCCGGACGCACTGCGCCGCGATCGACCAGCCTGCGCAGCAGCGGCTCACTGGTGCGAAGCAGGTCACCTTGGGGTCCGGTGCAGTTGATGATCCGGTGGACATGCAGCCGCTGTTCCACCTCGTCGCCGCGCGGCCGATATCGGACGTTGACGCCGTTACTGACCTCCTCGAACCCAAGCGTCTTCCCGGCAACGACGTTCAACCGCCCGCTCGCCTGCAGATCGGCAAGCCGGTCGGCGACCGCTGGAGCAAGCCGGTGGCGGTGCACGTCCCACCACGGACGCAGGTGCCGCAGGAACCGTGCGCGGTCCGCCTCCGTCGCCTGCGCCCACAGCGCCTGCGTGTAGGGGCGTAGCTCATCGACGGCGTTCCGCCAGCCGACCTCCTGGGCACGCTCGCGTACGCGCTGCACCAGCCTCGCCCCGGTTTCCGCGGGCTTTTCGACGATCTTGTCCCACGGGGCGGGAGCTTCGTGCCGCCGCGGCAGCAGCCCTCGCCGGGACAGTGCAACGATGCGGCCCCTGAAACCGCGGGCGTCGAGCATCAGCACGACGTCGACCATGGTCAGGCCGGTGCCGATGACCAGGACGGTATCCTCGCCGGAAAGCCCCTCCCCGACCCCCGGCTCCCAGGGATCGCCCTTGTAGCGCTCCGCGGAGATTGCAGCCGGATCAAGGCCGGGCGGCGAATGGGGTGGAAGGTTGCCCACTGCAAGCACCGCTGCATCGGCAACGATCTCGGGACCATTCGCCAGCTGCACGCGAACGTCTCCGTTCTCGACGACGTCGAGCGCGTCGCCGTGAACGATGCGCAGCCGGTCGCCGGCGCGTGCCTGCGCCTCGTCGAGCAGCTCGCGCAGGTAGGTGCCATAGGTCAGCCGCGGCACGAAGGCCGCCGGCGCATCCGGTACCCCGCGCTTCTCCAGCCAGCGCACGAAATGGTCCGGCTCGTCCGGAAAAGCGCTCATGTTCGAAGCGCGGACGTTGAGGACATGGCTCGGATGCGCAGCGCCATAGGCCAGCCCGAGGCCGGGACGCGGCGCACGCTCGATCAGGGTCGCGCGGGGGCCCCCGTGGCGCAGCAGGTTGATCGCCTGCAGCGTGCCCGAAAAACCCGCACCGACGATCGCGACATGACGGATCACGCGCTCAGATCTCGTAGACCAGCGCGGATCCCTCGGCCACCGCCGCGGCGTTGCGGCGGGTCATCTCAGCGTGCAGCTGCCGCACCGTGTTGCTCCCGGTGCGGGTGAACCATGCGGGAACCAGGGCATGCACGAGGCACGCCGCGCCCCCTTTCAGCATCGCGAAGCCGAAATGCGCCGCCGTACGCGCATGTTCGGCATAGCTTTCCCCGACGCTACGGGGATGATCCGTGAACAGCCGTCCGATCATCACCTACTCCCACTCCGTTGATGGGAGAAGCGCATAGGGCGGCTGTAGGGTTCCGCCAAGCCGGGCGTACAGCCCGGCCCGGCAGGGCCTCACCAGTTGAAACCGGCGCGCGCGTAGAGATAGCGGCCGTTGAAGCCGAACGGCGAGTAGTAGGGGAAGCCCAGCACGCCGGTGCTGTTGTTCGCCGGGATGATGCGATCCGGATAGACGTCGAACAGGTTGTTCACGCCCAGGGCAAACTGCGCACCCTTGGTGGCCTGGTACCGCAGCTCCAGGTCGGTGATCGCGTGCCGCCCGGTGTGGACATCTGCCGCTTCCGTGGTCCCCGGCTGCGTCACGTCGCCGTAGTACGTGACGCGAGCAAGCGCGCCGAGCTGGTCGAGCGACCAGTCGATCGTGCCGGTCACCTTCTCCCGCGGCGTACCCTCTTCCAGCGACAGGATGCGGGTGCGGGCAAACAGCGTCGGCGCCGGGTTCAGGGTCGACGTGGTGGTCGGCACGCGCGTGACCTTCACATCATTGATGTTGCCGGCGAGGGTGAAGTCGAAGCTGCCGGCGGCCGCGGTCCGCAGGCGGTAGTGTGCGACCGCGTCGATGCCCTTCGTCGTGGATGCAAGTCCGTTGATAAAGAAGCGCGCAGCCTGGACTCCGCTCGGCAGCAGCTCGGCAACTGCCGGGTTGTAGCTGGGCGTGCCGGGCGTTCCGGCGCTGATATTCTCGGAAAGGCCGATCTGGTCGCGGATGTGGATGCGGTAGGCGTCCACCGTCAGGTCGAAGCCGCCGGCGCGAACCACGAATCCTGCCGAAAGGTTGGTCGACTTCTCGGCATCAAGCGGCAGCCCGCCCAGAGCCCGGGCAACCGGATCCACCGACGGATAGGTCCCGGTCTGTACCGGGACGCCGTTCTGCACCACCTGTGCGATCTGCGTGAAATACTGCTGCTGCAGCGACGGTGCGCGGAAGCCGGTCGAAGCGGTGCCGCGAAGGGCAAGCCAGTCCGCCACGTCATAGCGCGCCGACAGCTTGCCGTTCACGGTCGAGCCGAAATCCGAATACTTCTCTGCACGCCCGGCGATGCCAAGCAGCAGCTTGTCGGTCACCTGCGCTTCCACATCGGCATAGATGCTGCCGTTGCGGCGGCTGCGCTCGATCTCGTTCAGGGGCGAGAAGCCGCCGAAGCCCTGCGCACCCGGGGCTGCACCGCCCGCATAATCTGGCGTCGGATAGCCGTAGGACGCGAGCTCGCCCCCCTCGATTTTGTAGCCCTCACGGCGCCCCTCGACGCCGAAGGCGACGTTGAGCGACTGGAAGACGTCGAAGCTGCGCGCGACGTCCAGGCCGGCGACCCACTGATCGTAGACCAGCGCGCCATCGTAGAAGTCGGTCGGCGTTTCGGCGCCATAGGAGAAGTTGGCCGAGTTGCGCGTGCGGAACTCGATCTTGTTCCGCCCGTAGCTGACGTTCAGGTCCAGGTTCCAGCCGCCGACTTCGCCCTTCACGCCGACCGCGGAGTTCAGGTCGCGCGACTTGCTGTTGATCAGCGGAAGAAAGCCGTCGGGGTAGATGGAGGCGGCGTTGCTGTACCCGGACGTGACGCCCGGCAGCCGCGGAAAGGCCGCGCTTTCGGATTCCCGGTTTTGATAGCCGGCCCAGCCGTAGAGCTGGAAAGTCTCGCCGAGTGAGGTCCCTGCATTGGCGAAGATGGAATATTGATCCACCTCGGGATCCCCGTAGCGACCGGTGATGCGGCTCGGCGTCACGCGCGGATCATAGTCCGCGCGGTTGGTCGGCTCGCGCTTCGTATATTCGCCCGACAGGGTGAGGAAGCCGTCGCTGCCGAAGCCGATGCCCTGCCACAGCGAAGCCGTCACCGTCGGCTCGCCATTGGTGTGGCGGCTGCCTCGGGCGGTGTCGATCTGGGTGTTGTAGAAGCCGTAGGTCACCGACGCGCCGCCACCTTCGCGGGCCTCCCGCAGGCGCAGGTTGACGACGCCCGCAATCGCATCAGAGCCATATTGTGCCGATGCGCCGTCACGCAGCACTTCGATGCGATCCAGCGCCGTGACCGGGATGGTGTTGAGATCCACGGCCGCTGAGCCGCGGCCCACGGTGCCGTTGGTGTTCAGGAGCGCGGACGTATGGCCGCGCACGCCGTTGATCAGCACCAGGGTCTGGTCGGGCGAGAGCCCGCGCAGCGTCGCCGGGCGGATGGCGTCGGTTCCGTCGTTCGCCGCGGGACGCGGGAAGTCGATCGAAGGCGCAACTGCTGCAAGCGCCGCACCGAGCTCGGTCGTTCCCTGGCGCTGCAGGCTGGCGGCGCTCAGCACGTCCACGGGCGACGCGCTGTCGAGCCGCGTGCGGCCTTCCGCACGGGTGCCGGTGACGATGATCTCGTTCCCCTCGTCGGCCGGCGTCGAGGCGCCCGCAACAGGTGCGTTTTCCGCCTCCTCGCCCGGCGCGGCGGCTTGCTGCGCGCTCGCCGGCACGGACGCGAGCGCAAGAAGGGAAACGGTGAGCAGACCTGCTGCGCGAAGACGAGCCATGGGAACCCCTTTGTTGATCACCGCGCACACGGGCTGGCGGCACGATGCGGAGGCGCCTCTCGTGGAGGAGAAAAGCACCCGCCGAGCGCCTCTCCGTCTGGCGACGCTCGGTATAGTTTTTCCTAGACTCATCTGGCCGCGAGGTGGCGCGATACCTGCTTTCGCACCCGCAAGCTTTTCTTTGAATTCCCACAACCTGGAGAGGAATTCAGATGCAGGCCGGAAACTTCCGCTATTTGACAATATGCTTTATTTAAACGACCCTCCTCGTGTCGGGCCTCTTGAAGCCGAACACGACCGCCCGACCGCGAGAATGTTGAGACGGGGAGGTGTCTGTGCGCATCCAAACTTCGCCATGCGTCTGGCGCACGAGAGTGGGCCGCAGCCTGGTTGCGACCGCCGCGGTGCTGATCGGCAGCCACGTGTCTGCGATCGCGCAATCGAACGGGCGCGAGCCGGTCGACGAAGCCAATCCCCTGGTCGGCACTGCGCCGCTGGATCGAAAGGAGTTGATCGGCAACGCTCCGCCCCCCGGTGAGCCGCTATATTCCGGGATCACCTCCCCAGGTGCGCGCCTTCCGCACGGCGCAGTCGAGGCGGCGCCGGTCAACGTCAACATCGAACAGACCTATCCCACGGGTGTGGCGACCCCCTATTATTATCCGAATCCCACCATGATCGGGTTCACCGGCGGGGGCGGCGCCACCTATGGCGGCGGCGCGCAACCGATCCTGATGCCGATCGTCGGCGACTGGACCGTTCCGCCGGTCTACACCCAGTCCTACTATGACAAGGGGAAGGAAGTCGCTGCGCCGGGCTACTACTCGGTCTACCTCGACAGCTTCCGAACGCGCGCGGAGTTGACCGCCAGCCGGTGGACCAGCTTGATGCGGTTCACCTTTCCGACCACGGATCGCGCCCACATCATCCTCAACCTCCCGTTGCGAGGCGGTGAAGTGGAGATCGTCGGCGACCGTATGGTTCGCGGCATCGCTGCCCGGCGCGGTGATCACGACGCTCCGGACGGACGTTATTTCGTCGCGGAGTTTTCCCACCCCTTCTCGCGTTTCGGCACCTTCCGGAAGTCCGGGGGCAATAATCGGGGCTACGGGATCGGCGACAAGGAGGTGGTCCCCGACGCCCGCTGGATCGCCGGCAGCTACGCCGGCAGCTACCTTGATTTCACGACGCGGGCGGACGCGCCGATCCTGGTGCGAATGGCTCATGGGCCGAGCTATGCCGACGCCGAGCGGCGCCTGCGCGCCGAAAGCGTCGGCTGGGACTTCGACAGCATGCGTGCGCAGGCGCGGCAGGCCTGGGGCCGGCTGCTGGACAAGGTCCAGGTGACCGGCGGCTCTCCCAAGCAGCGGATGCTCTTCTACTCCACGCTGTTCCAGTCCTTCGCGAGCCCGCGCCTGGTCGCGCGCAAGGGCGAGAACTTCGCCGACAGCAAAGGCAGGATGCAGACGGCAACCTACGATCGCTATGGTCCGGTGCCCTTCTGGGACACGGGCAGGAACCAGATCGTGCTCCTGGAGCTGCTCGAGCCGGACGTCGTTCGCGACATCATGCAATCCGAGCTCGACATGGCGCGCGAGCGCGGGTTCATGAACACGTCCTTCCACGGCGACAACGCCGTGTTCCTGTATCTCGGTGCGGCGCGGCGGGGCATCCCGTTCGACTATGCGGCCGCCTATGAGTTCCTCCGCCGCAACGCCACTGACCCCAAGGGCCCACGCGGCTATCTGGCCGAATATCAGAAGAACGGCTGGATATCCGACGTCGTGCCGGACGAGGATCCCAGCCCTCCATATTCGGGCGGCAAGGCAGGTACCGCTAAGACCCTGGAATATGCCTGGGACGATCACGCCATGGCCGAATTTGCGGAAATGCTCGGCCATCGGGAGGATGCCCGGCTGTTCCGCACGCGTGCCGCCAATTACCGCAACGTCTTCCATCGCAAGACAGGCTTCATGCGCGGCCGCACCGCCGACGGTTCATGGATCGCGCCGTTCGACCCGCAGGAGCCCTATTATAACTTCATGATGAAGGAGGCGTCGGGCTGGTCGACGCTGTGGCTGGTCCCGCATGACGTTCGGGGTCTCTCCACCCTGCTCGGCGGACGCGACGCGTTCAACGCCAAGCTCGATCAGTTCTTCAGCACCCCCTACACGCCGAAGGGGATCTGCCGCGACTGCACCGGCATGGTTGGGCAGTACGTCCACGGCAACCAGCCGGACCAGCACGCCCCGTTCCTTTATGCCTGGAGCGGCCAGCCCTGGAAGACGCAGGCGCTGTCCCGGCGCATCCTCGACACGCTCTACGGCAGCGACGCCTCAGGCTATGGCTATGCCGGCATGGACGACCAGGGCGCGACATCCTCCTGGTATGCGCTGACGGCGATGGGCTTCTATCCGGTCGATCCGTCCAGCGACGTCTACGTGCTGTCGAGCCCGATCTTCGACAGCGTGAAGCTGCAGATGGGCAACGGCAAGGTGCTGGAGATCGTGGCGCGCAACAACTCGGCCACCAACCTCTACATTCAGTCGGCGACCCTGAACGGCCATCCCTGGACAAAGCCGTGGTTCCGCCATGCCGATGTGAAGGATGGCGCGACGCTCGTCCTCACCATGGGTGCACGGCCGAATCCGAACTGGGGCAGCGGCCCCGCCGACGTGCCCCCGTCGATGAGTTCGGCTCCCTGAACGAGGTTCCGCTGGCCCCCTCCCCTTGCCCAGCGGCAACATTGCCCCGGAAGATGTCCGCATCTTCCGGGGACTTTTTGTTAGAGTGCGTTGCGTCCGAAGGAAGGCGGCCGGTCTTGCTTCGCGACCCCGAAGCGAGAGGGCTTGGGTCCCATCACGAACTCCAGCGTGCCGCCCCGCGCCAGGTCCGCATGCGAGATCCAGTTGCGCATCCAGCGCCTGCCGTTCCAGCGCACCGATTGGACATAAGGGTTCCCCGGCCCGTTACCGGTCGCCCGCACCCGTAGCGTTCGGCCCTTCCCGACCGAGACTTCCGCCTCGTCGAACAGGGGCGAGCCGAAGACGTAGAGGGCACTCACCGGGTCGACCGGATAGAAGCCGAGCGCACTGAACACGAACCACGCGCTCATCTGTCCGCAGTCATCGTTGCCGATCACTCCGTCCGGATCGTCCTTGTACATTTCGGTCAGCAGCCGGCGCATCATCGCCTGGGTCTTCCACGGCGCGCCTGCAAAGGCGTAGAGATAGGCCGCGTGGTGCGTAGGCTCATTGCCATGGGCATATTGCCCGACCAGCCCGGAGATGTCGGGCGGCGCATTGTCCGGCAGGGTCGAAGGCGCGTTGAAGAAGCTGTCGAGCTTCTTCTCGAACGCTGCATCCCCGCCGAAGTGCTCGATCAAGCCGTAGACGTCGTGCTGGTTCAGGAAGGTTGCCTGCCAGCCGTTCGCCTCGGTATAGTCCCGCCACCAGGCCTTGGGCATGTGCCCGATCTGGACGGGATCGTACGCCTCCCACCACGTGCCATCGGAGAACTTCGGCCGGGCAAAGCCGATCGAGGCGTCCAGCACGTTGCGGTAGTTGCGGCTCCGCGCACGCAGGGCCTTGGCGTCCTCCGCCGCACCCGCTGCCTCGGCGAGGACCGCCATCGCCCAGTCGTCGTACGCATATTCCTGCGTGCGGCTGACCGACTCCCACACCTTGTCGGCGGGAATGTAGCCGAGCTGGTAGTAATGCTCGCGGCCAAGCGAAGCGTCGCTGTCCTTGAAGCTGGGATCGAACGCCCGCCGCCGGATGTTCGGCCAGGCAGCCGCATAGTCGGCCTCGATCCCCTTGACCTTGGCTTCGGCCATCACCGAGACCGAGTGCCAGCCGATCATACAGCCCGTCTCCACCCCCTGGAGCGGCCATACGGGAGGACCATAGGGGCTCTGGGCGGTCTGTCGGATCAGGTCGCGGGTGAACATCGCGGCACGTTCCGGCTGAACCAGCGTCATCAGCGGGTGCAGCGCGCGATAGGTGTCCCAGAGCGAGTAGGTGCTGAACGCCGGCGAGTCCGCGCTGGTCTGATGCACCTGCCGATCGAGGCCGACATAGCGGCCGTCCCGATCCGTGAAGAGCGTCGGCGCCAGAAACGCATGGTAGAGCGCGCTCGTCAGGATCGTGCGTTGCGCTTCGGTGCCGCCCTTCACCCGCACGCGCTGCAACTCGTTTGCCCAGGTCTTGCGCGCCTTGGCGCAGATGCCGTCGAAGTCCCAGCCCGGAACCTCGGCCGCCAGCGCCGCCCGCGCACCCTCCTGCGCGACCGCCGAAAGGCCCGTCTTGATCAGGATCGGATCGCCGCCGGCGTTGTCGAAGAACAGCGCGACCTTCAGCTTGCCGCCCGTGACGCCGCTTGCCCCCTGTGGGGCGGGCTTGTCGTCGTCTCCGAAGAACTCGATGCGATCGGGCGTGCGCGAAAGCTGCATCGCGAAGTGGATGTGGCGCCCCTTGGCCCAGCGGTTGACCTGCCGGCTGCCGGTCAGCACGCCGTCGGGACCCCAGGCGAGCGAGGCATTCTCGAGCAGCACCCCCTTGTCCCAGACATCGAGGATCATGTGCGTGAAATCGATGAGGATGTGGGCCGGGCCAGCGGGGAAGCGATGGCGGCTGATGCCGCACCGCTCGGTCACCGTGAGCTCGCTCAGCACCCCGGATTCGAGGCGAACCCGATAATAGCCGGGCTCCGCATATTCATCGGAGAAGCGCTGCCGATAGCCGAGGTCCGCATCGCCGAGCTTGCCCGGCGTGAGCTTGAGCGGTCCGCGCGTGGGCACCACCAGGACGTCGAGCATGTCGCCGATGCCGGTGCCCGACAGGTGCGTGTGGCTGAACCCCATGATCGAGCCATCGGTCCGGTGATAGCCGGAGCACGCGTCCCAGCGGGAGTTGTCGGTGTCCGGGCTCAACTGCGCCATCCCGAACGGCAGCGACGCGCCTGGAAAGGTATGGCCGTGCCCCCGGTGCCGACGAACACATCCGCCTTTCCGGCGGCGGGCGCCTGTGCCCAGCCGACGCCCGGCATGGCGCCGCCCAATGCAGCGAGACCACTGCCAGCGAGCATCTTCCGGCGATTGGTAACGATCATTGCAACGTCCTCGGGATCAGTAGCGGCTGGCGAGGAGCGCGGGCTTGCGGCGCTCCAGGTCTAGGATCAGGTCGCCAAACAAGCCGTTGACCCAAGCGAACCAGCTGCGCGTGAACTTCGCAGGATTATCCTTGTGGAAGCTCTCGTGCATGAAGCCCGTTCCGCCGTGCGTCGTCTTGAGCCACGTGAGGCACTGACGGATCTCGGCCTCGTCGTCGCTGTTGAAGGCGTGGGTGATGATCGACATCGGCCAGATCATGTCCATGCCGATGTGCGGACCGCCGATCCCCTTGGCTGCCGTACCCTCGAAGAAATACGGATTGCGCGGGCTCCAGGCGAGCTTCGCCGTGCGCCGGAACAGCGGATCCTTGCGATCGGCGGCACCCAACAGCGGCAGCGCCGAAAGGCTCGGGACGTTCGCGTCGTCCATGAAGATCGCATCGCCAAAGCCATTGACCTCATAGGCCCAGACCTGGCCGCCTTCGCCGTCCGGCATCTTGCCGTGCAGGTCGAGCGCCTGGCGCACGCTGGCGGCGAGCGCCAGGCAATCGGCCGCACCTGCGGCATCCCCCCTCGCCTCCTTCAGCACCGTCGCCAGCATCGTCAGCGCAGACACCGCGAACAGGTTGGACGGGATCAGGAAGGGGAAGACGCAGGCGTCGTCGGAGGGACGGAAGCCGGAGTGGATCAGCCCGACCTTGCGCGTCGGCGCGCCATAGCCGTCGAACATCAGCGTCTCGGTCGGCGATGGATGGTTCCTCTGGAAGCGATATGGTCCCGGCCCCTCGAGCCGCTGCTGCTCCTTGAGCGTGGCGACCGCCTTCATCATCCCGCGCGCCCAAAAGTCGTCGAACGGCGTCTTGTCGCGGGTGACCGACCAATAAGACTGGGCAAAGCGCATCGGATAGCAAAGGGAGTCGATCTCCCACTTCCGCTCCGCGACGCCCGGCTTCATCTCGGTCATGTCGTCGCGCGCGCCCAGGTTCGACTTTGCCGTGGTGTCGCGCATGAACGCGTTGGCATAGGGATCGACCAGGATGCAGCGCGCCTGACGCTGGATGGCGCCGACGAACATACGGCGCAGCCCGGCATCCTTGTTCGCCAGATGCACATAGGTCTGGAGCTGTGCGGAGCTGTCGCGCAGCCACATCGCGTCGATGTCGCCGGTGATGACGAAGGTGTCCGGCTTCCCGTCCAAGACGCCGGTCTGAACCGTGGTGTCGAGCGTGTTCGGGTAGCAGTTCTCGAACAGCCAGGCGAGTTCGGGGTCCGCGATCTTTGCCTTCACCCGGCGGATCTCCGCCTCCACCGCGGTGCTCACGAAGCGCCGCTGCGCCCGCGGCGGACGCTTGCTCACGAACTTCGTGCCCTGTGCGCCTGCCGGAACGGCAGCTGCGAGTGCGATCGCTCCGGCGCCCATCATCACGTCGCGTCGACCCAGGGTCATCTGCATATCCTTGCTCATCCTGCTTATTTCGGCGCGCTCATGGAGAAGGGAGCAGCCGCCTTGCCGCTCGCCCAAGCCTTGTTCGGCTTGGCCCCCAGCACGAAGCGCAGGGTGCCGCCCTGCTGCAGCGCCTCGCGCGACAGCCAAGCCTTGTCGTGCGGCTTGCCGTTGAAGGTCGCGGACTGGATGTAGACGTTCTCCGCACTGTTGTTCACGGCCTCGATGGTCAGCACCTTGCCGTTCGGCATCGTCAGCCGGACCGTGCGGAACAGCGGGCTGCCAATCGCATATTCGCCCACCGCGGGCGTGACCGGATAGAAGCCGAGCGCCGAGAAGACGTACCAGGCCGAGGTCTGGCCATTGTCCTCGTCCCCGGGATAGCCGTCCGGCGCCGAGGAGTAGAGCTTCTTGAGCACGTCGCGAACGTGGTACTGCGTCTTCCACGGCGCACCTGCCCAGTCATAGAGATAGGGCATGTGCTGGATCGGCTGATTGCCGTGGGCATATTGGCCCATGTTCACGATCTGCATCTCGCGGATCTCGTGGATCACCTGGCCGTAATAGCTGTCGTCGAATACCGGCGGCGTTGTGAAAACAGAGTCGAGCCGGTCGACGAACTTCTGGTCGCCGCCCATCAGGTCGACCAGCCCCTGCACGTCCTGCATCACCGACCAGCTGTAGTGCACCGAATTCCCTTCGGTGAAGGCGTCGCCCCACTTGTACGGGTTGAACGGCGTGGACCAGCTGCCGTCCTGGTTGCGGCCGCGCATCCATCCGCTCTGCGCGTCGAACAGCTTGCGATAGTTCTGCGCCTGTTGCGCGTACTTCCGGGCGTCCTCGGTCTTGCCGAGCGCCTGCGCCAATCGCGACAGCGAGAAGTCGGCGGTCGCATATTCCAGCGTCCGGGCAGCATTCTCGTTGATGCCAACGTCATACGGCACATAGCCTAGGCGGTTGTAGTATTCGACACCCTCCCGGCCGACGGCGTTCACGACATTCCCGCGCTTGTCCCGCGGCCGTCCTTCGGACGTGGTCGCGTTCTTGACCATCGCCTCGTACAGCGTCTCCACGTCGAAGCCGCGCACGCCGTTCAGATAGGCGTCGGCAATCAGGTTGGCCGAGTTCGACCCGATCATCACGTTGCGGTGCCCTGGGCTAGCCCACTCCGGAAGCCAGCCCGACTCCTTGTACGTGTTGACGAGCCCCTGCATGATCTCGCCATCACGCTCCGGATACATCAGCGCAAACCAGGTGTGAAGGGCGGTGACAAACCAGGCCACAGGACCGCCGGCGCAGTGCCGTCGGGGGCGGAGTAAAATCCGGCCAGTTGGTAAGCTGCTCCCTTTGCGGAGCGGCGGGGATGTTTGTCGTGGAGAGCTACGCAGCGGTCAGACGGTTTGTATTTGTCGAGGGGCATAGTCGCCGGGAAGCGGCGGAGGTGTTCGGGCTGAACCGGGATACGGTACGCAAGATGTGCCTGTATTCGGCGCCTCCTGGATACCGCCGGACGAAACCTCCGACCAAGCCGAAGCTCGGGACGCTGCTACCGGTTATCGACGCAATCCTGGCAGCCGACCGCGAGGCGCCGGGCAAGCAGCAGCACACGGCCAAGCGGATCTTTGAGCGGCTGCGCGACGAGCATGGCTATACGGGCGGCTACACGATGGTGAAGGACCATGTGCGGCTGTGCAGGGCCCGCGGGCGCGAGACCTTCGTGCCGCTGGCGCACCCGCCGGGGCATGCACAGGTCGACTTTGGCGAGGCGGTCGCGGTCGTCGGCGGGGAGCGGATGAAGATCCACTATTTCTGCATGTCGCTGCCGCAGTCGGATGCCTGCTTCTTCAAGGCGTATCCGCGCGAGACGACCGAGGCGTTTCTTGACGGGCACGTGTCGGCATTCGCGTTCTTCGGGGGCGTGCCGCTGTCCATCCTCTACGACAACACAACCATCGCCGTGGCAAAGATCTGCGGCGATGGAACGCGCGAGCGCACACGCGCCTTCACCGAGTTGGTCAGCCACTACCTGTTTCAGGACCGTTTTGCGCGTCCAGCGCGAGGCAACGACAAAGGCAAGGTCGAGGGGCTGGTGAAGTTTGCGCGCAACAACTTCATGGTGCCCGTGCCGGTCGCTGCCAATTTCGATGTCCTGAACGCCAGGTTCGAGGAGTCCTGCCGTACGCGCCAGGGCGAGCATGCCGGTCAGCACGCGCAGACCATTGCCGAGCGGCTGGCGGCAGACGTATCGGCATTGCGCACGCTGCCGTCCGTACCACTGGAGCCATGCGAGAAACGCGCGGCGCGCGTGTCGTCGACCGCGATGGTGCGCTACCGGACCAACGACTATTCGGTGCCGACCGCGTACGGCTACCGCGACGTGATGGTGAAGGGGTTCGTCGACGAGGTCGTCATCATATGCGCGGGCGAAGAGATTGCCCGGCACGCGCGTTGCTACGACGAAGGCGTATTCGTCTCCAACCCACTGCACTATCTCGCGCTCATCGAGACCAAGCCCGGTGCGCTCGACCAGGCGGCAGCCCTTCAGGACTGGAACCTGCCGGACATCTTCCAGCATCTGCGCCACCTGCTCGAGGCCCGGATGGGCAACAAGGGTAAACGCGAGTTCATCCAGGTGCTGCGGCTGCTCGAGGCGATGCCGCTTCCCATCGTCACGGATGCCGTGACCGAGGCAGTCCAGTTGGGCGCACCTGGTTTTGACGCGGTAAAACTCATCGCGCTGGCGCGTATCGAGCGCCGTCCGCCGCGCCTGGATTTAGCGGCGTATCCGCACGTGCCCAAGATGGACGTCAAAACGACGTGCGCGGCCGACTATGCGGTGCTGGCAGCATGACGGACAAGGACGCCATGCCGGTGGGCACGACCGCAGGTACGCCACAGGTGCTGCTCGCCCATCATCTCAAACAACTCAAACTGCCAACCGTTCTGCGCGAGTACGAAAAGGTCGCGCGCGAATGCGCGCAAGGCGGGGTCGACCACACGCGCTACCTGTTGCGGCTTATCGAGTTGGAGCTCATCGACCGCGAGCGCCGGACCATCGAGCGACGGATCCGCGCAGCCCGTTTCCCGGCTGTGAAGAGCTTCGACACCTTCGAGTTCACCGCCATCCCCAGCCTGAACAAGATGATGGTGGTCGAGCTCGCACGGTGCGAATATATCCTGCGCCGCGAGAACGTCATTGCGCTCGGCAACAGCGGGACAGGCAAGACGCATGTAGCCCTCGCGCTCGGCCTGGCGGCTTGCCAGAAGGGCTTCACAGTCGCCTTCACTACCGCGGCCTCGCTGGTGAACCAGTTGATGGAGGCGCGAGACGAGCGACGGCTGCTCAAGCTCCAACGCGAGATGGCGGCCGTGAAGCTGCTCGTCGTCGATGAACTCGGCTACGTCCCGTTGTCCCCGACCGGCGCCGAACTGCTCTTCGAGGTGCTGTCGCAGCGCTACGAGCGCGGCTCGACCATCATCACCTCCAACCTGCCGTTCGAGGACTGGACGCAGGTGCTCGCCTCCGAGCGGCTGACCGGCGCACTGCTCGACCGGCTCACCCACCATGCCACCATCCTGACCATGAACGGCGACAGCTATCGCCTCAAGCAGTCCACCGGACGCAAACGTCGCGGGGCGGAGCAAAACCAGGCCAGTGCCCTGTCCGACCCGGACACCGGTGAGATATTATCTTCCTGACCATCAGGCCGAGGACGGCAACGATATGAAAAGGGCCCCGATCGGGGCCCTTTTCATATCGTCAGCGCGCGCCTCAAGTGGCCTGCTTTTACTCCGCCCCGCTGGCCTGGTTTTGCTCCGCCGTTGACACGCACGCTCGCGTCCCGCCGGCGAACGCGGTTGTGGCATGTGATGCGCGGTCAGCGCGACAGCACCATCGGCTTTCACTTTTCGGGCGGCACGATCAACTATGCCGAACAGGCCCTGGGGCGCTTGTAAGCAGCGCTCAACTCGCTCAGCCACGACGAGGGCCGTCGCAGCCGAAGTGCTGTGATCCGCGCCCCGCTATCCGATCTCGGCTGCCAAAACACCGGCTACGAAGTCTCGGGCGAGTCCGGGGCACTCCTCGACACTGCCGACGGGGGTGAGATCGCGGCTGCCGGATCCTTGCTCAAGAGGATATACAGCACGCCGTAGTATCCGACTCCGGCAGGTCTGAAGGGCGGCGATAGAAGTCGCCGCCGCCTCCGCTCATACGGTCAAATTTGGTGGGCTTCAGGCCGGCTTAACCGGTCCCTCAGGCGCAGAAATGGCACCTCGACAAGCATGTAGCTGAGAGCCGATACTACAATCACACTACCAACAAACACGCAACTAAGAAGAGCAGCGATCACCAGCGTACCTGGAAGATGCCGCTGCACCATCTCAAGTGCCATCAAGATCATCCAGTGACAAAGATAAGCCGAGTAGCTAAGAACGCTGGTCATTGTGATCACCCAGACCACGACGGGGGACTTGGGCCGCCTCAAAGCACGCACAGATGGGAGGCACAACATCGCGCCTATTGAAACCACATTGAACAGCAACGTGCGAGCAAAAAGATCGGTCGTGTAGTCTACGTTCTGGATGTAGACAGCACTCGCAACCAGCATCAAAAGCCCCACTCCCAACGCGACCTTACCATATCTGTGCCACGCCGCCGGGGCGTATCGGAGAACAGCAGCAGCAATCACGCCATATGCGATGGCATCCAGCCTGACGATAGTCGTGTTCCGAATGGTAGGACCCCAAACGGCTCCGAGCTCAATCGCATAGAAGAGACGCAGAGCCAGCGGAAGCGTTAGGGTCAGGACTCGTTGATCACAGCCAGAAGATGACGGTGGCAGCGAGGGCGATTGCGGAGAAGAAGGCGGTGGGGCAGCGGTCGTAGCGGGTAGCGACCCGGCGCCAGTCCTTGAGGCGGCCGAACATGATCTCGATGCGGCTGCGACGCCGATAGCGGCGCTTGTCGTACCGGATCGGTTCGTTGCGCGACCTGCGGCCTGGGATGCAGGGTTGGATGCCTTTAGCCTGGAGGGCGTCCCTGAACCAGTCGGCGTCGTAGCCGCGATCACCAAGCAGCCACTGCGCCTTCGGCATGTCATCGAGTAGCGCTGCCGCGCCGGTGTAGTCGCTGACCTGGCCCGCGGTCATGAAGAAGCTCAAGGGGCGCCCGTTCGCATCGGCGATGGCGTGAAGCTTGGTGTTCATGCCGCCTTTGGTGCGGCCGATCAGGCGGCCAAGATCCCCTTTATGGATGGCTCGCCCCTTATCTGAACCGTTGTTGCTTCACGACAGCGGGTCGTTTGCGGAAGGAGCGAAGGTCATGGACATTTCTGTGCTCGGGATCGATCTTGGCAAGAACAGCTGCAGCGTGGTTGGGCTGGACGCAATTGGCAAGGTTGTCGTCCGCCGACGAATGCGGCGCGAGACAGTCATCACCTACGCGGCGACCTTGCCGGCCTGCGTTGTGGCGATGGAGGCCTGCTGCGGTGCGCATCACATGGGACGTGCCTTGGCGCGACAAGGCCATGCGGTACGATTGATGTCGCCGGAATACGTCCGCCCTTACGTCAAGGCGCAGAAAAACGATGATCGTGATGCCGAGGCGATCGCCGAGGCGGCGACACGGCCGACTATGCGGTTTGTCGAGCTAAAGACCGAGGAGCAACTCGACATGCAGACGCTCCATCGTATCCGTGACCAGCTTGTCGGAGACCGCACCTCCCTGATGAACCAGATCAGGAGCCTCCTCCTCGAACGCGGTTACATCGTCCCACAGGGGCGTGCAAAGCTTGCCCTTCGGCTGGGTGAGATGCTGGATGGTGACGAACCGGTACTCGGCTCCCGCATTCACCGGCTGGTGAGCGACATGCGCCTGCGCTGGAGCGCGCTCGACGAACGGATCGCAGATCTCGATGCCGAGTTCACCGATGCGGCTCGGGCGGATGAACGGACACGGCGATTGCTGACCATTCCCGGCATCGGTGCGCTTAATGCCACTGCGCTGGTGGCAGCGATCGGGGATGCCCGGACCTTCGGGCGCGGGCGCGACCTTGCCGCATGGCTGGGCTTGGTGCCGCGGCAGGCAACGACCGGAGGCAAGCCGCGGTTGCTCGGTATCACCAAACGTGGGAGCCGTTACCTGCGCAAGAACCTGATCCAAGGTGCGCGTGCGTCCCTGCCGGTCATGAGCAAGAGCGATACGCGACTTGGCGCCTGGCTGCGCGGTCTCCTCTCACGTTCTCATCACAACACCGTCGTGGTGGCATTGGCCGCCAAGATGGCGCGTATCGTGTGGGCGCTGCTGCGACACGAGCGCACCTACGATCCGGTTGCACAAGCAGCCTGAACAAGCTCGGCCGGCGCGCCTTGCGCCAGCTAAATGATGTCTGCGGGAGGTGAGTGAAAGATGGCCTGACAGTCGACCGGTGTCCCGGAACCCTATGGCTAAAAATGGCACTCGATGCCGGCCCCTTTATGAGGACCAGGACGCGCGGATCTCCATCTTGGCCAACAACCTCGTGTTGGAAGGCCGGATACGTTTTCGCAGACTGCTCAGAACATCAGACACAAACCGCTTGCCGACGGGGCGAGCCATACGTTTTAACCCGCAGGCTCGATGCCGTGCGGTGAGCCTTCAGGTAGGTTGCGTCGATCATGACCGTCTGCGGCTCGGCGCCGGCTGCAGCCAGACCTTCCATCATTCGCGTGAACACACCGGCCTCGCCCCAACGCTTCCACCGATTGTACAGCGTCTTGTGCGGGCCGTACTCGCCGGGTGCATCTCGCCAGCGCAGCCCGTTGCGATTGACGAATACGATGCCACTCAGCACCCGCCGATCGTCTACCCTCGGCCTCCCGTGGCTCTTGGGAAAGAACGGCCGCAGCCGCTCCATCTGCTCGTTCGTCAGCCAAAACAGGTCACTCATCCCGGTCTCCTTGCGGAGCCTGAATCAGATCGCGACGCTCACATCAATGGGTCCTGACCCTAGGAGGACCACTAACGCTGCGACCAAACCCCTCCTTCGATCTTTTAGTATTATACAAGCTGCTAGCAGCACAAGCGGGAAGATGATGTAGAACCATTCCTCTACTGCGAGACTCCAGGAAACGTTAAACGGATAGGGCTGCACCGGCCAATACAGTGTCTGCGCAAAGACGAAGTACGGCAAGAAGTCGCTGACACTACCGCCGTCAAAGATCCACGGCGGAATTTGGATAAGTAGCCATACCAGATACACAGGAACAGTTCTGAACCATCTTCTGATCCAAAAGTTCTTGACGTCTGCCGAGGTACTGAGTTCGTTTATCTGATTGATGGCGATACCGCCGATCAGGAACCCAGACAGAACGAAGAAAATTTCTACGCCGAGGTAGCCAAACACAAAGAGACCCTCAAGGGCTGGAAACTGATGCTCAACGAGATGCCGCCCATGAGAGAAAAGGACGAAGAGGATGGCGCAAGCGCGTAAGACATCGAGGCCAAAGTTTCGCTTGTGAATGTCCTTTGGCAGCAACAGCGACTTCGCGTAAGCTATCATCATATACCCCCCCGCCACGCGGCTCGACCAGGCAATCCGGCATGGCTTTTGAATCGCGAACCGGCAGGCCTGTAAGGGAAACTTACGGTGGTCGCTACGCTTGTATGCCACCGCGAGCATCGCTTCTGCAGGAGTAAGGCAATTTTTTGATGAACCTCCAACGAGCCCTGGTTTGCGCCTCCGCAATCGCTTGTTTTGCCGCTCCAGTCGTGCCGTGGGTCGAAGCAGCGAGATCAACTCCTCTGTTCAAGATGAGCAGCGCTTCAGCTGCCCCGGGCATCGTTCACGGGGCCAATCAAGGAGCTACGCCTTCAATCCCAGTCGCAACGGACGGTTCCTGCCTGGATCGATTCCGCAAGCTAGTGAAAGAGAACAAGCAGCGAGATCGGAACGTCATTCGGGTCGCTTTCTGGGGTGATAGTTGGGCCGAACGAGTAGACGTACCTGAGGCATTCAAGGACATCGTCGGGTCCGCGCTCGAGATATCAGGTCATGGCTGGATCAGCGTGAACAGCGATTATCGCTCCGGGAAAAGGCCACCGGTTTATAACCTTGATCGCGTCGCCTTCACTAAACTCCCGCGGGCGAGCATGTCGAATAACGCCGGGCTGGGTTCAGACGGGTGGGTCACCGTCGATCATGGCGGGTTGGTTCCAGGCGCGGAATATTCCAGCTTTGGCGCCGCCGCCGATGGGTTCAACATATTCACGACGCGTTCCGACGCGACTGTACGTATCGGAAATCTTCGAACCCAAACCTTGCAGATCTTCTATCGTGATACTCTCGGATCTTTCCGGTATCGAGTTGACGGGGGCCCATGGGCGGCCATGAAGGGTAGCGGGACCGACGCCATCAGGTCCGTGGCCATCGCTGGGCTGGCCGATGGGATCCACGACTTGGAGGTCGACACGAAGGGCAACACCGGCACCGTCGTGGTTTACGGCTTCTACGCGACCCGCGATGTTAAGGGCCTTGAGGTCAGCAAGATTGGCAATGGCGGCGCTACGTCCGTCGACCTCGCTCAAATGGCGGAATTTGGAGCGCCTTACTGGTCGAGGCTTCTGCCGCACATCATCTTCTTGCTTGTTGGAACGAATGACGCGGCACATCTAATAAGCAAGGCGAAGTTCAAAGCGAACTTACAGATCGCAATGAACCGCATCTGGAGGGTCTCACCACACACGATCTTCGTCCTTGTCCCCTCTCCGGAGAACAGTGCGGCGGCGCGTTCGACTGCGCTCGCTCCCTACACGGAAGCGGCCTACGAGTTGGCCACCGCCCCGGAGAACGCCCGGCGGACGGAGTTCTACAACGCGCGTGCCGCTATGGGGCCGCGGGAACCGAGACTCTGGGACGATGCCAAGCACCTCAACCCTAGTGGTGCGCGAACGCTCAACCGCGGGCTGATCGACACGCTGCTGTGGGGCATGGACCTGTGAACTGAGAATAACCGGAAGCGCCGCCTGCTCAGGGGACGCTCTCGCCCCAGGGCGACATCCAGTGCGTGATCGTCCTGCCCGGCATCTTCTCCGACGCGCACCCGGCGCCCGCCGGCGACACCACCATATGCTGTTATGCCGTGCTTGAGGCCCCCTTCAAACCTGGGCTGTCGCGGGCGGACGGCAGCAAACGCCCATTGTGGGACGTCAGCCCTGCGCTATCTGAGTGGATGCTCAAACGGGTCACTTTGCTCAGCCAATTTGGTTTAGGCATCGGATTTATTCGATATGGCGTGGACGGCCCCGGTTGTGTCGGCGGGTGGTTGATCGTCCTGGTCAGCCTGATGTTGTTAACCCTGTCCATCTTGAACGACAGTAAACGCCCAATTGCGGCCGTCGGCTAATGTTGCCATGCTTTCCCCTATGAGCCGCTTCAGAGACGTCAATGGCCGCTTCGTGCCACCGCGCGAATGGGACCTTGTCGCATTTGCTTTAGCCGTGTTTTCGATTGCGCGAGCGTGGCGCTTGCTTGGTTTCTACACGGCGCCTCTACGGTCCGCGATACGTGGATCGTCATCCCTATAGCAGCGCTGCTGACCGCCCGCGGAATATGGCTTCGGCGGAAGCGCGTGGTAAATAGTCGACCTTTCCTGCCTCAGGGGAACGGCCGCTAACCACTCATTTTCAGCGGCTCCAGGTGGAGGTACCCTCCGGCTCGCTCCGGCAGACACCGCCGAAGACCTGGTTCCTAGTCACCTGAATCTAAAGTTCGCCGCATAACGTACGGTCTGCGGCTTGGCAGAAGCGCTTTACGGAGGCGAGTATCTCGTCGGCGGACTTGGTCCATCGGTAGGGCTTCGGGTTCTCGTTGTGGCGCTCGATGAAGGCACGGATGTCCTGCTCGAGCTGATTGGTGGAGGTATGGACGCCGCGGCGCAGTTGCTTGCGGGTAAGTTCGGCAAACCAGCGCTCGACCTGGTTGATCCACGAAGCCGAAGTCGGCGTGAAATGCACATGATAGTGCGGCCTGCGGGCGAGCCAGGCCCGGACGAGCGCGGTTTTGTGGGTCGCGTAATTGTCCATGATGATGTGGACATCGAGATCGGGCGGCACCTGGGCGTCGATCTGCTTAAGGAAGTCCAGAAACTCGGCGGCGCGATGACGCTTGTAGCATTTGCCGATCACGAACCCCGAAGCGATGTCGAGCGCTGCGAACAGCGAGGTCGTGCCGTGACGGACGTAACTGTGAGTGCGCCGCTCGGGTACTCCTGGCATCATCGGCAGGACCGGCTGCTCTCGATCGAGCGCCTGGATCTGGCTCTTCTCGTCGACGCTGAGCACCAACGCGCGGTTAGGCGGGGAGAGATAGAGCCCGACAATGTCGCGGACCTTTTCCACGAACAGGGGATCGCTCGACAGCTTGAACGTCTCCGACCGATGCGGTTGCAGCCCAAAGGCCGACCAGATGCGCCGGATCGTCGTGTGGGAGAAGCCGGTCGCACCCGCCATCGAGCGTATCGACCAGTGGGTCGCGTCAGTTGGCGTGGAGCGGAGTGTGCGCTCGATCACGGCAGCAACCTGATCATCGTCGATCGTTCTCGGTCGTCCGGGCCGAGCCTCGTCCATCAGTCCCTCAACTCGGTCCTTCAGGAAGCGCCGTCGCCACTTACCGACTGTGTGCTCGTGCACGCCCAACTCAGCAGCGACAACCTTGCTCTGAATACCGTCCGCACAGCGAAGGATAATACGGCACCGCTCCGACATCGAGCGAGACACCCGCCGCCGGCGAACCTGCCGCTCCAGATAGTCCCGCTCCTCCGCCTCCAACACCAGAGGCATCGTCGGTCGGCCGCCCGCGTTCGCCATGCCAAGCTCCTCATCAGCGGAGCCAGCATACAATGCGACTTACTTCAGTTCCAGGTGACTAGAGAGTGTGCGGTCGAGCGGCACCGCCGTCGCACCCCTTCGGCTAGATCCAAACTAGACGCGTACCCCTGACTGTTCGACTTCCTTGCGCTAAAGGAGGGCCCCACGAAGAAAGGCGCTCCCGATGGACCGAGACAAACTCATCATCATCAAGCCCGACTTTGTTGATCCGACCTTGTCAGGCACACGCTTCTACTGCTGGCACTGTGCGCTGATGGAAGGCGTCCTCGTCAGCTTCCCTACACTGGCGACGCGTATCGACGTTCTCCGGGTCGACTGGGCCCGACCGAGACAGGCGGTTGTCGAGTTGGTCGGAGCCGAGAACCAATCGCTCCCGCTCCTCCTGCTGGCCGATGATGCCGACGCTCGAATAGCAACCGGGAGCCATAACGGACAAGCCTTCGTGCAAGGCAAAGATGCGATCCTAGAGGCGCTGTCGCGCCGACACGGAATCCCGTTCCCGCATCCATGATCAAGAAGGAGCGCACCAGCTTCACCGCTCGATTCCGAAAAGAGTTGGCACGCCGTCCGCCGAACCGGCTGCGGCCCGGAGCCAGACGCCAGAGGCGGACACCGGTGGCTTCACAACCTGATCGCCTCAGCGTGCACGAGCACTGCTTCTACAAGCCCTCCTCATGTTCGATGCAGGCGGCAACTCTGGCGTCGAAATAAGCGAGAGCGGCGGCTCTTTTGTCGGGGGGCAGCATCGGAAGCGCGAATGGCGCGGTTCTCCCCAACCCAAGGGCGGCGCCGCAAGCAGTGTCCTCCTCTGCTTGTCGCGAACAAGCGTAGATCGCATCCTCAAGCTGGGCACTATGCACCGCCGCCGAGCAGGACCGGACGCTATCGGCCAGGCTCGGCTCCGCCAGACCCGCCACCAGGATCGTCAGAAACACTGCAGGTCCCTTTCTGTGTGCCGCCTGCTGGCGGACTGGCAGAGCTGACGCCACTCGGCAACGGTGACCATAGCCGCCGTCAAACTACCGATCCTCCCGATCCGCCGCTGCGAGGGGGATCGACACGACGATCAACTGCAGAAGCAGGAAGAGGTGACGGGCGTCACCGCCAGCTGGCTCGATAGCGGCGCCGCGAAGAAGTGGACTGCGCTCGCAAGCTGTCCCGCACCCATGCCAACGAAGCGAGCACCCCCGCGACGACGCCCGAGAGCACCGTCAGAAATCTCCGCAATGCTTAGTTGGACCGTCTCTACGGTCCCGGACGCCCGACCTCTACCAGGCGATGACCGCGTCGCTGAGCGAGTTTGCCGTCACCAAAGTCGAAGCAGTCCAACGCGCAGCTGCGGAATGCCGTAGAAGCTAGCACCACAACGACAAAAGAAGCGAATGAAAAGAGTTGGCTGGGGCGGCAGGATTCGAACCTGCGAATGCCGGTACCAAAAACCGGTGCCTTACCGCTTGGCGACGCCCCAACAGCCGCGGGGCCTTATACCGGCCCCGGGCGTGGTGGGAAGGGGGTTATGCGTCGATCCGCTCGAGCCAGCCGTAGGGGTCCTCGGTGCGGCCGCGCTGCAGGTTCACCAACGTGTCGCGTAGCGCGATCGTACGCTCGCCCGGGCCGCCGTTGCCGATCGAGAAGCTGCCCTGTGGCGAGGATACCTTGCCGATCGGGGTCACCACCGCCGCGGTGCCGCAGGCAAATGCTTCGCGAAGCCGGCCGCTGCGGGCATCTGCCTCCCACTGGTCGATCCCATAACGTTCCTCGCGCACCGTGATCCCCTGGTCGCGGGCAAGGCGCAGGATCGAATCACGGGTAATGCCGGGCAGGATCGTGCCGGTCAGCGGCGGCGTCAGCATGCTGCCGTCGTCGAACACGAAGAAGATGTTCATACCGCCCAGTTCCTCGACCCAGCGGCGCTCGGCTGCATCGAGGAAGACGACTTGGTCGCAGCCCTGGCGGATCGCCTCCGCCTGCGCCACCAGGCTGGCTGCATAGTTGCCGCCGCACTTCGCGTCACCGGTGCCGCCCGGCGCTGCGCGCGTATATTCCTGGGAGACCCACAGCGACACGCTCGGCGCGCCGCCCTTGAAATAGGCGCCGACCGACGAGGCGAGCACGATGTAGAGATACTCGGCCGAAGGCTTCACGCCCAGGAACACCTCGCTCGCGAACATGAACGGGCGCAGGTAGAGCGCCCCGCCCTCGCCCTCGGGAATCCAGTCCCGCTCGACCAGCGAGAGCTCCCGGCAGGACGCGAGGAACAGCTCCTCCGGCAGCTCCGGCATCTCCATGCGGCGCGCCGAACGACGGAAGCGCTTGGCATTCTCTTCCGGACGGAAAAGGCCGACACCGCCGTCCTCGAGCCGGTACGCCTTCAGCCCCTCGAAGATTTCCTGGGCATAGTGGAGCACCGCCGCTGCGGGGTCCATCTGCACGGGGCCGCGCGCGACGATCTGCATGTCGTGCCAGCCCTTCTCGTCGGACCAGCGTGCAATCGCCATGTGATCGGTGAACACGCGACCGAAGCCCGGGCTCACCAGCTTGTCCGCACGCTCGCTGGCCGGGAGCGGCGAGGCGTTCGGCGTAAGAGGAAAGCGCGTTTCGGACTGGTCGATCATGATCTGCTCCGCAATCGGACGGCGCGGTGCCGTTCCGGCTTGCCGTGGCCTAAGCCCACTGGCAGAACAGGTCAACATGACTGTCCCAAATCGTGCAGCCTCGGCCCAGTTCCTCCGGGAGACGGAAATCCGCCGCGGCTTCGAGCTGCTCTATTTCGGGCATTCCAATCTGACCCGCGTGACCGACGCCGAGCTCGAAGCGCACAAGCTCGGCAGGGCGCATTACCGGGCCCTCTACTTCATTGCGCGTAAGCCCAGCCTGTCGGTGAGCGAACTGCTGCGGCTGCTCGCCATCACGAAGCAGTCGCTGGGGCGCGTGCTGGGTGAGCTTTCCGAACGCGGACTGGTGGAAAGCCGAAGCGACGACCGGGACGCGCGCAGGCGGCTGCTGAAGCTCACGCCGGAAGGGGCTGCGCTGGAGAGCCGCCTGTATCAGCTCGTGCGGGAGCGGCTGGCGAAAGCCTATCAGACGGCCGGACCCGAAGCGGTCGCAGGGTTCTGGACGGTGCTCGAAAGTCTCATCCCCGACAGCGACCGTCCGATGATCCGGGCACTCGGCGAGCGCTGATCAGCCGCGCGCAGCGGCCGCCATCTCGGCGTTGCGCCGAGCCGATGCGGCCAGCGTCTCCGCCATCAGACGACGCAGAGCGTCCTCGCGGTCGAGCACGTTGAGGCCCTCACGGGTGGAGCCGCCCGGGCTCGCGACCCGGTCGGCCAGGGTCGCGGGCGAAGCCTCCGTCCCGCTGGCCAACGCTCCTGCGCCTTCGACGGTCGCGATCGCCAGGCGTCGCGCCTGGTCCTCCGGAAGGCCGAGTGCCGCGCCCGCCGCGCCCATCGCGTCGATGAAGCGGAAGACGAAGCCGGGGCCGCATCCGGACAGCGCAGTCACCGCATCGAAGAGCCCCTCCTCACCGATCCATTCGACGGTGCCGAGCGGCGCCATCAGCGCCGTCGCCGCACCACGTAGCCCCTCATCAAGGCTATCGCTGTGCAGCGCCACCACCCCCTTGCCGATCGAAACGGGCAGGTTCGGCATCGCGCGGACGATGGCATCCGCCTGGAACCGGGCCGCAAGCGCTGCATTCTCCACGCCTGCCAGGATCGACAGCAGAAGCTTGGGGCGAAGCTGCGCAACCGCGGTCTGCGCGATGATGTCGAGCTGCTGCGGCTTTACGCCCAGCATCACGGTCGCTGGTGCAGGCGCATCGGCAGGCACCTCGGTCAGCACGCGAATGCCGTCGATCGGCAGCGTGCCGCTGCGATTGATGACCGTGACGTCGGTGGCAGACACGTGGCCGGTCTCCAGCCAACGGCGCAGCATCGCTCCGGCCATGTTGCCACATCCGACCAGCCAGATCGGTCCGGCGAGCGGCTGCGTCACGCCTCGCCCCGCGTCTCGATCATCGAGGCGGCGATTGCCTCTCGCGGAGACTTGCCGCCCCACAATACGAACTGGAACACCGGATAGAAGCGCTCGCACTCGTCAATCGCGGTATCGACCAGAACCTCAGCCTGCTCCAACGAGAGCGCCGCTTCCTCGACATCGATCATCGCTGCGTGGCGGAACAGCAGGATGCCGCTCGACGACCAAAGTTCGAAGTGGCCGATCCACAGCTGCTCGTTGATCAGGCCGATCGCTTCATAGATCGAGCCGCGACGATCGTCCGCCACGCGCACGTCCGGAAAGGCCAGGAACTGGAGCACGCCGTCGTCCGCCCGCCAGATCGCGCGCAGCTCGAACTCGGTCCAGCTTCCCTTGACCTTGGCGACGATCTCATCCTCGTCGCGCTGGTGCGACCAGCCGTGCGCGGCGAAGTAGCGCTCCAACATGTCGATCGGAGCGGCAGCGTCGCGATCATCCTCGGCTTCGTCGAGCATCAGGTCCTTTCCGGGTGGGCAGTCGTCATGGTTCGGAAATGCCAAGCGGCGCGCACCGACACAAGGTCGACGCGCGCCGCTTGGTCCAGAAAGCTGGGGAAAACCCGTTAGCCGATGCTGTCGCCCGCAAGCGGTTCGGCCGCCATGGGGGCCGTGCTTCCGCCGGCGAGCTTCGCCTCCATGGCTTCCAGTCGTGCCTTCAGGCCATCTGCCTCGTCCCGCGCGGCAACGGCCATCGCCTTCACGACCTCGAACTCGTCGCGGCTGACGAAGTCGAGCCCGCCGACGAATTCACGCACCCGCTCGCGCGCTGCGCTTTCGCCCTCACGTGCCATGCCAGCCAGCGTGCCGGCAGCACCGTTCACGAACTTGGCGAAATCGTCGAAGATCCGGTTTTCGGATTGCATGTGTCAGGTCCTTCCCGCGTCTAGATCGCCATTTGGGCAGACGAGGTCGCGGGCACAAGGGTTTCGGCACCCGGATTACGCCGATCGATCTCCCAGGTGAGCGCCGTCGCCAGGATCAGCCACGCGACATAGGGCACGAAAAGCAGCGCCGCACGCGGGCGGATCCGGGCAAACAGCCAGGCCGTAAGCGCCACCACAACAAGCAGCACCAGGATCAACGCCAGAGCCGCGGACACCCGATGCGCTCCGAAGAACAGAGGCATCCAGGCGAGGTTGAGCACCAGTTGCACCACAAAGGCGCTGACGGCGATCCCACGCCCGCGCGCGCCCCGCGCATCGAGTACCATGGCCAAGGCCACGCCCAGAAGCACGTAGATCAGCGTCCAGGCGACCGGAAAGGCCCAGTCCGGCGGCGTGAACCAAGGCTTCGCCAGGGCGGCATACCAGGCGTTCTGGGATCCCGCGGGAACCAGACTGCCCGCGGCAAGGCCCAGGAGGAGGACGAGCGGCACGGTCACGATCGCCCACCGCAGTAAGCCCGCACGCAGTTGCGCTCTGGAAGCGATCTCGTTCACGCGCTCAATCCTGTTCATCCGGCCGCGTTGTCTGCGGTGCGGCCGGGTGCAATGCAAGCCGGAGCCGCCACCCAGACCCTGTCCCTATTCGGGACCGCCGCCCTCGTCGGGAGCATGGGCTGCGATTAGAAATTCGACGTTGCCTTCCGGACCGGTGATCGGGCTCTGCGTCACCCCCTCCACCTGCCACCGGCGATCGGTGAGCCAGTTCGCCACCTCGTCGCACACGCGCGCGTGTACGGCAGGATCGCGGACGACGCCGCCCTTGCCCACCTCCGCGCGCCCGGCCTCGAACTGCGGCTTCACCAGCGCGAGCAGCCGCGCGCCGGGCTTCGCGAAGCCCATCGGCACATCGAGCACCTTGGCGAGCGCGATGAAGCTCGCGTCGCAGACGATCAGGTCCACCCGCTCCGGCACATGCACCTCGGTGAGGAGCCGCGCGCTCGTCTGCTCGTGCACGATGACCCTGGGGTCCTGGCGGAGCTTCCAGGCGAGCTGGTTGGTGCCGCTGTCGACGGCATAGACGCGCGCCGCCCCGCGGGTCAGGAGCACGTCGGTGAAGCCGCCCGTGGATGAGCCGACGTCGATCGCGACCGCGCCGTCGACCGCCCAGCCGAAGTGATCGAGGCCATGGGCGAGCTTGACGCCGCCGCGGGAAACCCAGGGATGGTCGCGCCCGCGCACGTCCAGCACGGCATCGTCCGCCAGTTGCTGCCCGGGCTTCTCGATCTTGCGATCGCCGACGAACACCAGACCGGCCATCACCAACGCCTGCGCCCGCGTACGGCTCTCGGCGAGGCCTCGGTCGACGAGCAGCTGGTCGGCGCGGATCTTGGGCATGGCGGCCGCATGGACCGGAACGCCCCCCGCAGGCAAGCCGTCAGCAGGCGACGACGTTCACTGCCAGCCCGCCCAGGCTCGTCTCCTTATACTCGGATCGCATGTGGTCGCCCGTCTGCCGCATCGTCTCGATCACCGCATCCAGCGGCACGATGTGGCTACCGTCGCCATGCAGCGCCAGATAGGCGGCGTTGACAGCCTTCACCGCACCCATGGTGTTGCGCTCGATGCAGGGCACCTGCACCAGGCCGCCGACCGGGTCGCAGGTCAGGCCCAGGTTGTGCTCCATGCCGATCTCGGCCGCGTTCTCGATCTGCTGGTTCGTGCCGCCGAGCACCGCCGCAAGCCCCGCTGCCGCCATCGAGCAGGCGACGCCGACCTCCCCCTGGCACCCCATTTCGGCAGCCGAGATCGAAGCACGCTTCTTGTACAGGAAGCCGATGGCGGCCGCGGTGGCTAGCAGTACCCGCGAGCCCTCCGGCGTCGCTCCTTCCACGAACCGCTCGTAGTATTGGAGCACTGCCGGGATTACGCCCGCGGCCCCGTTCGTGGGCGCGGTAACCACCCTCCCGCCGGCCGCATTCTCCTCGTTGACGGCGAGCGCCCACAGGCTGATCCATTCCATCACCGAGGCTGGCGCCGCTCGATCGCTGCGCGCAGCCAGCGTCGTGTGCAGCGCCTTGGCACGACGGCGGACGTTCAGGCCCCCCGGCAGCACGCCGTCGGTCGCACAGCCCCGTTCGATGGAGGCGAGCATCGCCGCCCGCACCGCGTCCAGAAAGGCATCGGTTTCCTCGCGGCTGCGCCAGGCGCACTCGTTGCGACGGACGATCTCGCCGATCGAAAGGCCGGTCGCGTCGCCCAGTTCGAGCAACTCGGCGCCAGAGGCAAATGGATGCGCGACCGCGGCGTTGGCGATGTGCAATCCGGCGCCCGCCTCTACCACCACGCCGCCGCCGATGGAGAAATAGGTTTGGGTGCGTTCGCGCCCGTCCGCATCCCAGGCGGTGAAGCGCACCGCATTGGGATGCCCGGGCAAGAACTCGTGCGAGAAGACGATGTCGTCGACGCCGAACGCGATCGGTACCTCGCCGCCAAGCTGCAATTGGCCGCGTTCGCGCACCGCCCGCAGGATCTCCGGTACCGCGTCGGGATCCACGGTATCGGGCAGATGCCCGGCAAGCCCGAGCACGACGGCGCTGTCGGTCGCGTGACCGCGTCCCGTCAGCGACAGCGAACCGAACAGCTCGCAGCGGACGCGAACCGGCTGCAGCGCCTCCAGCGCCGCCTCGGCAAAGCCATGCGCCGCGCGCATCGGCCCCACGGTGTGCGAGCTCGACGGGCCGATGCCGATCGTGAACAATTCGGTGACGCTGATCGCACGGCGCGCGTCGGTGCGGCTGTTCTGGGAAGGATCGTCCGGCATGATGAACTCCCCGCCTTCCGGCGGTTGCATGCCCCCTCTGTCCTTCCTGCCTGAGAATGCTATCCCGTCGGCGGACGCCAGCGCGCCTCTCTCCAGATGTTGATGACGACCGGTCCTTCTGCCTGAAAGTTTCCGGGGCGGTTGCTCCTTCGGCGCCGGGCTGGTGCCCGATCTCTCCCATGTCGTCGCACCCGTGCTGCCGCTTGCGCCGGGCAGGTGTCAAGCCGGATCGAGGTCACTTCACGATGATCGGGATGCCGGCCACGGTCATGTGCACCCGGTCGACCGCCGCGGCGACGCGCTGGTTGATGGTGCCGGCAAGATCGCGGAACGCCCTGGCGAGCGCGTTGTCGGGCACGATGCCGAGCCCGACCTCGTTGGCGACGAGGAGCACCTGCCCCCGCGCGCGCTTCAGTGCCGCCAGCAACTGCGCCAGCCGCTCCTCGGCATCCTCCTCGCCGAGCAGCAAGTTGGAGGCCCACAGCGTCAGGCAGTCGACCAGCACCACGGCATCCTCGCCATCCGCAGCGCCGATCGCGCCGGCCACGTCGACCGACGCCTCGACGGTCGTCCACCGGCCGTCGCGATCGGCCTGGTGCCGGCGGATGCGATCGGTCATCTCGTCGTCGAACGCCTGGGCAGTCGCGACGAAGACCAGCCGACCACCCGATGCCTCTGCCAGGCTTTGTGCGTAGCGGCTCTTGCCCGAACGGGCGCCGCCCAGCACCAGCATCGTGCGTCCCGATCGATTGATGGTCATCCTTGCCCCTTGCCTGTTGCTCCGCCAATGCGGATGGAGGCTGCCGCACCCCAAGTCGAGGCTCCGCATTGCGCGCACTGATGTTCCACGGCGGCTGCCTCGAAGAGGCGACGCACTGCTTTCCCGATGCGCCGCAGCCATGGCTCGATCTCTCCACCGGGATCAACCCCGTTGCGTGGAGCCCGACGATCGCACCCGACATCGACCTCGATCGCCTACCTTCGGAGCGATCGCGTGCGGCACTGGAAGCGGCCGCCGCCGCCGCGTTCGGGGCGCAGCATCTGGCCATCACCGCACTGCCGGGCACCGAACTGGGGCTGCGGCTGCTCGACGGCCTCGGGTTGCCGTCCCCGCACCGCCACGGTGCGCCCGGCTACCGAACCCACGCGGATGCCCTCGCCTGCAGCGACATGGTCCCGATCGATGCGCTTGGGGCGGTCGGCGACGGCACCTTGCTGCTCGCGAACCCGAACAACCCGGACGGCCGCGTGGTCGCGCCCGAACAGATGCTGGACCTGGCCCGTCGTCTTGCTCGCGCAGGTGGCGTGCTGGTGATCGACGAGGCCTTTGCCGACGCGACTCCAGAGGTAAGCGTGCTCCCGCATCTGACGCCAAATGATCGGGTGCTCGTCTTGCGGTCGTTCGGGAAGTTCTTCGGCTTGGCCGGCGTCCGCCTGGGCTTCGCCTGTGGCGCGGCGGATCTGGTGGCGGCGTTGCGCGATCGGCTCGGAAGCTGGCCGGTCTCCGCCCACGCGATCGCGTTCGGCACTGCCGCCTATGGCGACCCCGACTGGATCGCCGACGCCCGCAAGCAGTTGGCCGAGCGCTGCGCGGCTCTGGATGCTGTGCTGCGTCGTCATCACCTCGAGCCGCAGGGCGCAAGTCCGCTATTCCGTCTGATCGAGGACGCAGGGGCGCAGGCGATCTTCACCGACTTGGCGCGCCAGGGCATCCTGACCCGGCCGTTCGACTATGCGCCCGAGTGGCTGCGCATCGGCCTTCCAGCGGATGCGGCGGCGCTGGCGCGGCTCGACCGGGCGCTCTCCCATCGCTGAGCCGATCGCCCTGCTCGCGCTTGCGATCGATGCCGCAGTCGGGTGGCCCGAGCGGCTCTACGCCCGCGTCGGCCACCCCGTCGGCGGCTTCGCGCGCCTGATCGGCGCGTGCGAGGCGCGCTGGAACGTTCCGGACCGGCCGGAGTGGAGCCGCCGCGCCGCCGGGGTGCTCACGATCATGCTCCTGATCGCCGCGGCAGCGGGTGGCGCCTGGCTCCTCGAACGAACGGCCCGCGACCTGCTGGGTCCTTATGGCTGGATCGGCGTGGCGCTGTTGGCGGCACCCGGCCTGGCGCAGCGGAGCCTTGACGATCACGTCCGGCCGGTCGCAGCGGCCCTGCTGGCCTCCGACCTGCCCGGCGCGCGCGCCGCAGTCTCCCGCATCGTCGGCAGGGACACTGCCGCGCTCGATGAAGCGGGCGTCGCGCGCGCCGGCATCGAGAGCCTTGCGGAGAGCTTCTGCGACGGCATCGCCGCACCGCTCTTCTGGCTTCTACTGCTGGGACTGCCGGGGCTTTGGGCCTACAAGGCGCTCAACACTGCGGACAGCCTGATCGGCCATCGCGAGCCGCGCTGGCGTGCCTTCGGCTGGGCATCGGCGCGGATCGACGATCTGGCCAATATCCTGCCGGCCCGATTGGGTGGTGCCCTCCTCTGCCTTGCTGGCGCCGGCGGGTGGCGGACGATGCTGCGCGACGCCCGCCGTCATGCGTCCCCCAATGCCGGTTGGACGGAAGCGGCGATGGCCGGCGCTCTTCGCGTCCGGCTGACCGGCCCGGTCGCCTATGACGGCGTGTCGGCGGACAAGCCGTGGATCGGCGGCGAATATCGAGACCCGACTTCAAAAGACCTTCTCAGAGCGCTCCGCGTCTATCGTCACGCCTGTCTCTTTCTTTGGGTGATTGCAGGAGCCATTGCATGGGTGCCGTGATGTTGCAGGGGACCGGCTCCGATGTGGGCAAGTCGGTGCTGGTCGCGGGCCTCTGCCGGGCGCTCGCCAATCGCGGGCTTCGCGTGCGCCCCTTCAAGCCACAGAACATGTCGAACAACGCCGCAGTCACGGCGGAAGGCGGCGAGATCGGCCGTGCCCAGGCCACCCAGGCCCTAGCTGCGCGGGTCCGACCCAGCGTCGACATGAACCCCGTGCTGCTGAAACCCCAGGGGGACCGCACCTCGCAACTGGTGGTACGAGGCCAAGTGCGCGGCATTCTCCGGGCTGCGCAGTGGCGCCAAGGTCGCGAGGGCCTGCTCGACGAGGTGCTGGCGAGCTATCGGCGGTTACGGGCCGAAGCGGACATCGTCGTGATCGAGGGCGCCGGCTCGCCTGCCGAAATCAACCTGCGCGCCGGCGACATCGCCAATATGGGCTTCGCGCGCGCAGCCGGGGTGCCGGTGGTGCTGGTTGGCGACATCGACCGGGGCGGCGTGATCGCCTCGCTGGTCGGCACGCGCGCGGTGATCGATCCGGCAGACGCCGCGATGATCCACGGCTTTCTGGTCAACAAGTTTCGCGGAGACCCGACCCTGTTCTCCGATGGCTACGAAGCGATCGCGGAGCGGACGGGGTGGCGCGGCTTCGGCGTGGTGCCGTGGCTCACGGATGCCGCCAGGCTGCCGAGCGAGGATGCGGTCGTGCTCCAGCAATCCCAGGCACCGAGAGCGGATCGCGTGCTGGTTGCATGCCCGATCACCGCCCACATCGCCAACTTCGACGACCTCGATCCGCTCCGGCTCGAACCCGACGTGGAACTGGTGATGGTCCCGCCCGGCAAGCCGATCCCGGCAGAGGCGGCGCTGATCGTCCTTGCCGGCTCCAAGGCGACAATCGCCGATCTCCGCTTCGTCCGCGCACAAGGGTGGGACATCGACATACGGGCGCATCATCGGCGCGGGCGCCCGGTGCTGGGCCTGTGTGGCGGCTACCAGATGCTCGGACGCAGCATCGCCGATCCGGAGGGGCTCGAGGGTCCTGCGGAGAGCGTCGAAGGGCTCGGGCTACTGGCGGCGGACACGGTGCTCGGTGGCGACAAGGCGCTGGCAGAAGTTCGCGGAACCGCAAACGGCGCGGCGTTCGAGGGCTATGAAATCCATCTCGGCAAAACCACGGGCCCCGACACGGCACACCCCGCGGTGCGCTTCGAAGACGGGCGGACGGACGGCGCGGTGAGTGCGGACGGGCTGGTGACCGGAAGCTATGTGCATGGTCTGCTGGGACTGGCCGCGCAACGGCGTGCGTGGCTCGCGCGGATCGGCGTGGCAGGCAGCGGCCCGGACCACAGCGCTTCCGTCGACCGCGCGCTCGACAGCATCGCAGCGGAGCTGGAGCAGCATGTCGACATCGACGCGCTGATCGCGCTGTCAGTCCTGGCCGATCGTCACTAGCGCCACCAGCAATCCAGTTTCCACCAGTTCGATCCCCGCTCCATGCGCGTCGCCGGTGACACCGCCCAGGCGGTGCCGGAACCAGGCCGCAGCAGCCGCGATCAGCAGCGGCGCGACGATCAGGGAAGGCACTGCGACGCAGGCGGCCGCCAACACGGCCGCCCAGCCCCACAGATCCCGCGCGCGGACCGCCGAGGCCACGGTTGCGCCCAGCCCAGCCGGCTTGAGCGGCCGGACGCAGCGGGCCCAAGCGAGCGGGCCCATGCGGGCGGCAAACGGCACCAGCACGACCGGAAGCCATCCGACCCCCGCCGCGCCATGAAGCAGCACCAGCTTCGCCAGCAGCTGCAACACGATCGCGACGACGCCGAAGCTTCCGACACGGGGATCGGCCATGACGGCGATCAGACGACTACGATCGCCGTGCGCGGCACCGACTCCGTCAGCAACATCGGCAAGGCCGTCGAGATGCAGCGCGCCCGTGACACCGACCCAGCAGGCGAGCGCCGCAAGCGCGCCGACCCAGGGGTCGGTGAGGCTTCCGAGCCACCCCGCCCCGGCAACGAGCGCCCCCACCACCAGCCCCACGATCGGGTAGCAGCGGATCGCGGCCGCGAACGCCGGGGGGTCGGCAGACCCCGACGGAACCGGCAGGCGGGTGAGGAAGCCGAGGGCGAGCAGCAGCCCCTTCATGGGCGCAGTGCCAGGATCTGCGCCGCGGGTGCCTCACCGCGCCAGAGGCGTAGCGAGAGAACACAGGCATAAGGCAGGTCGAAGGCCCAACTCTGACGCCGGTCGAAGCCGCAGGCCGCTACCAGAGCCGCCCGCATGGCGCCCGCATGAGTAACGATCAGGCTGCCGTCCGCGACCCCTTCTAGCGCCTGGGCGACGCGCGCGAGGAGCGTCGACCAGCGCTCGCCACCGGGAGGCGGCGCGCCATCCGGATCGTCCCAGAACGCGCGGAGAGCCGCAGCGTCCACCTCTTCCGGGCTCCGTCCGTCCCAATGTCCGAAATCGAGTTCCCGCCACCGTCCATCGAGGCCCAGCGGTACCTCGTGATCCGCCGCGATCGCCGTGGCGCAGTCCACCGAGCGGCGCAGATCGGACGCGACCACCTGCCGGATGGCCAACCCGGCCGCAGCAGAACGGCATGCCCGCACCCCGTCGGGGAGAACTTCACAATCCGTGCTGCCAAGCAGCCGGCCGGCAAGCGCCGGCTCGCCGTGGCGCATCAGGTGAAGATCGATCGGCGCCGTCACGCCTCGGAAACGCCTGCCTCGGCAAAGCTCGCCATCTGATCGTGGGTCGCGATCGCGGCACGCACCACGCCTGCTGCCACCGCAGCACCGCTCCCCTCCCCCAATCGCATCCCCAAGGAAAGGATCGGACTGAGCTTCAGCCGATCGAGAAGCCGCGCATGACCGGGCTCGGCCGAGCAATGACCGGCGAGGCAATGCCCGACGATGTCCGGGTTGGTCGCCGCAAGCGGAGCCACGCCGGAACAGCAGATGAAGCCGTCGAGCAGCACGGGAACGCCTGCCTGCCGTGCCGCGAGCACCGCTCCGGCGATGGCGGCGATCTCCCGCCCGCCCAAGCGCCGAAGAATGTCAAAGGCACCCGAGGCCGCCTTCGTGTGACGGGTCAGGGCGGCGTCGACTGCCGCGACCTTGGCTTCGAGTGCACTACCGTGGACGCCGGTACCCGGCCCCACCCAATCCCGCGCGCCGCCGCCGAAGCTCGCTGCCGCCAATGCGGCCGCCGCCGTCGAGTTGCCGATGCCCATCTCGCCCAGCACGAGCAGGTCGAGATCCGGCTCGACCACCGCGGCGCCCAGATTGAGCGCCGCGAGGCACTCCTCGGCGGACATGGCCGGCGCTTCGACGAAGTCCTTCGTCGGGCGGCCGAGCTCGATCGGGACGACGACCAGTTCCAGCCCGGCGGCACGGGCCAAGGAATTGATGGCGGCGCCTCCGGCTTCGAAGTTGGCGACCATCTGCGCCGTAACTTCGGACGGAAAGGCACTCACGCCTCGGGCCGCCACGCCATGGTTGCCCGCGAAGATCGCCACCCGCCCCCGGTCGATCCGAGGACGCTCGCGTCCCTGCCACCCGGCGAGAAATAGCGCGATCTCCTCCAGCCTGCCCAGGGATCCGGGTGGCTTGGTGAGGACGTCTTGACGGGCGGCAGCAGCATCGCGCGCTGCCGCATCGATGCTCCGAAGGCTTCCTAACGCCGCTTCGAACGCTTCGGCCGAAGCGAAGAAGCCGCTCATGCCACCACGAAGCCGGCGGGCGGCATGCGCGTGAGGAAGTGCCCCTTCACACCTTCCGGCCAGTCGCGATAGGGCACCTGGCCGCCGTCGCTCTCTGCATACAGGACTGCGTAGTCCAGGATAGCACGTGCCGCACCCTCGTCCGGCGTGAAGCGCCCGAGCACATAGCCGACCTTCTCCGGCGCGCGCAGATGCACGGTGCAGGAATCTCCGCAGGCGAACAGGCAGGGCATCTCCTCGACTGCCACGGCCTCGTAGGCAGGGTCGCTCGCCTGCACGGCCCGCAGTGCCTCGACCAGGCGGGCACCGCTTCGCTTGCCGCTGTCGCCGGCCTGGCCCTCACCGGGCACGCGGCAGGTGTTGCACGCGACGATCGCCGGCCCGCTGACCGCTGGCTTCAGGATCATGCGAGCGCACGCTCCGTCCGCACGGGCGGCACGCCGAGGCTGATGAGCAGACGGTGGAGAACCAGCAAGCCTGCGAGCACCGCCGCATTGCGCCCGAGCTGGCGCAGCAGCACGTCCGGAGCGAAAGCCGCGGTCCCGCCATCCAGCACCACGGTGCCGAGAAGGATCATCGACTTGAAGGCGACGAAGGACGCGACGAAGCTCAGGCCGAGCCGGGTGAGGAACCCCGCCCCCGATCGCGTGGCAGCCCAGTGGGCTGCGATGGCGCCCGCGACGGCCGCGAGCCCCATCACTCCACCCCAGCCGAGGCTGTTGGCGGCCAGAGGGTAATCAAGCCAGCAGAAGCCGACGAGCTGGCTCGCCGCCCATGCGAGCAGCGCGAGCGACACCCCGTCCTTCGCCCGCATGTGCACCGCAGCCAGGGCGGCAAGCGCCGGAAACGGCGTCGCGCACTTGAACACCAGGGTGGTCGCGACGCTCGCCACGGTGAGCAGCAGGATCCAGAGCGCCGATGCGGCTTGGGAAGAACGGGGTGTCGTCATCGATCATTTCCCTCAGAAGCGGCCGCGCAGACCTGCATAGACGCTGCGGCCGAGCGTGCCGTACCGGTAGACGGTGGCATAGTCCTCGTCGAACAGGTTCTCCACCCGCGCGAAGAGCCGCACCTTCGGGCTCAGCGGGACCTCGCCCCGAACGTCGACCAGCGTATAGTCGTCCAGTCGCGTCGTGTTGGCCGCATTGTCGTAGCTCTTGCCGGCCCAGCGCAGCGCCGCGCCCAGGGACGCGCCACTCGGCAGGCTGTAGGTCGCGGACGCATTGGCCGTGTGGCGGGGACGCCGCGGCAACCAGTTGCCATAGGCGCTGCCGGTCGAGCGGTTCTCGGCCTCGGTCCAGCTGTAGTTGGCGTCGGCGGTCACCCGCGAACCCAGGCGGGCAGCGATGGTGGCTTCCACCCCGCGGGCGAACGCGCGGGCGATGTTGTCATAATAGCCCCAGCGCGCGATGTCGGTGCCGGGGATGACGCAGAGCGGGTCCGGCGTGGCGCCGCAGCCGATGTATTCGACCAGGTCACGGGTCCGGCGCTCGAAATACGTCGCCGAAAGCGTCACCGCGCGGTCGAGCAGGCGCTGCTCGACGCCAGCCTCCCAGCTCCGCGCGCGCTCGGGGTTCAGGCCCTGGTTCCCGTATTCGGAGAACAGCTGGTACAACGTCGGCGCCTTGAAGCCTTCCGAGTAGCTGGCACGCACCACCGTGCCCCACGGCAGCGCCCACGCACCACCGCCGGCAAACAGCGTCTCGCTACCGTAGCGGCTATGGTCGTCCTGCCGCAGGCCCGCAGTCAGGGTGAGACCGTCGACCACGACACCATTCACCTGGCCGTAGATGCCGGTGAGTTCGGCCTTGCCCCGCGCCGGCTCCGGCACCGGGTCCGACAAGGCGCCGGAAGGCGAAACGGAGCGGAAGCGCGACTTCTCGTTCTCGATTCCGAACACGGCATTCCATCCGGTCGCGATCGCAAGGCTGCCCTGATACTCGAGCCGCTCGTTCCGGCCTGCCGCGTCGAAGGTCTTGGGCCGCTCGCGCGCCGGATCATAGTTGTCGCGGTTGGTGTCGGTATAGCCGTAGCCGAAGCGGTTGCGCAGACGGCCACCCAGAAGGTCGACGTTCAAGCCCGCATATCCGACAAACTCGCGGTTGCGCGAATACTCCAGGCTGTCGCCGGCGAACCCGTCGATCTCCACGCGACCATTAGCGTAATAGCCCCGCACCTCGGCGCTGACGCCGGTCGCCAGCTCGAGCCGGGCGCGGCCCTGCGCGCTTTGGTTCGTATAGCCGTCCGGCTCGCGGCCACCGAAGTCGGGTGCCACTGCCGAGACACCATCGGTGGTGAACGTCTGCCCACCCACGCGCCACGCGAGCGGGCCGGTCTGCCCGCCCACCGCGGCGCGGGCGCTCACGGTGTCGCGTGACCCCGCCTCGACGTCGAAGCTCCCTTCCAGATCGCTCTGCGGCAGCGGCGTCACGACGTTGACGACGCCGCCGATCGCCTGGCTGCCCCAGAGGATCGACTGTACGCCGCGCAGCACCTCGATGCGGGAGGCATCGCCCACCAGCAGGTTCGCGAAGTTGTAGCCGCCGCCCGTCGAGGACGGATCGTTCAGCTTGACGCCGTCGATCACCACCACCGTCTGGTCGGCCTCGGCACCGCGGATGCGAACCGACGTGGCGGTACCATAGCCGCCGTTGCTCGACAGGCTGACGCCCGGGGTGCGCAGCAGCAGCCCTGCCACGCTCAGGTCCTGGGCCCGATCGATCGCTTCCTTGTCGAGCACCGTGATGGACGCGGCGACCCGATCGGCAGCGATCGGAGTGCGGGTGGCAGTGACGACGACCTCGTCGGAGGCCGGCGCAGTCGCAGCGTCGGGCGCCGGCGCCTCCTGCGCAAAAGCGGGAAGCGAAAACAGCAGCGGCAACGGCGCAAGAACTCGGATCATGAAACCCCCTTCAACATGCAACGCCCGCTGCTTGCCGGGACAGGGCGCATGCCCTCGCCCCCGCAAGCATGCAGGCTGACGATGTCGTCGCTCGGGTTTCCCCGTCCGTTCGGCGCACCCTGACCGATCGAAGGACGACTGCGTCAGGCAGGTCTCCTGGCTCGCGGGTCTCAGCCGGTCCGCGCCGCCTTCTCAGGATCACTCCCAATGGCGTATGGCGCGGTGGCTCGCCGCGTACAGTTGCAGGGGCAGCCGGGGTTTTCCCGTTCCCTTTTCATCCCCGTCTCCGGGGAACCTGTCGCATGCCGCCCGGTAGCCGCGCCGCCGGGCGGGGTCAATCGCGCTGCGTTGCCGGGGTTGCGTGCGATCAGAATTCGATCCCGGCCTGGGCCTTCACCCCGTCCCGGAACGGATGCTTGACCTGCGTCATCTCGGTGACCAGGTCGGCCATGTCGATCAGCGCCTGCGGCGCGTTGCGCCCGGTGACGACGAAATGCTGCCGAGGTCCCCGCGCCGCAGCGGCCACCAGCACCTCTTCCACCGGCAGATAGTCGTAGCGCAGGACGATGTTGAGTTCGTCCGCGATCACCATGTCGTAGGTGGGATCCTCCAGCATCCGCTTCACCTCTTCCCAGGCGGTGCGGGTCACGGCGATGTCGCGGGCGCGATCCTGGGTGTCCCAGGTGAACCCCTCCCCCATCGGGCGAAACTCGATGTGAGCCGAAAGCGCGTCGAACACCGCCTTCTCGCCGGTATCCATCGCCCCTTTGACGAACTGGATCACGCCCACCTTCATGCCATGGCCGATCGCCCGCACCGCCATGCCGAGCGCGGCAGTGGTCTTCCCCTTGCCCGGTCCTGTGTGGACGATCAGCAGCCCCTTCTCGATCGTCTTGGTCGCCATCATCGCCTGGCGCGCAAGCTGTACCTTGCGCATCCTGGCATTGTGGCGCGCGTTCTTGTCCTGCTCCAACCCACTCTCCTGACGGCAACTCGCGCCCGCCGTCGCGTCGCGCACCGCAGTCGTCAAGGCGACGAAGCCGCGGGATCAGGAAAGGTGGCGTTTCTCCAGCTTCCGAGCGAGGGTGCGCCGATGCATGCCGAGCCGCCTGGCGGCCTCCGACACGTTGAAGTCGCTCGCGGCCAGCGTCTGGTGGATATGCTCCCACTCCAGCGTCTTGATCGTCGTGGGGGTGGCAGAGACCTCGACCTGAGCGTCGCCGCCCGGCCGATCGAACGCCGCCTCGATCTCGTCGGTGTGCGAGGGCTTCGTCAGATAGTTGGTGGCACCCAGCTTGATCGCCTCCACCGCCGTGGCGATGCTCGCAAAGCCCGTCAGCACCACGATGCGCATCTCCGGGTCCGCGGCATGAAGCTGCTCGACACAGGCAAGGCCCGATGCCCCGCCGAGCCGCAGATCCACGACCGCGAACTCCGGCGCGAAGCGATCGACGATGCCGGCCAGATCCTCAAGATCCGCCGTCACCTCCACCTGGTAGCCACGCCGCTCGAACGACCGGGCGAGCGTACGCGCGAAGACGGCGTCGTCCTCGACGATCAGGAGCCTGCGGTCGGTCATTCCGTCTCCTCCAGCGCGAGCGAGGCGATCGGCAGCGCCAGCACCACCTCGGCGCCGCCGCCGGCCCGGTTCTGTGCTTCCAGCGTGCCGCCCAGCGTCCGCAGCACGTTGGTCGCCAGGAACAGCCCTAGGCCGCCCGCTTCCTTGCTGCTGCGATACGGCTGCCCGACGGTGCCCAACATATCCTCCCGAAAGCCGCGTCCGTCGTCCCGGACCGCCAGCACCAATATGGGGCCGTCCATCACCGCCGCCAGCGTGATCGACCCCGCGCCGGCCTCGGCGGCATTGTCGAAGAGGTTGGTGAGCGCCTGCGCCAGCGCCCGATCGGCGACGATCGGCCGGTCCGGTCCCAGATGGCTCTCGAACCGAAGAGGAACCGGACCCTTGCCGCGCCAGTCTTCGACCACGCCTTCCAGGAAGCGGTGCAGGCTGGTGCGCACCGGCGCCTCGCCGGTGACCTCGCCCGCGGCGAACAGGACGCCGCCCAGGATCTTCTTGCAGCGGGCGATCTCGTCCCGCATTTCGTCCACCTCGGCGGCGAGCCGCCGACTGCCGGCGATGGCGGGCTCCTGCCGCCAGTCGCCCAGCGCCACGGAAAGCGACGCGAGTGGCGTCCCCAGCTCGTGCGCAGCCCCGCTCGCAAGCAATCCCATGCGGACGATATGGTCCTCTTCGGCCGCTCGCTGGCGGATGGCGGCCAGGTGCGCGTCCCGATCACGGACATTGCGCGCCATGCGGGTCACGAACGCGACCAGCAGGATCGAGGTGAGCGTGAAGTTGAACCAGTTGGCGGCCATGAACCCCGGGGACAGGGCGCTTGCCAATGCCGCCGGCAGCGGCAGCGGTCGATGCACCACGGCGAGCGCTGCAAACGCCACGCTGGTCATCGCCACCAGCGCCCAGCTCGACCAGGCGGACAGCAGCACCGCGCCGATGACGACCTGCAACAGGTAGAGGGTGACGAACGGGTTCGTCGCCCCGCCCGACAGGTAGAGCTGGACCGTCAGCGCACCGACATCGACCAGCAGTACGCCGAACATCTGGAGGTTGGTGGTCGACCTGCCCCGGCGGAACAGGGCGAACAGGTTGAGGCCGAGGAGCACCCCCAGCGTCGCCAGCATCGGCGTCAGCGGGAGCGTGATACCAAGACCGAAGTTCACGGCCAGGATCGCGGTCAGCTGCCCCCCGATCGCGATCCAGCGGAGCTGTACCAGCAGCCGCTGGTTTCGGCTCCCGGCGTCGCCGTCGGCGCGAAAGGCGATGCTACGCGTCATGTGGCGGCGCCTCGTGGACCTCCCTTCCCCAGCGGCGGGCGACCGCGACCATCACCAGCAGACCGGCGGCCAGCCCGAACCAGGTGAAGGCGTACCCAAGGTGATTGTTCCGGAATCGCACGACCGTCAGGCCGCCGCGCGGCCATCCGGAGCGTGGTTCGACGGCATCGATGAAGTAGGGAGCGACATTCTCGAGCCCCCGTTTGTTGGCGATCGCGGCGACGTCGCGCGAGTACCAGCGATCCTGCGCCGGATCGTTGCTGCGCAGAAAACCACCGCCGGGCTCCGTCACCCGCAACAGCCCTTCCACGGAGACCTGCCCTTCGGGAGCCGCCACCTTGCCGCGCAGTTCCGGCGGCACGAAGCCCCGGTTGACCAGAAGCGTGAACTTGCCCGTGTCGAGCGGCGTCAGCACCCAGTATCCGGGACCGAGCTGCGTGCTAGCCTGTACGAAGCTGTCCGCACCGGCCCGGTACCGGCCGCTTGCCACGACGCGGGTATAGACGTCCCCGTCATCGATGGCGCCCCAGGCCCCTGGCCCCGGAGCCGCGACAGGTGGAGCGTGCAGTCGCTGCTCCACCTGTGCGATCAACGCCAGCTTCCAGCTGCGGCGTTCCAGCTGCCAGGTCCCCAGCGCCACCAGCGCCGCAAAGACCAGGGCAATCAGCGTGCCCAGCGCGAGCCGGGCGACACGCTGCTTCACATCGCTTCCATGGCCTCGGACGCCATCTCGGGCATCATGTTGAGGTTCATGTGGTACATGACCCAGAGCGATCCGGCGACCACGATGACGACGATGATGATCGTGAAGATCAGCGCCATGAGGGTCCAGCCGCTTTCCGACTTGGTGTTCATGTGCAGGAAGTAGATCATGTGCACGACGATCTGCATCATCGCCATCGCCGTCACGATGCCCGCGGTCACCCGCGGATCCGAAAAGGCGTTGGTCATGACGAGCGCGAACGGGATCGCCGTCAACACGACCGACAGGAGAAAGCCGATCACATAGTCGCGGCGCGAGCCATGTGCTTCGCCGCTGGCGTGATGGGCCACGGGTTCCGCGCTCATCGCAGCACTCCCAACAGATAGACAAAGGTGAAGACGCCGATCCAGACGACGTCGAGGAAGTGCCAGAACAGCGACAGGCACTGGAGGCGACGCTGGTTGGCGGCGATCAGGCCACCACGGCTCACCTGCACCATCAGCACCACCAGCCAGATGATGCCGAAGGTGACGTGCAGACCGTGCGTGCCGACCAGCGTGAAGAAGCCGGACAGGAACGCACTGCGCCAGGGACCCGCACCTTCATGGATCAGGTGCGAGAACTCGTAGAGCTCGATGCCCAGGAACGCGAGGCCGAACAGGCCGGTCGCGGCCAGCCAGCCGAGCGTCGCGCCCTTGTTCTGCTCGCCGGCTGCGATCATCGCGAAGCCATAGGTGATCGACGACAGCAGCAGCATCGCGGTGTTCACCGCGACCAGCTTCAGGTCGAACAGCTCGTGCGGTCCAGGACCGCCCGCCAGGCTGCCGCTGTACACGCCGTAGCAGGCGAACAGCATCGCGAAGATGAGGCAGTCGCTCATCAGGTACATCCAGAAGCCCAGCATGGTGCTGGACCCGGCGTCGTGATGATGCTCGTCGAGCTCGTAGAACATGGGCGCCTCGGCGCCGGGCGGAATCGTGGCCTCGGCCATCGTTATGCTGCTCCTGCCGCGGCGAGCTGACGCCCGTAGGCTTCCTCGGTGGCGGTTACTTCGGCGGCCGGGATGTAGAAGTCCCGGTCATAGTTGAAGCTGTGGATGATCGTCGCTGCGATCACGCCCAGCAGGCCCAGGGCTGCCAGCCACCACATGTACCAGATCAGGCCGAAGGCACAGATCGCGGAGAAGGCGGCGATGATGAGGCCGGCACCCGTGTTCTTGGGCATGTGGATGTCGCTGTAGCCGCCGGTCGGACGAACGGCCTGACGGTTCTTCATGTCGTACCAGGCGTCCAGGTCGTGGACGATCGGCGTGAACGCGAAGTTGTAGGCCGGCGGCGGCGACGAGGTCGCCCACTCCAGCGTGCGGCCACCCCACGGATCGCCCGTCAGGTCGCGCAGCTGGTCGCGGCGCAGGATGCTCACCCCGAACTGGATCAGCATGGCGAGGATTCCCACCGCGATCAGCGCGGCACCCAGCCCTGCAATGATGAACCAGATCTGGAGCGACGGGTCCTCGAACACCCGCAGGCGACGGGTAACGCCCATGAGGCCCAGGATGTAGATCGGCGCAAACGCGACCCAGAACCCGACGACCCAGCACCAGAAGCTGACCTTCCCCCAGAACGGGTCGAGGCGGAAGCCCATGGCCTTCGGCCACCAGTAGTTCACGCCCGCGAACAGGCCGAACAGCACGCCGCCGATGATCACGTTGTGGAAGTGCGCGACCAGGAACAGCGAGTTGTGGAGGACGAAGTCCGCCGGCGGCACCGCGAGGATGACGCCGGTCATGCCGCCGATCACGAAGGTCAGCATGAACGCGACCGTCCACATCATCGGCAGTTCGAAGCGCACGCGCCCCTTGTACATGGTGAACAGCCAGTTGAAGATCTTCGCTCCCGTCGGGATCGAAATGATCATCGTCGTGATGCCGAAGAAGGAGTTCACGCTCGCGCCCGAGCCCATCGTGAAGAAGTGATGGAGCCAGACGAGGTACGACAGGATGGTGATGACGAGGGTCGCGTAGACCATCGACGTATAGCCGAACAGGCGCTTGCTCGAGAAGGTGGAGGTCACCTCCGAGAAGATGCCGAACGCCGGCAGGATCAGGATGTACACCTCCGGGTGACCCCAGATCCAGATCATGTTCACGTACATCATCGGGTTGCCGCCCAGCGTGTTCGTGAAGAAGTTGGTTCCGGCGTAGCGGTCGAGCGACAGCAGCGCGAGCACCGCGGTCAGCACCGGGAAGGCGGCGACGATCAGCACGTTGGTCGCCAGCGACGTCCAGACGAACACCGGCATCTTCATCATGGTCATGCCCGGCGCGCGCATCTTGACGATGGTCGCGATCAGGTTGACGCCCGATAGCAAGGTACCGACACCCGCCACCTGCAAGGCCCAGATGTAGTAGTCGACACCGACGTCCGGCGAGTAGTCGAGCCCCGAGAGCGGCGCCATCGCCAGCCAGCCGGTGCGGGCGAACTCGCCCACGAACAGGCTGACCATCACCAGCGCCGCACCGAACGCCGTCATCCAGAAGCTGAAGTTGTTCAGGAACGGGAACGACACGTCGCGGGCGCCGATCTGCAACGGCACCACCAGGTTCATGAGGCCCGTGACGAACGGCATCGCCACGAAGAAGATCATGATCACGCCATGGGCGGTGAAGACCTGGTCGAAGTGGTGCGCGGGCAGATAGCCCTCGCTGCCGCCGAAGGCCATCGCCTGCTGCAGACGCATCATCACCGCGTCGGCGAAGCCGCGCAGGAACATGATCAGCGCCAGGATGATGTACATGATCCCGATGCGCTTGTGGTCGACCGTGGTGAACCACTCCTTCCAGAGATAGCCCCAAAGCCGGAAATAGGTGAGCGCCGCGACGGCCGCGAGGCCGCCCAGCATGACCGCCGCAAAGGTGACCAGCAGGATCGGCTCGTGGATCGGGAAGCTCTCGAGCGTCAGTCGCCCGAAGATTGTCTTGAGAATGCTGTCTGACATGGTTCGGCCTTTATGCGCGGTCGGCCGCGCTCGCACCCGGCACGCGGGGGCGGAGGAGCTGGGTCATATTGCGGTTCGCCTCGGATCCGGGATCCTGGGTGCCCTGGGCCGGCCCGGCCGGCTTCGACTGGTGATCGCCGCCGTGCTTTTCCTCGTTGCCCTTGAAGAGCGCGCCTTCCGGCTCGCCCGGCATCGCGTGGCGGTTGTTCACGCCCGGCTGGCCGCCGTGCCCCATGTTGTGGGTATCGCACGGGCGCTTGGGATCCGGGCACATCTGCACGATGCGCTCGAACAGGCCCTTGTCGACGCCGCCGAAGCGCATCACCGGCACCTTTTCGGACGGCTTCTCAAGCTTGAGATAGGTCGCCGCGTCGAGCGTTCCCTTGGCGGCCTTCGCCTCCGAGACCCAGCGCGCGAAGCCCGCGTCATCCACCGAGTGGGTGGTGAAGCGCATGTGGCTGTAGCCCGCGCCGCTGTAATTCGAGGAGATGCCCGGGAACTGGCCGGGACGGTTCAGGACGGCGTGAAGCTTCGTCTCCATGCCCGGCATGGTGTAGATCATGCCCGCCATCGCCGGCACGTAGAAGGCGTTCATCACGCTGGAAGAGGTCAGGCGGAACTGGACCTGGCGGCCGACCGGCACCACCAGCTCGTTCACCGTCGCGATGCCCTGTTCCGGGTAGATGAACAGCCACTTCCAGTCGAGCGACACCACTTCGACTTCGAGCGGCCGCTCGTTCGCCTTCACCGCCTGAGTCGGCGAGAGGCGGCCCAGCGGGCGGTAGGGGTCGAGTAGGTGGGTCGAGGTCCAGGTCAGTGCGCCGAGCGCGATGATGATCAGCAGCGGCGCCGACCAGATCACCAGCTCAAGCATGATCGAGTGATCCCAGTCCGGCTTGTACTCGGCGTCCTTGTTGCTCGCGCGATAGCGCCAGGCGAACAGGACGGTGAGCACCATCACCGGAACGATGATGAGCAGCATCAGACCGGTCGACCAGAGAATCAGGTCGCCTTGCTGACGCGCCACGTCACCAGAGGGGTTCAGCACCACCAGGTCGCACCCTCCCAGGAGTGCGGCAAGCGGCAAGCTCAGGCCGCATCGCGCGGCGAAGGAAGACGATAGGCGGGACATCATCGGCGCGCCTAGACCTCCGTTCGCACATGCGGAATAGGACAATTTGTCCTATCCCCGATCGGCGCCCCGGAGCCTATCGGGACGCCGAACGTTCGGAGAGTTGAATACGTAATGGCTCAGGCCCATGCCTCGTCCGCGCCCTTGGAGCGCGATGCCCGCGTCGTGAATTCCCGCGGCCATGATGACGTGCACCCGGGGGAGATCGCCGTCGGTGTGATCATCGGGCGCACTTCGGAATTCTTCGACTTTTTTGTCTATGCGATCGCGTCGGTGCTCGTGTTCCCCCGGTTCGTCTTCCCCTATCTGGAAGCGGTCCAGGCGACCCTCGCCTCCTTCGCGCTGTTCGCATTGGCCTTCATCGCGCGCCCGGTCGGCAGCCAGATCTTCATGGCGATCGACCGCCGTTATGGCCGCAGCGTCAAGCTGACGATCGCGCTCTTCCTGCTCGGCACGTCCACGGTGTCGGTGGCCTTCCTGCCCAGCTATGCGCAGGTCGGCGCCGCTTCGGCGGTTCTGCTGGCGATCTTCCGGATCGGCCAGGGACTCGCGCTGGGGGGTAGCTGGGACGGCTTGGCGTCGCTGCTCGCGCTCAACGCGCCGCCGCACAAGCGCGGTTGGTACGCCATGGTGCCGCAGCTGGGCGCCCCGATCGGCCTGATCGTGGCGAGCGCGCTGTTTGCCTTCTTCCTCGGCACGCTCGGGGGCGAGGACTTCCTGAGCTGGGGCTGGCGCTATCCGTTCTTCGTGGCGTTCGCGCTGAACGTCGTGGCGCTGTTCGCACGCCTTCGCATGGTGGCGTCGCCGGAATATTCCGAGCTGTTCAAGTCGCGCGAACTCACCGCATCGCCGGTTCCCGCGACGCTCAAGAACCAGTGGCGCAACATCATCATCGGCGCATTCGCACCGCTGGCGAGCTTTGCGCTGTTCCACATGGTCACCGTATTCCCGCTCTCCTGGGTCGCGGTGTTCACGCAGCAGAGCGTCACCCGCTTCCTAGTGATCGAGATGGTCGGCGCCGTCTTCGGCGTGGTGGCGATCGTGTGCTCCGGCCTGCTCGCGGATCGCATCGGACGCCGTTCGGTGCTCGGCTACACTGCCGCTGCGATCGCGATCTTCGCCTGTGTCGCACCGATGCTGCTGAATGGCGGCGAGGCCGGCGAGACGGCCTTCATGATCGTCGGCTTCATCCTGCTCGGCCTGTCGTTCGGCCAGTCGTCGGGTGCCGTAACCAGCAACTTTCCGAAGCGCGCGCGCTACACGGGTGCCGCGCTCACCTCGGATCTGGCGTGGCTGTTCGGTGCAGGCTTTGCTCCGTTTGCCGCGTTGTGGCTCGCGGAGACCTTCGGCCTCATCGCCGCCGGCGGTTATCTGCTGTCGGGTGCGGTCGCCACGCTGATCGCGCTGGGCCTCAACCGCGAACTGGCCCGCCGCCTCGACTGAGGCTGCGCTCCGGATCAAAAGAAAGGCGGCGAGGACCCGGTCCTCGCCGCCTTTTTCTTTGTCCGCTCCGGGCGATCAGGAGAACCCGACCACGGCGTGGGGCACATAGGGTGCTTCGAGCCGCTCGATCTCCTCATCGCTCAGCACGAGATCAAGCGCGGCGATCGCGTCCTCCAGATGACCGGGCTTGGACGCACCGACGATCGGCGCACTCACCATCGGCTTTGTCAGTACCCAGGCAAGCGCGACCTGTGCGGGCGGCACGCCCCTGCCCGCCGCCACCTCTGCCACCGCCTCGATGACCTTGCGATCCGCATCGGCGGTGCGCGCGTAGAGGCTCCTGCCGAACGCGTCGCTCTGCGTTCGTTCGGTCTCGGCGTTCCAAGGCCGCGTCAGCCGCCCGCGCGCAAGCGGGCTCCACGGGATGACGCCGATCCCCTCGGCGTCGCAAAGCGGCAGCATCTCGCGCTCTTCCTCACGATACAGCAGGTTCACGTAGTTCTGCATGGTCGCGAACCGCGTCCAGCCATTCGCCTCGGCGACATGGAGCATGGTGGCGAACTGCCAAGCGTACATCGAGGAAGCGCCGATATACCGGGCCTTGCCGGCCTTCACGACGTCGTGCAGCGCCTCCAGCGTCTCTTCGATGGGGGTGTAGGGATCGAACCGATGGATCTGGTACAGATCCACATAGTCGGTGCCGAGACGGCGGAGCGAGGCGTCGATCTCCTGCAGAATGGCCTTGCGACTGAGGCCGGCGCCATTCGGCCCCGCGTGCATGCGACCGTGTACCTTGGTGGCGATCACCACCTCGTCGCGACGTGTGAACTCCTTGAGCGCCCGCCCGACGATCTCCTCCGACGTGCCATCCGAATAGACATTGGCGGTGTCGAAGAAGTTGATCCCCACCTCCACTGCCTGACGCAGCAGCGGCCGGCTTCGCTCCTCGTCCAGCGTCCATGGGTGGGTCCCGCGGTCAGCGACGCCATAGGTCATGCAGCCGAGGCACAGGCGCGACACGTCCAGGCCGGTGCTGCCGAGCTTCCGATATTCCATGCTGATCTCCTCCAGACGCAAAACGGCCGGCACGGGAGGCTGATCCCGTACCGGCCGTGATTTGGACGATCGACGGGCCGCAGCCCGCCGCATGTTACTGGGCGGACACCGCACGAAGGCCGCCGCCCAGTGCCACATAGAGCGACACGCCGTTCTGGAGCTCTGCGGCGCGAAGCGCCAGCAGCTGCTGCTCGGCGGCGAACAGGTTGCGCTCCGCGTCCAGCACCTCGAGGTAGATCGAGATGCCGTTCTGGTACCGCAGCCGCGCCGTGCGGGCGAGGCTCCGCTGCGCGGCCACCGCGCGTGCCTGCGCGTCGATCTGCTCGGCGTAGCGACGACGCGCGACCAGAGCGTCTGCGACTTCGCGGAACGCCTCCTGGACCGTACGCTGATAGGCCGCGACGAGTTCGTCCGCCTGTGCCCGCGTCAGCTGCAGATTGGCCTCGCGGCGTCCCCAGTCGAAGATGGGCAGGTTGAGCGCACCGCCGAAGGACCAGCTCTGCGAACTCCCGCTGAACAGGCCCCCGAGGTCCGGCGAGGCGAAGCCATAGTTGCCGGTCAGCGAGATGTTCGGGAAGAAGGCTGCCCGCGCTGCGCCGATGTCGGCATTCGCCGCACGCAGCTGCAGTTCCGCGCCCAGGATATCCGGCCGGTTGGCTAGGAGCGCAGAAGGCAGTCCGGGGTCGATCGCGCTGAACTGCGCGGACTGGCTGAGAGGACGCGCCTCCGGCAGCGGCCCCGTCAGCGGCCCGCCGATCAACACGGTCAGCAGGTTCTCCGACTGGGCGGTGGTCCGCCGCAACTCGGCGAGTTCCGCTTCCGCCTGGGTCACCAGCAAGGTGGACTGGTCGAAGTCCACCGAGGAGGTGACGCCCCGCTCCATGCGAGTACGCGCGATGCGCAATCCCTCGCGACGGGCTTCCAGCGTCCGTTCGGCAAGCGCGATGCGCTCCTCGCCCGCGCGGATCGACAGGTAGGTCGCCGCCACCTGGCTCACCAGCGACAGGCGGAACGAACGCTCCGCCTCGATCGTCGCCAGATAGCGCGCCCGTGCCGCTTCGCTGAGGTTGCGCACCCGGCCCCAGAAGTCGAGTTCGAACGAAGTGACCGCCACGCCGACGTTCAGCTGGGTGACTTCGATCGCGTCCGGTGACTCCGCCGCCTCGCCGCCGCCGCCCAACGCGTCGCCGAACCCGAGCGAGTTGAGCGGGGTCCGGGTGCGGGTGCCGCTGGCCTGTAGCCCCAGCTCCGGCAAGCGCTGCGCGTCGGTGATGCGGTACTGCGCCCGCGCCTGCTCGATGCGCGCGACGGACTGTGCTAGGTCGCGGTTATTGGCGAGTGCCGCAGCGATATAGGACTCCAGCCGCGCATCGCCGAAGAACTCGCGCCAGCCGATCTCGGTGGCGAGGCGGCTCCCCGGGGCGGCCACCGCCTCCGGGAACGTCCCGGACACGGGTGCCACGGGCTGGCGGTACTGGGGTGCGAAGTTGCACCCCGCGAGCATGGTGGTCGCCGCAAGGGCGGTGACGAGCTTACGCATTCTGGGGCTCCCCGGCGCGGCCGTCGCGCTCCGCAAGGCGTCGGGCATCCTCCGCCTCCTCGCGCGCATCCATCGCCTCATAGTCGTGGTCGCGGGCAAGCCACTTCTTCGCCGCGATGTAGAACACCGGCGTGAAGAAGATGCCGAGCAGCGTGGCGGTGATCATGCCGCCCATCACGCCCGTGCCCACCGCATGGCGGCTTGCCGCACCCGGACCGGTCGCGATCACCAGCGGGACCATGCCCAGGATGAAGGCAAGGCTGGTCATCAGAATCGGCCGCAGGCGCTGGCGTGCGGCCTCTATGGTCGCAGCCTCGGCAGTCTTGTCGCCCTGCTCGTCCTCGATCGCGAATTCGACGATCAGGATCGCGTTCTTTGCGGCCAGGCCGATGATCGTGATCAGGCCGACGTTGAAGTAGACGTCCGCCGACAGGCCGCGCAGCGAGGTGAAGACCACCGCGCCCAGCACGCCGAACGGCACCACCAGCAGCACCGCCAGCGGGATCGGCCAGCTGTTGTAGAGCGCTGCCAGCAGCAGGAAGACGACCACCATCGAGAGGCCGAGCAGAAGGCCGATCTGGCCGCCCGCCTGCTTCTCTTCATAGGCAGTGCCCGTCCATTCATAGGCCTGGCTGCCCTTCAGCACCTCGCCCGCGATCTTCTCCATCTCCTCCAGCGCGGTACCGCTCGACTGGCCCGGAGCCGCCTGGCCCGAGATCGTCAGCGACGGATAGCCGTTATAGCGCTCGAGCTGGGTGGGGCCCGAAGTCCAGCGCACGGTGGTGAAGGCGGAGAACGGCACCATCGTGCCCGTCGTCGCATTGCGCACGCGCAGGTTCAGCACATCCTCCGGCTTCATCCGCTGCGGAGCATCCGCCTGCAGATAGACGCGCAGCACGTTGCCGTCGCGGCTGAAGTCGTTCGCATAGGCCGAGCCGAAGCTGATCGCGAGGGTCGCGTTCACGTCCGCGATCGAGAGGCCAAGCGCACGTGCCTGTACCCGATCGATGTCGACGTAGAGCTGCGGCGCCTCACCCTGGCCTTCCGGCCGGACGCCGGCGAGCACCTTGCTCTGCATGGCGCGCCCGAGGATGGCGTCGCGTGCTGCAAGCAGGCCGGCACGATCGGTGCCGCTGCGGTCCTCGATCTTCATCGAGAAGCCGGTGGCGTTGCCGAGCGACTGGATCGGCGGCGGGTTCAGCGGGAATACCGTCGCCGACGCGATGCCCGACACGAAGCCGAACGTCTTGCCGATGATGGTGTCGACGCTGTTCTCCGCGCCCGGACGCTCTTCCCACGGGTGGAGGTCGACGAACGACAACGCCGCCGACTGACCCTGGCCGAAGAAGTTGAAGCCCACGATCGACACGATGTTCCGGACCTGCGGCTGCTCCTTCAGGAAGGCCTCGGTCGTCTTCACCGCCGCCTCGGTCCGCTGCATCGTGGAACCGGGCGCCGCGTCATAGTTGACCATGAAGTAGCCCTGGTCCTCGTTCGGCAGGAAGCCGCCGGGCAGGCGCATGAACATCAGCACGGTGATGACGAGCACGACCGCGAACACGGCGAGCCAGCGCACCGGACGCGACAGCATCGATCCGACACCACGCCCGTAGCGGTTGGTCGCGCGACCGAACCGGTTGTTGAACCAGTTGAAGAAGCGCTGCGGGATGCCCCGCCAGCCCGGCTTCGGCTCCGGCGGGTGCTCGCCCGGCAGATGCGCCTGATCCCGCTTCAGCAGCTGCCCGCAAAGAGCAGGCGTGAGCGTGAGCGCGAGCACGGCCGAGAAGAAGATCGACACGGCCAGCGTGACGGAGAACTGGCGATAGATGCCGCCGGTCGAACCGGGGAAGAACGCCATCGGGATGAACACCGCGATCAGCACCAGCGTGATGCCGATGATGGCGCCGCGGATCTGGCCCATCGCCTTCACGGTTGCGCGGCGGGGGCTGAGCCCCTCCTCCGCCATGATGCGCTCGACGTTCTCCACGACGACGATCGCGTCGTCGACGAGGATGCCGATCGCCACCACCATGCCGAACAGCGACAGCGTGTTGATGGAGAAGCCGAAGAGGTAGAGCCCCAGGCACGCGCCCGCGAGCGCGATCGGGACCACGATCGCGGGGATCAGCGTCGCCCGCCAGTTCTGCAGGAACAGGAACATGACGAGGAACACCAGCACCATCGCCTCGATCAGCGTATGGATGACGCTGTCGATCGAAGCGTTGATGAAGGGCGTGGTGTCGAAGGGCACGCGCCACGTCATCTCGGGCGGGAAGTTCGCCTCCAGCTCCTGCATGCGGGTGCGCACGGCCTCTGCGGTCGCGACCGCATTGGCGCCCGCCGCGAGCTGCACGCCCATGCCGGCGATCTCGCTGCCGTTCAGGGTCGCCTTGAAGCCATAGCTCTCGGCGCCGAGCTCGACACGCGCCACATCGCCCAGGCGGATGGTCGCGCCGCTCGGGTCGGAGCGGACGATGATGTTGCGGAACTGCTCGGGATCGCTGAAGCGGTTCTGCGTGACGATCTTCGCGTTGAACTCGGTCTCGCGCGTGATCGGCTGCTCACCGAGGCCACCGCCTGCGGTCTGGCTGTTCTGCTCCTGAACCGCCGCCAGTGCCTCGGCCGGCGAGATGCCGTAGCCGGCAAGCTTTTCCGGATCGAGCCAGATGCGCATCGCATATTGCGAGCCGAACAGCTGCACGTCGCCCACGCCCTCGACGCGGCGCAGTTCGTTGACGACGTTGTTCGCGGCATAGTTGCCGAGCTCAACGACCGGCAGAGTACCGTTTTTCGAGGTGAGCGCGACCACCATCAGGAAGCCGGAGGTGTTGTCGGTGATCTGGATACCCAGGCGCCGCACGTCTTCGGGCAACCGCGGCTCGGCCCGGTTTAGGCGATCCTGGACCTCGACGCGCGCGGTGTTCAGATCGGTGCCGCTCTGGAAGGTGAGCGTGATCTGCGCCGTGCCGTTCGAGCGGCTCGTCGAGTTCATGTACAGGAACCCGTCGATTCCGTTCATCTCGCGCTCGATGACCGAGGTCACGTTGCGGTCGAGCGTCTCGGCGTCGGCACCATTATAAGTGAAGGCGAGGTTCAGCGCCGGCGGCGCCACCTGCGGATATTGCTCGATCGGAAGGCCGATCAGCCCGATCACGCCGGCCAGGGCGATGAACGCCGCGATGACCCAAGCGAAAACGGGCTTGTAGACAAAAAAGCGGTCCATGGATCAGCGTCCCGATGCGGGGCCGTTGGCGGCACCCGGTTGCCCGGGCTGCCCCGACTGCGCGGCACTGCCGCCCTGGCCGGGCTGCCCGGCGGCCCCACCCTGTCCGGCCGGCCCGGCGCGGCCAGGGGCGCCGGCTGCGGCCGGTTGCTCGCCCTGCACCCGCACCTTGCCGCCCGGCTGCACCTTCTGCCAGCCTTCGGTGATCACGCGATCGCCCGCCTTCAGGCCCGAGCGGATGATCCAGTTGGCGCCGCTCTGCCCGCCCAGCTGCACTTGGCGCGTGCTGACGCTTCCGTCCTGCGCGACGACGGAGACGCTCGCGTTGGTGCCGTTGATCTGCACGGCGCGCTGCGGCACCATGAAGCCGTTGACGGTGCCCGCCGACAGGCGGCCGCGCACGAACTGTCCCGGCAACAGGCGGCGATCCGGGTTCACGAAGCTTGCCCGCAGCACCTGGCTGCCGGTTGCGGGATCGACGCTCAGGTCGGCGAAGTTCAGCCGGCCGACCAGACCATATTCCTCGCCGCTCTCCAGGATCAGCCGGACTTCCACGCCGGTGAGCGTCGGAAGCTTGAGTTCACCGTTGCGCGCGCGGGTAAGCAGCGTCTGCAACTCGGTGCTCGACTGGGCGAAGACAGCGTAGACCGGGGTCAACTGCTCGATGGTCGTGAGCGGCGTCGCCTGGGTGGCGCTGGCAAGCGCACCCTCGGTCACCTGCGCCCGACCCACCCGGCCGCTGATCGGCGCCCGCACGGTGGCGTAGCTCAGCTCCAGCTCGGCACGCGTCAGCGCCGCGCGCGCATCGGCGACGCTCGCCTCCGCCTGGCGAAGCGTGGCCTGAGCAGCCTCGAACTCCTGCGCGCTCACCGCACGCTCGCTGATGAGCGGGCGGTAGCGTTCATACACTTGGCGGGCGTTGACGCGCGTCGCCTCTGCACGCTGCACTGCAGCGCGAGCCTGCTGCACTGCCGCGCGCTTGTCGCGCGGATCGATCAGGAACAGCGGCGTGCCTTCGCGCACGTCGGTTCCTTCCTGATAGAGACGGCGCTCGATGATGCCGTCGGTCCGCGCGCGGACTTCCGCCGAGCGCACCGCCTCGATGCGGCCGGGCAGCTCGATGATGTTGGGCACGCTCTGCGCCTGGATGGTCACCACCGACACGAGCGGCGGTGGAGGTGCAGGCGGTTGCTCCGCACCGCCGCCACAAGAGGCGAGCGCAAGCGCACCAGCGACGACGACCAGCGTCCGGCCGGGCCGGCCGAAGGAGGGGGCGATGATCACAAACGATTCTCCAAGAGGGCGAGCCCGTGCAGGCGCGGATTTCTGTACCGCTCCGTTGCGACAAATCAACTGTGTCGTGCATTTTTTTGCGGACCAGTTTATAACGTTTTCCGGGAAGCGTGGAGCTACTGATTTGAAATGTGGTGAACGCCGGGGCGCCGGCCGTCCGACGCGCGAAGAAGCAGCTGCTATCAACGATCGTGTGCTCGACGGGGCCCGTACCGCTTTCTGCCGCCAGGGGATATCCGGCGCGTCGATGGATGAAATCGCAACCGCGGTCGGCGTCACCAAGCACACCATCTACCGCCGCTATCCCAGCAAGGCAGCGTTGCTCGAAGCCGTTGTGCAGCGCGACATCGCGCGCTTCGCAGGAGAGATGCAGGCGAATAGCGATCAGGCGGCGGCAGAGGCCGGTGACCCCGTGGAGGCGCTGAAACTCGCCACGCGACGTTTCTTCCAATGCTGCGTAACGCCGGAGGACGTCGCCTTCATCTCCTTCCTCCAGGCGGAGGGCGCCTTTTCGGAGGACATGCGCCGCAAGCTGACCGAGTGGGAGCGCGTTGCTAACGCACCGCTGCGCGAGCGCATCGAAGATGCACAGGCGGCCGGCTGCGTTCGCACGGGCGACCCCGCCAGGATCTGTGAAGTTCTGGTCGATCTGATCGACGGCGGCGCCCGGCGGTCCACCTCCGCCGAAGGCACCAAAAGCCTTTCCGAAGAGCGGTTCGAGGAGCGCTGGAACATCTTTGCCCGTGCTATGCTCGAGCGCTGTTGAGGCACCCTAGCCCGGCGAGGTTACTCGGCGGTCTCGCCCTCCGTCTCCAGGCGCTCCGCATCGAGGATGCGCACCCGCTTGCGTCCGGCCGCGACGATGCCGGCACGCTCCCACCGGCTCACCAGCCGGCTGACGCTGTGCAGCGTCGTCGCGGTCAGTTCGGCGAGGTCCTGACGCGAAAGCGCCACTTGCACCCCACCCTCGCCCGGCGCCCCGTCCGCTGCGAGCCGAAGGAGCGCGCGCGCCACCCGCTGCGCGACCGGCAGCGTGGATACCTCATGAAGCCGCTGGAGCATCTCCTCGTTGCGCTCGGCGATCATCTGCAGGAAGTTGCTCGCAAGTTCAGGGTGCGCGGCGATGAGCTGGCGCATTTTATCGGCCGGCCAACTCAGCGCGCGAATGTCCGTCAGTGCCGTGACGGTCGCGGGATAGGGCATCTGGCGGAGCGCCGCGACGCAGCCCGGCATCGTCCCCGGCCCCAGCATGTGCACGGTCATGGCCGTGCCTCCGGTCGACGTCCGCCACACCCGCACCCGCCCCTCTGTCAGCAGCAGGAACTGATCGGGGTAGTCCTCCTCGTACATGAGGACCTGACCGGCCCGGTACGTCCGGGGGGTCGCAGTGCGACGCAGCGCGGCGTCCAGTTCTTCCGGAAGACCGTCAAATAAGCGGCAATGGGTCAACAATCCTGGCACGGTGATTCCGTTTCTCCGCGCGAGGAAGCGGCGCGCCCGTTACAAGCAACTGCGAACCCCCCGCGGCTTCCCCGACAGTCCAGCACCTAGAAACCCGCACGACATGCTTCTTTGACGCGCGTCAAACGGCGTTGTTTGACCGCCATCAAATCCCGTTCGTCTCGGTCGTGCCATTCGGAACCCGTGATTCCGGGCACCTGAGCTGTGCCGGGACTATTGGCGCAGGGAGGACGATGCGCATGCCGATCGGAGTAATCACCGGTACCTATGGGCTGTTGATCCTGGTGACGCTGGTGTCGGGGTATTTCGCATTCCTGCACGCCAACACGCTCGCGCGGGAATCGCAGACGCCCGACAACGACGTCGTCGCGGGTCGAAGTCGCCCGGTCGGCCGCCGCGGGCGGGCACGCCGTTCGATCCTGGCGGTGACCATCTTCCACCTGGCCTGGATCGGCCTGATGGTTCTGATCGGCCTGCACGTGAGCGGCACGCTTTCCACCCTGGTCAAGTCTCAGGACGTGACGGTGCAGCGGCCGTAGGCGCCCGCGCCGCAGGTCTTGACGGAAATCAATGTTGCAGGGGGCCGAGCAGCCGAGGGCCCCCGTTAGCTGGATCGGCTGCTCGAGCGAGGGGCTCATGGACAATATCATCACAAATGCCGGGGCCTGGTTGCTCCTGGCCATTCTGGCGCTGTTCGGCGCGGCGCTTGCCGCCGACGCGGGCTTCGCCGTCCACATGGGAATCATGGCGATCGCGGCTCTGGCCGCGTCGTTCCTCACCATCTCGAAGGGCGACTTCAACGCGCTCCCGGGTCGGCTTGCCGGCCCCGCGGCTCTGCAGAGCCGCTATTACGACGACGTGATCCGCTGGGGCGTGATCGCGACCGTCTTCTGGGGCGTCGTCGGGTTCCTGGTCGGCGTCGTCATCGCCCTCCAGCTCCCCTTCCCGGCCCTGAACCTCAACAACGAGTTCACGACCTTCGGGCGCCTGCGGCCACTGCACACCTCGGCCGTGATCTTCGCGTTCGGCGGCAACGCGCTGCTCGCGACGAGCTTCTATGTCGTGCAGCGCACCTGCCGCGCGCGGCTGTTCGCACCCAAGCTCGCGAACTTCGTGTTCTGGGGCTACCAGCTGTTCATCGTTCTTGCGGCGACCGGCTATGTCCTCGGCATCACCGAGGGCAAGGAATATGCCGAGCCCGAGTGGTACATCGACCTTTGGCTGACGATCGTCTGGGTCTGCTACCTCGCGGTCTTCGTCGGCACGATCGTGAAGCGGTCCGAACCCCACATCTATGTGGCGAACTGGTTCTACCTGTCCTTCATCATCACCATCGCGATGCTGCACATCGTCAACAACCTGTCGATGCCGGTGTCGCTGCTGGGGTCCAAGTCCTACGCCGCCTTCGCGGGCGTGCAGGATGCGCTGACCCAATGGTGGTACGGCCACAACGCGGTCGGCTTCTTCCTGACCGCCGGCTTCCTCGGCATGATGTACTATTTCGTGCCCAAGCAGGCCGAACGGCCAGTCTACAGCTACCGGCTGTCGATCATCCACTTCTGGTCGCTGATCTTCCTCTACATCTGGGCAGGTCCGCATCACCTCCACTACACGGCGCTGCCAGACTGGGCGCAAACGCTGGGCATGGTGTTCTCGGTGATGCTGTGGATGCCCAGCTGGGGCGGCATGATCAACGGCCTGATGACGCTCAACGGCGCCTGGGACAAGATCCGCACCGATCCGATCATCCGCATGATGGTCTTCGCGCTCGCCTTCTACGGCATGGCGACCTTCGAGGGCCCGATGATGTCGATCAAGTCGGTCAACTCGCTCAGCCACTATACCGAATGGACGGTCGGCCACGTGCACTCCGGTGCGCTCGGTTGGAACGGCATGATCACCTTCTCGGCGATCTACTACATGGCGCCGCGCCTGTGGGGTCGCGAACGGCTCTACTCGCTCCGGATGGTGAACTGGCACTTCTGGCTCGCGACGCTGGGGATCGTTCTCTACGCCTCCTCCATGTGGGTGGCGGGCATCACCCAGGGCCTGATGTGGCGCGAGTACGGCGAGGACGGGTACCTAGTCTACGCCTTCGCCGAGGTCGTCTCCGCGATGAAGCCCTACTACGTGATCCGCATGCTGGGCGGCCTGTTCTACCTCACCGGCGCGCTGGTGATGGCCTGGAACATCTTCAAGACGATCAAGGGCGACCTGCGCCAGGAGGCGCCGATGACCGACGCCGCCTTTGATCCCGAGGCGGACCGCCCGGTCGTGCGGGTGCCCGCCGCCGGTACCCCCCAGCCCGCTCCCGCCGAGTAAGGACAAGGACGATGGCTTCCAAGTTCCTCGATCACAAGAAGATCGAACGCAACGTCACCGTGCTGGGCGTCCTCGCCTTCCTGACGGTGATCATCGGCGGCATCGTGGAGATCGCTCCCCTGTTCTGGATCGACTCCACGGTCGAGAAGGTGGAGGGGGTCCGCCCCTACACCCCGCTCGAGCTCGCGGGTCGCAACATCTACATCCGCGAGGGCTGCTACAACTGCCACAGCCAGCAGATCCGCCCCTTCCGGGACGAGGTCGAGCGCTATGGCCACTACAGCCTAGCGGCCGAGAGCATGTACGATCACCCGTTCCAGTGGGGCTCCAAGCGCACCGGGCCGGACCTGGCCCGAGTCGGCGGTCGCTACTCGGACGAGTGGCACGTCCAGCACCTCAAGGACCCGCGCTCCGTGGTGCCGGAGTCGATCATGCCGCCCTATGCCTTCATGGCCGCGCGCGACCTGGATGCGGGCGACATGGCCAAGCACCTGACCGCCATGCGCCGGGTCGGCGTCCCCTACACCGACGAGGACATCCAGAAGGCGCAGCAGGACCTGTCGCTCCAAGCCCTGGCCGACGGCGACGCCGCCGACCTCGCCCGCCGCTATCCCAAGGCGCAGGCCCGTGACTTCGACGGGGATCCAAACCGACTGACTGAGATGGATGCGCTGGTCGCGTACCTCCAGATGCTCGGCACCACCGTCGATTTCCGGTCGGCGGAGGCACAGGAGCAGCCCCGGTGAACTACAGCGATCTGCGGCATTTCGCAGACAGCTACGGCCTGGTCTTCATGAGCGTGGTCTTCCTCGTGCTGGTCGGATGGACGTTCCGCCGCAACGCCGGGAAGCACCACGACCAGGCCGCCCACAGCATCTTCGAGGAAGAGGACCGCTCCGATGGTTGAGCGCAAGCGGATCGACGACAAGACCGGCACCAGCACCGTCGGCCACGAATGGGACGGCATCGAGGAACTCGACACGCCGATGCCACGCTGGTGGCTGATCACCTTCTTCGCCAGCATCGTGTTCGCGGCGGTGTATGTCGTGCTCTACCCGGCGTGGCCGCTGGTCCACAGCGCCACCGCCGGCGTGCTGGGCTGGTCCAGCCGCGGCCAGCTGGCGAAGGAAGTGGCGACCGAGGGCACCCGCAAGGCGCCGATCGAGCAGGCCCTGGCCCGCGTCCAGATCGAGCGTCTGCCGGAGAACAGCGAGCTGTTTCAGGCGGCCGTTGCCGGCGGCAGCGCGGCGTTCAAGGTCTATTGCGTGCAGTGCCATGGCGCAGGCGCCGCCGGCACCAAGGGCTATCCCAACCTCAACGATGACGACTGGCTCTGGGGCGGCGACCTGAAGACGATCCAGCAGACGCTGCTGAACGGCATCCGCCAGCCCGGCAACGATGCGACCCGCATGTCGGTGATGCCGGCCTTTGGCCGCGACGGCATCCTCCAGCCGGCAGAGGTTCAGGACGTGGTGAGCTATGTCCGGGTTCTCTCCCATCAGGAGAAGCCGAGCGAGGCCGCCCGCCGCGGCGCCACGCTGTTCGCGAACAACTGCGTCGCCTGCCACGGGCCGCAGGGCAAGGGCATGCGCGAGTTCGGTGCCCCGAACCTGACCGACGGCATCTGGCTGTACGGCGGCGATCGCGACACGCTGACGGAGACCGTCACCAACTCGCGCTATGGCGTGATGCCCGCCTGGGGTCATCGCCTCGACCCCGTCACCATGAAAATGCTCGCGGCCTATGTCCATTCGCTGGGCGGCGGCGAGGCGTTCGTACCCGAGACGCCGGCAGCCGTTGCGGCCGCCACGTCCAACCCGGAGGCGGCCACACCGGTCGCGCAACCCCGAAATGTCCAGCCCTGACGACCTGGCGGGCCCCAAGCAGAAGCTGTTCGAGGCCCGCACCAAGATCTTTCCCAAGGCAGTCGACGGCAGCTTCCGCCGGCTGAAGTGGGCGCTGATGGCCGTGACCCTGACCATCTACTATGTGACGCCGTGGCTGCGGTGGGATCGGGGGCCGTACGCCCCCGACCAGGCGGTGCTGGTGGACATCGCCCACCGCCGCTTCTTCATGTTCTCGATCGAGATCTGGCCGCACGAGTTCTACTATGTGGCCGGTCTGCTGATCATGGCGGGCATCGGCCTGTTCCTGGTGACCTCTGCGGTGGGGCGCGCCTGGTGCGGCTATGCCTGTCCGCAGACGGTGTGGACCGACCTGTTCGTCCATGTCGAACGCGCGATCGAAGGCGACCGCAACGCCCAGATCCGCCTGCAAAAGGCGCCATGGGGTCCGGCCAAGATCGCCAAGCGCGTCACCAAGCATGGCATCTGGCTGCTGATCGCGGTTGCGACCGGCGGTGCCTGGATCTTCTACTTCGACGATGCGCCGACGCTGTTCGGCCAGGTCGTCCGCGGCGAGGCGCCGATCGCCGCCTATGCCACCATCGCGATCCTGACCGGCACCACCTATGTGCTGGGCGGCCTGATGCGCGAGCAGGTGTGCGTCTACATGTGCCCCTGGCCGCGCATCCAGGGCGCGATGCTCGACGAGAAGTCGCTGCTGGTCACCTACAAATATTGGCGGGGCGAGCCGCGCACCCATGGTCTGAAGCGCGCCGGCCCTGCCGCGCGCCGGCCGGAGGTGCAGGACCAGGGCGCCGAGCCGCAGGTCGGCATCCCCTCGCTGGTGGCGCTCGCCGCCAACCCGGAAAAGACGCCGCGGATCGGCGACTGCATCGATTGCAACGCCTGCGTCGCGGTGTGCCCGACCGGCATCGACATCCGCAACGGCAGCCAGATCGGCTGCATCACCTGCGGGCTGTGCATCGATGCGTGCGACCAAATCATGGCCAAGATCGGCCGGCCGCCGCGGCTGATCGGCTACAGCACCATCGCCGACGAGACGATCGCGGGCGAAGGCGGCGAGCCGATGCATCCGCTGCGCCGGCTGCTGCGGCTGCGCACCATCCTCTACACGCTGGTGTGGGCGGGGATCGGCATGGGCATGTTGTTTGCCCTGGGCACCCGCACGCGCATCGACCTGTCGGTCAGCCAGACGCGCAACCCGCTCTACGTCCGCCTGTCGGACGGCAGCATCCGCAACACCTACACGGTCAAGGTCCGCAACATGGAGAACCGCCCGCGCGAGGTGGAGATCGGGCTTTCGGGCCTGACGCGCGCCGCCATGTGGAACGACGCCGGCAGCCGCGAGACGGCGGGCTCGACCGTGCGGCTGAAGGTGCCCGCCGACCAGGTCGCGAGGACCCGCGTGTTCGTAGCCGCGCCCGCTCAAGGACCGACCCGCCAGGACGTGACCTTCACCGTCCGCGCCCTCGACCAGGAAGGCGGCCAGGACACCGACGAGAACTTCTTCGAGCGCCCGGAGACCGGACAATGATCAGCCCCCGCCCCGCCCCCGCCCGCCGCTTCACCGGCTGGCACATGCTGGCGATCCTGCTGGGCATGTTCGGCACGATCATCGCCGTGAACTTCGTCATGGCGCGCTTCGCGGTCGGCACGTTCGGGGGAACCGTGGTCGACAACAGCTATGTCGCCAGCCAGAAGTTCAACCGGTGGCTTGCCGAGGCACGCGCGCAGGAAGCGCTTGGCTGGAAGCTGGACGTGACGGTGGATCACAGCCGCACCGTCCGTATCGCCACCCGCTCGCCGATGGGGCCGCTGTACGCCGCCACGATCGACGCGGTAGCGACCCACCCGCTGGGCCGCGCGCCCGAGCAGAAGCTCCACTTCGTGAACGTCGGCGGCGGCGCCTTCGCCTCGCAACAGCCGCTGCCGGAGGGACGCTGGCTGCTCCGGATCGGGGTCCGGGAGGGGCGCAGCACCGCCCGCTTCGACGACCAGGTCGGCGCATGAACGCCCCCGCCCCCGCGGCCGTTGCGGCCGAGCGCTGCGCCACCAGCCAGTTCAGCGTGCCGACGCTGCATTGCGCCGGCTGCATCGCCAAGCTGGAGGGCGGGCTCGCCGCCACGCCGGGGGTGATCGACGCGCGGGTCAACTTCACGGCCAAGCGGGTGCGGGTCACCCATCTCCCCGAACTCGACACCGGCGCGGTGCGCGCGGCGATCGCCCGCATCGGCTTTCCCGCCGAGCCGTTCCTGGGCGAAGCGGACGGTGCCGCCAGCCGGGAGAGCCGCGAGCTGGTGAAGGCGCTGGCCGTCGCCGGCTTCGCCGCGATGAACGTCATGCTGCTGTCGGTGTCCGTCTGGTCCGGCGCGGAAGGCGCGACCCGGCAGCTGTTCCACTGGCTGTCGGCGATGATCGCGCTGCCGGCGGTCGCCTATGCCGGGCGCCCGTTCTTCCGCAGCGCCTGGGCGGCGCTGCGCCATGGCCGCACCAACATGGACGTGCCGATCTCGATCGGGGTGGTCCTCGCCTGCGGGCTGAGCCTCTACGAGACCGCGACCGGCGGCCACGACGCGTACTTCGACGGCGCCGTCATGCTGCTGTTCTTCCTGCTGGCGGGGCGCTTCCTGGACAGCGTGATGCGGGCGCGGGCGCAGGACAGCGCGGGCGCGCTGCTGCGCCAGACGGCGCCCGGCGCGCAGGTGCTCGACAAGCAGAACGTGCCCCAGTGGCGCGCGGCCGAGGAGGTTGCCCCCAACATGCGGATGCTGGTGGCGGCGGGCGACCGGCTGGCGGCCGACGGCGTGGTGGAGAGCGGCACCAGCAGCGTCGACCGGTCGCTGATCACCGGCGAAAGCGTGCCGGAGACGGTGACAGCCGGCAGCAAGGTGCTCGCGGGCACGATCAACATGGACGGGCCGTTGATCGTGAAGGTGACCGCCGCGGGCGAGAACACCGCGATCGCGGACATCGCCCGGCTGATGGAGGCGGCGGGCGGCACCAAGTCGCGCTACGTCCGGATCGCCGATCGCGCCGCACGGCTCTATGCGCCGGCGGTCCACAGCCTGGCGGCGTTGAGCTTCCTGGGCTGGATGCTGGCCGGGGCCGGCGTGCACCAGGCGGTGCTGATCGCGGTCGCCGTGCTGATCATCACCTGCCCCTGCGCCTTAGGATTGGCGGTGCCGGTGGCCCAGGTGGTCGCGTCCGGCGCGCTGATGCGGGCGGGCGTGCTGATCAAGGACGGTTCGGCGTTGGAGCGGCTGGCCGAGGCCGACGTCGCGCTGTTCGACAAGACCGGCACGCTGACCTTGGGACGGCCGACCCCGTTCGACACCCTGCCGCTCACCGCAGAGGAGAAGCCGGTCGCGCTCGCGCTGGCGCGCGCCAGCCGCCATCCGCTGTCCCGGGCGCTGGCGGCAGCGCTGGAGGCAGAGGGCATCCAGGCAGCGACGCTCGCGGACATGATCGAGCAGCCCGGCCTGGGCATCGAGGGACATGTCGATGGGATGCGTGCACGGCTCGGCCGGGCGGACTGGGTCGGCGCGGAGCAGCCGGCGGAGGGCGCGGCGCTCAGCACCGGCTTCGTGCTCGGCAGCGCGCCGGCGCGGCTGCTGCGGTTCGAGGACGCCCTGCGGCCCGATGCCGAGACGGCAGTCGCGCGGCTGCGCAGCCAGGGGCTTGCGCCCGCCATCCTGTCCGGAGACCGGGCGCAAGCCGTGGCGGCGATCGGCCATCAGCTGGCGGTCGAGGCGACGGCCGAGCTGTCGCCCGCCGACAAGTTCGCCGCGATCGAGCGGCTGGCCGCCTCCGGTCGCCGCGTGCTGATGGTGGGCGACGGCCTCAACGACGGCCCGGCGCTGAAGGCGGCGCACGTCTCGATCGCCCCCTCCTCCGCCAGCGACGTCGGCCAGACCGCCGCGGACCTGCTGTTCCTGGGCGACCGGCTGATGCCGGTGCCGGTGGCGATCGCCGCCGCGCGCCGCACCATGGCGGTGGTGCGGCAGAACTTCGCGCTGGCGATCGGCTACAACGTGCTGGCCGTGCCGCTCGCGATCGCGGGCTATGTGACGCCCCTGATCGCGGCGCTCGCCATGTCCGGTTCCTCGCTGATCGTGGTCGCCAATGCGCTGCGGCTGCGGAGTGCTGCGCGATGAACGGCCTGGCCCTGTTGATCCCCATCGCGCTGCTGCTCGGCCTGGCGGGCCTGGGCGCGTTCTTCTGGTCGGTGAAGTCGGGCCAGTTCGAGGACATGGACGGCGCCGCCATGCGGGTGTTGATCGATGACGAGGCCCCGGCCGAGGGTCCCGACGAGTGATCGGATCGCGGAAGGTTAGGCTAAAGTTAGTCCAAGAACGCTTCCGTCGTCCTGTGCCGAAAGCGCGTTTTCGCGGCAGTGCGCGGCTTCTCCGGGCGGCATCACGCCGGCCCGGATTGCATCCTTCGCGCAGCTGATGGCGATCATGCTCCGGCAACGCTCCGACCTTGGGTTGAGGGGAGAGGAGCGTAGCCCGGGGTCGCTGCTGTAGGACAGAGGCGGCCTCGTTCCGGCGCGCCTGGGGCATGGACCTCCACCTTCAGATCATGCGCTATCGGGACGGCATCGGGTTGAAAGCGGACGTCCGGCCTATTGGGGAGCCTCAAGCCCGCGCGGCGCGAGCGCATCGCGCAACCAGTCGCCGACCAGCGAAACGAGCCGGGGCGAACCGAGGTTCGCACCCAGGGCGGCGCTCTCTTCCACGGTTCCGGTCGTGGCGCCTTCCTGGAACCAATGGCTCAGCCCGTCGAACACCACCACCCGGGCGCGCGGATTGGCGGCAAGCGCAGTACGCGCGGCGGGCGCCTCCTGCGACGCGACGACCAGCGGATCCAGCGTGCCGAACACCGCCAGCACCGGCACCTGCAACGCGCGCAGATCGGACGCGGAGCGCAAGCGGTGCGCCCGGGCCACCTCTTCGGTATCGATCATCGCCAGCCCCGCTTCGCTTTCGACCCGTGTGAAGCCCGACGCCTGCAGCCGTTCGACCAGCGTGGCGCGCAGCGGCGCCATCGCCGCGGCATCGCGGTTGTCGATCCGACCCTGGATCAGCGCAAGCGCGGCATCCACCGTCGGCTCGATCGAAGCCGCCGGCCGGTGTGCTGCAACCATCTGGTTGCGCAGCGCCTGGCGGAGGTAGGGCAGGCCGTCGCCGACGGAGCCCGCCAGCGTCACCACCGCGGCGATGGCCGGATCGGCCGCGGCCACGGCCGGGGCGATCACGCCGCCTTGGCTCTGCCCGACCAGCGCGACGCGGCGGCCGTCGAGGTCCGGCCGGCGGCGCATCGCGGCCACCGCCGCTGCGGCATCGGCAGTCAGCCGCTCGATGTCCTCGCGATACTCGCCGGTCGACTGGCCGATGCCGCGCTTGTCATATTCCAGTGTGGCGATGCCATCCGCGGCGAGTCGCTTCACGATCTCTGGGAAGCCGCCGCGACCATTGCGCCCGTGACCCTGGATCAGCACGGCGATCGGCAGCGGGCCGGGGCGCCCGACCGGCAGGTGCAGCGTTCCTGCCAGCGTCACGCCGGGTTCGGACGGGATCGTCACGTCCATGGCGATCGACCGCGGGCGAAAGGCGGCAAAGGCGCTAGTCACTCCGTCGCGGTCGGGTGCGCCGCGCTGAAACGCGACCGGGCCCAACGTCACGTTTCCCGCCGCGAGCCCGAGCGGGACGGACAGCGACTGGGTTCCGGCGGCGAAGGCGGAGGGCGCGGTGCCGCTGATCGTCACCTGCTGCCACCTGGGGGCAAGCGTAACCTGCGCCTGGGCGAAGCGGGCGTAGCCGGGTGCTCCGCCCTGCATTCCGATCGTCACGGCCGTGGGGCGTTCCGCGCATACCCAGAACACCGCACTCACCCGTTCTCCAGCGGAGAGCGCTCCCGGTATCGAAAGCGCGGCGCCGCTGGACCATGGCTCGCCACCGCTCGTGCCACGCGGCTCGACCCGCACCGTGCCCTCTCCAGGCACGTCGGCATCGCGTGTCCGGGTATAGGCGGTGCCATAGACCTGCCATTCGGACGCGGGCAGCACCTGCGTTTCCTGCGAACGCGCCGGCATCGGTGTGGAAAGCGCAACCGTCGCCAGCGGCAGCGCCCAGCGCAGTAGACCCTTCGAGCGTGTGCCGGTGTGTGCCATGCGCCTTCTCCCTGTTCGGTTGCGATCAGTCCATGAGCATGCCGTCCACGCACAGCCGCGCCTGCCAGCGCGAACGCTTCGGGCCGTTACCTTCCGGTCCGCGACTGGGTGATCAGCGGGCAGCCTCCCTTGACGAGGAAGACCGTCATAGCAGGCATCGCGCGGCGCCGCTGCCTTTCCCGCGACGATCTCAAACGGGCAGCGTGCCTTGGCGCAACGCGCAGATTCGGGCAGCTTCACCGGATGCCCCAGCGCTTGAGCCTGACCACCCTTCTCGTCGACGAATATGACACCGCCCTGTCCTTCTTCGTCGGGAAGCTTGGCTTCGAGTTGCGTGAGGATTCCGAGCTGGCAGACGGGACGCGGTGGGTCGTGGTCGCGCCGCGCGGTGCGCAGGGCGGACTGCTCCTGGCGCGCGCAGTAGGCGACCGGCAACGGCAGGCGATCGGGCATCAGGGCGGTGGGCGGGTGTTCCTGTTTCTGGAGACCGATGACTTCGCCCGGGATCACCTCACCTACACAAGGCGGGGCGTGCGTTTCGTCGAGGCGGCTCGCCACGAGCCATATGGCATCGTCGCCGTCTTCGAAGACCTTTACGGCAACCGCTGGGATCTGATCCAACCTGCTTCCGTGGAGCGATAGTTCGCGGCCTCTCCGCCTGGAGTCGGAGAACGGAAGGCCCCCCCTGAATAAGCCGCGGTAGGGCGGATCGGCCGCGAGGGCGTTCATCGCTCGCTGGCGGCCGTTGTGTCGGGGCGGTGATCGTGCATAATTGGTCGCACGGGCCTTTGTCGCGGACGCCCGTTCAGACGGTTGTCGTCCAAGTCCGCTCCCGGAGTCGCGCCTTTGCGACCAGGAGCCGATATGATGCACGCCCATTCGCCCCACCCTTCCGCCATCAGCCTTCCCCAGCTGTTCGCCAAGTTCCTGCGCTTCGGCCTGCTCGCCTTTGGCGGGCCGGTCGCGCAGATCGCGATGATCCGCCAGGCGCTGGTGGAGGAGGAAGGCTGGATCCCGGGCAGCCGGTTCAACCGACTGCTGGCGGTGATGCAGGTGCTGCCCGGGCCGGAGGCGCACGAGCTGTGCGTGCACATGGGCATGGTCGCGCGCGGGCGTATCGGCGGGGTGCTGGCGGGCCTGGGGTTCATGCTGCCGGGCTTCCTCCTGATGCTGCTGTGCGCCTGGGCCTATGCCGCCTTCATTGCGGGCAATGCGCAGCTCGCGGGCGTGCTGCTGGGCGTGCAGGCAGCGGTGCTGGCGATCATCCTGCGGGCCGTGCACCGGATCGGCAGCCATATCCTGGTCGACCGGACCCTGGTGGGGCTGGCGATCCTCGGCCTCCTCGGCACGCTGGCGGGCATCCCCTTCTGGATCCTGCTGGCGGCGGCGGGGGCTGCCCATGCGTTTCTCAGGCGGCCGGTGGCGATCCTCGGCTCGGTGCTGCTGGTGGCGGTCGCGGCCTGGATCGGGATCCAGGCCCGCGGGGCGCCGGACGCCGTGGTCGCGCACGCGGCGGCCCCAGCCGGGGTTCTCGCGCTGTTCGTGGCGGGGCTGAAGGGCGGGCTTCTCACCTTTGGGGGCGCCTATACCGCCATCCCCTATGTGCGCGAGGATACGGTCGGCCGGGGCTGGCTCGCGGACGGCGCCTTCCTGGACGGGGTGGCGCTGGCCGGGCTGTTGCCGGCGCCGCTGGTGATCTTTGCGACCTTTGCCGGCTATCTCGCCGGGGGCCTGGCGGGTGCGCTGGCGATCACGGCGGGCATGTTCCTGCCGGCCTTTGCCTTCTCGCTGCTCTTCTTCGAGCGGCTGGAGGCGCTGGTCGACAACCCGACCCTACAGCGCGTGCTCGACGGCGTGGCGGCCATGGTGGTCGGCATCATCGCGGCGACCTTCCTGGAACTCGGCCCCAGCACGCTGGAGCGAGCGCCCCGGCTGCTGCCGGTGGTGGCGATCTTCGTGGTCGCGGCGCTGGTCAGCTGGCGGCTGAAGGGGCGCTGGCTGCCGCTCGCGCTTGTGGGCTTTGGCGGCGCGGCGGGCTGGCTGGCGCTTTCCTGACGCCCTGCGGCCGCTTGTGGCCGGTTCGTCTTCCACTCCAGCGTCGTCGCACACGGAAAAACCCTGCCCCTCCGCCTCTCCGTCCTGCGCGGGCAGTCGGTTGAGGTGGAGGAACAGGGTCCCCTCGCTCCGGGCGGAGAGCCTTAGAAGCGGGTGCCGATGCCGATGCCGAACACCAGCGGATCGAGGCTGAGCTTGACGGTCTGGCGACCGGCCGCGGTGGTGTAGAGCTTGGCGGTGGTGTCGATGTCGATGTACTTCACATCGAGGTTCAGGAAGACCTTGGGTGTGAGGTCGATGTCGACGCCGGCCTGGGCGGCCCAGCCGAAGCTGTCGTCCATCTTGACCCGGGTCTCGCCGACCGCCGCCTCGAGCGAACCCGACGCCTTCTCGTTCCAGAAGATCGTGTAGTTGACGCCCGCGCCGACGTAGGGGCGCACGGTGCCGATCGGGTTGAGGTGGTACTGGGCCGTGAGCGTCGGCGGCAGCACCCAGGTGCTGGCGAGCTTGCCGAGCGAGCCGGTGGTACCGGTCTGGCCCGACGCCTTGTGCTTGGTGGTGGAGGCGATCAGTTCGAAGCCGATGTTGTCGGTCGCCATATAGGTGACGTCAACTTCGGGCATGAAGCTGTTGTTGACGCTGACCTTTTCACCCGGGAACGCCGGGAGCACGCTGCCCGACTTCTCGTTCGGCGCCACGACGATGCCGCGCAGGCGGACCAGGACGTCGCCTGCCGCGAGGCCGACGCGGCCGGTATCCTGGGCTGCCGCAGGCGTTGCCGCCACACCGGCTGCAAGAGCGGCGAGGATCGCGCCCTTCATCGTCTTGTTCATCCCCCGTCTCCTTCAAATTGGGTGAGGGCGGGATAGGAGCGGCCCGGTCCGCCAGCTTTGATCCAGCCCAAAGCCGTGTTTGCGCGCGGTCAACGTGGACAGGGAGGCCACGGCGCATGAAGGTAGCGCGATGCTGACCAGCGCCCCGCCCCTCACGCGTCTCGCTTGTGCGGCCCTGTCCGGGGCCAGCGCGCTGATGCTGGCAGTGCCCGCGGGTGCGCTGCCGAGCCGGGTGCTGGTGGTGGCGACGTGCCACGGCGGGCGCGTGTCGATCCCCATCGGGGAGGACCGGCAGGGGCCGGACAAGCAATGCCCCGGCGGGTGCCACGCCGCCTGCGCGCGCAAGCGTGGGGAAGACGACGCGGACTAAGGGCCTGGACGGGCGCGGTCGGCGTTGCCACCGCCGCGACCGCTGGTACCGCGTGGCTAGGCGTGCACCATCTCTGCGCTGAGGCGTAGCGGGAGCGGTTCACCGGCTTCGGCGCGGGCGAGGCTGTCGAGGGTGGTGGCGGCGATGGCTTCGAGCGCTTCGTTGGTCAGGAACGCCTGATGGCCGGTGACGAGGACGTTCGGAAAGGTCAGCAGGCGCTGGAAGACATCGTCCTGGATGATCTCGTCGGACAGATCCTCGAAGAACAGGTCCGCCTCCTGCTCATAGACGTCCAGTGCGACGCCGCCGATCTTGCGGGACTTGAGGCCTTCGATCAGCGCAGAGGTGTCGATCAGCCCGCCGCGGCTGGTGTTCACGACGATCAGGCCGGGGCGTGCGGCCGCGATGGCTGCGGCGTCGACGATGTGGCGCGTCTCCGGCGTCAGCGGACAATGGAGGCTGACGATGTCGACCTGGCGCAGCAATTCGGCCGGCTCGACATAGCGCACGCCGATCGCTTCCAGTTCGGGATCGGGCGTGACGTCGCTTGCCAGCACCTCGCAACCGAAGCCGAGGCGAAAGGCGCGCGCGACATACCCGCCGATGCGGCCGGTGCCGATGACGCCCACCGTGCGGCCGTGGACGTTGCGGCCGATCAGCCCGTCGAGCGCGAAATTGTTTTCCCGCACGCGCGCCCAGGCGCGGTGGATCTTGCGATCGAGCGCCATCAGCAGTGCGACGGTGAACTCCGATACCGCGTGCGGCGAATAGGCGGGCACGCGCACGACCGTGATGTCCAGCGCGTCGGCGGCACGCAGATCGACGTTGTTGAAGCCGGCGCATCGCAGCGCGATGGTGCGGATGCCGGTGTTCGCCAGCGCCTCCAGCACGGGACGGTCGACCCGATCGTTGACGAAGACGCAGACCGCGTCATGGCCCTCCGCCAGCACCGCCGTCTGCTCGTCCAGCCGCGCCTCGAAGAAGCTCAGCCCGTGGCCGAACTTCGCGTTCGCGGCCTCCAGGAACCGGCGGTCGTAACCCTTGGTACTGAACACCGCGACGCGCATGCTTGTCTCCCCCTGTCAGATGCGAAGGCCGGCGGGATCGCCGAAGCGACCGGCCTGGTAATCGTGGATCGCCTGGACGATCTCCTCGCGCGTGTTCATCACGAAGGGTCCGTGGGCGACGACCGGCTCGCCGATCGGGTCGGCGTGGCCGAAGAGGAGCAGCGCGCCGGCTTCGCTTGCGAGCGCGAGCGTGTCCCCGTCGTGGGCGAGTTCTGCGAGGTGCCATTGCGGGAGCGGCTTGCCCGCGACGGCAACGTTTCCGCGCACGGCGTAGAGGAAGACGCTGCGGTCGGCGGGTGCCGGCAGGCGGACGTCGGCTTCGGGGGCGAGCGATACGACCGACATGAAGACGCCGGTGAGCGAGTCCACCGGACCCTGCCTATCGGCGAAGCTGCCGGAGATGAGCCGCAGCTCGCAGCCGGACCCGAGCGGCAGCACCGGGATCGCATCCGCCTGCACGCCGGTGTAGCGCGGCTCCGTCATCTTGAGGCGGGCGGGCAGGTTCACCCAGAGTTGCAGGATCTCCATCGGGCCGCCGGTGCGCTTGAATGCGGGCGGGGAGAGTTCGGCGTGGATCAGGCCCGAGCCGGCCGTCATCCACTGCACGCCGCCGGCATCGACCACATAGGCGTGGCCGCCGGTGTCGTGATGGGCGAGGCTTCCCTCCAGGATGAAGGTCACCGTCTCGAACCCGCGGTGCGGATGCGGGCCGAACGGGAGGCCGTGGTTGCCGGGCGAATAGGTCTGCGGACCGTGGTGGTTGAGGAACAGGAAGGGGTCGACCTGGGGCAGGCCGGGTCCGGGCAGCGGACGGCGGGTGACGAGGTCCGCAATGTCATCGCGATGGGCGGGGTGTGCGGCGACCAGGCTGCGGTCGGTCATCCGCCGAGCTCCAGCGCCATGTCCGGCCCGACGGGGACAATGCCGGTCGGGTTGATGGTGGTGTGGCTCTGGTAATAGTGGCGCTTGATGTGATCGAAGTTGGTCGTCTCGGCGACGCCGGGCAGGTGGTAGACGTCGCGCACGAAGCGGGAGAGCGCGGGATAGTCGGCGATCCGGCGCAGGTTGCACTTGAAGTGACCGTGGTAGACCGGATCGAAGCGGATGAGGGTGGTGAAGAGGCGGATGTCGGCCTCCGTCAGCGTATCGCCGAACAGGTAGCGCCCCTGCGCTAGCCGCGCCTCCAACGCGTCGAGGGCTGCGAACAGCGGGACGACGGCTTCCTCATAGGCGTCCTGTGTGGTGGCGAAGCCGGCGCGGTACACACCGTTGTTCACGTCGTGGTAGATGCGCTCGTTGAGCGCGTCGATCTCCGCCCGTAGCGGTTCGGGGTAGAAGTCACCCTTGCGCGCGCCGACGCAATCGAACGCGCTGCCGAACATGCGCAGGATGTCGGCGGATTCGTTGCTGACGAGGGTGGCGCGCTGCTTGTCCCACAGGACCGGCACGGTGACTCGGCCGCTGTAGTGCGGATCGGCGGCGGTGTAGACCTGGTGCAGATAGTCGGCGCCGTGGATCGGATCGCCGGTGACGCAGGGGCCGGCGGCGAAGGTCCAGCCGTTCTCCTGCATCAGCCAGTGGACGACCGAGACGGAGACGAGGTCTTCCAGCCCCTTCAGCCGGCGCGCGATCAGCGTGCGGTGCGCCCAGGGACAGGCGAGGCTCACGTAGAGGTGGTAGCGGCCGGGCTCCGCCGCAAAACCGCCCTCGCCGGTTGGACCGGCGGCGCCGTCGGGCGTCACCCAGTTGCGAAACTGGCTCTTGGAGCGTTCGAAGCGCCCGCCCGTCTTGCTGGTGTCATACCAGCGATCCTGCCAAACACCGTCGACGAGCAATCCCATGCGTTTCCTTCCTGGTTGCCCCGGCGGAACGCACGAGCCCGGCGAACGTCCCCGCGCGCCGGGCCGGTCGATCAGATGAACTCGATCTTGGACACCACGTAATAGCGGTCGCCGGCGGGAACCGAGACCTCGACCTCGTCGTCGACCTTGCGGCCGATCAGCGCGCGGCCGAGCGGCGAGTTGTACGAGATGCGGCCGGTCTTGGCGTCCGCCTCGGTCTGGCCGACGATCTGGTACTTCACCGGCTTGTCATCGTCGTCGAGCAGCGTGACGGTGGCGCCGAACACGATCTTGTCGCCCGACAGGTCGCGCGGGTCGATCACCTGCGCGCGGCTGAGCTTGTCCTCGATGTCGGAGATCGATGCCTCGACCTGGCCCTGGCGCTCCTTGGCAGCGTGGTATTCGGCGTTTTCCGAAAGATCGCCGTGCGCGCGCGCTTCCTCGATCGCGTCCACGATCTGCGGCCGTTCTTCTTTGAGACGCTTCAGGTCCTGGATGAGCTTTTCATAGCCCTCCTGGAGCATCGGCATCTTTTCGACGGTCGCCATCGTTGCGGTCCTTCGTTCACGTCCCCTGGCGCGAGCGGACCCGGATGGCCCGCCCGCACCTATCGTCTTGTTCTGGGGATCAGTTGTGCGGCCGCGAATAATAGGCCTGTAGCGGACGCACTTCAAGGGAGCGCCGCGAGAGGGCCTCGATCGCCTGCGCCGTGGCCACGCTCGCCGATGCCGTGGTGAAGTACGGCACCTTCTGCGCGACCGCAGACGCGCGGATGGACTCGGAGTCCCGCAGCGACTGCCAGCCTTCGGTGGTGTTGAAGATCAGCGCGATGTCGCCGTCGAGGATCCGGTCGACGATGTGCGGCCGGCCCTGCGCCACCTTGTTGACGCGCTCGACCGGCACGTCGTGTTCGGCGAGATAGTCGGCGGTGCCGGCGGTCGCGACGATGGCGAAGCCCAACTCCACCAGCAGCCGCGCGCCCGGCAGGATCACCGCCTTGTCGCTGTCCTTGACCGACACGAACACGGTGCCCCCGGTCGGCAGGGTGATGCCGGCGCCGAGCTGCGACTTGGCGAAGGCGG